>NZ_JXLA01000129.1 GCF_001886185.1 Enterococcus raffinosus | reverse complement strand
TAAGTTGGATAGTATGACTTTAGTTCTTGCTTCAAGCGATTTACTGCATTTTCATATTTCCATTTGCTGTCACAAGAAATAACTAGCGTATAAACTTTATTTGGTTGCAACACTCGCTTCACTTGATCTCGAAGCAATGTCCAAGCATACCGTGTTTGAATCCGTTGAACCATCTTAACTGCTTGATCTTTGGATACATTATCGATTGCAATTCCGTTTTTCTTTCCAGTAGGCTGCGGTGTTGGATTAGGATTTGCTGCATTACCACCTTGACTTTTTAAACGATAAGCATAGAAATAAGGACATCCGGCCATTACCCAACGTTGATCATGATTTGAAATGATTGTAGTCATCTTCCAACCCGTACATTCAATCCAATTTTGATTATCTAGTGCTACACCAGTATGACCGCCTGCTCCTGCAGAATAACCCTTTTTCCCCCAAATAATTACATC
>NZ_JXLA01000128.1 GCF_001886185.1 Enterococcus raffinosus | reverse complement strand
TTTGTCAAAAAAAGTGTTGCCATTCCAACTCAACCACAACATACTAACTAATTTATATATTTAATTTGTTGTTTTTCTATAATTGGATAACTAATTAACTTATGACTATCTAAGTCTTCTTTATTCATATCAATTGCAGTAATTTGGCTGTCTTCATATGTCCGATAATAATAGATTCCTTTGTCAACATTGCAACAAGAAGAATAAATTGTATATTCATATTTTCCATCACCAACATCACACNTTGTTCTACTGAACCTAAGATATGGAAAAATTGACTAATACTTTCTGACTCTGAATCTCCAGATACAGAATTCAGCTTCGTAAAAGTCGCTTTAACAAAACGAGATACTGAGGATAAATCTCCAGGCAAGCCTATCCCTCCCATACCGCGGCTATAGGCATTCAAACTTATTTGATTTGAAAAATTATTTTTAGGAGTTTCACTCGATAAGACACGATAATTGTTTAAATTAAATAATTG
>NZ_JXLA01000127.1 GCF_001886185.1 Enterococcus raffinosus | reverse complement strand
GCCTTACAAGCAGAGGGTCAGCGGTTCGAACCCGTTAACCTCCATATGAGCCGTTAGCTCAGTTGGTAGAGCATCTGACTTTTAATCAGAGGGTCACAGGTTCGAGCCCTGTACGGCTCATAAGAATATGCGGGTGTGGCGGAATTGGCAGACGCACTAGATTTAGGATCTAGCGCCTTACGGCGTGGGGGTTCAAGTCCCTTCACCCGCATTTTATTTTTTTGTAGTTGCCGGCTTAGCTCAGTTGGTAGAGCATCTGATTTGTAATCAGAGGGTCGAGGGTTCAAGTCCTTTAGCCGGCATCATGCGGAAATAGCTCAGTGGTAGAGCACCACCTTGCCAAGGTGGGGGTCGCGGGTTCGAACCCCGTTTTCCGCTTTCCTGAAGACCAGGGAACAACGCCGGGGTGGCGGAACTGGCAGACGCACAGGACTTAAAATCCTGCGGTGAGTGATCACCGTACCGGTTCGATTCCGGTCCTCGGCAT
>NZ_JXLA01000126.1 GCF_001886185.1 Enterococcus raffinosus | reverse complement strand
CCCTTCAGCCGGACTTGGGTAATCCTCCGTAAAAGAGTCACTATGGACCTTGTAGGACTCGAACCTACGACCGGACGGTTATGAGCCGTCTGCTCTAACCAACTGAGCTAAAGGTCCTGGCTCGAATAAAATCGCGGCGGAGGGGATCGAACCCCCGACCTCCCGGGTATGAACCGGACGCTCTAGCCAGCTGAGCTACACCGCGTTATTAATAAAAATGGAGCCTAGCGGGATCGAACCGCTGACCTCCTGCGTGCAAAGCAGGCGCTCTCCCAGCTGAGCTAAGGCCCCATAATTTTATTTTTATCGGGAAGACAGGATTCGAACCTGCGACCCCTTGGTCCCAAACCAAGTGCTCTACCAAGCTGAGCTACTTCCCGAAATGCACCCGAGAGGACTCGAACCTCTAACCCCTTGATTCGTAGTCAAGTACTCTATCCAATTGAGCTACGGGTGCGTTATTTAGTTAATGCCGAGGACCGGAATCGAACCGGTACG
>NZ_JXLA01000125.1 GCF_001886185.1 Enterococcus raffinosus | reverse complement strand
ATCTGAACCATAGACTTGGCCACCCATTCCTCGATTGGAAGGATTGATATTTACCAAGTTTCTGATGTTTTGATCAGATGTTGAAGACGATCCAATGATAGGAAATACTTGTTCGGTACATGCATCTCGAGAATGTCCGATAAGGAAGATCCGCTCACGGCTTTGGGGAACGTAGGCCTTTGAGTTAAGCACTTGCCATTCCACATCATACCCCAATCCATCCAACGTTCGGAGGATCGTCTCGAACGTAGCCCCTCCTTCGTGATTGAGCAATCCCCGGACGTTCTCAAGGAATAGAAACTTAGGTTGGAGAAGAGTGGCGAACCGAGCGATTTCAAAGAATAAAGTACCTCGAGTATCGGAAAATCCTTGCCGCTTTCCCGCAATTGAAAAAGCTTGGCACGGAAAGCCGCCGCAAAGGATGTCCACTGGTCCGAGGGATCGAACAAATTCGTCTGATACACTTGTGATGTCATGCATTTCCACCTCCTTCCTTGTATCATG
>NZ_JXLA01000124.1 GCF_001886185.1 Enterococcus raffinosus | reverse complement strand
TCTGTCTAGTCTAGTGTAGCCGATTCATGTCTTATCTGGCATTAAGAAAGGATATGAAGCCTTTGTCTTTTCATGTATTACCTTTGACTTTTCAATTGCTTCCTTGTTTTCACCGTTATCATCAACAGGATCTGTAACAACTCCAACGATATTTACACCCTTGCTTTTCATTTCATTCTGAACCTCAACCAAATCAGGAATTTCCTTTACACAAGCTGTACACCAAGTTGCAAATACATTTACCATAGTAAGATCATACTTCTCAAAATCTTTACTTGTAAAATCCTTGCCATTTATGTCCTTTGTTGATAGTTTACGTAAATCTTTAACCGATTCTTTGTTAAATGCTTCTGTATTTTCTAAATCAGTTTTTTCTGATAGCACAAAACCATTTTTAGGACGTTCTTTTTTATCTATAATTTGAATCTCAGTTCTTTTTAATTCATCCAGAAGATTACTTTCAGCTCCGCTATTTGTGCTTAAATAATGTCTGCCGATCATTTCTAAAACCT
>NZ_JXLA01000123.1 GCF_001886185.1 Enterococcus raffinosus | reverse complement strand
GGGGTTGTTTTACTAAAGATATATTTCTTGCAATCGCTCAGTCGGTTGTTGTAGCGATGGTATTCATTTCTATTTTTATATAAACGGCGAGTGACCTGTTCCCACTCTTTGCCGCTGCTGAAATAGCCACGGAACAAGGGACAAGCCTTCCGCAACATATCTGACGGCTCGGCCGAAAGAAAGATTTCTCGGACTAATTCACTGCAAAAATCTGAGAAATCACTGATGCACAAGCATTGGCGAATCAGCACGGCAATAAGGTATTGAATAACAGAATCCGCGTCCTGTGATTCATCATAAAATTTCACTATTCTCTTCTGAAGGTTCTCCCTGTGCATTTTGAAAAGTGCGATTTGGCTCAATGGTTTCGTTGGCATAAGTGTTCTCTCCTTTTGACTAAAAATATTGGTCAGTTTTCGATTGTTTCTTCTCTTCCATGATACACCTAAAACATGGCTAAAAATAACCAAAATTAATTTTATAAAAATTATAATTGGGTAAAGAAAAAGGAGATTTTTTGCGTATA
>NZ_JXLA01000122.1 GCF_001886185.1 Enterococcus raffinosus | reverse complement strand
TAAGTCGGCAACATGGACAATAAGAAACTAATCGGCAAAAACATCGCAAAGATAATAAAGAGAATTTGCGAGAACAACATAATCCCTGTTAGGAGAAAGACAAAGAAGGATATGCCAATATTGAACAACACCAAAAAGACTACGGTCCCTAAGCGGTTCATGGTCTTGGTAATACTGAGATTCGCATTGTCATTATCTTCAATCTCCGCTTTGACCGCTTCTTCCCGATCCTTGCCTTTATTTTCATCTGGACTTACAGACAGGATTTTGTTAACACGATCTTCGCCAACTTCTTCTATATTGGAATCATCAAATTGCAAGAGTAACCACGGTTGTTGGACTTGAATGGAAAACAAGCTATCTCGGATTAAATCCACACTGTCCTTTCCTTGGCTTTCTGAATTCGGCACGACAATCTCGGTTCCAAGGCTAAGAGCCGCTTCGCTGACATCTGAGCTAAAATCATTGATTTTTGTGATATAGGTGGGCGCATACGCAATGAACGAACCCGAAAGTAGAAAAATCATCACAAA
>NZ_JXLA01000121.1 GCF_001886185.1 Enterococcus raffinosus | reverse complement strand
TCTAAGTCCAAAGTAAAAGGGCGTTTTCCTGCTTCGATTCGTTGACGATTGATTTCATCTTCTAATTCATCTTGATAGGCTTTCGCTTCGTCATGAGTCATTTCCTTCGTGAACTTATGTTTATTGGCATTGGCTTTGATGTGCGTCGAATCAAGGTATAAGTTATCTTCTGTCACAAAGCCTGCTTTGACTGCTTGTCCCAAAATATAAGCAAAAATGTCTTCAAACAACGTGGTTTCTCGAAACCGCCGGACATAATTTTTACCAAAAGTGGAAAAATGCGGGATGTCTTCTTCGAAGGAAAATCCTAAAAACCAACGATAAGCGACATTGGTATCGACTTCCTTAATTGTTTGTCGCATGGAGCGAATCCCAAAGAGGTATTGGATAAACACTAATTTGATAAGAATAACGGGGTCAATGCTTGGTCGTCCTAAAGTTGAATAAGTCTCTTCAACAATTGGATAAATGAACTCAAAATCAATCGCCGCATCAATCTTTCGAACAAGGTGATCATGAGGAACCAGATCGTCAATCGTGAGCATCGCGAATTGGTTTCTACCATT
>NZ_JXLA01000120.1 GCF_001886185.1 Enterococcus raffinosus | reverse complement strand
ATTATATCAAATTCTTACCTATCGCTATAAATGTTAACAACAAAGGAAAGTGCGGTGATTTTGAATAAGCTCAAGCAAATTGTGATGTTAGGTCGTCAGTCTGGTTTCTTTCTGATTTTGGCTTGTCAAAGACCAGATGCGAAATATTTAGGAGATGGGATTCGCGATCAATTCAACTTTCGTGTAGCTTTGGGGCGTATGAGTGAGCTCGGGTATTCCATGATGTTTGGGGAAGTTGATAAAAATTTCTTCATGAAACGCATCAAAGGTCGAGGATATGTGGATACAGGAGGGAGTGTGATTAGTGAGTTTTATACGCCACTTGTACCAAAAGGGTATGATTTCTTGAGGGAAATTAGCGATATTGTTGGATTAAGCGTTCATACGGAAAGAGAAAATAATAGTATGTAGCCTAGGAGTATCAATAATTCTAGGCTTTTTTATTGAGGTGATTTATGACATTTTTAGATTTATTCGCCGGGATTGGTGGCTTTCGCTTAGGTATGGAACAAGCGGGTCACCAGTGTATCGGCTTTTGTGAAATTGATGAATTTGCTCGGCGGAGTTATAAGGCAATTCATGATACAAGGAAGGAGGTGGAAATGCA
>NZ_JXLA01000012.1 GCF_001886185.1 Enterococcus raffinosus | reverse complement strand
CTATCAGTCCTATTTGACAAAGAGCCATTATTGTCCGTACCAGCCGATGCCTTCGTTTCGCCAGCCTTGTTTGATCAAGTTATTACGCTCACTCTGCAATAATGTATAGTGATGAGCGCCTGCTTTAGCATTTGGATTATACAGACGGTACAATGGCTTGCTTCCTCCAGAATACCAACTGATTCCTTCGTATCGCCAGCCTACTTTTACTAAATTATTTTTTTCAGATACATGAGGTGTATAGTGATGATCTCCAGCATTTGGATTATACAAACGGTATACAGGTGTACCACTCTTTGGTGCCTGCCATCCTATTCCTTCGTATCGCCAACCAGCTTTCCTAACCTTGTCTCGTTCAGCAGTGCTTGCTGTATAGAAATGCTCTCCGCTATTTGGATTATACAAACGATACATTGCACTTGTCTGAACTGGCGCAGGAGTCGAGCCGCCATTATTTCCTCCGCTGCTGTTTGAATCATACTGGGTCAAATTATATGTCTCAATGATACTATTCAACGTTGACCCATAATTCGGAGCAGTCGCATATCTGCCGGTTAAATAGGCAGTTGCATCCTTGTAGGATTTCGTATTACTCTTCCACGCACCAGAATAGTAATAATTCCCTGGTGAAAAAGAGGTAGTTTTTAATACCGTCACGTTATCTCCTAAGGATTCTTTGTAGGATGGATACTTACGAAATTTCGCATTGATCGTAATGTATTCTCCATTGACAAATTCTTGAGTCGGCATCGTAACGGACTGTCCATTATACTCCCCTTTAATCCCAAACAAGTTATAATTTGGCGCTTTGGAAAGCGTACTACCTCCCCAACCGCTTTCAACAATTGCTTGAGCAATCATTACCGAAGCATACAAGTTGTTTGCACTGGCTAATGTTTTTGCCGAAGGAGCGATTTGATTGATAAACGCTTGTTGGGTACTTACAGCAGCAGCGGCTCGTGCAGCCCTAAAGGTAGGCGGCTCTATCGTAAATTCATCAAACGGGATCGGATGATGGAATTGCAGATTGCCTTGCGCATCATACTCTTCTTCGTCTACAATCATACTTTCTTCATCAGTGCTGCTCTCTTCTGTTTCTTTTTCAGAAGATAAAGTAGATTCTTCGTCCTTTTTCGACACAGATTCTTGCGTCTCTGAAGTTCCAACTGCTTGTTTTTTTGTTGGCGCGATTGAACTTGAAGATTCTTGTACCGTTGTGCTTTCTTGAGTTTCCGCTAAATTCGATGTTTCCTCTCCGTATGCAACAAATGCTGAACTTCCCAAACTGCCTAACAACATCACACTACATAACAGTTTTTTATAATTCATGTCATCCCCCTCTAACCACCATTAATCGATGGTTATATTTAATACTTATTGTCTTACCTCTCTGTATATAAAGTAACAAAAATTAATCATAAAGTAAAATTTTTTTATTTTACTTTGAACTTTGAAAACATTACAATAACGGGCGTTCTTCAAAAGTTTCCGATTTTTTTAAATTAAAGAAAGTTTTAATTAAAATTAACAGTATATTTATATATAAAACGTTGTTGTTACGCGTTGAAATGATGTTTTCAAATTATGGAAAAGCCACAATTTCTCATATTATTGTTATTTATTGACTCTGGTCAATCTGCTATAATGACCTTCAAGGGAGGGAAATATATGGATATCGGCGTTGTAGTTTCAAGTGTGATTTACTTTATCTTTTTTTTGATGACCATTGTCTATTTCTATCTTTTTAAAAATGACCGCATATTGCTTCATCTATATTTCTCCTTAATCCCTACTTTTATATGTATTTACTTGCTTATAAATTACCATCATTATCAACCGGTCGAAGGCGCTTGGACATTGGCAATTCTTATGTTTGTTTCACTCATTACTTTCATGCTTTACTGGATTATCTATTCAATACTGAATCGTAAAGAGTGAGATAATTAGTTTCATCCTTCACAAATATTTCGTAATTTTTTAATTAGTTATATGCTATAATAAAATTTGTCTATTCTAACCTATTCAAAGGAGCTTTATTATGGCGCTTTTATTAACACTGTTTTTTGATCTCCTAATGATTGTTCTATTTTTATTCAGAATCGTCAGAGGCGATCAAATCACCTATATTGTTAGTATTGCATTACAAGGATTACTATTTATTGATTTATTAGCTGTCGTACTTTTACGTACATCCAAATCGGACATACCAACCAATGAGCAAATGGAAATGACGCGCAGACAATCACGTAAATCATCCAAACCTTCACGTGGTGGTTTTTTAGCTAAGTTATCCTGCCTTGTTTCATTAGTTTTACTCGCATACTATGTCTACTCTGTTGTATACATTTTTATTTAACGACTAATGGCATCGACAACTGTCGATGTCATTTTTTTACTAGTTGGAGTAGTTCTATCCTTTAAAATTCTTTTCTCTCTAAATTAATTAAGCAAGACAAATGAAGTGTTATGGCACAAAATTAGGCCCTTCTATAGACAGAAAAGGCTTAGGAAACGACTGCCCAAATGAATGTGTTGCTTAATTAACTTGATTTATACAGAAATACGCCACCATTAAAAAGGCGGTGTGACAAAAATCTTGTCACACCGCCTTTTAGCTATATTTTTTTTCGATTGAAAATAAGCACGCTGAATAATAGAGAGAGAAGAATTAGGAGAATACTGATACCTATTGCTGGGTTATATTTTTCTAAAGCAGAAGCCTTCTGCAAAAAATTGATATTTTGAGTAATCAGCGAGATTGGATTATAGTATTTCACTTTATCAAACATATTCAGCAATATCATAATGACGACTGCTGCACCAGTCATTAGTAATCCTTCATAATTATTCCGTGCGATCGTTGAGGAACATACAATTATGCCTAATAATAACAATCCAAATAACCACAAAGGAAATACTGCTTGAAGAAGATAAGGGCTTTTGTTATCTGGAAAATAATAGGCAGTGTAGCCCCACGTGACAAGAAATGTTAGTGAAAGACACAGGGTCCATTGTAAAATCAAGCTAATCATTTTTCCAACGATCACTGACCAACGCCGAAGTCCCTTCGTAACCAAATTAATCAATGTCCCTTTACTTATTTCATTACTAACCGTTCCGCTGAAAATTAGGGCTATCACAATTAAACCAATTTGAGTAAGGTTCTTATAAAATTGTGTCCAAGAATCAAGAGAAGTCGGATCGGGAATCGTTTTGGCCATCGCTGCTCCGATAGTCATTTTTACAATCTCGGGGGTTAATTTTGCTAATAGCGGATTCATCAAGCCAAAAATAAGAAAGATAATGATCAAAATTAACAGACGTGACGTCCGCCAGCTTTCTACTAATTCTTTTTTTGTAAAATAATATAAATTTTTCATTGAATAACCTCCAAAAAGATCGATTCTAATGAAGGATCAATTTTTTGAATGGATTTCGGGTAAATGTGAGAGTCTTCAAATAATTGAAAAATTGTTGCTGCAACAGCCTTATAATCACAAGAATAGGTTAAAACAAAACGCTGCTTTGAAGAATCCACAGAATAATCTTTGATAACTTCTCGTTGTTTCAATATTTCTAACGCTCTAGTGAAAATCTCAGCATCTTCTTCATTTGAAAATTCGACTTTTATTTGATTCCTCGCGTACCTCTCTTTCAGTGTATTCAATGGCCCATTGACCACTAATTCTCCCTGATCTAAAATACCGACATAATCACAGATTCGTTCCACATCACTTAAAATATGGGTAGAAAAGAGGATCGTTGTTTTTCCCCTTAGCTTCGCTAGCATTTCCAAAAACTCGTTGCGGCCACTAGGATCTAAAGCAGAGGTTGGTTCATCACAAATCAACAGTTCTGGATCATTTAATAATGCTTGAGCAATGCCTAGACGCTGCTTCATTCCCCGTGAATAGCCCTTAATCTTTTTTTTATTGTTTTCCAAACCAACGAGTGCTAGGATTTCAGGAATTTTTTGCAGTGATTGCTTCTTCGTCAGACCAGTGATTTCCCCACAGAATTTTAAATATTCTCTACCAGACATATAATTATAAAATTCTGGTACATCAGGTAAATACCCCGTTAAATGATTGGTCTGATTGTCACCAAAATGAACCGGTTGCCCTTTTATAAAAATCTCGCCGCTATTCTTTTCCTCCAGACCTAAAATCATCTTCATCGTTGTGGTTTTCCCGGCACCATTCTCGCCTACAAATCCATATATTGACCCTGTAGGCACACTCAAATTCAAATTGTTGAGAACATTTTTTGAACCAAATTTCTTTGAAACATTTTTCAATTCTAAAATGTTCATTCATTTTCTCCTCTTCCAAATACAAAATAGACTACTGGACCGATAATTTGGATAACTACAACTACGAAAAGCCATAAAACTTTGTTTCCAAAACGATAATTGGGATGCTTCAATATATGCCATACAGCCGTGATCATTAAAAGCAATTCTAAAATAATTAACGGTAGAAAAATCGGTAAATTTTCTTTTAAAAAATCAAAATTATTCATTTCCACTCAACCCCTGTTCTTTGAGATTCCGCAACTCCGAGTAGATTTGCTTTAATTGTTCTTGATCATTGAAGCTCACAAAAGCTGGATTTTCTATTACAAAATCGATCAAGCTGTCCTTGACCTTCATAGAATCTCGTGGTAATTGATGACCAAGTTCTAATTGTTCCAGCCAGTCGTCCACCTGATCAAAATAAGCATCTCCATGGAGCTCCACTGGAAATTGTGTTTGTTTCATTACAGTTAGAAAATCATTTAGCAATGGAAAAACAGCGGCTTCATCCTTCATCTGTGCATAGCCAAAAACTGCAGACAGCTGAAAATTCATCATTGCAATGGGATGCAAGTTACTAAATTCAAAAACATCCGCAAATTGAAGACCACGCTTAACGGTTTGCGAGAACTTCTTATGATCCTTAATCAACAATTGTAAATAATTGCCTAGAAAACTCAGAAAGACAGTCATATATTGGTAAATCGCGCTTTGCAAAGTTACGATCGCCTGATCTTCCTCTCCCTTTTGCTGCTGAGCAGCAGCGATTAAGCTTTCGATGGGAAATAAAATCGGAACCTGTTCTCCCAAAATATCTAAAACTTGATCAAATTCATTTAAGGTCAGTGAAGTATACGCTTCATATTTTAATGCCTGCGTAATTAATTCAGGATCCTTTGTCTGTGTTCTTACATGAATAAATAATTCTTGTGCTTCCTTTGTATAGGTTTGGACATTTTCTTCTCCTGGTAATAAATCAGCATGATTCAAAAGAAACAGCCCCATCTGCAATATAAATGGATAGCATGAATAATAGCGCCGAACAAAGCTGCGAATTGTTGCTAATACATCCTCTGGTGATTTTGTCTCCAATGATTTTTTCAGCATCGAGTAAATCCGCTGAATCTCATGGTTGTCTAACTGCGGCTCATAGGTCAAGAGTGAGTCGATCGTTATGTCAAAATAGGCGGCTAACAATGGCAGCAGGGTAATATCAGGATAGGTTTGACCTGTTTCCCATTTTGACACTGAGGCCTTTGATACCCCTACAAAGTTTGCCAGCTCCTGTTGAGTAACACGTTTCTCTTTTCGTTTTTCCATGATGATTGGACCGATATTCATTTCCATGATGCTTCCCCCCTTACTATTTATTTTAGAATGAGTCGTAATAGAAAACAATCGAGTCTTTATTAACTTTTATGGAAAATAATCAACCCATAAGAAACAAAAAAAAGACTAGTGCTCTACACTAGTCTCATAAAAATTATTCATTTCTATATTCTGAAGTCAGCTGATTTATTTTTTTGCTTACTTTTTTTGGCAAATATGCCAACAAGGCTAATAGAACTCCTGCAACGGTCAGCTCCAGCAGCAAGCTCATGGAAACTCCCTTTGCAACGATCTCTGAAGCCATGAATGCATAGATAAAGCTAGCAGGCATCATCGTTAAAAAAGAAATCAAACTAAATTTTTTTACACTCATAGGTGTCATTGCATAGGCGTAACTTTGAATAGCAAAAGGGAAAATCGGGACTAAACGAGTAAAAATTAGAAAAGAAAGCCCATTTTCTCTTACCCCCTTTTCTATCTTTTGAAAGGTTGGGTCATTGCCAAAACGTTGGATAATATAGCCTCTCGCCACGTATTTTCCTATGATAAAAGAGAGGGTTGCTCCCAGTGAGGCACCGATAACGGTTAGGGCACCGCCAATCAAACCGCCGTAGGCAAGACCTCCTACAATTGCTAAAACTTGTCCTGGTAATAAAAATACGGCCACAATCACTGACAGAAGAATAAAAATTACGTAGCCCCGCCAGCCGAGATTCTCTAAATAAGCGCGCAGGGCAGAAATATTCGTTAGAAGATCAATCAAACCAAATTGATACGCTAGAAAAATTACTAACAACACAATAACAATAAATAGACTAATTTTTTTCAACGAATCACCTCTTCCTTGAAGTCGTTCTATTGGTTTCTGAGTCCGGCAATCATCCCTTCAATTGCTAACTCATTAAATAACTGAACATCCAGAAGCGTCTTAGGCATCTTCACTACATATTTCGAATCCTTTGCCAGTGTCATTTGCCCTTTTGAAAGGTTTGGTTGATTCTCTGACAAAAAATAGTGCTCATCGCTAAAGAGTTCAGGAGCCTCTAAATAAACAGCTGTCGTCATATCCCAGTTACAAAAACCACTGAAATGAAACACTCTCTCATTCCAGATTATCCAGTTCTTTAGGGTGTCCTTTAGCCAAGTCATACTTTCCTTTTTTAGCATACCTGCTGCACGTTCGAAAAAGTGTTTCAGATCATTTTTTGAGAAAAATGCTGTCGCAGTCATATGACCATTCATGATGGTTATCGCTGCTTGGCTTAGCAAAACTTTTCGAGTAGCATCAGGATCACATGAAAAATTCAATTCGGATACCGCTTGTTGGTTCACTACTAAAGGTTCAGTTGTCCCGCCCATCAGCACGACTTCTTGAATCTTGGTAAAAAAATCTGAATCTATTTTTTGTGCTTCGGCCAAATTGGTCAATGCTCCGGTCGCGACGATTGTCACCTCATTTGGAAAACGATTAACTTGTTCTACTAGAAAAGCCGCAGCGAGATTGTTTTCTTTACTTCCTGAGAAAAAGTCAAAAGACAAGCCTAACTGTTCTTTCATTTCCTTTGTCATCTTATTGACTTCTTCGATACTCCCATTACCGTAAGTCAAAGTAACCCCCAGCAGTTCGACATGGGGTGCTCCTAACAGATACAGGAGCGTTAACCCGTCATCTACATCACGATCTATTAGTCCAAAAGTATTGTCGCAATCAAAAATAATTTTTCTCATTCTAACAACCCTCTATTTTCTGTTAGCCAACGTTTGAAATAGTAATTCTCCTCTTTTAAGTCATGGCGCATCTCCTTCAGGTCGCTAGGAAAATCAACGTCCTGCAACTGGTCTAGCAATGCTACATTAAAATCTGTTAATCGTTTTAATGTCTCCGTCAACACTTTGCTTTTGCCCCAAGCCATTGTTGTTTCAAAAATTGGCGTTAAGTCTATTGCTCTAGTACAGCCCACCAAATAATACCCGCCATCTTGGGAAGGTCCCAGCACCACCTCCTTCATCTGATCAAACGCCGAAATTATTATTTCTGTAGTCAAATTCGGGATATCACTGCCTGTGAGGATCACTTTCTCATATCCTTTTGCTCTAACAAATTGTATGGCATGATTCATCCGCTCGCCGATCGTGTGGCCGACTTGCGAAAAGGCGGAAAAACTTTTGGGCAGTTCTGCGAGTAAATTTGACGGATCTCCTTCATCTGAATAAGCCAGATAAAGGTCTATCCCTCTATTATTCAGTTCAGCGAATTTCAAAAAGCTGTCTTGCAACATCTGTAGTTGAACCTGACAGGCTTCTTCACCGGTTAGCAATGTTTGCAAACGTGTTTTTACCTTATAAGGTACCGGAACTCTCGTAAATAAAATATAAGCATACTTATTCAAAAACCTGCTCCTTTAATGCTTGACGTAAAAAGTCCTCTTCTAAATAACTGGATACCTTGTCGAAAATCTCTTGATTTTTCAGCTCCTTTGTATCCGCTTGGTAGCTATGAAACGCCATCGCTGACCAAGCAAGAGCTCGTAACATCAGATAGGGGTGATAGATCTTTAGAGCTTCCATAAAACTAACTGGATCAACTCCTGTCACCTCAAGATAACTAGATAGAAACAAATCCTTCTCCATTGGAGTCAAAACCAAATTACTCCGCCAAAGAGTGGTGGTCGAAGCTAAAAATTGCGAAATATCCTGCACTGGATGACTGATCACGGGTTTTTCCCAATCAATCAAATACCCTTTTTCTCCAATAATAAAATTGTGTGAGTTTACTTCCGTATTATTGATACACCAGTGATCCAAATCAATAAAATAGCGCTGTTGTCCGACATTTTTTTCACAGCGATTTAGTGCCTCAGCGAATAACTTTTGTGCCTGTAATGGGACAAATTCACTAGTGAAAACGGACTCTAATAAGTAGTGGCACTCATTGATGCGAGCGGATAAAATCGTTTCTTTTTCGTTTACAAAGACTTTTTCTGCAGTTTCATCGATTGGTTGCTGATGGATCTCACCAAAAATATACGCAGCTTCTTTTAAATCTTTCCGATAATTTAAAGGCTGACCGACTAAATATTCCATAATCAGTAATCCTTGATCAAAGGTTTGACGGCTGTCGTCTAAATAATATGCTTTCGGTGTTCTCCCTGTACGTTCTAGCCATTTCAAAGCTTGATATTCATATTGGATTTGATTTTCCAACTGTAATTGACTGCCATAATTGAGTCGAAAGACATAGCTTGTTTTCCCATCGGAGATCAGAAAATTTTGATTGTATTCTCCCTGAGCTAAAAATTCAATTTTATACGACTCTTCTAAGTTCAACTTTTTAATTAATGCCTGATCGTTTAGATAACGGCGAATTTTATTAAGCATGAACGACTCCTTTTCATTTGTAGTAAAGCTTCACCAGTTTTTCTGGAGGCATTCCCATTACATACAGAATTTTGATTTTATGCATCTTTAGATGTGTGCGAAGTTTTCCTTTGCTAAAGCGGCGGCTGGAGGTCGTAAGTGAAAGAGGTAATGGATAAAACTCTCCCAACCGCTTCAATTGTCGACTTAGTTTCCAATCCTCCATCAATGGAATGGCTTCAAACTTTCCTGCCTGTTCGTAGAATTTCCTTGTCGTAAACAATCCTTGGTCACCAAAGATCAATCCCAGATAGCGTGCTCGTAGATTTGACGTAACAGCTAAATATCGATAAAACAGCTCTGACGAATCAAAGGCCAATTTGAAAAAGCCAGCACTAAATCTTTCGTCATTCAATGCTGTTTGAATCTGCTCTAACAATTTGGGAGATGCCTCGAATCGACTATCACTATGTAAAAACCACAAAATATCACCTGTACTTCTTTCCGCGCCATAGTTCAATTGAGCGCCGCGATTGGCATTCTCCAACTGATAAACGATCGCCGTCTTTTTTGCGATTGCAACGGTTTGATCTTGACTTCCTCCATCTACGACGATCACTTCATAAGGAACCGTCCCCTCTAATTGGGTCAATTGATGCAATAAACGTGAGAGGTTCTTCTCTTCATTTAACACAGGGATAATAATTGAAATCATCGAGGCATCACCTGCAGATCATCATTGAATTTTAAGAATATTTGTCGTTGGTCGATTATTTTTTTTGATAAGTTTGTAAAAATGCAGCTTGTGTTTCCGATTTTCACCTGCGTACGCTGCCCATTCGGTGTCCACTCGTGATGTTCTACTAAAGCTGGCACCCCTGCTTCACAAACTTCTATTTCTGCACCATACGGTATAAAAAGCGATGCCGCTCCTTGAATATTCGTCGGGTTTCGAACGGTTAAATGCGTATTTTCTAAGGTAAAAATATGATCGCTGACAACTCCAGGAATGAAATTATTCTCCCCAATTGATTTAGCTACTTTTTTATTTCTCGGATAAAAATATATTTCTTGAGGCGTCCCGATTTGTTGAATCTTTCCATCAAGCAGTAGTATCATGCGATCAGCTAATTGAAAGGCTTCATCCCGATCATGAGTAACCAAGATCACGCTAAAGCAATAGGTCTTTTGCAGCCGACGTAAATACTCACGCATCGCTTCCTTTAAATGACTATCTAGATTAGCGAAAGGCTCGTCTAGCAGTAACAGTTTGGGTTCTAAAACAATGGCTCTAGCTAAGGCTACTCGCTGCTTTTGACCGCCAGACAGTTCATCAGGAAACTGCTTCTCTAATCCTTTTAAATCAAACGCTGCTAGTATTTTATTAATTTTTTCTCTGATTCTTTCTTTTGAAAACTTTCTCGCCTTCAGCCCAAAAGCGATATTGTCTACCACATTCATATGAGGAAAGAGCCAAAAATCCTGAAAGACCAAAACAGTACTTTCCTGCGAATATCCTTCGGAAAAAATAATTTTTCCTTTATTAACTGGCTGAATGCCAGCAATCATTTTAAGCAGGCTAGTCTTTCCTACTCCAGATGGACCAAAAAGAGCGACAATCTCGCCATCATTGAGCTCAAAAGAAAGCTCATCTAGTATTCTTTTTTTCCCATAAGAGAGCTGAACTTCGCTAACGTTTAGTCCCACGATGAATTCCTCCAATAACTAATTTCAATAAGTAGACACCCAACATAGTACAGACTAAAAAGACTAGGCTATAGGATGAAGCAAGACTAAAACGTCCATTATTCGCATAAGGAAGCAATAGCAAAGGCAAGGTGACAATTTTGCCGCCGCCTATAAAAAATGTTGGCAAATATTGACTAAAGGATACGATAAAAACTAGGCTTCCCGAAGCAATCACCCCTGGACGTAGTAAAGGCCAAGTGACTTGCCAAAAAATCACCCAAGGCTTCGCACCTAACGTTTGTCCCGTTAAGTGATAACCTTCTCCTAACTGACGATAACTTTCTAATAAGATTTGCATGGCATAAGGCAAACATAAATAGGTATGAATCAAAACAATTCCTATAAAGGTACCTGTCAAATGCAGCTGTAAGAATAAAACTTGACTAGAGGTGATAATGGCTATGGCGGGTAAAATCAAGGGTAAATAAATAATAATTTCAATGAATCCATGAGAAAGCTTTTTCTGAAAAGCAAAATATCGAGCCGCAGGCAGGGCAATACAGATACTTATCAAAGTGGTAATGATAGCAATAACAAAACTATTGATAACTGCCGGCCAAAAATTCGGTTCACGAAGCATTTGGCTAAAAGCTTTCAAAGTCAAACCTTGTGGTAAAATTGCCGGATACATCCAATGATCACTAACAGACCAGATTACTAAAAGGACAATAGGCAACAGCACCAGAACAGCCGAAAATAATAGAAGCAGATAGGATTTTCTCGTTGAAGTTAGCACGATTTTTTTCTCCCTCCCGGCAAGAGACGACTAATGAGTAGTCCGCTTCCTGATACTGCTAGGCAGATTCCCGACATGACTAAATTTAAAGCAAAGGCTTGTGGGCGAGTGGTTAAGTCGGCTTGAGTAAATAAATCATAAGCGGTCAAAGCCACTGGTTGATTTATCGGATTTCCTAATAAATAAGGCACTTCAAAAGAAGCAAAAGTGAAGCAAAACAAGATAATAAACAAGGTTATCAACGTTTTTTGAAGCATTGGCAGGATGACTGTGAAAAAGATTCGGGTCTTAGAAGCCCCTAAATTTCTTGCCACTTCAATGTAGCCCAATTGTAACTGTTGTAAAATTGCTAATGTGGTTACCGCAACATAGGGAATCTCTTTATATAGAAACACTAAAATGATCCCGATCCCGCCAGCATCATGGATCAATAAGGGAAATTGGTTGATTTCATCAATTACACCGATTTGAAATAATCCTCGAGAAATGATCCCCGATTGACTGATCAGCTGCATCACCATTAACGCAACAATGATATGAGGCAGCGAGATCGGCAGACTGATGATTTTATGCAACCAAGGGCTTTTCACTTTCAATAGTAGAAAGGCTATCGCTAGTCCAAATAGCAATGACAAAAAAGTCGCAGTCAGCGCTAAGTAGCAGCTGTAACCTAGCGACTTTTGGAAAAAAGGATCACTTAAAACTTGCTGATAATTGGTTAAACTAATTTTTTCAAGTCCAATTAGCGGATAATAGCCTAAACTAATTTGTATCCCTTTAAACAGTGCCGCAAAAATCACAACACTGTTTAATAAGAAAAAAGGGATGACTAATAATCTATTTTTATTCATTTAAAACATGCTCTTTCCACAGCGATTCAATGATTGGAATTTTTTCTGCTTGCACCTCAGGTATTTGCTTTTCCTGCATTTCTTCAAGTGATAGAACGCCTTGGTTTTTGTACAAATCCGTCAGCTTTTGATTTGTTTCTTCTGAAAGTTTGTCCGGATCAAATGGTGGGATGCTGTATCCATATTTCGCCTCTGCCTTTTTCAGCTGAGCAGATTCACTTGTCATTTCATTAATCAAAAGTAATGCTCCTGCTTTGACTTTCGAAGTATTAGCAATGGCCAAATAACTTTGATTGGCAATCGTTCCTTTATCGAATAAGAAGGATTCTGTTGATTGCTTGAACTCATTGTCACTACGTTTTTGAGCTACATGCATTTGAGAATAGCTATAGCTCATGTCGATTTGACCAGCCGCAAACATTTGGTCCAGCTCCGCAGTGGTGGTCGGGTAGGTTTTCCCTTCTTGCCATAAATAGGGTTTGATTTCATTTAAATAGTCTAAGCCTGGTTTGATGACCTTATACAACTCTTCTTTCGTCGCCCCTGCAGCTTCAACTTTATCATAGCCCACAATATCGCAGATAATGTTGCGAACAAAAGCACTGCCGGTAAATTCAGGCGGCGCGGTATACGTAATCTTACCTGGATTTTCCTTGGCATAGGCTAATAGGGCTTGAGTATCTGTAGGAAATCCATTCTTAAATGTCTCTTTGTCGCCAGCGAAGACTAATTGGGCGCTGCCGTAAGGAACTTCATAGCCATCGATTTTAACTCCGAAATCATATTTCGAATTATGGCCATCAACGTCCATTAGCTTTTTAAAGCTCTCAACGTTTTTGGCAATGGGTCCATAAAGCAGTTTCGCTTGTTTTGCAGTATAGAAATTTTCCCCATTGATCCAAATAACATCAATGTCTCCAGTTTTGGTACCGGCTTCCTTTTCAGTCGTCAGCTTATTCAAAATCTGATCAATGTCCATCGGCACACGTTTGACTGTGATATCATATTTTTCCTTCATTGCCGGCGTAACTACCTCATCTACCCATGCATTGGCTTTTTCGTCACCGCCAAACCCGTAAAAGGTCACTGTTTCACCTTTTCCTTGTTTTTCGGCATCTGAGAAGCTGGTGATTTTTTCTTCTGTTTTCGCTTCTTTTGTTTCACTTGTTTTACAGGCTGCTAAGGAAAAAAGCACCCCTAGCGTTAACAAACCCGTTAACCATTTCTTCATTGTTCTCTCCTATGCTTTTGTTACTATTTTTTTTGATTGATACCGATTTTTCCAAGCTAGTAATGGGTTGGCTAATGGATGCCTCTCACTTTTATCGCTCTGATGGATCACATCACCAAATATCAAATCTAATAAATGCCAAGCTTGACCACCGCCTAGAATCATTGCCGAAGTACAGCTAGCACAATAAGTGACTATATGATCTGTCTTGAAATCCTGCACACGCTTTTCAGCGAAATCTTTCGCTAAATCTGGATTTGAAACTCCGCACATGCCTCCCATTCCGCAACATAAAGTGTTCTTTCCAGACAGATGATTGCTTGCCACCTGATAGCCTAATTGTTCTAATAAAAATCGTACTGCTTGATGAATCTCAGTCACTTCTTTTGTAGGACAGGAATCTTGAACAGAGAAAACGACATCACTTTCATTGGCCTTTCCGATCACTTCTTGTGGCAAGCCCAATTCAGCCATTTTAACCCACAAGGAACTAGTGGGAAACTGGTTTTGGATGGTCATTGTTTTGATACATCCTTGACAAGCTACGATCAGATCGTCGATTTCAGCCTGACAAACTTGTTCTGTCAATTGACCGAAGCGCTCTTGAAACAATTGCTCCTGACCGATCATACGTGTTGGTTTTCCGCAGCATCCTTGTATGACCGCAAGGTCAGGGTAAAATCCTTTTAAGTAATCAATAATCAATTTTATTTGCTTTGGATTGCTTGAGCTCAATGAACATCCTGCCATAAAGCCGTATTTCATTTTTGGTCCCCTCGATTCACTGCTGTAAATAATTTACTGGTGGAAAGTTTTTGATGCATCTCCACACTTTTTAGCTGTTTTAGCGGCAAGTCTTCTCTGATCAAATCTTGACGCATAGTTAAAAAAGCCTCATCTAATTTCAATTGTAGTGGACACACGACTGTGCAGCGTCCACACAACATACATGAATAGGGAACGATCGGATCCAGCCCTTCTTCCAAAAATTGTTGAAATAATTTTTGCGGATCTTCACAATATCTTTGTAAAAAGAGACAGTCCTTCATGCAGCGTTTACAGCTTATACAATTTTCTGCTATCAATTGAGCCATCTCAATGGTTCTTTCTGAGTAATCCATCTGACTAGCTCCTTTTCAAGAATACAATGATGAGCTGTACCATAAATCCAAAAAATAGAAGACCGCTCACCAAATAATAGATGGGCGTCGTATTCAAAGTGAATACGAGCTGCCAAACTAGAAAAAGTAATCCTATAGCAATTAAAAGAATACTTTCGAGATTTCTCCTTTTTAAAGTCACTAAGGCAGCGATCACTACCAGCAAGGCCGGCAGCAAAAATAACATGCTGCCGAATGTGCTGGCCTCAACCTTATGGGAATAAAATGAAACATTTCGCATAAAGCCTAGATGATTTTTGTAGAGATCGTCAACCAAATAAACGGCATAGAGCAGTCCCAGTTGGATTAAATGCAATAAATATCGAAGAAGTTTCATTAGTTCAAGATTTTCACTTTATCTTTGTCTCGAGGATCGCCAACCTGAACAGGGTATTTACTTGGATCTTTTTGGTGTGCTTTATCCCAGTCATACCAGCCGCCATCGAACAATTTAACATCTTTCCAGCCTTCTTGTTTCGTGATAAAGAACGCAGTAGCCGCGCGCCAGCCTGTTCCACAATAAAAAGCGACTTCCTTATCAGGAGTGATTCCCCATTTTTCCCACGCCACAAAGATTTTCGTCGGCTCCTTTACTGTGCCGTCATTGTTCATTAGTTGGGCTACATCCGCACTAGTTTTACTTGATTTGGCGTAAACTGCCCCTTCTGGTTCCCCAGCATTTTCAATGTAATCATAGCCGCTGGTTTTTCCTGTGAACTCTTTCCATGAACGAATACTTGCAAGAACTAAGTCAGGATTTTTTTCTTTGGCTGCTAATACATCTGCTGACGTTGAAATTAAGCTCTCAGGACGTCCTGGAACCTCAGCGCCAAAATCTTTGGCTGCTGTAGCTTCTTCATTGCCTTTTTCTACTTTGTAATCCGCTTTTTCCCAAGCCTTCAATCCGCCATCCAGAATCTTCACATTATCGACACCTAGCCAGTAGGCCACAAAAGCCACACGAGCTGCTGCGTTAATATCACTTGAATACACCACTACTGGTGTTGTTTTCGTAACGCCACGCTTTAAGAACACTTCTTTACATATTTCAGCGTCCAAGATATTCCAGTTGTTTTCTTCTGTCTCAATTTCCATCGTATCAATGTGAAGCGCCCCTGAAATGTGCGCTTTTTTATAATCTTTTCCTTCGCCATAAGAAGCTTCAATCACGACCGTTTTATCGTCATCTTTCATTTGCTTCTTTAGCCATTTTGCATCGACAAAGAAATCATCGTCCTTGATCTCTTTGCTTTTGACTAAACGTTGGACTTTAGTCGTTTTTTCGGCTGCGTGAACCTCTTCTGTTTTTGAATAGACAACTAACGCTGTTAAAAGTAGACAGCTGACTACTGCAAAAATTTTTTTCATTGTGATACTCCTTCAAAGTTTATTTTTTCACTTGAAACGTTTTCAGCAATAACAATTATTTCTTTTGAACACAACAAAAAAAACATACTGAAATAAGTATGTTTCCTCGCTGATATTATTTTTTTACGCGCCTAATAGCCCTTTCAGCAGGTCGCAAAAAAAGTTGAGCGGAGGAAAATAAATTGTTCTGCTAGCTTAGAAACTCTAAGTAATGATTGATTTCACAGTCAAAGCTGATAGTTCTTAAGCATGAGAACACCTCCTACCTCCCAATTTTGAAACCGGGCTCTTTTCCCTTCCGAGTATATCGAAACCCTATTAGATTAGCAAGGGCATTTTAACTAAAAAAAACAAAAACTTTTTTTGTGAAGGAATGGTTTTTATTTAGAATTTATTCTTATTGTTCGAAATTAATATAAAGTGGTTTTTCCATTCATTATCCGCTAAAATTAGTTTAACAATTAAAAGAAGGAAGGTTGTTTTATGAGTATTTTTGATGGACTAATGGGAAATGCCAGTCAACACAATAACAAAGCTGTTGAGGAGAAATTGAAAGATGTACTAATTACCGGTGAGACAGTTTCTTTAGCGTTTAAACTCGTTCGAGATTTAATCGTTTTTACCGATTTCCGTCTGATTTTAGTGGACAAGCAAGGAATGACCGGTAAGAAAGTTGAATACAAATCCATTCCTTATCGTTCAATCTCACGATTTTCTGTGGAAACGAGCGGACATTTCGATTTGGATGCGGAATTAAAAATTTGGATCTCTAGCGCGGAACTTCCCGCGGAGACGATTCAATTTCGTAAGGATAAAAATATTGTTGCGGTTCAAAAAGCATTGGCTTTGGCGTTGTCAAAATAAAACAGGACAAGATTTGAACATTTTGTTCAAACTCTTGTCCTGTTTTTCTCCCCGAGTGAAGCTCTAATGTTTTTCCCCTTTATTCTCTTCATTTTGCCTGTAATCTCCTTTAAAGTATTGCTTAAATACTTATTTTTCGATTGTGACAGATCACTTATCTTTCCTTCACTTTATCGACGTTTTCAATCCATTGCTCAAGGTTATTATAGCCATCATTTTTGATATAGTCATATTCCCCATCTATGATCTCATCAAACCAAAGCAATTCACCATTGGCTTTTTTTCCTACGATTTTTACGACGGATTGACTAATTGATGTCTTCTGGCTCAAGTTTTTTACTTTTCCAATTTTTAGAGCAATGATGGCGTTCCCACGTTCATAGCTTTTTTCAATTTCGTATTGAACATACTCTGAGTCTAGCGTTTCACTACCAATTAATACGACTGTTACAGATGTTCCTGCTAATTGCTTATCTATCCAGCGCCTGATACTCTCCTCTCCATCGCGCTTGATTCGCTCAAATTCACCTTTGTTTATAAAACCAGATTCTTCATTTTCCTTTAAAGCCCAATTATTTTTTACAACTAGCGCCCTCGACAAATCATTTTCATAGTAAAAACTAAAGAAAACCCTTCTTGCCATAAAACTACCTCCCTAACTTTTTCATTCCTCGGATTCTTTTAACATCATATTGACATGTCCCAAAAAATCTGAATTCAAATTTCTCTATTCATTATATAATACCCGCATCAAGCAATGGCTCCAATTTTTTTATAATAGATGTTTTTATGGAGAACAAGCGTTTCGCTCTTGTCTGAAAAGAGTTAAAAACTTCGCTAGCTTTTGCTTTTCCTACATGATACGATTTTAATGAAAAAGAAAATGGAGGTTTTATTATGTTGGATAAGTCCGTTCCTTTTATTCCATTTACAATGTTTCGCCCTTCAGATGCACCGCCATTACCAGAAATTCAATTACCGAAAGATTACCGTATCGTTTTTTATCAACCGGGTGATGAAAAAGAGTGGTGCAAGATAGAAACCGCTGTTTTAGAGTTTGAGACAGAAAAAGACGCCATGGATTATTTTCAGCGCTCATTTGCTCCTTATCAGGACGAATTAAAAAAAAGGATGCTCTTTGTTGAAAATGCCGAAGGGAAAAAGGTGGGGACCTTTACTGCTTGGTGGACAGAAGATCATTCTCCGCGTCTTCATTGGTTAGGGGTTCTTCCAGAGGAACAGAGAAAAGGTTTAGCCAAAGCCTTAGCTATTCGTGTCACCCAATTACTGCACGAGTATTATCCTCACCAGGATCTTTACTTGAATACACAGACTTGGAGTCACCATGCGGTGAAGCTCTATGAAAAATTGAACTATCAGATTTTTCAAAATCAAAATTATCAAAAAATTTTAGACGTTCTAAAGGAAGCAAACCAACCCCAAAAAGAATAATCGACAAAAAAGCCATAAAACAGCTCGGCTTTTAGCTGTTTTATGGCTTCGTTCATTTGTTATTCTGCACTTAATGCAGCCATCGTAATGTAATTATATGGCTGGTTGAAGTGTGGCAAGAAGAAAATATCTAATAATTTTAATTTATCAATCGTGACCTGTTCTTCAATTGCCAGTGAGAACATATGGATCACACCGGAGATGTCTTCAGTGGAGGATAATTGTGCCCCAACCACGCGGCGAGAATCTGTTTCATAAACAATTCTAATTTTAACATTGGCATTGTGTTTCATAAAACCAGGGCGTTGCAGATCTTCAAAGTCCGTATATTTCACGTCAATACCATTTTTCTCCGCCGCTTCCACAGATAAGCCGGTCGAAACCATGTGCAGACCAAAAATTGAAATACCATTTGAACCTTGTACGCCTGTTGATTCCAGCCCAACACCGCCGACATTATAACCGGCAACAATCCCCGAACGAACAGCGTTGGTTGCTAGCGCGATATACGTCGTAGCTTGCAGCGCATTTGAATAAATCGTCGCACAATCTCCTACTGCGTAAACATCTGGATCACTTGTTTGTTGATGACGATCCACCAGATACGCACCGTTCTTGAACAGCTCTAGATGCTCTTTACCCAATTCGTTGTTTGGCAGGAACCCAATGGCATTGATGACTAAGTCTACCTTGTATTCGCCCTTGTCTGTCACAATTGCTTCAACTTTTCCATCACCCTTATATTCCGCTGCTAATTCACCGAAATGAAGCTCGATTTCGTGCTCTTTCAAAACGGCATCCATGTCATCGGTGAACCATTTATCATAGTAGCTTGGTAACGAGCGTGTCATCGCATCAAAAAGCAAAACATTTTTGCCACGACGTTTCGCCGCTTCGGCGATTTCTACACCAATATAGCCAGCGCCAATAACCGCAACATTATTAATCCCGTCGGTGCTTAACAGCTGATCAACCGCTTGTCCATCCTGGAATCGTTTTAAAAAATGAATGTTCTCCAAATCTCGACCAGGAACCTTTGGAGAAATTGGCACAGAGCCCGTTGCCAAAATCAATTTATCATAAGCTTCGACAAAGTTTTCTCCTGCTTTTGTTGAACAATGAACTTCTTTTTTATCATAATCAATTCGATCAACGGTTGTTTCCATAAAGATTTTAGCGCCTTTAGCTTCAAAATCTTCTCGTTTTGTATAAAATAAATTTTCATAAGAATCGATTTGTCTCCCTACCCACAAGGCAGTTCCGCAGCCTAAATAGCTGAGATTATTATTGCGATCAATCATTACCACTTCTTGGTCCTTAAAATTGTCCAAAAGTGTGTTTGCCGCAGCGATCCCAGCATGGTTTGTACCTACTATTACCGTTTTTGTCATACATTTTCCCCCTTGAGTTTGCAATCGTTTTCAATACATAATAATTGTAGCATACTTCACATGGAGATTTCATCAAAAGAAAAATCCTTTTTATTTATCTCTCGGACATTTATTGAAAGGTTTTGCTATTTTGATCGTTACTTAACACAACTAATACTCATATATAGTAGAATAAAGAGGAAAACACTTCCAAAGAAAGCGAAGGAGAACAAATGACCCCACAATTAAAACAGCATCATCTTGACTTACTCAATAAGTATGGCTTGTTGGATCACCAATCGGTCTGCGAAGTCCAACAATTCAAATCTGGTGAGACGATTTTTTCTCAAGGCGTCGAATATAAATATATTATGATCGTTGTATCTGGTAAAGCCAAAGTTTGTACAAGTGCCCCCAGCGGAAAAGATTTAGTGTTGGCCTATTACCTATCTAGCGGGTTGATTGGTGATGTTGAATTAATGTCCAACACGACTTATGCCACTGCTTCGGTCATTACCCTTTCCCCTTTCGAAGTCATTATCGTTCCATTTCAAGATGATCAGGATTCGATTTTTAAAAATTTGACATTTATGACCACGTTAGCCAAAGGGCTGTCAGAAAACTTGATTAACAGCTCGCATAATTATACGTCGAACGCCTTATATTCCGGTGAACAGCGATTATGTACCTATATCCTGCAAGGTTCCTATAAGAATTACTTTTTCGATAATCTGACAGATATGGCCGCTACGATTGGGATTAGCTATCGGCATTTGCTGCGCTTATTGAATAAGTTATGTGATGATGGTATTTTGAAACGGGAAAAACGGAAATTTCAGATTACTGACATGGAACAACTTAAATACCGATCGTCTGAAGCAGAGTATTTTAAAACGAATTACTAACAACCGCCATCCACTACCTATTTGTATAACGGCGTGGATGGCTAGTACTAATTTGATAAGTAAAGTGCAAGTTTTTCCTGTTCTGTTGGTTTCCTAGTACATTTGCGCTTTTTATAGACTTAAACCTCACCTTACCAAAACTCTTGAATAAACTGCTTTCTTCGCTCGGCGTTTCTTTGATAGTTCTCTGGATTTCTTTGATAATATTCTTGGTGTTCTGCTTCAGCAGGATAAAAAGTTTTTGCAGCCTCGATGGTTGTTACGATCGGCTGATCAAACCTTCCGCTTGCCTGCAAGCTGTCTCGACTTTTCTCAGCAATCCTTTTTTGCTCTTCATTAAAATAAAATATGACCGGACGATAACTGCTGCCACGATCTTCAAACTGACCAAAAGCATCTGTCGGATCTGTTTGCTGCCAATAAATTTCTACTAATTCTTGATATGAAATGAATTCTGGGTCGTAAATAATTTCTACCGCCTCAGTATGGCCTGTATCGCCGCTCTTTACTTCTAAATACGTTGGATTTTCTTTCTCACCGCCAGTATACCCAGAAATCACTGATTCAATTCCCGGCAATGAATCAAAGGGTTTGACCATACACCAAAAACAACCTCCTGCAAAAATTGCTCGCTCCATCTTTCTCACCTATCCTTTACATTTATTCATCCACAGGGACGATGGAACCGCCCCATTTCTTTTCAATCCATTGTTGAACCTTAGCTTCATGCAATGTTTCAACAATTGTTTTAATGTCTTTATTGTCCTTATTCGTCGTTTTCGTCGCGACAATATTCACATATGGCGAATCGTTTTGTTCGATCATCAAGGAATCCTTCACTGGATTCAGTCCTTTTTCGTAAGCAAAATTAGAATTAATCGCGACTAAATCCCCTTCATTATTTTCATAGGCTGAAGTCAGTAATGTCGGATCCACACTATGATCAAACACCAGATTTTTAGGGTTTTCAGTAATATCCTCAAAGGTCGCCTGATCAATTTGTATCCCAGGTTTAATTTTGATCAACTTATTTTTTACAAAGATATTTAAGACTCGGCCCCATTCAGAGGGCACATTTGAAACAATCACTTTTGCTCCATCGGGAATAGCAGCAATTTTCTTTATTTTGTGTGAATAAATGCCCATTGGTTCAAGATGGATCGCCCCCACATTTGAAAATTGATACCCATTTTCTTTCTTTTGCAAATTGAAGTACGGAACCGTTGAAAAATAATTGGCGTCAATATCCCTGTTTTCCAACGCCTTATTCGGTAAAACATAATCGTCGAACTTGACGATCTCTAGATCGATCCCTTTCTTCTTCAATTCCGGCTTAATGTGCTCCAAGATTTCTTCGTGGGGAGTCGGCGAAGCACCGATCTTTACCTTATCCGTCTTCTCTGCTGAACCCGAGCCGCAGGCAGCTAATAAAGTCACACAACCTAACACCAATAAAACCAAACCAATTTTTTTCATACAAACACTCTCCCAATTTTTTTGACAAATAAAAAAAATATTCATCCCTTTACCTATCAGCATCCTGATAAATAAAGGGACGAATATTTTCGCGTTACCACCCTTATTCGTATTATTCTCACAAATAATACCTCAACGGTACAAACATACCCGGCGATGTAACGGTCGCTTCCCGTCCAGCTTGCGTGAACAAACTAAAGGCTCAGAGCTCATCTTCATTGATTTTCCACGATCCCTCTTTTCACCTGCCGAGGGTCTCTTTAATCGTCTATTAGTCAATTACTCTTCTCTTCAATGCTTCATTATTGATTTACGTTATTCTAATATAAACAATCTTGCTTTGCAACAAAAAAAGAGCGAAAACTCCTCAACTTTTAAATTGAGGAGTTTCACCTCTATCGTGTTACCTGTGGCAAAGTCACAAGCTCTGTCAGTTCATTGATAATAATATCCGCTTTACTCTGATCCATAAAGAACCCTTGTTTCAAAGCAACCGTATAAATGCCCGCCGCTTTAGCCGCAGCAATCCCTAATGTTGAATCTTCCACAGCTAGGCAATCATCACAGGCTAAGGCATCGCGGCTGATCAAATAGATTTCCGGATTAGGCTTGCTTTCCTTTAACTCTTCCCCACTAATAGTATATGAAAAATAGCGTTCCAATTTGCAGTCGGATAACATTTGATCAATTTCTTTGCGTGGGGATGACGATGCTAATCCAATTGCGATATTTTCTACTCTCAATTGTTCTAATACTGAGGGCACGCTTTCTCGAATAGCCTTTGAAAAATCAATTCCGTGTTGCTGCTTGTAATGAAGGTACTCTCGATGAAGGCGATCACGTGTGATCTCATCATTAGGAATCAGCATTTCCCATGTTTGTTTTTCTGAGTTTCCTACATAATCTTCAAATTTATCAGAGCCTGGTTGAATGCCTTTAGACTTAAAAAAATCCATTCGACGTTTAAAATAGAAAGGTTCACTATCAATTAGCACACCGTCCATATCAAATATTACTGCTTTTCTCATTCTCTCACCTAGTCCTTCACAATATCATTTAGTAAGCGAAGCTCTAACAAAGGAAGCTCAATCGTATATTCCTTCTCAACCTCTTGAAATGCTTGATGGATCAACTCCATATTATGTCCCTCTTTTTGAACATATTCTTTGATATCTGCTTGTTCATCTACACTTTCTTTGCGTAAAATACGTTCGATCATTGAGCAGCAGTGCATGTAAAGCAAGAACAATTGATTGTTTGAAAATTCGATCCCCATTAGTTTTTCGAGTTCTTTGACGGCCTTTTGTACCAATCTCAAAACCTTCGTTGCATCAAGGATCGTTAAATTCTCTACGATCTTGTTAATCGAGAAATTGAAAATCAATTGACTCTTGAAGGCTTCACTATCAATATCGACTTGTTCATGCAATAGCTCCGCAAATTCTGAAACGGCTTCTCCGTTGATTAATTGATCCAACCCAATGTATGGAACTTGATTGATTTTCGGGTTTTCTGTCCCAACGATCATCAAGACATCATACAGCTGAAATGGAGTCTCATACATTTTGTTCTCAGCTAATTTTTTATAGTCATAGGGTAGGATGGTCAATTCCTTTGCAGAATCACCTAAGCACTTCTGTAGAATTTCTTGGATTTGAGTGGCGCTTCCTATTCCTGTATAACAGCAGGTAATGATTGCTTTTTTCTTATTTACCTCTGGGATGATCAGTTGCTTTTGTATACGGTTTTCGACAGTGATGGCCTCATAAACTTCGGTGACACTGTTGCCGTTGACAATATGTTCTCCGACTTCCAATACAAGCGGTGTACTGACATTATCAATAATAACCAAAGGACTCTTAATATGATTTGAAAGACGTTCCCCCAATTGATTGAAGGAACCCATATCTACTAGTAGGATCAATCCTGAATCTGTACGATAATCATTGATATAACGAATAATCTGTGTTTCAACCTTGTCTAAGGTGATATTGATGGGCATATCATAGGCCTGAAACACATTTTTCCCTAGCATCCGATTCACGACATTCGCCAAACTGCTGGCCGTCGAATAGCCATGGGCTAGTACGATACATTTTACGTCATTCGGAAGGTCGCTGATCTGTAAACTATAAAAATAAAAGGTCACAAAAACAATATCTTCATCCAATAATCGCTGATCCAACTGCTGGGATAAATAGCTCAATAGCTTTTTAGCATACCAAAATGGCGTTTCTAAAAATGAATCCAAGAATTCCATCAGCTCATTTTTTTGTTCCTGCCAGCCATAATCACTATCTAAAATATCTGTATTATCCTTTAGATAAAGATAGCTTGCTAAAGAAACGACCCGATTCCCATCCTGTTCAAATCCGTAGTTCTCATACATCATATCCAGTGTTTGTCGAATATGATAAGTCAGCACGGAATACAATGATTCCTCTTTTTCATACGTTCCTTGAAAAATAAATTCGTCCATCATTTGTGTCACACGACTAACAGTATCCTCAATGAATTCTTGCGGCTGACTCTCTTTCTTCTGGACCTTTTTAAATTCTGATACGACTTCATCAAAAAAATTACGAAGCAGCTGTGTCTCTTTGCTTTCCAAGTGAATTTGCTGAGTCGTGTTAGGTAAGTATGTGCGATCTGACATTTTCTTCTTTGGTTTACTAAACTGTTCTTTGAATTTTAGATTGTACTCTAGTGGCAAATCCTTTAACCGAACAAAGATCGTCTGGCTATTCTTCTGATGTACATAGGCATTTCCACAGGCGTATTTGATGATATTCTTGATTTTCCCGACATTTCCTTCTAGATCACTGTTCAATAAGAAATCAATCATTTGATAAGAAACCTGCAGCTCCTTATCCAAAATGCTGCTTTCTGTAATAAAGAAGGAATCAATCAAGCGCAGCCGCTCAGATTGCGGCCGATTTTGAAATTTGGGTAAGGTAACAATAACTGGTAAACGCCTCAAAAAAGTGGGTAAAAAAGCTGAATAAACGTTCTCCGTCGTTGCAAAAATCAAGCGGACATTCGCTTTTCTTCGAATACTGGTGTCTCCCATGGGCGAAAATTCACCTGTATCCATGAAGGTAAACAGTTTTTCCTGCCCTTCTTCAGATAAGCGATGAACTTCATCTAAAAATAAGATACCGCCATCTGCTTTTTCGATCAGCCCATTATGCTCATGATCCGCTCCGGTGAAGGCTCCTTTTGTATGTCCAAACAACGCGGAGGATAATAGCTCTGGATTATTAAAGTATTGAGCACAATTATAGGCAATAAATGGAGCATTTGATTCAATTACCTGCTGTTCCTTGGCGTATTCATAAATTTTTTCTGCCAAAAAGGTTTTCCCTGAACCGCTTACACCCATCAATAGAATCGGTAATCCGTTATGAGGATACAAGACAGCCGTCTTGATTTGATCGATTGCTTCCTTTAAACTGCCATTCGCACCGATGATTTCTTCAATGGCATTCCCACGGTCTTGTGCAAATAATTCCTTGATCGATTCATACTCCGCTTTGTCTATCTGAATAGAAGCGTTTTCTAATGCTCTTCTATGTAAAAACAAAACAGGATAGCTTTTTATCTTTATCAGTTCTCCCTCACGAAATGCTTGATTCAAATAACTGCTGATGGTACTTCGATTAAGTTGCAGTGATTCAGCAATCTTATAAGCTGAAAACGCCTCATCTGATCCTTCTTTGAGATTCATCGTTAACTCATATAAATAGTCATCCAGTTCCTTTTTCATTCTCATCACCTGCTTTTCATCGATTTTTGTACCCTCAACCTTATTTTATAGCATTTTCTTTATCTAAGGGATTCATTTTTTATAAAACGAAAAAACCGAGATAAAGTATCTCAGTTTTTTCGCAAAGTTTTTTTGCGACTAGTAAGAAAGTTTCCACATATAACGACGTTTTGTAAGAGGATGTTCTCTCGCATAGGACAGTTCTTCAGCATAGACTCTGAATACTGCCGTGATTACAAATGGGTTAAAGTAATCTAAAACTTCTTTTTCAACGAAAGCGGATAAGCCGTAATCTAATGCATCGACAACCTCTGTTTTTGCATCAAAACGATCTAAGAAGGCTAAGGCGCGTGAATCAATCGCCCGTGTCTTTCCATCGTTCATCAATAGGATAAATGGAACATCCTTATCAACGATCTCAAACGGGCCATGGAAGAATTCTCCTGCATGGAAAGTACCCGAATTGATCCATTGCATTTCCATCATCAAGCAAACGGAAGAAGAATACGCTACCTCATGAGTGGCTCCGCTACTCATGATATAAATAACTTTTTCATCTTTAAAGCGTTGCGCAAATTGTTTTGCTGCTTTACGCGCTGATTCTGCACTTTCCTGAGCTAGATCATAAATCTTGGCAAAACCGTCCATCATTTTATCGTAGTGTTCATAGCCTTCCACCTGATTTAATAATTCAACCGCTAGTAGTAAGCAATAACCTGTTTTTTCAAGTTTCGCTGCATAGTTTTCAGCAAACCCATGATAAATAACATAATCTGCATCTTTTGTTAACGGTGCGTCAACGATTCGTGTTAAACTAATTACTGTAGCACCTTTATCTTTGGCAATTGCATTAGCTTCTACTGTTTCTGGAGTTGCACCTCCAAGTGAAGCTGAGATCACCACTGTGTTCTCATCGACCGAAGTTGGTGTCGCAAAGTTGAATTCGTTGGCTGTGTAGTGGCTAATGCGTAATTGTTTCGCATTTTGGTCTAAAAAGTATTTTGCTGGATACAAATCTGCTTTTGACGCCCCGCAGCCAACGAAAACAACGTGTTTCACTTCTGTTTTCCCTACTATTTCTTTGATAATTTCTTTTGCTTCCATCGTTGAATTCATTTTCTGAATTCCTCCTCAGTTTTCTTTTTTTATTTAGAGAAGCATCACTATGTTTTTCCTTTCCATAGCTTCGCTCCAACTATCTGATTTAAACGAAAATCCCTAAAGCGCTTAAAATTAATCCGCCGACAATACAAATCAGCAACATCACACTTGTGTTGACCTTCTTTTGCAGCAGCCAATACATGAACATCGTCAAAGCAAATGGCAGCATCTGCGGCATAATATTGTCTAGGACATCTTGCAATACAAATGTCTTCCCAAATTTAATTGGCGTAGTGATTCCGATCATGCTGGCGATCATTGCACCAATAACCATCAAACCGATAATGGAACACACATACATCACGCGGTCCATCAAACCACCTTCATATAATCTTGTTAAATATTTATTCCCCATATTGTACCCAAATTTCCCACCATAATAAGTCACGAGAAAAGAAGGAACAAATGAAATGATCATCGCTAAGATTGGTCCTAAAATACTGCCTTGCTGCGCCAAATTAATTCCCAAGCCAAAGGCCAAGACACGAACGGTTCCTTGGAAGAAGGAATCCCCGATACCAGATAATGGACCCATTAATGACGTTTTAACCGAGTTGATCGTATCCGGATTAAATCCTTCTTGATCCTCATAGTATTGCTCTTCCATTGAAGCTGCTAATCCTAAGACAAAGGCACTTGTCTGCGGTGTACAGTTGTAATACAGCATATGACGTTGGTAAGCTTCCTTCTTCAAGTTTTCATCCTTTGGATCCTTGTAGATACGGTCCAATGTTGGTGCAATCCCGTATAAGAAACCCATATTCATCGCACGTTCATAGTTCCAAGAGTCTTGAATGGCCCATGAGCGCCAGAAAAATTGCCAATATTTACGACCATTTTGATCCTTTTCTTTTGCCATTTTCTTAACCTCCTTTTATAGATCATCCAGTGCGTCAGGTTCCTCAGCGGCACCACCGCCGCCACTGCCACCAGATTTATTCGCTTCAATTTGGTACATCACAAATGCGACAATTCCAGCAAATAGTGCCACGCCGGTAATTCCTAAGCCCGAATAAGCAGTAATCAGGAATCCTAAAACCAAAAACGGCATCATTTTTTTAGACAGCATCGTTTGCAACAGTAGAGCAAACCCGTAGGCTGGCAATAGTTTACTTGCTAAGCTTAAGCCATCAGTGATCCACTGAGGAATCGCATCCACAATCGACTTAACTAAGTCCGTTCCAAAATAAATGGCTAGGAATATCGGGACAAAATACATTAAGGAATATAGGATGGTTCCCCATACAATATGGATATGCTGCACCCTTTTGAACTTTCCTTCCTCAATTAACGAATCGGCTCGGTGGGTCAAACTAGCCAAAACCGTTCGCATCAAAATTCCCAATAATTGCCCTAAAATTGCGATCGGAATCGCAATGGTCAAAGCTGTCTCTGCATTTGAACCAGATAAAATTGCAAAAGCCGTTGCGATAACTGCACCCAATGTCATATCTGCAGGGACGGCAGCTCCGACCTGAACGACACCTAATGAAATCAATTCAATGGATGCCCCTACTAGCAACCCTTTCTCCAAATCCCCTAACGCTAGACCAACTAAGGTCCCAACAATTAACGGCCGTTCGAAGTTCAGTCGCCCCAACAAGCGGGAGTCTAACATGACAAACACACCAATCAATCCTAAAACTATTGATTGAACCAACATTTAAAGCCCTCCTTTTAAATTAATTTATTTAAATCCTCTGATTTAGAGGTTGGTATCTGCTGCATATATTGCTTCACACCCATCTCCTTCAATTTTCTAGCTTCCTGCTGCTCCTCTTCATTCAAGAAAATCGCACTGCCAAATTGCTTTCCATCATTGGTTTTTGGTATCCCGCCATAATTGATTTCCTTGATCTTAGGATAGGCCTCGCAAAAGGCTAGTGTCTCCTTCGTATTTCCGAAAATCAGCATAATATTTTCGTTCAATGTTTCTACTTTAGGCATTTTTGACAAAGCCTCTTCAACAGTAAAAATGTTTAATTTTACACCAGTTGGTTTTGCCAGATTTAGTGACATTTTCTTGAATTCATCCGTCGCAGCTTCTTTATTGATTACGATAATGCGGTTGATTCCCTGTGACTTGGTCCAAGAAAATACTACTTGACCATGTAATAAACGATAATCAATTCGTACAAGCTTAATCATAAATCGTCCCCTCCAATATTAATTTTTGTTGTTAATAGCTGTTTGCAATCAATCATTCCTTGTCGGCTTTCCTCAAGAATCGCTGCTAGCTGATTTGACTCAATCTTACCAGCTTGCGTCGCAATGGAAATTACCAAGGGTAAATTCATCCCTGCAAATAAATGAAGCTCCGGATGCTCCTGTTGAATCGTTAATAAATCATTATTGACACTTCCACCGAAAATATCCGTTAAAATATACACATCTTCATAACCAATTGTTTGGAGTAGACGCTCTACTTGATTTTTGATCGGCTCATCCTCATCTCGAAACGCTGAAAGAGCAAAAATATTGCCTTCATCACCGATAATCATTGATGCAGTCTGCTTCAATCCTTGTGAAAACTCTCCGTGGCTTGCTAAAATAATCTTGTTCATTCCCTATCCTCCTTATAACTGTTCTCACTTTTATATATAGCAAGTAGCGTGCCAATTTTTGATAGAAGCCACAAACCCTTTATTATCAACACTTAATCAAACGCTTTCAACACATTGTTTGACACGACAAATAATGTGGGCAAGAGTGTTGGAAGGACATTTATCGGTAGGATCAGAAAACTTCTACAATACTCTTCATTGCAAATATAAAGGAATGTGTTTTATTTCTTCTATAATATATAGGATAAAAAAAGGCGCTCAGCAAATCGAATTTGATCTGCTGAGCGCCTTTTTGATTAGTTGTATTGTGCTTTCCACATATAAGTACGTGTCATATAGTCCTTTTTGATCTGGTAAGCCAATTCCCTCATAAATACATTGTTTAAGATTGGAGAGAAAAGCAAATGATTAAAATGCTCACTTACCTTCGGGTCAAATTGATTCAGACCAATGTCGCGAGCATCCAATTGGAATACTTTGCTTCCGCCAAATTCTTTTAAGAAACGTGCGGCTCTTTCATCATTTGATCGACTGCCTCCTTCACCGATAAGCAAGAAAACAGATGTTTCTTCATCAATCACTTCAAACGGTCCATGGAAGAAATCACAGGAATTGACTGTCGGCGAGTCGATTTGCAGCATCTCCATAATGTTGCAAATAGAGAAAATATACGCGGCGCCAAAGGTTGCGCCGCTACCCATGACATGGATAGATTTTGAGTTGCGATTTTTCATCGCCCACTTGATGGCTTTCGTGCGAATGTCTGCTGCCGCTTGTTTATAGATTTTATCCACCGCTTCAAAACTCTCCAATGCCAAACTCACATGCTCATATCCTTCAACGACATCCATCGCCAGCATCGCTATTTTTAACCCATACGCAGCATTCGTCTTCGAAAAATCGCTGCTGTCTACCGCGACAGAATCATAAGCAACTTTGTAATCACAAACCTCTGTTAATTCTGACTCATCGACATATAATGCCAAGGTAGCAGCTCCAAGTTCTTTCGCAAGTTTTGCCGCTTCGATCGTCTCCGGCGTGCCCCGCATTGAACAAACAACAGCTAAAGTATTTTCTCCAACAAAAGCTGGAGGGGCTTTAACAAATTCATTACTAGTAATATTTTTCGAGCGAAGCGTCGTGGCCTCTTGATCCAAAAAATAGTGTCCTGGATAGAACCCTCCATAGCTTCCACCTGCTGCCAACCAAATAACATTTTTGATGCCACCCGTTGCTTGTTTATTTTCTTGGATTTCCTCAATCATTTTTCTTAGTTCCATACTATCTCCTCGCTTTCATTATTAATCCTATGCGTCTTATCGATAAGACAAGTTTAATACGTGTTTCGAAATTTGTCAATACATGTTTATAATGTTTATTCAAACTTGTATTGAAGTTGATATATAGATCGCATTTGCGTATAATAGAAGAAAAGGGGGTGTAGAAATGGCTCAAAAGATTATTAATGAAAATAAGCCTCTTTATTTACAGATAAAAGAGACCATCCTCAGACAAATCAATGATGGCGAATTGAAGCCCGGAGATAAATTACTTTCAGAAGCACAATTTCAGAAAAGCTTCTCTGTCAGCAGAATTACTGTACGAAAGGCGATTGACGAGTTAGTAGAAGAAAACTATTTGATGCGCCTTCAAGGTAAGGGCACATTTGTTAAAGAACAGGCTGAAACTCAACAAAAATCCTTATCACTAACGCAAGTTTGTCTAGAACAAAGGAAAAAGCTGACTTCTGAAGTGATTTCAGTTATCGAATGTCCTGTACCCACAGATTTCGCTGATTTATTCAACTCAAAAGAAGCTATTTTAGTTGAGCGTCTTCGAAAAATTGATGGGGTGCCGATTATGTTGGAAAAAAATTACCTCCCGTTAGCTTTTACTTTTTTATTGGACACTGATTTGTCCGGATCACTATACCAAGTACTTGCTTCTTTCAGTATTGATCCGCAATACAAAGGGCTAAATCAAGTAGCAATCAGTCAACTGACCGATCAAGAAGCCAAATTATTTAATGTACAAAGTGGGCTTTCTGTTATTCACCACAAAGGGACCGTTTACGATTCAAAGAACCAGTTAGTTCTCGCTTCAGAAGAGCTCGTTCGCGTAGATCTTCCTGATTTATTTAAATATTATCTATAAAAAAGTGGTGCACTTCTTTTTATCAGAAGCGCACCACTTTTTTAAATCAACTTTTGTTCCTTCTGAATCGATACTATTCTTTGGATAAAGCATCTTCGACCGCTTTAATGATCGTCACACTACTTTGGGTAGCGCCGCTAATAGCGGCCACTTTCAAACTCTGTTCGTCAATAATTTTGTTAACGATTTGTTCACCATCTTTGCCTAATCCGGTCATATGATCTTCAATTTTTATCGATGCTATCTTCCCTTCATTGACAAGCACATTCACTTTCGCTGAAACTGGGCTGATCTTAGCTGTTCCTTCATATTCTCCATTTGCTAGTCGCGCAATATCTACGTTCTGAATGGTTACTTTCTTTAATGTTTGTTTTGTTAAATACGAAGCGCCTAGTTTCACACATAAAACAACGATCACAAGAATAAGTAATACAATAATTAATTTCTTTCCCATTTTCTGACTCACTCCTTTAAGGTATCCGTACCAACTCTGCTAAATCAATATAATCTGCTTTTCCTTCACTAACTACTGCTTCGATCGCTTTTTCAATATCCAATTTTTCCTCCTCTTCCTTCTTTGCGCTGCTTTTACTAATCATTTTTATGATTAGCTTTTCCGGTAGTTTCAATTGTTCTTTTACTAGTCTTCCTCTTAAATGAACATGCTCCGCGTCTGGAAAAAGTTCGATTATTCCTTGTTGAATTTCCTCCAGCTTTTCTTGATCATAAATTGAAGTAAGCCCAACTGAGATAATTACGAGGGATTGGTTTTCTGTTACTTTCTTTTTCACTTCCTCCAAACCTAAAACATTTCCAGCATAAACGCTGCCAAAATAATAAACCCTATCTACAGATGCAAGTTCCATCGATGTGAGATCAGTATATTCTAGGATTGGGTAGTCATTTTCTTTGGCAAAAGCTTTTGCATAGATTTCTGAACTCCCCTTTTTTGTTCCATAAACGACTATATTTTTCATCGTAATTCCTCCTTTTTGCCTTCTATCGACTCTAACGCTTCTAGTTTCTCTACTCCTGCGTACATTTTCATAAAGATAGAGAAGAAAAGTTCCAACTCTTCATCTGAATATTCGGCAAAAATAGCGGTTAATGCGCTTTCATGCAGACGACTAACTGATTGAAAATAATCCTCACCTTTATCCGTCAAAAATAAATCCATTCGTCGTTTATCACGTTCACTGCGGGATAGTATTAGCAGCTCTTTTTTTTCTAGAGCAACTGCTAATTTTTTTACATTTTGCCTTGAACAGCCTAAAAGCTCACCGCAACTTGTCAGATCCAAGGTTCGACCGGGTGCCTGCTTGATCATGATCAGGACCATAAATTGTTTAATTGTCACAAATGGATCTACCTTATCAAAAGAGGTTTGCAGGCGATTGCCAAGAATAAACATACTTGCAAAAATTGCTCGTTGCTGGTTATCACGTCCCTCATTAAAGGCTTCGGTTAAACGTTCAATAGACATTACCCTTCCTCCCACTTCTCATAATTAAGTAACTTGTTACCTATATTCTACCTTGAGTTGAAATGAGAATCTATAGTCCTTAGGTCTTATTTTAAGAATAAAAGAAAACAATCATAAGAAAGCCCTTTTATATGATTTTTTGACTTTTTTAAGATTTTATATGTAATTTCGCTTAATAAAAATGTATAATAAACTCATATAAAGCGTTTTACTTCTTAGGAGCGCCTGAAATTTTTTCCTTTAGGGGGAAGTTAATTGAAAAATTCAATCATCAATATCGATAAACGTCATAAAGATATTTTAGACATACTAGAAAAAAAGGAGCATATGACTACATTAGAACTATCTGAAGCTCTGGATGTCTCCCTTAGTACCATTCGTCGAGATCTGCATTTATTGGAAGAAAAAAATGATATCATTCGCAAGTTTGGCTATTGTATCTTTAATTACGAAAATAAACCGGACACAGAGCAATCCGGTCCGGTTCGCATCAAACAAGCCCTCGCTCAAGAAGCCAGCAAATACATACATGATTATGACACAGTCTTCATCAATTCTAGCTCCACCGCGATTAAAACCGTGGACTATTTACATTCTGAGCACTTAACAATCATTACGAATAACTTAAAAATCAATTATGCTACTCAAAATCCCGAGTACAATTTTGTCTTAACTGGAGGGGAAATGCGGTTTCCTAAAGAGGCTTTAGTTGGGGATGTGGTTATCAATCTTTTATCTTCCATCAATGCCGATGTCTGTGTGGTGGGCTGTAGTGGAATCGATATTGAAAATGGGGTAACGACGAAATTCATGAATGAGGCAACCATCAATGAAATGATGGTTCAAAGAACAACTAGATGCAAGATTTTGGTTGCGGATCATCGCAAAGTAGGACAAACATCAAAATTTAAAATGGCAGATATTTCTGCCTTTGACTATTTGATTACAGATCAATTCAGTTCAGAAGAGGTTTTAACTAAGATTCAACATATGGGGGTCACTGTCGTTCAAGTCACTTAAAGGAGTGTCATTCTTTGGGAAAAACAAAACAAGTTTTGCTTTCCACTGATCTTATTTTCATTTTCTTATTCACTTATGGCTGTTCAATTACTCTTGCCGCTTTTTTTCTAGCTAGTCCGCAGGATTTGTTAGTGGGCATGCAGCATATTGTTCGCTCACCTAGTAATTTGATTACAGATTATGTCCACATCGCTGGTGTGGGTTCCGCATTTTTAAATAGCGGCTTATTGACATTAAGTAGCCTTTTTCTTTTACGGAAGCATAAGCACCATTTTTGTTCATTAACTGTTTCTGTCATCATGATGCTATCCGGCTTTTCCTTTTTTGGAAAAAACATTGTCAATTCAGCCCCAATCATTCTAGGCTGCCTGATTTATTTGAAGATTCATCATTCAGGAAGACAGGATTTACTAGTAATGGGCCTGTTAAGTACATGTCTTTCACCTATTGTCAGTACGATTTATAGCGCACCAAATCATTCATTGCTTTTAAATATAGTCATCGCATTGATTACTGGCCTGCTGATTGGTTACACAATTCTTCCGATTTTTGAATTTTTGAAAGTCCACACTAAAGAGCTAAACCTTTATAATATGGGGTTCTCTGCTGGTTTTATCGGTGTCCTTGGAAACTTGATGACAAGAAATGTTTTAGCGATTAAAATTGTCCCGCATACGTTATCTTTCGAACATCATCAGCCCCTTCTTTGGTTTTTGATCGCCTTATTCACGTTTCCACTGCTCATTTTTCTTTCCTTCTACAGAAAAAATGCCGCACATTCGAAGCATCTGCTTCTGGATCTAAAAAAAATCGCGCGCTTTTCACTCTATGGCTATTTGGCCATTATTTTTACTCTTATGCTAAGAGTGCCATTAAGCGGAATCTTGGTGGGGGCTATTTTGACCTTTGCGGGCTTCAGCATGTACAACTTCAAATTTCGTTATTTCTTTTTTCCTGCGCTAGGTGTTTTTCTTACCGCTTTATTTCTATACCAAGACGCGGCCACGACCAACAACATCGTGATTATTCTTTTCGCCAGCACACTTTCACCAATGACACGGAAATACGGGCTGCTGACAGGTACACTTTCCGGCGGAATATTTTCCTTGATTACTAGAAACACTCAGTACTTGACTGCAGGCATCAACCTATACAATTGTGGATTTGCCGGTGGGATTACTGTTTTATTAATGGATTTTGTTCGTGTTCAATTTTATAAAAACAGTAAATTAAAAGTGTATTTTCAGTCTCTGCATTTGAGAATCATCCATGTCGAAAAACAGTTGGCAACCAAATGGATGGAAAAGGTAGGAATGCTCTTTTTCAAGTCCAAGATTACAAGAGACGATCAATCTTAACGATTGAACCCATTCTATAAAACTCTATTAAAAGTAGCTTAGTTAGCTGCTTTTAATAGAGTGAAGTATCAGGGAAATGGAAGAATCAAAAATCACCCGCGGAAATGAAATCGACTCTTATCATCCTTGATTCACACTAAATATTCGTCTTCACCAGCGCTTTTTGAATCGGCCCAATCGTTGCCAACACTTCCTAATAGCGCCAAAGGGTGAGGCTTTATTCTTCTGATTTGCCTTTTCCTCAAACTTTATGAATAGTTCAATACACTTTGGATCTGTTTCCTGATTGAGTTGGGCATCTAAGAGATGTCCCTTCTCAGGTATAACTGTTAAAACAAAAGAATGCAGCTGTTCTTGTGAAAAATCACGAATCGTCGTGCCTGTTGGCAGACTCACTACTCGTTTTATTACACTTGGTTCAATCATTTTTTCTTCAACCATAGTCAATTTAGGCTCAGTCAAAGAGCTAACGCCAGTATCTTCTAATCCTTGATTGTACACTTGTGCTTCGATTTCATCCTCTTCTTCGTCACTGGAAAGTTGTTCCATACTTTCATACGGGGCTTCTTCACTCGTAGTATCAAAAATAATGGTTTCTATCTCTTCGAAAAAGCTTGCTGTGACTAATTTATCAAAAAGACGAGCACCTTTTTTTCTGAAAAGTTTAATGGTCGTCAATTTCTCTAAAGAGGCTTTGATTTGCTCTGGCGGAAGCTCAGTATTTGCATCATTCACTCGTACGATATGTTCTTTACCAAAACTATTTTCAAATGTTGCGGCCAATTCTACCAAATCTTTCCTTCCCTTCTCGTTAGATTTTTGTGATATTCGCTCAAGAACCTACTAGTCCTCTTAACGGTGTCATAATCACTTGGTTCATTACTTTTTCAACCTTTTCTTTGATAAATGATTTTGCTGCGAATAAGTGCAAGTAGACCAGTTTCCATTCTTTTGAAGAAAAATATTCTTTGAAATAAACATAATAGCGACGCAAAGTACGAGAAGTTTTGCTCTTTAGAAATATTCTGCGTACAAGTTCTTTCATAAAGAAGGAGAAGTCCTCTCCACCAATCTCATCTCGAACTTGAAGCGCTACCAAAAATTGGATCGTCGACTTGGCGTCACGAGTATCTTGATAATAATGATTCATACGTTTTTCAATCGTCTTTGGTTTAAGACTAAAGAGTTGTTCCGGGGTAAATAGCGGTTTTTTCATTATCGATAGCTCCTTTTTTCTCTTTTTCAGTGATCACGCAATGACTATAATCCTAAGAAAACAGCCTTGTCAAATGCCATTTTTCTAAAATATGGTTTTTCACAAGCGGAGAAACTTGGGATACTAAACATTCGATACCAAAAAAACTCTTTTTTTAATTTGAAATAAACGAAAAAAGCATAAAGCGTTCAAGTGTGTTATTTATTCTTTTTATCATCAGATAAAAAAATAAGCACAAGATTTCTCTTAATAAGCTATTGCCTTATCCTTGTAATTTTTACTATAATCTCCGCTTGTATCCTAACCATTTTCTGTATGAAATATCCAAAATTTGTAGATTAATTATAATTTCTAAATTTCTATTTTTATATTAACTATTTATTGATAGAATAAATGAAAGGACTATTGGAAAGGAGAAAATTATGCGTGGAACTATTTCCTCTGATCGGCGTGTTTATCACTTCGAGTCCCCCTTCTTTCTGCAGGGAGAAAATGGCTTAACGATTAGTCAGCTGCGAGCGCTCTTCATCAAAAATCTATTAAATAATCCGCGAGCAAAATACGTCACTGAGAACTATGCCCTTGAAAAGGATCATCGTCGAATCAGCATTTGGCGGAAGGATGGCAAAACTCTTTCTGAAGAAGAGTTGCTAAAAATCGATACCATCGTGCCTCAAATCTTTGAAACACATTAATATTGACTTTAAAATAATAGACTCTTAAAAAGCATATGCGTGAAGTGTATCCTCATGCGTGTGCTTTTTTGATCAACAAAAAAGCCCGATACCTCATCTTGAAGAGGATCAGGCGCTGCCAATTAATTTTCCTTTTTCAATAGCATCAAAAACTGTTCGCCATAGTTGTCAAGCTTACTCTTGCCGACCCCTTTGATCTGCAAAAATTCTAATGACGTTTGGGGCTGTTTCTCAGCCAATTCTGTTAGCGTTTTGTCTGAGAAAATAACGTATGGCGGTAGATTTTTTTCTTGTGCCAGTTGTGAACGCAGGCTTCGTAATTTTTCAAAAAGCTCATCATCCGCCACTAATTGCTTCACTGGTGCCTGCTTACGATAGACTTCTTTTTTTCCTAGCAGCACTGAGATTCCTTGTTCAGACACAGAGAGCAATGGGTATTGTCCTTTTGATGGGATCAGATACTGTTCTGCAGTGAGGTAATCAATCAGATTGGCTACTTCCTTTTGAGAATGCTCCTTCATCAATCCATATGTGGGCAACTCATGAAACTTCCACTGATTTATTTTTTGATCATTTGACCCAGTCAAAACTTTGGCAACTAGCGCTTTGCCGAATTTCTCACCCATTCGCTTCACACAGGACAACACCTTCTGTGCTTCGATGGTAATATCGACCTGCTCCCGCTCATCCAGACAATTACTGCATCTGCCGCAATCCGGCTGATCTTCTCCAAAATACTTTAAAATATAACGCTGCAAACACATCTGCGTGTGGGCATACTGATTCATCTCGCGTAGCTTAGTATATTCATTTTGCTGATACGTAATTTCTGATTGAGATTGCTCAATAAAATAGTGCTGAATCTGAATATCTTGAGGCGCATACAGTAAGACAGCCTCACTGGGTAAGCCATCCCTTCCGGCACGACCAGCCTCTTGATAATAAGACTCCAAATTACCAGGGATTTGTGCATGAATAACGAATCGTACATTGCTTTTATTTATTCCCATGCCAAAAGCATTTGTCGCGATCATTACTTCGATCCGATCAAATAGAAAATCCTCCTGATTCTTCAACCGCTCATCTGGAGTCAATCCGCCATGATATTTTCCTACAGCGAATTCTTGATGCTTCAATAAATGATATAAGCGATCAACTTCCTTACGAGTTGAGGCATAAATGATCCCAGATTGTCCTTTGTTTAATTTCAAATACTCTAGCAAATAGAGATCCTTTTGTTCCTTTACGACTTGAAAGGCCAGATTTTCACGAGCAAATCCTGTTTTCACTTCATTTTCTTTTGCAATGTGCAGCAAACTAGAAATGTCCTCTGCTACCTGTGGTGTTGCCGTGGCAGTCAAAGCAATGATAGTTGGCTGCTGGTCAAAATTTTCGATCGTCTCTGCCAACTTTAAATAGCTCGGCCGAAAGTCGTGTCCCCACTGTGAAATACAATGAGCTTCATCCACCGCTAACAGCTCGATGGGAACGTAACGTAACAATTCACGAAAATCTGCTGATTCTAAACGTTCAGGTGCGACATATAGCAACTTGATCTCACCACGAGCCGCTTGCCGCAAGCGATCATTCATCTCCAAAGTGGATAACGTACTATTGATAAAAGCCGCTGGAATTCCTATCTCATTCAAACTGTCTACTTGGTCCTTCATCAAAGAAATCAAGGGAGAAATGACTAAGGTCAACCCTTCCAAAACCAATGCCGGCAGCTGATAGCAAATGGACTTCCCACCACCAGTCGGCATGATGCCTAAGACATTTTCCTTTTGCAAAACTTTTTGAATAATTTCTTCCTGACCGCTCCTAAATTGCGTATAGCCAAATTTTTCTGCTAATAGTTCCTTCATTCGATCCATGCTGATATCCTCTCTCTAACTGTTGGTTCTACTTAAAAAATAATATGTACTGAAAAATGAGGCGACGGAGAGTCTCTTCCGCCGCCTCAAAAAATATGCACTATCGAATGTGAAAAATCTTTTTATTTCTTCTTCGGTTCATCCTCGTCCATTTTCAGAACGGCCATGAAGGCTTCCTGAGGAACTTCGACTGAGCCGATTTGTTTCATTCGTTTTTTACCTTCTTTTTGTTTCTCTAGCAATTTACGCTTACGGGAAACATCCCCACCGTAGCATTTCGCCAATACGTTTTTACGCAGTGCCTTGATATCGGTACGAGCAACAATTTTGGTTCCGATTGTTGCTTGGATCGGCACTTCGAATTGTTGACGCGGAATTAAAGTTTTTAACTTATCAACGATTGCACGTCCGCGTTCTTGAGCAAATTCTCGGTGAACGATAAAGCTCAATGCATCGACTTTTTCAGCATTTAACAGGATATCCATTTTCACTAAGCGGCTCTCGCGGTAGTCCGCCATTTCGTAATCCAATGAAGCATATCCTTTAGTGCTTGATTTTAATTTATCAAAGAAATCAAAAACAATTTCTGACAGCGGAATATTGTAGACTACGTTTACCCGGTAATCATCCAAGTAATCCATCGTGATAAACTCTCCGCGTTTACGCTGTGAAAGCTCCATTACCGCACCCACGTAGTCATTTGGAACCATGATATTTGCCTTTACAAAGGGTTCCTCAACATTTTGAATTTTAGATGGATCTGGAAAGTCAGACGGGTTATCTACCACTAATTGTGTGCCATCTGTTAGGTTTACATGATAAATAACTGATGGAGCAGTTGTGATCAATTCCAAATTGAATTCACGTTCCAAACGCTCCTGTACAACGTCCATATGCAGCAATCCTAAGAAGCCACAACGGAAGCCGAAGCCTAAAGCTTGAGAAGTCTCTGGTTCAAACTGCAGCGCCGCATCATTTAATTGTAATTTTTCCAGCGCCTCCCGTAAATCATTGTAGCGAGACGTATCGATTGGGTACAATCCGCAGAATACCATCGGGTTCATTTTGCGATAACCATCAAGGGCTTTTTCCGCTGGATTATTGGCAAGAGTCACTGTATCCCCGACACGAGTATCTTGAACAGATTTGATGCTGGCAGTAATATAGCCAACATCCCCCACCATTAAGTAATCACGCTGGACTGCTTTTGGTGAGAAAACACCTACTTCGGTTACATCGAAGGTTTTTCCGTTACTCATCAATTGAATTTTGTCACCCGGTCGAACAATACCGTCAGTGATCCGAACATTCAAAACGACACCACGGTAGCTGTCGTAGACCGAGTCAAAGATCAAGGCTTTAAGTGGTGCTTCTAAATCACCGCTTGGTGCAGGAACATTTGTTACAATTTGTTCTAAAATTTCGCTGATACCAATTCCCGTTTTCGCGCTGGCTAAAACAGCGTCTTCGGCATCAATCCCAATTACGTCCTCGATTTCTTTGCGCACGCGTTCTGGGTCTGCAGCTGGCAGGTCGATTTTGTTGATAACAGGCAAAATCTCCAGATCATTATCTAAAGCTAAATAAACATTTGCTAGTGTTTGTGCTTCGATTCCTTGCGCAGCATCAACAACTAAAACGGCTCCTTCACAGGCAGCTAAGCTTCGCGATACTTCATAAGTAAAATCGACATGTCCTGGTGTGTCGATCAAATGGAAAATATAGGTTTGTCCATCATTAGCTGTATAATGCAACTCAACAGCATTTAACTTAATCGTAATTCCCCGCTCACGTTCAAGATCCATTGAGTCTAACAACTGCTCTTGCATTTCACGGGAACTTACAGTATTGGTTTGTTCTAAGATTCGGTCAGCCAGCGTAGATTTGCCGTGATCGATATGGGCAATGATCGAAAAGTTTCGAATCATTTCTTGGCGTTTCTTCATTTCTTCTATATTCATCAAAGTTCCTCATTTCTTTTAATCAGCACTGTCAATTATACCAACGTTTCTAGTAGAAAAAAAGTCTTTTCCCCTATTTCTCAAAGTCGGTAAGAGAAAAATAATCATGCTTTTGCTATACTTAGAATGTAATCCAAAATCAGCATTCAATTCTACTTCATGCTTTAGCATGTTAGTAGAATGACATACGTGATGAACATCAGAATTATTTTTCCTGAGAAAAATAATCACATTAATAGGAACTAGGATTTCAGTTCTACTTCATGCTTTAGCATGCTAGTAGAATGACATACGTGGTGAATATCAGATTTATTTTTCCTCAGAAAAATAATTACATTAATAGGAACTAGGAGATGAAAGAATGGATAGTGACTTTAAGAAAAACTTAGTCTTGAAGCCAGTTGGAGAAGAACATTTAGCGCAGTACGATGAATTACTCAGCTATGTTTTTCAAGTTACAGAAAGTGATATTGAAAACAGCGGATATGAGAATAAGCGGGAAATGGTTCGGGCAAAGAAGCCTGTATTGGAACAATCCAAAGTTTTTGGCTGGTTCCACGATGAAAACTTGATTTCTCAGATCGCTATTTATCCCTGTGAAGTTAATATTCACGGAAAATTGTTTCAAATGGGCGGCGTGACTGGGGTCGGGACGTATCCTGAATATGCCAATCATGGATTGATGAAGGATTTGATCGAAAAAGCCTTGATCCAAATGCGGAAAGACCGCCAATGGATCTCCTATTTATATCCATACAATATTCCCTATTACCGTCGCAAGGGCTGGGAAATTATGTCGGACAAACTCAGCTTCAAAATCAAGGATACTCAGTTACCGAAACAAGTTGATCTGCCAGGCATCGTTGAACGCAAGGAAGTCGATGATCCAGATGTTTATCAGGTGTACCACGAGTTTGCTTTAAACAACCACGGGGCAATGATTCGCAAAGAGCTTAACTGGGAAGAATATTGGCGTTTCGAAAATGAGGAAGAACGGATCGCTGCGATTTATTATGATGCGGATAAAAAACCGACAGGTGTACTTTTTTACTGGATCTCAGATGAAGTTTTCCATATTAAAGAAATGTTTTATTTGAATCAAGAAGCACGAAACGGTCTGTGGAATTTTATCAGCGCTCACTTCTCAATGGTCTACTGGGTAAAGGGAGATATTTTTAAAAATGAACCTCTCTCCTTCCTGCTCGATGATAGCGAAATAACAGAAACGATCGCACCTTTCTTCATGGCGCGAATTGTTGATGTGAAGGAATTCTTGTTGGAATATCCTTTTGAAAAACCAGTAGAGCCCTTCTATTTTGTCGTCGATGATCCGATTGCGGAATGGAACAATGGGATATTCGCACTTAGCTGGGATGAGGATGGCAAATTGCATCTTTCAGATGAACCGAAAGGCAAGCGAATTCGTTTGAACATTCAAACATTAACCTGCATGCTGATGAATTACCGTCGTGCTGCTTACCTTGCACGGATCGAACGGCTGGATGCCGACAAAAAGGCGATTGAATTATTAGAATCAACAATACCAGATATGGAGGCTTATTTTAGTGACTACTTCTAAACATATTTATTTTGCTGCACCTTTATTTGCGCAAAGTGACCTATTTTATAATCAATATTTAGTAAAAAAAATTAGAGAACTTGATGACAACCTGACCATTTATTTGCCACAAGAAAACGAAGGAATCAATGATAAATCGGCTTATGCGGACAGCAAAATGATCGCTCTAGCTGATACTGATGAAGTATTAAAAAGTGATCTGATGGTGGCGTTATTAGATGGCTTAACAATTGATGCGGGTGTCGCTTCAGAAATTGGTGTCGCTTATGCAAAAGGAATTCCTGTGATTGCTTTATATACGGATTCTCGGCAGCAAGGCGCGGACAATCAGCAAAAGATTGACGCGCTACAAACGCCAGCAGAGAATCAATTTCATTATTTAAATCTCTACACAGTGGGCCTGATTAAATTAAACGGTACAATCGTTAGCAACGAAGAAGCTCTATTAGAAGCAATCAAATCTTATTTAGAAGGTAGTGATTTCCGTGACTTATAAAAAATATCGGCTAGCTTTATTGATATTCGGTGCTCTTTGTCTTATTTATAATATTTTTGAATTTGTTATTGGTAAATACTCCACGAAACAAGGAGTCATTTTTGTCATTGAATGTTTAGCAGGGATTGCACTGATCTTCTTACCAGAAATAATAGAAAAGCTTTTTAAAATTGTTTTACCTGAGAAAATCATTTATTTCTATTGGTTCTTTTTAGTGATCTCGGTCTTTCTAGGAACATCGCTGCACATGATTTCCATCATTTCTTTCTGGGATAAAATTTTGCATACGGTTAGCCCAATGGTCTTAACGGCGATGGGCTATGGACTGCTTGGTTTCTTTATGAAGGATGCGGACATCAGTAAAACTTCTCCTTGGTTGTTCTTGCTGTTTGGTTTTGCCTTTGCCGGTGTTTGTGGCGTCTTCTGGGAGTTTTGGGAATTTCTCTGCGATACTGTTGCGGATATGAATCTTCAGCGATATGCAACTTCTGCAGGCGAACTATTGGTTGGCCGAGCTGCTTTGATGGATACGATGGGAGATCTTTTAACCAATACGATTGGTGCGGTTCTCATGGGTATCTATGCGAGGATTCAAAGTCGCGGCAAGGCGGCATATTTTGAAGAATATCGCTTAAAGAAAATTAGTAAATAAAAAGGTTCAAAACCGAGCACTATCGGTTTTGAACCTTTTTCTACTTTTCATCTGGATGAACGTTCTCTTTCATCGTATAGGAATCTAGCACTATTTTGATAATTCCAGTTCGTTTGAGCATGCTCTCTGGAATCTCGTCGAAAGCTGCTCCCTTTGCGGCATGATCCATTAAAACATGCAATGCTTTTCTTTTCTCTTCCAAATCCTCCACTATTTCTGCTTTACCAAAACCTATCAAGCTTTGATAAGCATAGGAATAGGTCGCTGCATTCATGGTTCCTTCCACAAGCTTATGATTCCCCTCAAGCTCAACAGCTACTCTAGGGTCATTCTTAATCATCGACACCTTTTTTCCTTCAGTAGCACCATGAACAAAAAGTGTTAGCTGATCGTTCTCCCACTCATAACCATAGTTAACCGGTACAACATATGGATAGTCCTCTCCGTTCAACGCAATTCGTACGACTTGTGCTTCTTCAACTAAATTTTGGATTGATTTCCTATCGGTTACTTGTCTTTTTTTTCTGCGCATAATCAGCCCTCCACCTTTTCCATTTCTTTAGTCTAATCATAATAGATTAGAAATTAAAAAGAAATCTTTTTTTTAGTTAAAAAAACTGAAAATTGATAGACTGGGGTTTGTCTTTTTTAGTAGGAAAAACCTTTTCTAATCAACGATTTTCCTCTTTTTTTGTGTGATTTTTTGTACTAAAATAGCTACTGTAATTATTTGAAAATTTGCTGAAAATGAAAGGCGTGTCGATTTTGATTGAAACTGTCGTATTTGATATCGATGATACTATTTACGATCAACAAGAACCATTTCGCAAGGCGGTCCAAAAATTATTTCCTTTAGTAAGTGATGAGGATATGCTCCCCCTTTACACTCGTTTCCGTGTACACAGTGACGCAAACTTTAACAAGGTTATCACACAAGAATGGTCACTGGAATATATGCGGTCTCATCGTATTAGCCAGTCTCTGAAAGATTTGGATTATCCTCACATTACTGATGAAGAAGCACTAGCGTTCCAAGAAGTCTATGAAGTTGAACTTGACGCGATTACCATGCATCAAGAAGTGGAAAAAACTCTCGATTTTTTGAAAAAGAGAAAAGTCCCCATCAGCATCATCACGAATGGCCCAACGGATCATCAATACAAAAAGATTTTACAGCTAGGACTATTAAATTGGGTAAACGAAGACAATATCATTATTTCTCAAGCGACGGGTTACGAAAAACCTGACGTGGAAATATTTGATCTAGGGAAAAAACAATTTGACTTAAACCCTGAATGCTCTTTATATGTGGGGGATAATTTTAATAACGATGTCATTGGATCAAAGCGTGCGGGTTGGCAATCTCTTTGGCTAAACCATCGCAACCGCCAATTACCAAAGGGAACATCGCAAATTCACGATATTGAATTAACTTCTTTCGATCAATTGTTACCAACATTCCAACACATTTTTGCATAGAAAAAGGCACGGATGATTTCCGTGCCTTCATTTTAGCTTAAGTAAAGCGATTGACTACCCATTCTTTGATAAATTTTTTCAAAGTCCTGTCGGTCAACAATTCGATTTTTATAACCATAGGGATCATTCACGTACACATGATCTTCATCTACTCCGGTAACAACAACCGCATGACATAAAGGGGAAACACGCACCTCACCGCTAGTCGTCTGCCATGTCATAAAATCACTGGCTGTTGGTACCTCAAAGTCAACTGTTGTGACTACCCAAACAGGAGTGCCCGCTTGAATAAGGTTTACTAATTCAGAAAAAGACGTGTCACTGCTAGCAACAACTTCCTGATTCGTTCCAACGATTTCCTCTGCTACTTGAGCAATTGGTTCCACCGCTACACCCATTGCGTCGTAGCCTTCATAGATATTTCCCACAAACCCTTCGTGAGGATTGCCTCGAATGTCTTCTGCTTCATTTTCATAGACAGGGACATAGTTCAACAAGTCTGCCAGTTCGTTCTTATCCGTACCGTAATCGTAAAAATTCAACAACATGGATAATGCTGTGACTTCACAGCCATTTTCCAAAGGAATACTGCCTGTATTTTGGTTTTCTAAAGGAACGTCGATCAATGATGTGCTCGTACTTTGATTATCAGCAAGTAAAATTTCTGACGGCGCTGTCTTTTGTACGTCGCTACTGTCTGCTTGTGATTGCTTGTCCTGATAGAAGAACAAGCATCCAGACAGAAGAATACAAAGAAGGCATATCCAGTTAAATAAGCGTTTGATCTTCCTCACCCCAATCATTCATTTCTCTTAGAATGAGTATCTCAAAGCTAACTTAAATGAAACTAAAAACAGCTGTCAAAAACCATTACTAGTTTTTGACAACTGTTCTATTGATGATCTTCATCGTATTCCATCTTACGGTATTTTTCCATCTTTTTACTGAACAACACACCGTTTGAAGGTGGCGTGTAAGTGATAGCATTGGCCCCCGCTTCAATCGTTGCTTCGATCGTTTCCTCATCTGGACCACCAGTCGCAATAATTGGCAGTTCTGGATAAGTTTTTCTGAAATGCTTAACAGCTTCTACAGTATCTTTACCAGCGCTGATATTAATAATCTCCACCCCAGCAGCAAGCTTTTCTTCAATTTTAGAATACTTTGAAGTGACCGTAGCGATTACCGGAACATCCACAACGTCATAAATTGCTTGAATCGTCTCTACAGGCGTCGGTCCATTGACTACCACACCTAAGCTTCCTTGTGATTCCGCAAACATTCCCATGTAGGCGGAGCGTGCTCCGTGAGTCAGTCCACCCGCAACACCAGAAAACACTGGGATATCCGCTGCTTCAATAATACTTTTCGTGATTGCTGGATGCGGCGTAAAAGGATAAACAGCAATTACTGCATCCGCATCCGTGTTTCGAATAATCGCGATATCTGTCGTAAAAATGATCGAACGAATCAATTTGCCAAAGATGCTGATCCCTGACGCATTTTTAATTACTTTCGGTACACGAACGATATCTTGACGTAATTCAGTCATAATTTCAGGTACATATTTATCTGCCATTCAAACTCATCTCCCAATCAACTTCATAAGTTAATTTTACTATGAATGATCGTACTGCTCCAAGTTATATGTTTCGATGACACTGATAATCTTACTCGCGTAATCTGGATCGGTCGCATAGCCAGCAGATTGAAGCGCCTGAGCGGCCTGGCGATAATCCGTAGCCGTCAGTACACCGGCATAAAGTTTGGGATCCCAATTCGTTCCGTTAACAAAAAGCATCGTATGATCATCTAAGGATTCATTCCAAGAATTATACACCTTGAATTCTCCTTGAATGGTGATCCATTGCTCATTCACATATTCTTTTGTTTCTAAACTGACTTTTGGTTGATTCCCTGATGCTTTGATCCCAAAAAGATTTTTATATTGACTGGCAAGCTGAGATTGCCCCCAATTGGACTCTAGAATGGCTTGACCTAAAATAATACTAGGTAAAACACCATATCCCTGCTGCAGCTCTTTCGCATGTGGGACCAACTGATCAATGAAATCCTGACGGGACAAAGTTTCTTCCTGTTGCTCTTTCTCAACCCCAAAATCAGATAATGTATGTAAAGAAAAAACGAAAGCTAACCCAATAACTAAGACTCCCGCAAAAATTAGCGGGATCGAAGTTTTGGTCTTTCGTTTTTTGTAGATTTTTTTAGGCATAGTAGCTCCTTACTTGGCTGACAACTGTTTCAAAAACTCTTCCAAAGTTAGGTCGTGCTTAGTGATATACTCTGCATTTTCCTTACCAACATAGCGAATATGCCAAGGTTCATAAGTAATGCCGGTAATATCTTGCCGATCCTTTGGATAACGAATGATAAAACCATATTTTGGTGCATTTTCAGCGATCCATTTAGCTCCTGGCTGATCCCCATAGGAAGCATCCAGTACCTGTGTTTGATAGGTATTGTACCAATCTTGATCAACGATATCGACAGCCAGTCCTGTATGATGCTCACTATAGCCAGGTTCTGTGATGGTTTCCTTAGTTTTAGCAATTGCCTCTTCTTCGGTCATTCCATTTCCACTCACTAAGCCATTCACGTTCGTATCAAATACTTCTTTTTGAGATTCTACCGATCGGAAAGCAGAAATAATGACCAAGGGAAAACCAGCTTTCGTTGCAGCTTCGGAAAAGTCTTCGTAATCTGCGGCGATCCGACTGTCTACTTGATGACTATTATCTGACAGTGTAGCTAACTGACTTTCAGCGACTTCATTTTCAATTTTGTTTTTAGGACCTACCAAGACAAGATTCCAGTCCTTTGCATTCGAATCAGGCAATGCTTTTTGCACAGCATTTTTCTTTTTTGACGATGTCGTCTTTTTTTCGAATGAGTAAGTCGTGGCTGTCGCTTTTTTCGCATCCGTTTCTGCAGGTGCACTATAAAAAAGCGAATAGGCGGTCATTCCAAACATAATAATGACTGAAAGTAGTCCTACTGTTTTTTTCAATGTAAAAATCCTCTCGTTAATCGTCCAATGACGTATAGGTTTCCGTTAAGTTCTCATTGACCCAATCCAGCAGTGCGGTTTTCTTATGCGCACTGGCAATTTGATTTTGAATATGAGCGGGTAAACGAAAGCTTAGTATATCACTATAACCCCAATTATCATAATCAATCGTTACGCGCAAGTCGATAAAATCATGGTTCTCTTCTTCATTTTTATTTTTAAACGGAATCATCTCCACTTGAGCTAATCCGCTGGCGATCCATTTCTGTGCAACGATCGTTTTCATTTCACGATATTCTGCAACTGCAGTTGGACGTTTTTCGGGGAACAAAAAGGTTTGTCGAATGACCTTTTGACTTAACATCCATTCGTAATCACTAAAAAGATTTTTAATCTTTTGATTCGCCTCGGGAGATAGATTATTCTGTCCCGCTTTCCATTGCTGCCATTGAACCTCATTGACGCCTAAATAATCCTGATAAAAATCTTGTTCGGTATGAAATTGTTCAAAAATTGCACTCATCACTAAATCCAAATAAATTTGATTCACGAAAAATCCCTCCTCTCTTATTCTACTGAATTTTTAGAAAAAATACAGTCCTTTGGCAAATGGATTGAAATATTTTAATATTTACTGCTATACTTTGAACAAAGCTTGACGCTTATTTCGATTTTTTTTTAACTTTCAGTAAAACCGAAATTAAAAGCTCAAACGAACACTAGGAGGAGCATTATGACTGACTTACAATGGGGAATCATTGGACTTGGCGGCATCGCTCATGATTTCGCTGAAAACTTTAACCAAACGACCAGTAAATTAACTGCTTGTGCCTCACGTACTTTAGAAAAAGCCGAAGAATTTGCGAAACAATACGATTTGCCTAAGGCTTATGGCAGCTACGAAGAATTGTTAGCAGATGATGATATTTCTATTATATATATCGCGGTACCAAATCGCCAACATTATCAACACATTATACAAGCTCTGAAAGCAAAGAAGCATGTCCTTTGTGAGAAAGCGATCACCATGAATGCAAAGGAATTACAAGAAGCCATCGAATTGGCTGAACAACAGCACGTGATCTTAGCGGAAGCGATGACCATCTTTAACATGCCCTTATATCATGAGCTTCACACATTGATGGATAGTGGACGACTAGGGAAACTAAAAATGATCCAAGCTCCCTTTGGCAGCTACAAAGAACCAGACCCCACCAATCGTTTCTTCAATCCCGATTTGGCTGGTGGCGCGTTGCTGGACATCGGCACCTACGCTGTGTCCTTTGCTCGCTGGTTCTTATCAGAACAACCAGAGGTTATCGCTTCAACGATGATTCCCTTTTCAACAGGAGTGGACGAACAATCCGTGACGATCCTGCAAAACCAAAAAAATGAGTTAGCGACGATTAGCCTGACCTTCCAAGCGAAAATGCCTAAAAAAGGGATTGTTGCTTTTGAAAATGCCTATTTAACCGTGGATGAATATCCACGAGCGGATAAGGCAGAGCTTGTTTTTAATGACGGAACAAAAGAATTGATTGAATCTGGCTTTACAGGAAATGCCATGAACTACGAAATTGAAAACATGGTAAACATGATCAACGGTGATCTTCCGAATAAATCCCTCTTCTTTACGAAGGATGTTATCGATATTTTAGATCAGATGCAGCAAAAGTGGCTGCAAAAATAATTTTCTTCCAACAAAAGGCATTGCTTAGACGATGCCTTTTGTTTTTTTGTCAAAGTTCCGCTAAACTATTCTATATAAAGAGAAGAAAGAGGGATAAAACGTGCAAATTGGTCGCTTTCGTTTAGGTATGCGAACGATAAAAACTGCTTTAGCGGTTATGCTGTGTATTCTTTTGTTCCATGTGACCGACCGCGGATCACCATTGATCGCTGCTTTGGCCGCGGTTTTCTCCTTGCGACAGGATTTGACTACAAGCATTTCCTTCGGTCGTTCGCGAGTACTAGGAAATTCGCTCGGCGGTTTATTAGCATTGATTTTTTATTATGTCCAAGCTTTTTTTAAAAATGATTTTTATGTTGAATTATTTTTACTCCCCCTGCTGGTAATTTTAGTCATCGTAATCTCGGATGGGCTCAATAATAATTCAGGAATTATTTCTGCGATCGCTACGATGCTTTTGATTGCTTTGAGCATTCCTCAAGGAGAATCGTTTATCTATGCGTTGAATCGTGTATTAGATACTTTTATCGGGACGATCATTGGGATCTCTCTAAACGGAGCGATCACACCCCAAACAGATGAAAAGGAAAAACAAATCAAAGAAGACCTCGTGGAGCTGCGAAAGAAAGAAGCCGATTTAAATAAGATGCTCTATGACGTTCGCAAACAAATAAAAGATCAGTCTCACCAAAAATGAGACTGATCTTTTATTATACTAGTCATTTGCCTTCAATGCTTCGATCATATCGATTTTCTTTAAGCGAAAGTACATGATTACGCCTACCACTAATGTGAAAAACAGTGTAATCAAACTCGCGTAAATGTAACTCAACGGTTGAATGTTCGGCGAAAACATCGTCATGTCCAATTCAACTGTCTGCAAAATATAGCCATGTTCGATTTTTCCCAGCAGTAAGCCAAAAACAATCCCCATGAACGTCAGCAAAATATTTTCACGATAAACATACCGAACAACTTCATTATCGTAAAATCCCAAGACCTTGATCGTCGATAATTCACGAATACGCTCTGAAACATTGATATTCGTTAAATTATAGAGAACAATAAATGCCAATAACCCGGCCGATACAATCAATACCCACATGATGATATTTAGACTTTTCACTGTATCCTTCAACGCATCTCGAGATTTAGACATAAAGCTTACATTAGCGATCTCTGAACGCTCCATTAACTTCTTCGCCATCTGGTCTTCTCTATGCTGGCTTGGAGCTTTGCTAAATAGTAAAAGATCTGTATTATACGTCGGCTGCTTGTCAAAAACTTTTTCATAATACGTTGGTGTCATATAAATAAAGTGTCCCACATAGTTTTCGGCTATCGCAGCTACTTTCACTGTGTATTCTTTTCCCTCGATAGATTGAATCGTTAAAGTATTCCCCTTTTTTATCTCAAACAGTTTGGCAAGCTTCTCATTAATAATGACTCCTTTATCTGTAAGAGTCTCGTTCTTTCCTGTTTTTCGTTCCCTAAAAGACACAAAATTTGAAAGCTGCTGCTTTTCTTTAGGGACGGATAAACTGATTTCTTGTTTTGAGACACCCTCTTTTTGCGCAGTAAACGTCTCTAATGAAACAAATAGATGATGCTGAAAATCAGAAAAAGTTTCTAGCTGTTTGACATAACTCTGTTCTTCTGATGCTGATGGTTCCTCTTTAAAGACCGTGGTCCCTTGATAATGCCACAGCTTGTCAAATTGCAGTGTAACAATATCGCCGATTGAATCCCGTAAACCAAATCCCGTAATAATCATCGACATACAGCCAGCAATTCCTATTACGGTCATGAGCATTCGCTGCTTATAACGAAATAAATTACGTAAAGTAACCTTTTGACTAAAGGAGAGTCGACGCCAAATGAATTTTACACGCTCTAAAAAGATTCTTTTCCCCTTTTTAGGCGCTTTGGGCTGCATTAAAATTGCAGGAGTGGCCTTCAAATCATATCGTAAAACGATCCATGCCGATCCTACTGAACAAGCTAAAGCGACGGCAAAAGCAATCAATGTATACTCTAAGTACCAGGGGGTTACTACATTTTCCAAATTGTACAGCTGCCCATAGGCATTAAAGATAATTTTCGGCAATACATAAAAACCGATCCCCAGTCCTAACAGTGTGCCCAATCCCCCAGCCAACAAAGCATAAAGCAGATATTTTTCTGCGATTTCTCCGTTTCGGTACCCTAACGCCTTAAATGTCCCCAATTCATTTCGCTTTTCCTCTACCATTCTAGTCATTGTCGTCAGTGTGACCAAAGCAGCAATTAAAAAGAAGATCCAAGGAAATACCGAAGCTAACGATGAAATGCGCTGGGCATTGTCTTCATATTCGCTATATCCCGGATTATCAGAACGAGCAAATAGATGGTACTCAGGTGCAGGTAAGGAGTCGATTCTTTGCTGTTGTTTCTCCAGTGTGTCCAACTGCTTTGGCAGCTCAGGATTTATTCTGGTCAATCCCAAGACTTGTTCCGGTGATAGCTCCTCTATGTTTATGCCTGTTTGTGTTTGAAAGTTTTCCTTTTCTTGATCTAATAGCTTTTGCTGCTGGTTCTTTCTCTCCTTCAAACTAGATGTGGCAATTGGTTTCAGCTGCTCTTTTAATCTCTTTTGATCTGATTTGAATCGCTTCTCATACTGCTTTGAGTAAGCCGATTGATTTTTTAGATCCGTAAAGGCGACTAGCGCTTCTGAGAATACTGGTTGAGTAAAGTTTTCTGGCAAAATAAAGGCAAAACAATCGATCGACCCTTTTCCGACTGTTGTGTTTCCACGTGAGATATTCTCAATAAACTCTGGACTTTTAACAAAACCCACGACAGTATATTCCTGTCGCTTAAAGGCGTTAGATGGATCATCTGCAGCAAAATTGAATGTCTTATTAAGCTCGTAACCTTTTTCTTTCGCAAAATCATCTAGTACAATTTCATTTGCTTTTCTAGGTAAACGGCCTTCTGTTACAACTAAACGATTCAACGTTTGCTTAGAGTCATAGCTAAAAATTCGAAAAACCTGGTTTTCTTGGCTGAGATTAATATCTTGAAAATAACGCCCCTCTATGGTCGTGCCTTTTATTCCTTGTAATAAATCAATATCCTTATCTGTCAATCCCATTGAAGAGACGATACGTGTATCGGCCAAGTTCTGCTTTTTATAATAGTTAGCGGCTGTCTTCAGCATGTCTGGTCCTGTAGCACGCAGTCCGACATAAAAAGCGACACCTAAGAAAATAATCCCTAAAATTGAAAAAAAACGCGTTTTAGATTGTCCGATCTCACGCCAATTGGAACGTCGTATCGCTTTCCCCATGATCATCACCTCTTACCACTGAATATCTTCAATCGACTGAGGCTGTTCATTCAGTTCTTCGCTTCGAACCCTAGCGTCATTGATTCGAATCACTCGATCAGCCATTGGTGCGATTGCCGAATTATGTGTGATGATTACGACCGTTGTACCGTTTTCACGTGCAGTATCCTGCAATATTTTCAAAATTTGCTTTCCAGTTTCAAAATCCAATGCGCCGGTTGGTTCATCACATAAAAGTAGTTTTGGCCTTTTGGCTAGCGCTCGAGCAATTGTAACCCGTTGTTGTTCCCCGCCAGATAATTGGGCAGGAAAGTTATCCATCCGTTCTCCCAAGCCCACAGATCGTAGCACAGCTTCAGGCTCCATCGCGTCGGCTACGATTTGAGAAGCTAGTTCAACGTTTTCTTTTGCTGTTAAATTGGGAACCAAATTATAAAATTGAAAAACAAAACCAACATCATTTCGGCGGTAAGTGGTTAATTCCTTATCACTGAAAGCCGCAATATTTGTGCCATCTACCACCACTTTTCCCTCATCACAGCTATCCATGCCGCCTAAAATATTTAACACCGTAGACTTCCCTGCACCACTTGGTCCGAGAATCACCGCTACTTCGCCTTTTTCAATAGAAAAATTGATTTTCTCATTTGCTTTAATAACTGTTTCGCCCATTTTATAATGCTTGCTCTCATCAATTACATCTATATAAGCCATTCTATCTCCCCTTACTTACAAAGCTGATTGAAAAACTTTTTTCTTTTTAGTTTAACATAGCGAGAAAAAAAGCCAACGATAGATATCGTCAGCCTCTTAAATTTTTTAGTGATTGAAAATGACAGTTTTTGAATAGATAATAGAGAAAAGGAGGCGTCAATATGAAGGAATGTATCGAATGCTATTCAGCGAATAATCGTGCAACACCGATACTCGGAAAAAGAGAATGCTTAGAAAAACATGAACAGTATATTTGTGGTACTTGCGGCAGGTGTATTTGTCTGCAAAAAGATCCGAAGCGTCAATTACGCAGAATAGATTTTCCATTTAAAAGTCTAGAGATTGCAAAATTGTATTTACGAGCGGCTGATTATTTGCAGCAAGCTCCTTGTGGAATTTACGAAGTGATTAGTGAATCCAAGCGAAAATCCTATAAAATCTTTTTGGATGATGAGAGCTACACCACCTATCTAGCCAACCATAAGAAAAAATATACCGAGAATAAGCAGGCGCTCTATCGCCAAACTCACTTTAAAGCATTTGCCGGTACTGAAATAAGAAGACTGACCCAACAAGAAATCGATAGGTATTTAGCGGAAGAATAATTTTTTTTTGTAAGCTTTCCTTGAAAAATCCTAATATCTTGATTGACTAAGAAGCTAGATTTATTTATCATTCTTCTTCGGCTGGAGGAAAAGCAGCGTTTAGCTGTTTTAAATCCGCATGATCCACGTCTCTAAGCTCATAGCCGGTGTGAAAAAGTCTCTGCCCTTCAACTGAGACACATGGAATCAAACGATCTTCGAAAGTCCCTTGTGAGAACCACTCTGAGGCTAATTCAAAGAAACCACCCTCTGGATTTGCTTGCTTCATTGTTCCCGATTTGCTGATAATAAATGGGTGAATATCAATATAGCCATAGTTTGGATGATAAAGCTCTGCACGCACTGGTCGTTGATCCATTATTCGTTCATATCCTAAATCAATCAACTTTTGCATTAGCAGCTCTTCTTGGTCAGCATCAAAATCAACATCTATGTCTCTATGGGGCCTTGTTTGTTTACCAATAAGTACATCAATGCCCCATCCCCCTTCAATCCAATAACGAATACCCATCTCGTTTAACAAATCAACAATCATAAGAAAACTGTCTTTGTCTGCGATAGAAAGCTCTTCTTTATCCGATGCCATTTTTTCCCTCCTACTTTTTTCTCAAGCAATTTTAACATGCTGAATAGAATGCTGCCATTAAAGCTTGATTTTCCGGTGTAGACGCATTGAAAAATTCTGGATGCCATTGCACCCCGTTAACAAATGCTGACTCTTTTAACGAAATTCCTTCAATCACCCCATCTGTCGAAACGGCTGTGACTTCAAGGCCTTCGCCTAAATCTTTGATTGCTTGATGATGATAGCTGTTTACGCCCAACTTTGACCGTTGCCAGATGCGGTGAAGCATCCCGCCCTCAATTAGAGATACTTCGTGTTGCTTCCTGGCATAAGGAGCAACCATCTGATGATTAACAGCTGTCGGATGGTCATTCCTCAAGTCCTGATAAAGCGTCCCTCCGAATAAAACATTTAACAACTGAGCGCCTCGACAAATTGCTAGAATTGGCTTCTTTTTAGCTATTGCTTCTTTCATAAGGAAACACTCCATTTCATCACGACAAAAAGATTGTTCCCCACAGACAGCTTGTTTTTTCTCTCTATAAAGACTTGGGTCTATATCCTGCCCACCTGTAAAAAGAAAGCCGTCGCAGATAGTAAAAAAAGAAGCTAAAATTTCTTTATCTGTTGTCAGCGGTAAAATCAACGGAATGCCACCATTTTTTTCGACTAGTTCCAAATAACCTGGCAGCATCCAAATACTTTTTCTTTCATTATCATATAAAGGCATTACACCAATCGTTGGTCTCATAGGCTCCTCCTACTAAGTTCTTCACTCTAACCAATAGCTTTTGATGAAAATTTTACCAGATTAACAATGAAAGAACAAAAAAACTCGGCCAAAATGACCGAGTAAAGTGACCAAGTTTAAATGAATGAATTAAGCGTGATAGCGTTCAACACCATCAAGGTACGTAGCGACTAAGTCCATAGTAGGTTCTAATACGATGAAGTCAGCTGCGCGTCCTTCAGCGATCATCCCGCATTTATCGTCAATCTTACAGCTAACTGCTGGAACATAACTTGCCATCATAATCGCTTGTTCTGGTGTTGCGATGTCCCAATCAACCACGTTTTTAATCGCTTCTTTAAGTTTTAAAATACTTCCGGCTAAATTACCAGATTCAAGACGAGCGGTACCTTCTTTTACGACTACTGGAAATTCCCCTAGATTGTAGTTGCCATCAGGCATTCCGCCTGCCATCATACAATCAGTAATCAAGGCAACATGATCATGACCAGCTTTTTCCATTAATACTTCAGCCGCTTGAGGATGCACATGATGACCATCACAAATCAACTCTGAAAAGACATGTTGCAAGGTTAGTAAAGCCCCAACCATACCAGGTTCGCGATGGTTTAGACCACGCATCCCGTTGTAGGCATGGACAAAGACACTGGCTCCTGCTTCTACGGCTTCTTGCGCTTCTTCTAAAGTAGCGTTTGAATGGCCTAGAGATACGACAACGCCTTCATCAGTCACTGTTTTAACGAATTCTCTAACACCTTTGCGTTCAGGTGCTAATGCGATTTTCTTGATCAACCCGCCTGACGCTTCTTGCCATTCATGGAATGTGTCCAAATCTGGATCACCGAAGTAGCTAGGGTTTTGTGCTCCCTTATGTTCTTCAGTAAAGAATGGACCTTCAAAGTAAATCCCTTGAATCTTCGCACCATCAACCTCTTGGTATACTTTACCAATGGTTTCTGCGACATCTTTCAGTCGTTCTTTTGAAGAAGTTAAGGTAGTTGGTAAGAAGCTGGTTACACCACATGATAGTAAACCTTCAGACATTACCTTAATTCCTTCGGCATCATTATCCATTACATCATGATTTTTATATCCGTGAATGTGGGTATCCACTAATCCAGGAGCAATCCATTTTCCTGATTGGTCAATAATTTCTGCTCCTTCAGGTTTTTCTTTCGTATATGTTCCAAAAATGCCATCAGTGACATCTAAATAACCTGCGCCTTTAACACCAGAGTTTAAAAAGAATTTGTCAGCATAAATAAATATTTTCATTGTGAGCTCTCCCTTTTTGTCTTAGTACCTTAAAGTTACTCCTGAATGGCCAATAAGTCAAGAATGGTGTAGACCATTCTATAAATCTTTTAGCTTTTCGATAGCTCTCAGCATCTTTCTATAATTAATCACTGTGTGAAACTCATCTCGGGCCTCTAGCATCAAAATTTTTAATTCTAAGAGTTCTCTCAACTTGTAATAGCTACATTGCTGCCGATTCCACTTCAACCCCATATCAACGACTTTTTCAGCAAGGTCCAAGCGTTCGTGTTTCACTAAGAAAGTGCCATAGTTCACAAAAAGATTACTGAGCTCGCTACGTTCAGAATAATCAGCCATCATCGTCTGGAATAACTCAAAGCTTTGATTGTAATAATTTTGCGCTTCGTTTACTCTGCCTAAAACAGAATTCATTTTACCAGCAAAACTCAAGAGTAAGATTCGACTATCAAAATAACCGTCATATTTTTTTGAGACGCAAATCGAAAGTCCTTGTATAATCTGTTCTAAAGCCGCTTCCGGTTCTTTATCAATAAAATACGCACAAACGCCTTTAAAAAAGCATGCTAGCTGTCTATCTTTATCTAAATGAGTGATTTGACGTTCATCCAAATACTCTAGTGTCGTTCGAATTTCTAAATATTTTCCGGTTCGCAAATACATAAACATTTTATTAAAATACTTGCGCAGAAATAATTCTTCCGGTAAGAAATCTAGCATCAATTGATCAATCGTGATTCCTAGTCGATGACATAATTGTTGAATCACAAAAATATTCGGAATCTCTTCATTGTTTTCAATTCGACTCAAAACACTTTGCGAACAAATTCCTTCAGAAAGATCTTTTTGTGTCATGCCATGTTCTTTTCTGAACTCTTTTAAGACTTGACCAATCGCTTCCATTACTGTTTCCTCCAAAATATGCATATTCACATTTTAATAAGTTTATTTTATCTGATGACGAATTGACAAGCAACTCTTGCGATCGAAAAACGCCAAAGGTTTCCTCTAAAACGAACAGATGTAAACGGATTTTTTAAAATTAACATTAAAAAAAGGATGTACCATCATTGGTACACCCAAGTGCGGCGAATGGGACTCGAACCCACACGAGATTGCTCTCACATGATCCTTAGTCATGCTTGTCTGCCAATTCCAACACCACCGCAGAATTCTTTTTTATGATAGCGATACAAAATGAAAAAGTCAATACCTATACAATCGTTGTGTCGTAAACGTAAGTAATATTTCCCTTCAATCCCGCAATCCCTCTAAAAAATTTTTTATCCTCTTGCTTAATCCACGCTTCACGAAATAAGAAAAATTCATCACGTGTTACCTCGATTTTGTCAATCTCTCCAGCTCTTAATTGGCGAATTTTTTCCTCGAATGGGTTCATGTTTCTTGTTCTCTCCTATCTTCATAAAAACAACAGAAGGACGCCCATTGGCACCTTCTGCACTAATCGTGAAAATACTTGCTATTTTCGATATTAAAATTGTCCTCTTGCATAATCCCTCGTAACGAGCGATCCAAACGTTGCCGTGAATTCTTTCTGTCTATTGCCGGTTGCTTTTCTTCATTATCTGGCGCAAACAGAATATACGACTGACGCGATTTTTCCATCCGCTGCATCAATTCTCTCGGTGAGATTGCATCAGCAGGCTCATCAGGAATCAAGGAAGAAGGAACAAATTTAGGCGAAAACGGTGTTGCGCTACGGCCATTTCTTGTATTAAACGTTGACTTAGGCTTGGTCGTCTCTTTTGGCTTTCGCTCTTCAAACAAATTAACTTTTTTGGATTCTTTTCGATCCCCTTGATACATCGGTAAGTGAGCTTTGTGATGATCCAGCTCTCTGCGTGGCTCTTCATCTAAATTTACACGTCGCGTCCGTTTGTTCTTTGGTAATTGTCGGTCAAAGATATCCTTTGCCTCTAAGCGATAACTTGTAATTAAGTCATCTTGTCCATCAAACAAGACACGTTGATTCGTCTGTACTAATTTCACACCTGCTTCATCGTCAAAGGCAGGAAAGCGGCTCTTTTTTCTGCTATACGTTTGCATACAATCATCCTCATCGTTCTGATATAGCATAGTTTAGCATAAATGCTGAAAAAATGCTTTTAAATTCCTAACCTATAAGAAAATCTCCCATTCCAAAATTAATTTCCCTCATACACAAATAGACTGCCATTTGGAGCCAGTACCTCGCCCTCTAAGATACGATCCAACACCTCATAATCCCCTTGATAGGCACGTGGACTTGATAACTCTCCAACATTTAGGCTTTGTTCCTCATCAGATAAATTGAGTGCGTAAATGACATAGGCCTGTTCCGTGTATCGAATGATCCCGAATATTTGCTGTGTTTGCGAATAGAATGGGAAAAATTGCCCCTGCTTCAGCACATCATATTTCTTTCTACGCTCAATCCATTTTTGACAATTTTTAAACAATCTAGGATCAATGCTGTTCCACGGGAAAAACTTACGATTATCCGGATCCTTCCCGCCGGTCAGCCCGGCTTCGTCGCCGTAATAAACACAAGGAATGCCTGGCATCATGAACATTAATCCCCAAGCCTGATCCATCGCTTCGACCGAACCATCTAACATGGTCAAGATTCGTTCCGTATCGTGTGTGCCAATATTATTCAACTGATTGTAGTAAAAATCAGCCGGATAATTCTCTTGGTAACGAATCATCTCTTCGCAAATATCCTGCAATGATCGTGATTGATTTAGTAAATCTAAAATTTGTTGTCTGAGTGGATAATTCATTACGCCTTGTAAATGATCACCAAACACATACTTTCGTCGAGTGTCATAGGCAATTTTGTTCGATGCATCCTCCCAAACCTCACCGATTAGAATCTTTTCTTGATACGCCAAAAGATTTTTACGGATACCAGCAATAAAATCATCAGTCAACTCATCTGCAACATCCAACCGCCAGCCGTCAACGCCCATCGAGGTCCATTTAGATAGAACACTGTCTAAATCGCCATAAATGAATTCCTGATAACTTGGATTATCCTTACGTACCTCTGGCAGATCGGATACTCCCCACCAAGATTTATAATCATCCGGATAGTGGTTAAATGTGAACCAATCAAAGTAGCGACTCTTAGGATCGCGAGCTGCCCCAGTGTCATCGCCATATAAACCAGAAATATTGAAGTACCGACTGTCTTTTCCTACGTGAGAAAATACTCCATCTAAAACAACCGCGATACCCGCCGTGTGTAAAGCAGCTATCAGACTACGAAAATCTTCCTCAGTTCCTAAAACACTATCCACCTTGAAATAGTCGTTCGTATCATAGCGGTGATTAGAGGTCGCCTCAAAGATTGGATTTAAATATAAAGCGGTGATCCCAAGTTCTTGTAAGTAAGGAATTTTTTCTTGAATTCCTTTAAAGTTCCCACCAAAAAAATCCCATCGAGCAATCTCATTTTTCTGATTCTTAATATAAAAAGGTTCATCTTCTTCAGTTGCATAGATAAATGAATTTTTTTTTGGCTGATTGATTTTACGATCAGGATTTCCATTGGCAAATCGATCAGGAAAAATTTGATAAAAAACGGCATTTCGATACCATTTTGGAGCAACCTCTGGCTTCTGATAGCACGTCAATTGATAAGGCACGACTTCTCGTTCAGAGCCATAGATTCTTCCTTCGCCGCCATGTCCTTTAAATCCATAATATTGAATCGTTTCGTAACCTTCTGATTCATGAATGACTTTAAAATAGTAGAAATACAGACCCCAGCCCTGATCCATTGTCGTTTGAAAATGAAATCGATCCTCAGAAGCCGGCTCCATTGGAAAAATTTTTTGTCCCACTGAGCTTCCTTCTTTACGCACAATCAAAAAGACCTTCGTATTTTGCTGCTCCGGAACCGACAGCCAAATTTTGACCGTCGTCCCTTCCTGAACAGCACCAAAAGGTTGTTTGTATCGTTCCAGCCATGGATTAAAGTAAATATGAGTCATGTTGTGTCACACCTCGATCATCTTCATAAGCAAAAACGGGTTCTATTTGCCAAATGTCATCTGCATAACGCTGAACGGTATTATCTGAAGAAAAGCGTCCTGCATTGGCTATATTTCGTAAGCTTATTTGTCGCCAACGCCGTTTGTCTTGATAAGCCTGATTTACAGTTTCTTGTGCCAAACAATAATCTTCAAAGTCACGTAAAACAAAGAACTCATCATTGTACTTGATCAAGGAATCAAAGATTTCTTGTCCCTCTGCAAAAATATTCGGAATCGTACCATCTATTAGAGTTTTTACCACTTTGTGTACCTGTGCGTTTTCTCGGTAAATGTCTGCGGATGAATAATTTTTATTCTCGTAATATTGATAAACCTCAGACTCAGTCAAACCAAAAATAGCAATATTCTCATCTCCAACAGCATCTCGAATTTCAACATTTGCGCCATCCAATGTCGCGATTGTCACAGCGCCATTCAGCATAAGCTTCATATTTGAAGTTCCGGAAGCTTCTTTAGACGCCAAAGAAATTTGCTCACTGACATCTGCTGCTGGAATAATTCTTTCCGCCAAGCTTACGTTATAGTTTTCCAAAAAGATGACCTTTAATTTATCCTTGATTGTTGTATCTTGGTTGATTAAGCTCGCTGTTTCATTGATTACCTTAATAATAGATTTTGCATAATGGTAACTTGGAGCTGCCTTTGCACCAAAAATAAACACGCGAGGTTCAATCGGTAATTCAGGATTTTCTTTCAACTCTAAGTACAACTTAATGATATGAAGTAAGTTTAGTAATTGACGTTTATAAGCATGCAGTCGTTTGATTTGAACATCAAAAATCGCATGAGGATTGACTTCAACGCCACAATGTTTTTGAATATAGTCTGCTAGACGTTGCTTGTTTTCCAATTTCGCTGCCGCAAGTTTATCAAGCACCTGGTCATCTTCCTCATAATTTAATAGTAAACGCAGGTCACTTGGCTGCTTTCTCCAAGTATTACCAATCGTTTCGTCCAATACTTTACTTAACGAAGGATTTGCTAATTGCGTCCATCTTCGCATAGCGATACCATTTGTCTTGTTATTAAATCGAGCTGGATATAATCGATAAAAATCATGTAAAACGACGGATTTTAGAAGATCGGAGTGTAATTTCGCCACACCATTTGTTGAATGCGAGCCTATGATTGCAAGATGGGCCATATGAACCTGGCCGCATTGAATGATTCTTGTTCGTTGTATCAAATCAAAATCATGCACGCCGGTCATTTCCTCAACGAAACGACGGTCGATCTCTTCAATGATCTGATAGATTCTTGGGCACACGCTTTTCATCATATCAATCGACCATTTTTCTAAAGCTTCAGCCATGATCGTATGATTCGTGTAGCTCATCACCTCTTGAGTTAAGTTCCAAGCACGTTCCCAGCCCATTTTTTCTTCATCAACTAGCAGGCGCATAAATTCCGCCACACACATAGCAGGATGTGTATCATTGATATGAATCGCAATGTATTGATTAATTTCGTCCATCGGTTTCTTCAATTGTTTGTAGTAACGCAAAATACTTTGAACACCAGCTGAGACAAAGAAGTACTCCTGTGACAATCGCAGTCTTCTTCCGGCTTCACTAGAATCATCTGGATACAATACTGAAGTCAGATCCTCCACAGCACGACGATCCTTTATACTACGGTATCGATCCTCCTCTTCCGGCGATATTTCTACAGACCATAAACGCATGGTATTGACAATACCATTCTGATACCCAAGCATCCCGGTATCATAAGGGACCGCTCGAAGCATCATACCACCCTGATAATTCGGAACTAGATTGCCGTATTCATCGTGACTCATGTATACATCGCCACCGATACGCACATCTACCGCTTTACTCTCTTTTCGAACTTCCCACAAATTACCTTTGTGCAGCCATTCATCTGGCAACTCCACTTGATAATTGTCAACAAAGCGTTGTTTAAAAAGACCATACTCATAACGGATTCCATTCCCATTGCCAGGAAGCCCCATGGAAGCAATCGAATCCATAAAGCAAGAAGCCAAACGACCTAACCCGCCATTTCCTAACGCCATGTCTGGTTCAACTTCCGCCAGATCCTCTAAATCAATATTTAACTCAGCGAGCCCCTCCGTGACCATGTCTAACCAACCCATGTTTAAAAGATTACTTTTTAACATTTTTCCTGGTAAAAATTCAATAGAAAAATAATACGCTTGTTTTTGATCTGCTTCTCGATAATCTTTCCATGTTTGCTGCCAATTTTGTGAATATGCCGAAGTCATTAATGAACCCAATGTTTGGTAAAGTTCGTCTGGGGAAGCGTCCGCAACACCCATCGCAAATTTTTCAGCTAGACGGCGACTGAATGATTCTTTAAATTCTGTTTTGTTCATATTCTCATCTCCAACCTACACTTTTTAAGCTATGTATTATATATACTACATATAATACATCATAAATGAAAATTTAATGATAAAAAAGCCAAAATCAATCGCCACAAGGCTTAGATTCTGGCTTTTCGAATCTTATATTCCTTCATACAACTCTAAATATTGCTGACTAGATTCATCCCAACTGAAGTCCCGAGACATTGCCTCAGTCATCATTCCTTGCCAAACCGCTGGATAATCCTGATAAAGTTCAATGGCCTGTTTCAACGCATTCATTAAATAGAACGGTTCAAAAATGTTAAAACCAAAGCCTGTCCCTTCACCTGTAATCGGATTGTACGGTTGAACGGTGTCTTTCAGGCCGCCAATCTCGTGGACAATCGGCAATGTACCATAACGCATGGAAATCATTTGTGAAAGCCCGCAAGGTTCAAAGGCTGATGGCATCAAGAACATATCGACACCGGCATACACTTTCTGAGCCAATGTTACATCAAAGTCAATATGGATGCTTGCTTTATTCGGATATTTTCCGCCATAATAATGGAACTGATTTTCAAAATTCGGATCCCCTGTTCCAATCAAAACCAACTGTACATCAAATTGCATTAAGTTTTCCATCTCTTCTAGAAGTAAATGAAACCCCTTTTGGTAAGTTAAACGACTGACAATCCCAATGACAGGAACATCCGGTCGAACAGGTAAATCCAAGGCTTTTTGTAACTGTACTTTGTTTTCTATTTTTCTATCAAGATGTGCTGCATCGTAATTTGCGAAAATTGCAGGATCAGTTTTTGGATTAAAGGCATCATAATCGATCCCATTCAATATTCCATGCAACTTGCCGCTTTCCATTCGCAAAATGATATCCAAACCAGCACCAAACTCAGCCGTTTTTATTTCTTCAGCATAAGAAGGGCTGACTGTAGTCACGCGATCTGCGTATAGAATCCCGGCCTTCATAAAGTTTACGCAGTCATTGAAACGTATCGTTCCATCGTCGTAACGTTCACACCCCATGCCAAATAAATCATATAAAACTTCACGGTCATATTGTCCCTGAAATTCAATATTATGAATAGTCAAAACAGTACGAATTTGATCAAAATTTTTAATCCAACGATATTTTTCCTTTAACAAAAAGGGGATGAAGGAGGTATGATAATCATTCAAGTGCATGACATCAGGAATAAAATCGATTTTTTCCATTAGTTCAATGACCGCTTGCTGATAAAAAGCGAAACGTTCCCCATCATCATAATAACCATACAATTCTGGCCGATTGAAGTAATAGAGATTGTCTAAAAAGTAGTAATCAATCTCATTCATTCGGAGATGCTTTACTCCGCAATACTGTTTGCGCCAACCAACATAGACATCGAAAGAAAATAGATCCTCTAATTGCTCCTTAAAACGTTCTGGCATCTTTGTGAAAAATGGTAGGACCACTCTTATATCTGTTCCCTTTTCCTTTAAGGCTTTAGGTAAAGCGCCCGCAACGTCACCCAATCCTCCAGTTTTAAAAAAGGGTGCACATTCTGCTGCTACAAATAATGTCTTCACCTTTATTCGCCTCCATAAACATCACTGATCACATGTGTATTTTTCTTGATGACAACTGGTTGTTCAGCAGAGCCGATAATTTTAATTCCTGGTTCCACTACAACATTTTTATCTAGAATCGCATGCTTAATATATGCGTTTTCACGTATACTACAGCTTGCCATGATAATCGAATCCTCAACTTCAGCACCTTTTTCAATTATGACACTTCTTGAGAAAAGGGAACCATGAGCTTTCCCATCAACCAGACAGCCTGTAGCGAATTGACTATTCTTTACTTCAGAAGTTGGAGAATAATAGGTGGCCACTTCATTCTTCAATTTCGTATAGATCTTTTGTTTAGAATACAATAGAGAAGTAAACTTTTTAGGATCTAACATAGCCATATTCGCATCATAATATGACTTAATATCAAAAATGTTACTTAAGAAGCCAGTATATTCATACGCATTTGTCTTCACTTGATTCATCGCTAAAGTTAAGAAATCCACCAATGCTACTGGACCGCCTAGATTTTGCCCTTCCTGCAAGGCATTGATTAACCAATCTGTACGACAAATAAATATTTTCATGCCCAGGTTCAGCACTTCCTCGTTGGTTTTTTCTTCTAAAAAGTTATGATGGCCTGCAATTATGCCGTGTTCATCCACTTCTAAAATTTCATCCTGCCGATAAATTTGTTCCTTCGGCATTTTTTTATAAACAACAGTCATTACACTGTCACTTTGTTGATGAATTTTTAAAACAGCCTCTAAATCAATATTACATAGCATACGATTTCCCATAAAGACTGTATATTCAGATTTTGATTTATTCAAATAGTCAATGACTGACTCAAAATAGGGCCGGCCTTCTGCTTTCTTTTTCAAGAAATCTTGATAAAAATGGATAAAGTAACGGCTGTCTACACTATCAAGATGCCACTCGCGTCCTCCGCCAATATGGTCAAAAACAGATTTGGTCGTCCCTTGGTTAAAGACCATGTATACAGATTTGATATTCGCATTGATTGCATTTGACAGATTAAAGTCAATCAGACGGTACTTGCAATCAAAAGGCAATGTTGCCAACGGTCTCTTTTCAGTTAAAGGTAATAATTCTGGGCACTCATATACGTTCCCCAAAATGGCGCACATTTTATTCGCTCTCACTTGTCAACACTCCAATCACTTCTGAATAGCCTACTACAGCAATCTCTTCTGATCCATCAACGACCGCATCGTCACCAATGATGGCGTTCTCTCCAATAATCGCTTTAGTGATTTGCACATTTTTACCAATCGTTGCACCTGGCATGACGACACTATCGACTACCTTTGCACCTTCTTTTACCTGAACATCATCAGATAAAATACTATGTTCTACGTGACCAGCGACATAACAGCCATCCACCACTAATGAATTTTTTACATCAGCATTTTCAGTTAAAAAATGTGGCGGTGAAATGGTATTTTTCGCTAAAATCCGCCAGTTTTTATCACGGATATTCAAGCTATGCTCAGGATCAATAAACTCCATACTAGCTTCCCAAAGAGAATCGATTGTACCAACATCTTTCCAGTAACCGTCAAAGCGATACGCAAAGACATTCTCTCCACTTTCTAAGTAGGCAGGAATTACATGCTTACCGAAGTCTAGCATTTGATCATCCTTTTTATAACTGTTTAGCAATACACTGCGCAAGCGACTCCAGTTAAAGATGTAAATACCCATTGAAGCTAAGTTGCTCTTTGGTTCTTCTGGTTTTTCTTCAAACTCAATAATTCGATCATTTTCATCAGTATTCATGATTCCGAAACGAGAAGCTTCTTCAATAGGGACCTCAATTACGGCAACTGTTAGTGAAGCATTGTTCGCTTTATGGTCTTCAAGCATCGCTTCATAGTCCATCTTATAGATATGATCACCAGATAGGACTAAAACATACTGAGGATCCATTTGATCGATGTAGTCCATATTTTGGTAGATTGCATGAGCCGTTCCTTCAAACCATTTACTCCCATCATTGCTAGAATATGGCTGTAGAATTGTTACTCCTGAGTTTAGACCATCAAAGCCCCAGCTAGAACCATTCCCAATATGATTATTTAACGCTAAAGGCTGATACTGCGTTACTACTCCTACATTGTTGATACCTGAATTAATGCAATTACTCAACGTAAAATCAATAATTCGATAGCGACCGCCAAAAGGGACAGCAGGTTTTGCAATTTTTTGTGTTAGTTTACCTAGACGAGAACCTTTCCCGCCGGCTAAAATCATTGCTAAAATTTCTGTTTTCATTTTATTTGATGAAGGACTTTCCTCCATCGACCTCCCCTCTATTTCTTGCGTGTGTTGATTTTTTCTGGTTTCAATATGATGGCACCTAAAGCAGGGACAGTTGTTCTGATCAACTGGCCGTACTCCTTAAATTCAATTGGTTCGCTTTGACAATCCTCATTATGCTTTGTCCATGTTCCGCCAAATTCTTTCATCTCCGTGTTCCAAACCTCTTTATAAGTTCCCGGATAAGGCACACCTATATGAAAATCTCGGCGTTCTACTGGAGTCATATTTAAAATGACAATTAAGAAATCTTTTTTACGTTTTCCTTTTCGCATAAAGGACAAAATTGATTCTCCCGTATTATCCGCATCAATAATTTCGATCGTGTCATAGGAATCCTCTAGCTCCCACAAGGCTGTTTGATTTTTATAGAAATCATTCAATTCTGCAGTAAAATGCTGCATCGAATGGTTCATTGAATCATTCAAATCCCTCCATTCAAGTCCCTCATCAAACTTCCACTCTAGAAACTGACCCCATTCACTACCCATAAACAATAATTTTTTTCCTGGATGAGTCATAAAATAAGTGTACAGGTTTCTCAACTGCGCGAACTGTTTGTACCGATCTCCCCACATTTTATGCATAAGACTCTTTTTCCCGTGAACAACTTCATCATGTGACAGTGGCAAAATAAAATTCTCCTGCATCATATACATAAACGAAAAAGTGACCAAATTGAAATTGTCTTTCCGAAAAACAGGATCCATCTCATAAAAACGTAAGACATCGTTCATCCATCCCATGTTCCATTTAAAATCAAAACCTAATGAGCCACTTTCGATCATACCGGTCACAGGTGTTTCGGATGAGCTCTCCTCTGCGATCATTAAGACATTCGGGTGAGCCAATTTGATGACAGCATTCAGTTTTTGTAAGAAATAATACCCTTCAAAGTTTCGATTGCCTCCCTCATGATTTGGCGTCCACGGTCCATCATCATAGTCGCGATAAATCATACTAGAAACGGCATCGACTCGGATACCATCAATATGGAACATTTCAATCCAAAACATCGCACTAGAAATCAAAAAGCTTTGAACTTGTGGTTTTCCCAAATCAAAATTAATAGATCCCCAACGATTGTTCTTCGCCCGATCAGGATCTTCGTACTCAAACTGCGGTGTCCCATCATAATAAGGCAATGTATCATCATTAATACAATAATGACCCGGAACCCAATCCACAAAAACTCCGATATTATTCAAATGACAAGCTTCAACAAAATCCTGAAACTCCGCCGGCGTCCCATAATAAGAGCTCAGTGCAAAATAACCGATTAATTGATAGCCCCACGAACGACCTAATGGATGCTCCATCAACGGCATAAATTCAACATGGGTATAATTCATTTCTACCAGATAAGGGACTAATTCTTCTTTTAACTCAGCAAAACTGTAGGGCGTTCCATCTTCATGATGTTTCCATGAGCTAGCATGCATTTCATAGATATTTAATGGTCGCTTAAACGCATTAGTTCGTTTATTGCGTCCGCGCCATAAGCCATCTTTCCATTTTTTTTCAGGAAAGCTATATAATTCTGCGGCATCGCCAGGTCTTTTTTCAAATCGGACAGCGAAAGGATCTATTTTCAAGATTTCCCGACCATTGGCTTGCTTAACCTTAAATTTATAAAGGTCTCCTTCTTTTGCAGTATCCGATTGTACTTGCCAAATCCCGCTAACTTCATCCTTCTCCATTGGCGAATCCTGCCAATCATTGAAATCGCCAACGAGAGACACAGCAAGCGCATTGGGAGCCCAAACTCGGAAAACGAATCCTTCCTTTACTTGATGTGCACCCAATAAATGTTGTGCATAAAAATTTTCTCCAGACAAAAATGTTCTCTTCGCATCTTCAACTTGTTGCTTTGCCACTTGTTTAGTATTTTCCATGAGAACCACCTTTTTCGAATGAACGACAACGCGTCCCTATATTACATTTTAATGTGCAAAGTTTAATAATAAAAACACAGCTTGTTCTATTATAATAACACAAACCTTTTTAAAATAACGTATCAAGCGTTTTACATATTTTCCTTTACATTATTAAATGCCCCTACCTAACATTATATTATAATAAGAATTAAAATAGAAGGTAAAAATTTCATTTCTTTAAAATAAATCAGTTTTTCGTCAATAAATAACAATTATTATTTGTTTAATCTGTTTTTTTGACAAATAAACATGAAATCTTTTTATCCTTTTTTCCTTTTATTTGCCTTTTGACAAAATAATCGTTAGGCTGATGAGAATAGGACAAAACGCACACTAAAAACACCTATATGGGTAAAAATCACAGAAAGAAGGCGATTACATAATGATTGATATAAAAATGCTTGCGATGATCTTTCTTATCAATTTTTGTTACGTTACACTGAATACTCTCCGTTTTATGCTTACAATGAAAGGCTATCGCATTTTAGCGCCCTTAATGAGCATGGTTGAGATTACAATCTATATACTTGGACTTTCAATGGTATTGGATCGTTTAGATAATCCGATCAATCTCCTGACTTATGCTTTAGGTTACGCGATTGGGATTAGTGTTGGGATAAAAATTGAAGACAAATTGGCTCTTGGATATATGATGGTAACCGTGATATTACCAACAAATACAGATCAAGAAGCCAGTCTTCCTCGCATTCTGAGACAAAATGGCTATGGAGTCACCCAATCATATGGCGAAGGTTTAGAGGGTGGACGAATGGTGTTAGAAATTTTATCTCCACGTAAAACTGAGCGCACACTTTACACCCTTATCAAGGAAATCGAAAGTCGAGCCTTCATTATTTCTTATGAACCCAAATATATCTCTGGAGGGTTTTGGACTAAAAAAGTACGAAAACGTCAAAAAAACAGCTTGAAGCCTTAGCGTCAAGCTGTTTCTTTCCAAAGAAATTGGATTAATTTTTCTTCTAATTTTGCACTTTTAGTGATTGAAGAGTGTCCACCGCTTTTTCCTTTAACGGTAAGCTCCTGATAGCCCTTAGCGTGCTTTTGAAACAATGTGCGTAAGGCAAAAGCGCTATGAGTCGATACGGACCCATCACTTTCTGTCCCGTCGTTTAAATCCCCGGCAACAGCCAAAACACGAATATTCGAGGGCAATTGATTCATTGCTCTATCAAAATACTGATAGATCGGTGTTTCACCGCTTGGCCCCTCTTCTGTTAACTCATAAGCAAAAATCTCTTCCGTGTCCTCAGCAATTTCTAAATCATTAAAGGGCGCAGCAACTGCGACAAACTTTTCAGTTGTTGGTGTTTTATTCCCTGTGTATTCCAGCAAATAACGTAACGAAGAAACACCGCCCATAGAATGGCTGACTAAATTAACCCGCGTGACGCCTTGTTCATACAAATAATGCATTACTTTGCTGATCCATTCACTTTGAGTGATTTCATCCGTAACATCTTTGGCAAAAAGCACCATAATAGTTGGATTGTCATTTCGGCTTTTTAGTTCACCTTCAACAGACAATTTACCATCTGCTTGAACTACGATCGTCATTTCACGTTTTGCAACATTCTCACGTTCAATCCGTCGCAGTAGCGGGCCAAAGGAAAATGAATTTCCTTCATACCCGTGGATAAAAACAGTAGGAACATTAGAATAATGAATAGCCTTTTGTTTCACTAGTGTCCCAGGACTGAAGTAGCGCACTTTTGCATAATAAACCCCTCCAAAAACTAATAAAAAACTAACCACCAATATGATCCCTTTGATTATTCGCTGCATGCTATTATGCCTTCTTTTTTATCATATACGTAAAACTTTCTTTTCCTTTTAATAGTTGTTCCGCCAGTTGTCGCCCGAAAAAGAATTGTTCTTTCTTATTCATCTCTATTTCAATATCTGCCAGCTGTGTTCGATCAACGCATGGAATTGCTACTTGCCATTCTGGCTCAGCGACAACTACTTTCGTCTCAACCAAGCTATCTAAAAAAATCGATGTTCTCTTAGGCTTTTTCCTTAACAGCACTCGTTCAAGAACCAACTCAATTTGATTACTAAAAAATTCAGTATTCACATCACCAAGTAACGGCGCTAGTTTGGGAAACTTATCCGGTTGATCCACGTTGCTAAAATAGTTCGGTAACGTTTCCGATAACTTTTCTCGATGATTGATTGTCACCAGCTGAAAGCTATCGGTTTCTAATCGATTCAGTGTCGGCAAATCATAGTCAATGGCGATTATCTCATTGATGTCGTCAAGCCAAAGCACCTCCTCTAGCCAAACCAGTAATTCTTCAATAGAGTATCTACCAGCCATCTTTTCTATGACCCTTTCGACCTTTTCAGTGGTTGGATATTCTTTTAGTGGAGCTAATGACAATTGATACCGTCGATCTTCGCGAGAGATAATACTATTAGCAATCAAAAAATCTAAGTCCTTATCTAAACGCTTTGCGCCAGAGAATTCTTTTCGAATGTCACGTAAGATTACAGGCTCTTGCAATTGTTGGAAATAGTTTAAGAGGTTTTGAATATCCTGACGTTTTAATTCTTGTTGAATTTTTTTATCCCGTGTATAGATGTTCATCGCACTGTCCTTTCTAGTTAGAGAATTTTTAAGATTTCAACAAATGGACTGCCTATTGCGATTGTTTTAGACCGAATTAAAGGAAAACAGTTCATGTCCCTTCGTATTATAATCCTTCTTAAAAAATCCCACAAAAAAGTGGACCTTCAAAAGTCCACTTTTTAATCATTCATATTATTTATCAAATGCTTCTGTCAATTGAGGAACAATTTGTTTCTTGCGGGAAACAACTCCTGGTAGAAATGCTCGATCGTTTTCAAGTTTTACGTTAAATGCTTCTGTAACCTTTTCTCTTGGTTCGCCAGCAACTAATAATTCAGAATCAGAATCTAGCACATTCGTAACAAGCAACAAGAACAAGTCATAGCCATTTTTTACATTCTCAGATAGCATAGCATCACGCAACGCATCTTGACGAGCAAAAACTTCGTTCAAATCAACGGTATTAACTTGAGCGATTCGAACCGTTTTGTCAGCCATAGGGAATGATTTGGCATCTAAGTCTAACAATTCTGCTTCAGACTTATTACCCAAATTGGTTCCAGCTTTCAATAAATCTAACCCATAGCTATCTAAGTCAACTCCTGCAATTTTCGCTAATTCTTTAGCTGCATCAATATCCTCTTGTGTACAAGTAGGTGATTTAAATAGTAACGTATCCGAAACGATCGCTGATAACATCATACCAGCAATTTTTGCAGGAACGGCAATATTATTTTCCTTGTATAACTTCAATACGATTGTTGAAGTACATCCAACAGGTTCTGCACGATAATAAAGTGGGTTCGCTGTTTGGAAGTTTGCTACTCGGTGATGGTCAACCACTGAAAGAATGTTTAATTCTTCAATATCTGCCACGCTTTGTTGGAATTCATTGTGATCAACTAGCATTACGTCATTCGTCTCAGCCGCGACCTTTTCTACTACACGCGGAGCTGTCAAACCAAAATGATCTAGAGCAAACTGTGTTTCTTCATTTGGTGTCCCCAATGCAACTGCTTCAGCATCCACACCTAACTCCTTTTGTAGGTTTGCGTATGCAATCGCTGCTCCAATCGCATCTGTATCAGGATTTTGATGTCCAAAAATTAAAACTTTTCCCATAGTTGATTCGCTCCTTTAAATAAGTTCTTCTTTATCATATCAAAAAAAAGGAAAAGAGCAACAACATACCGCCTTTTCCTTTTATAAATATTTAAACTTCTATCATTTTCAAAAAAATCGGACACCATCTGCCCGATTTTCATTTTTAGACTTTAGTTTTTAAATAGCCTTTATAATCTTCCGTATGCAACAATTTTTTCGCATTCTCCACTCGATCATCTGTCGGTGGTTCAATTCCTTCTAATGGATACTTCAGGCCCATTTCTTCCCATTTGTACTTACCCATTGTGTGATAAGGTAAAATCTCAACTTTATCTACGTTGTTCAACGTTTTAATAAATTTATCTAATCGAATTAAAAATTCGTCATAGTCGCTTCTAAAAGGTACTAATACATGGCGAATCCAGACAGGCTTGTTGATATATGATAGATATTTCGCCATCTCTAAAATATTATCGTTGCTTTGACCAGTCAATTCTTTGTGCTTTTGATTATCGATTTGTTTGATATCAAATAGTACTAGGTCCGTATATTGCATCAATTCTTCAAATTTTGAGAAAAATGGTTCTTCAAATGTAAAGGGTTTGCCGCAACTATCTAGCGTTGTATTGATTCCCATTTCTTTGGCTTTTTTGAACAAGTCAATCAAAAAATCAATTTGCAATAAAGGTTCTCCACCACTTACAGTGATTCCCCCTTTTTTCCCCCAATAGCTCCGATAATTCAAAGCTTCTTTTAAAATATCATCAGCTGTTCTTTTTTTTGCTTTCGGATCATTGATTTTCCAGGTGTCTGGATTGTGGCAAAATTGACAACGCATTCGACAGCCCTGCATAAAGACGATAAAACGTACACCAGGACCATCCACCGATCCAAAACTTTCGATTGAATGGACATTTCCGACAATAGGTTGTTCAGTCATAGTAGACATAAACAGTCCCTCCCTCAATATATGTAATTTTTTTAAGTGTTGTTTTTCACTATGTTTCTATACCTTGTAGCTCATTAAATGTGTAAGAGAAAATAACTTATACTAGTTACACCTTTTATCTATTTTGAATCTGATGCATTGTACCATTCAAATTTTTAAAACTCACGTCATTCTTAATTAAAATGATGAAAAGTAAGGCGAATAGACTTCCGTCCATCCGCCCTTACTATACATTCAATTACTAAAGTCAGCAACCTACATTTTTGCGTGGAATGTACGGCTGATAACATCCTCTTGTTGTTCACGAGTCAAGTCGATAAATTTAACCGCATAACCAGAAACACGAATCGTAAAGTTTGCGTATTCTTCTTTTTCTGGATGTTCCATAGCATCGAGTAATTTTTCTTTACCAAAAACATTTACGTTCAAGTGATGTGCTCCTTGATCAAAGTAGCCATCTAAAACGTTTGTTAAGTTTTCAATCCGTTCATCTTCATCATGACCTAATGCATCTGGGTTAATACTTTGAGTATTTGAAATACCATCTAATGCATATTCGTAAGGCAATTTAGTCAATGAGTTAAGTGAAGCCAACAGACCATTTTGTTCAGCACCATAAGATGGGTTAGCCCCTGGAGCTAGCGGCTCACCTGCTTTACGTCCATCAGGTAATGTACCTGTTGCTTTACCATAAACAACGTTAGAAGTAATTGTTAAGATAGACGTTGTTGGTTCTGAATTACGGTAAGTATGATAATGCTCAAGTTTTTCCATAAATGTCTTCAACAACCATACAGCGATATCATCTGCGCGTTCATCGTCGTTTCCGTATTTAGGGAATTCGCCATCAATCTTGAAGTCTGTAACGATTCCGTCTTCATCGCGAATTGGATAAACTTTTGCGTATTTAATAGCCGCCAATGAATCGACCACGTGTGAGAATCCTGCGATTCCTGTTGCAAATGTACGTTTCAAGTCTGTATCCATCAACGCTAGTTCAGCTGCTTCGTAATAATACTTATCATGCATGAAGTGAATCGCGTTCAAAGTATTTACATACATTCCTGCTAACCATTCCAGCATATCATCATATTTCGCCATAACGACATCAAAGTCTAAAGCATCATCTGAATCAATTGGGCGGAAATCAGGTCCAACTTGTGCTTTTGATTTTTCATCAACCCCACCGTTGATCGCATATAACAATGCTTTCGCTAGGTTGGCACGAGCACCGAAGAATTGCATTTCTTTACCAGTTTGTGTAGCAGATACACAGCAGCAAATCGCATAGTCATCTAACCATACTGGACGCATCACATCATCGTTTTCGTATTGGATAGAAGATGTATCAATTGAAATTTTTGCAGCATAATCTTTGAATCCTTCTGGCAAACGAGAAGAATACAACACCGTCAAGTTTGGTTCTGGAGATGGTCCCATATTTTCTAATGTGTGTAAGAAGCGGAAATCATTTTTTGTTACTAAAGTACGTCCATCCATACCCATACCTGCAATAGACAAAGTAGCCCAAACTGGGTCTCCTGAGAACAATTCGTTGTATGAAGGGATACGTGCAAATTTAACCATACGTAATTTCATTACTAAGTGGTCAATCAATTCTTGTGCTTCTTCTTCTGTCAATGTGCCATTTTCAATATCGCGTTGAATATAGATATCTAAGAAAGTAGAGACACGTCCGATAGACATTGCCGCACCATTTTGTTCTTTAATCGCTGCAAGATAACCAAAGTACGTCCATTGTACTGCTTCTTTCGCATTTTCTGCTGGACGTGAAATATCAAACCCATAGGCTTCAGCCATTTCTTTGATACGTTTTAAAGCTTTATATTGATCGCTGATCTCTTCACGAAGACGGATATCCTCTTCTGTAAATTGACCGTGACCGCAGTTTGCATGATCTTTTAATTTTTCTTGCATCAAGTAGTCAATACCATATAAAGCAATACGACGGTAGTCGCCCACGATACGTCCACGACCGTAAGTGTCAGGAAGACCAGTAATGATCTTCGCACGACGAGCGGCACGAATCTCTGGTGTGTATACATCGAAAACAGCTTGGTTGTGTGTTTTATGGTAATCATTAAAAATTTCAGTAAATTTAGGATTTGGAGTATAACCGTAACGTTCAAGTGATTCTTCGGCCATGCGGATCCCACCATAAGGCATAAACGCACGTTTTAAAGGCTTGTCTGTTTGGATACCAACGATTGCTTCTTTGTCCTTCAAGTTTTCGTCGATATATCCAGCACCATAAGCATTAGCTGCAGATACGACATCTGCTTCCATGTCTAATACACCGCCATTTTCACGTTCTTGTTTTTGAAGCTGCTGTAGTTTAGTCCATAATTCATTTGTTGCCTCAGTAGGTTCAGCCAAGAAATCAGCAGTACCTTCATAAGGTGTGTAGTTTGCTTGAATGAAATCCCGAGTATTGATTTCATTTTTCCACAGATGACCCTTAAAACCTTGCCATGCAGTTTTTTCTGTGTTTTTCATTTTTTCTAGTTCATTTGTTGCAGTTCCCATTTCAAAAGGACCTCCTTAGAATATTAAAAACGTAATTACTACAGGTTTACGAACAAAGTATAACACATAAAATCTTTTATGCAAGCCTTTCCTTGTGAAAGATTAATTAGAAAATAAGATATTTTTGTAATCGTTCGCAAACCCTTGATTTAAAAGCAATTTTGCATTACTAAGCTTTAAATAAAATTCATTATTCATTGTGAATAAGACGTATTTTGTGATAAAAAAAACGGGCATCTGTTTTAATACAGATACCCAACTGTTTTATTTTTTTGTAGCACAGAAGAACTAATCTTCTATCAATTCTTGAGGGTGAACAACAGAATAAAGTTCGCCTTCCTTTTTCTCATCAATCGTGAAGGTACCATTGGAAATGCGATCACTGATAGCTACATTTGAAATCTCTAATTCTTTTTCGATTCCTTTGCTCGTCGTAAGAAGAAGCTTTCCTTCAGTATCCGTCGTCATATAACTCAAGCGATGCGGATTTTTCTTTAACTCACGGAAAATCATCAGACCGCGCTTCGCACGTCCTAATTGCGGCAACTCTTGTGCAAGCATCCGTTTAGCCGCACCTCGTTGGCTCAATAATAGTATAGGTGAATCGCCCTCAGATGGTACCAGAGCACCAGAAACTACATAGTCACCGTCTTTCAGGTTAATTGCTTTTACACCAGCAGCTTTCGATCCGACTACTGGCACTTCATCTAATGGATAACGTAATCCAAAGGCACGATGAGAAGCAATAAATACATCCACATTGCGAACTTCGTCGGTCAAAAAGACGGAGACGATTTGATCTGTATCGTTTTTCATTTTCATGGCTGTCGTTGGTCGGCTGCGATAGGTCCGCCAAGGAGAAAATTCGGTCATTCGAGTTTGCTTGATCATTCCCTCTTTACTCATGAAGATAAAGAGTTTGTTTGCATCAATCTCTTTATATGGGAAAGCAGCAATAATCTCTTCGGTCATAGATAAATTAGTGATAGTCTGTGAAATGTGTTCACCAACATCTTTCCATTTCAGCTCAGTAATTTCGTGAACCGGACGATAAATCATATTTCCATGATTGGTTAAAATCAATAGATGATCAAGGGTATTCAGTTTATCAATGAAGATAATAGAGTCGCCATCTTTCATACCATGTTCATCTGGTCGAGACGCATTGTATGAACGCAAACTGCTGCGCTTTAAATACCCTTCTTTTGTTAGGGTAACAATAACTTCTTCTTGAGCGATTAGAACTTCCGTCTCAATCTTGATTTCGGTGATTTCGTCTTCAATTTTCGTCAAACGATCATTTCCGTAACTCTTTTTGATTTGACGTAGTTCTTGTTTCATCACTTTATGCAATTCTTTTTCGCTGTTTAAAATCAAATGCAATTCTTTGATTTCCTTGGCTAATTCAGAAGCTTCTTTTTCTAGCTGAGTGATATCTGTATTCGTTAAGCGATACAATTGTAAAGTCACAATTGCCTCTGCCTGTTCTTCACTGAATTCAAAACGTTCGACTAAATTATTTTTAGCATCCTTTTTGTCTTTACTACCGCGAATCGTAGAGATTACTTCATCAAGGATTGATAAAGCCTTCATCAATCCTTCAACAATGTGTTGCCGTTTCTGTGCCTTAGCGAGTTCATATTGGCTACGTTTGGTGATCACTTCTTTACGGTGGCCGATGTAGCTTACTAAAATATGCTTCAATCCAACTTGCTGCGGCGTCATGTTATCAATAGCAACCATGTTGAAATTATAATTGATCTGCAAATCAGTATTTTTGAATAAGTAATTCAAAATTCCTTCTGCATTTGCGTCTTTTTTCAACTCAACAACCACCTGCAAACCTGTCCGGTCAGATTCATCACGAACTTCGGCGATGCCGTCGATTTTTTTATTTAATCGGATTTCATCCATTTTTTTAACTAAAACCGCTTTGTTCACTTCATAAGGGATCTCATGAATAACAATCTGCTGTTTTCCGCCTTTTAATGGTTCGATTGACGTTTTAGAACGAAGAATTACTTTGCCTTTTCCCGTTTCGTAAGCCTTCTTGATTTCAGCCTTCCCTTGCAGAATTCCTCCAGTCGGAAAATCTGGCCCGGGAATATACTCCATAATCTTTTCTAATGAAGCGTTTGGATGGTCAATTAAATATATCGTTCCATCAATTACTTCCGATAAATTATGGGTAGGAATTTCAGTCGCATAACCTGCAGAGATCCCAGTTGACCCGTTAACCAGTAAATTAGGATAAGCAGCTGGAAGAACAGTCGGTTCTTTTTCTGTATCATCAAAGTTCCAGACGAAATCAACCGTTTCTTTCTCAATGTCTTGTAGCATCTCGCCGCTCAGTTGTGACAAACGGGCTTCTGTATAACGCATCGCCGCAGGAGGGTCTCCATCCATTGACCCATTATTTCCGTGCATCTCAATCAGAACCTGCCGTAATTTCCAATCCTGACTTAGGCGAACCATTGCTTCATAGATTGAACTATCTCCATGGGGATGATAGTTCCCCATGATATTCCCTACAGATTTCGCAGATTTACGAAATCCCTTATCATAGGTATTCCCATCTTTATTCATAGAGAATAGAATACGCCGTTGAACGGGTTTTAATCCATCTCTGATGTCAGGCAGCGCCCGTTCTTGAATAATATACTTCGAATAGCGGCCAAAACGGTCACCCATTACTTCTTCTAATGTTAATTCTTGAATCGAATGTTTTGCATCCATCTTTGACCACCTCCTACTCGTCGAACAAACTGATTATTTTCACTTGATCAGCTGTCTCTTCTTTCTCGTGTTGTTCAGATACTGGCACAGTAGACGTTTCTTCCTTATTGTCCAATAAGCTGCCATCTTCTTCCAAAGTGAATTGTACATGGTTTTCGATCCATTTACGACGTGGTTCCACTTTATCACCCATTAGAGTCGTCACTCGACGTTCAGCTTGTGCAGCATCGTCAATTCGAACTCGAACTAACGTACGATACTCAGGATCCATCGTGGTTTCCCATAATTGCTCAGCATTCATTTCGCCGAGCCCTTTGTAACGTTGCAGCATATAGCCTTTCCCAACTTTTTTAGTCACATCCTGCAGCTCGTCGTCGGTCCATGCATACTCGATCACCTGCTTGCGTCCTGCACCTTTGGAAACTTTATATAGTGGTGGCAGAGCAATATAAACTTTCCCTGCTTCGATCAGGGGTTTCATATAGCGATAGAAGAAGGTTAATAGCAACACCTGAATGTGTGCACCGTCGGTATCCGCATCGGTCATAATAATTACCTTGTCGTAATTGCAGTCCTCAATTGAGAATTCAGGTCCAACACCTGCGCCAATTGTATAAATCATGGTATTAATCTCTTCATTTTTCAAAATATCCTGCATTTTAGCCTTTTCGGTATTGATGACTTTTCCTCGTAATGGCAGAATTGCTTGGAACTTCCGATCACGGCCTTGCTTCGCTGAGCCACCGGCAGAATCTCCTTCGACTAAAAACAATTCATTTTTCGCCGCATTTCGCGATTGTGCTGGAGTCAGTTTTCCAGAAAGGAGAGACTCCCCTTTTTTCCGTTTCTTACCGTTACGGCTTTCTTCACGGGCTTTGCGTGCAGCTTCACGAGCTTCGCGAGCTTTAATGGCTTTACGAACCAGCATTTGGCTATTTTCACTATTTTCTTGTAAATAGAAGCCCATCTGTTCACCAATGACACTATCGACTGCTCCACGAGCAGCAGGCGTTCCTAACTTCTCTTTCGTCTGCCCTTCAAATTGCAGAAGATTTTCTGGAATTCGAACAGATAAAACCGCAGATAACCCTTCACGGAAATCTGAACCTTCCAAGTTTTTATCTTTTTCTTTTAACAAACCTGATTTGCGCGCATATTCATTGAATGCTTTCGTCATGGAAGTCTTCATTCCAGATTCATGAGTACCGCCATCTTTAGTTCGTACATTATTAACGAATGAGAGAAGGTTCTCTGAATAACCATCATTGTATTGATAGGAAAATTCAACTTCGATCCCTTCACGCTCACCAGAAAAATAAACAACCGGCGTTAACGTGTCTTTATCTTCATTTAAATACTCAACAAATTCTTTGATTCCTTCTTCAAAATGAAAGACTTCTGTTTCTTTTTCTTCTCCACGCAGATCCGTTAAAGTAATTTTAACGCCTCTTAACAAGAAGGCTGATTCCCGTAAACGTTCTGATAACGTTTCATAAGAAAAATTAAGTGTTGAGAAGATTTGCGCATCAGGCAAGAAGTGTACGGTCGTTCCGTTTGGTTTACGAGTCTTGCCGATTTTCTCTAAAGTCCCTTGAGGTTTTCCACCATCTTTGAACACTTCACGGTATTCCACCCCTTCACGGACGATCGTTACAGTCAACCATTCTGACAAGGCATTTACCACGCTCGCACCAACGCCATGCAATCCGCCAGAAGTTTTATAGCCACCTTGACCAAACTTTCCGCCAGCATGAAGAATGGTGAAGATGACTTCGACTGTTGGGATGCCTGATGCATGCATACCAACTGGCATTCCTCGACCTTTATCACTTACTTCCACACTGTTGTCTGGATGCAGGGTCACTTCGATTTCATTACCATAGCCGGACAATGCCTCATCAACTGCATTGTCGACGATTTCATAAACCAAGTGATGCAGACCGCGACTATCTGTCGAGCCGATATACATTCCCGGTCGTTTTCTAACCGCTTCTAATCCCTCTAGTACTTGAATCGAAGCGTCATTGTATTCATTGTTCATCTTAGCCAAGCCTACAACTCCTCATTCCTATTTAACATAATTATTTTTCAAGAAGAAAAATAGATTGCTTGTTCGTACCGGATACCACAAAAACAAAGCTCCTCTAAAAATTATTTTTTACCTATAGATGAGCCCTACTAAGTTCAATGGATCCGTTTCTAAAAGTACATCATTTGTATGATACGCTAAAAAAGCTCAAAAAAAAAGCCTATCCTGTTTCTGAAAAGGCATTTTAAGCTTTTTTTTTAATAAAATCAACTCAAGCATTACGCTTTTTTGTTTAATTCGATCTTCACACACTGATCCATAACGATATCCATGCGTCCTTGATCCTGCAGCATTTTAGCTGCTTCTTCATTGCTTAGACCCAATTGCGCCCAAAAAACTTTCGCGTCGGTCTTCAAAAATTCTTCCGCAACAGCAGGCAAAAATTCGCTTCGTCTAAAAATATCCACGATATCAATCGTTTCCGGTACAGCAGTTAAGCTTTCGACGACTGGAATATCGTTGATTGTCTGACCAGCTAATTTCGGATTTACTCCATATAATTTATAGCCATGTGTTTTTAGAACTTCCGCAATTTGATAACTCGTCTTTTCTGGTTTGTCGCTAAAGCCGACAACGGCGATCACTTGCGCTTCGTCTAAGTATTGAAAGATCTTTTCTTGACTAGGATTTTGAAAACTCATTTGATTTCCCTCGCTTAGTTCAATTTATTTACTCACAATAGTCAGTATAGCATGTGATTAGAATTTGTTCACTCTTTTGAAATCTGATAAAATAGCCTTACTAACAGAGAAATGAGGATTCATATGAAAACCGCTATACTTTTTGTCCTAGCTTACCTTTTAGGATCTATTCCATCCGGTATATGGATTGGAAAACTTTTTTTCAAGAAAGACATTCGAGAATTTGGTAGCGGCAATTCAGGAACCACCAATACCTTTCGTGTATTGGGAAGAACCGCTGGATTTGTTGTTTTTGCTATGGATTTATTAAAAGGCTCTTTAGCCACCTATCTGCCGATCCTTTTTCATTTGGATATTAATCCTCTATGGTTTGGTTTAGTAGCTGTAATAGGACATACACTACCTATTTTTGCCGGGTTCAAAGGTGGAAAGGCGGTTGCCACAAGCGCAGGAATGCTTCTAGCATTTGCTCCTTTATTCTTTTTCTATTCATTGGTTTTCTTTTTGATCATTCTTTATATAACTAGCATGGTCAGTGCAGCGAGTATTGCTTCAGCTATTTTTGTCACGCTTTCCTCCATTGCGTTGCCCTTTATTTGGCCCGCCATTTTACCTTCTTTTAACTGGTTATTGACGTTGGTCTGTTTTGCTTTAACCTGCTACATCATTTATCGTCACAGAGAAAATATCCAACGAATCAAGTCAGGAACTGAAAACAAAGTTTCTTTTGGACTGAATAAAAAGGAGAAGTAGATGGAAGAGCAGTTTTTAGATTGGGCAATTGAATTACAGGCTTTGTCACAGGCTGGTTTAACTTATACGAAAGACCCTTTTGATCAAGAACGTTTTGAACGTATTCGTACCATTGCAACTGAAATGTTAGCTGTTCAAACACCGATTCCAATGCCAAAATTACGAAAACTATTCGCCGAAGAAGTTGGGTATCCAACACCAAAATTAGATACTCGTGCCGCCATTTTTAAGAATAATAAGATTTTATTAGTTCAAGAAAAAGATAAGCAATGGGCACTGCCCGGCGGCTGGGTCGATTTCAACCAATCGATTAAAGAAAATGCGGTAAAGGAAACATTAGAGGAAACTGGTTTAACAGTTATACCGCAAAAAGTAATTGCCATTCAGGACCGCAACAAGCATAATTTACCACGCTATGCTTACAGTGTTTGTAAAATTTTTATTGAGTGCCACGTAACCGGCGGCAGTTTTGTTGAAAATATAGAGACGTTAAAAACGGATTGGTTTGAAAAAGACTCTCTGCCTCAATTGGCGGAAGAGAAAAATACTAAAGAACAAATTGAACTTTGCTTTAAAGCACACAATGAGGAACATTGGCGTGTGCCTTTTGATTAAGAGAGAAAAAAATGCTTCGCCTGACAATTTTGATTGTCAGGCGAAGCATTTTTTATACGTTAACTCACAGTAATTGAAAACTCTGTTTTAAAATTCCCCTTAGGCGCTAAGCGATTCATTCCCTCTTTGTCTTCTAATCGCCCAGTACTATCTACCGTGTCCGCAAAACCCCACCAAGGTTCAATACAAACAAAAGGTGCCTCATTCGGATATGGCGACCACAGTCCGACATAAGGGATGTTGTTATAAGCTAGAGTTACACTGTGGGGAGATTCTTCACTTCCTAAAGTGTAGGCATTTAGACCACGAGTTTCATAAATCAAAGCATCCTCTTTAAATAGATCGCGACTCAATTGAATATTGGTATTGGTCTGTCCAATCGTTTTTTGATCCAAATTTGCAAAAGGACCTTCTAGAGGTATTTTTACACGCGACTTTTGTGGAGAGAAAGCAATGAAGTAATCTTCAAAACTTAAATCATCAGTCAGTGGAATATTAAAGGCAGGATGACCTCCTAAAGCAAAAATCATTTCTTCCGTTCCCGTATTTTCAACATTGAAACGAATTCGAACGCCTTCGCCCCATATCTCATAGCTAATCGTCAAACTAAAATCAAAAGGATAAACTTTTTTTGTTTCTTCATCACTTTCTAAAAGAAACGTTGCCTTATCCTTTTTTTGTTCAATGACTTTAAACTCTTTATCACGAGCAAATCCGTGTTGTCCCATCGGATATGTTTGGCCTTTGTATGTGTATTGATTATCTTTTAAGCGTCCTACAAATGGAAATAAAAACGGTGCATGGCGATTCCAGTATTTTGGATCTGCTTGCCAAATATACTCGATATCATTGGCACGTAAACTGGTAAGTTCTGCCCCTTTTTCATTAATCGTTGCCTGCAAAAAATCATTGCTGATTGACACTGACATAAATACCCCACTCCTCGCTTTTCGTTAATTGTAATTGTTTCCTTCGATATCATCCAACGATACATTACATTATCCGCTTACTGTATTGAAAACCTTATTCTCAAACAGAATGATTAGACTGACATTTTACTTATGGCGGACTAATTCATCCTTGAACAATGGATTTAAAACTTTCAAATAGGTACCTTTCATACCAAGAGAGCGTGATTCAATGATACCTGCAGATTCTAACTTCCGCAAAGCATTAACAATCACTGAACGCGTGATACCAATTTTATCGGCTATATTTGAGGCAGTTAATCGTCCTTCATCGCCTTCTAAAGCATCGAAAATTGCTTTTACAGCCTTTAATTCACTGTAAGAAAGTGTACTGATTGCCATTTGTACAGCTGTTTGGCTACGAATTTTTTCTTCAACATTTAAAAACTGTTGATACAAAATTTCCATTCCAATAACTGTCGCACCGTATTCAGCTAAGACTAGATCATCATCATTGAATGCTCCTTCTGTTCTAGCTAATATAATGGTCCCTAATCGTTCCCCTGAGCCAAAGATTGGAATGACCGTCGTCAATCCATTTGGATACAACTCCGCGCGCTCAGTCGGAAAGGCTGTTAGGCTATTAGCCACGGGAATATTTGCTTCCGTTTTAAAAACTTCCTTCATTTCCGAGACATAACTATCTGGAAATTGACGATCCACTAAAAACGACCGAACACGATCAGTGTTAATATCAATCTTTTCATTAAGTCCCAACAATTTTCCTTCTGCACCAATGATATACGTCAATGATCCCAAAATATCCCCTAAAATTCGCGCCATGTTGTTATAAGGTAATTCAGCAGTTGGCTCAAAGGCGTTCTTCTGCTGCATTAACTTATTGATTTGGCGTGTTTTCTCTAATAATGTTTCCACTTTTTCCCCTCCATTTTTTAAAGAATATAACGACTTAAATCTTTATTTTGAGCAATGGATGCTAACTTCTCATCCACATATGCTTCTGTAATTTTAATTTCACCCATTTGCATATCTGGTGCTTCAAATAGCAAGTCTTCTAATAATTTTTCTAAGATGGTGTGTAATCGACGGGCCCCGATATTATCCGTTTCTCGATTGACATCAAAAGCAATTTGAGCAATTCGTTCAATAGCCTCCTGCGTAAAAATAATTTTGACATTTTCAGTCCCAACAAGAGCGACATATTGTTTTATCAACGCATTGTTTGGTTCAGTCAGTATTCTGACAAAATCTTCAGCAGACAAATCACTTAATTCGACCCGAATTGGAAAACGTCCTTGCAATTCAGGGATCAAATCGCTTGGTTTTGAAAAACTAAATGCCCCACTAGCGATAAATAGAATATGGTCGGTTTGGATCGCACCATATTTGGTATTCACCTGTGATCCTTCTACAATTGGCAAAATATCTCTTTGAACGCCTTCACGAGAAACTTCACCTGAATTTTGTTGTGATTTAGAAGTGATTTTATCGATTTCATCGATAAAGATAATACCGGAACTTTCAGCCAACTTGATCGCGGCAGTAGAAATATCTCCTTCATTCACTAATTTGGCTTGTTCTTCTTTTACCAAAAGCTCTTGTGCTTCTTTAACTGTTACTGTACGTTGAACTTTTTTCTCAGGTGTCAATGCGCCTAATGTATCAGACAAGTCAATGCCCATTTGTTCTAAACCATTGTTCATTGGCATTGCCTTTTTCGGTTCAGCGACCTCGATCGTTACTTCTCTTTGATCCAGCAACCCTTTTTCAAGCTGCTCAAGGACGGTTTGACGATTTACTTTTATATCTTCGGTAACTTCTTCTTTCGGTTCAGTTTGCGCTTGATTAAAAATATTCATCATTTGTTCATAGGGATTGTTACTTTGTTTTTGCTCTTTTTTAATACCCGGAACCAATACCTTTACCAGACGCTTATTCGCTCTTTTTAGCGCTTGAGAATATACCCTTGAATATTGCTCTTTCTCTACAATAGTAATCGCGTTCTCAACTAGATCACGTACCATTGATTCTACATCCCGTCCGACATATCCAACTTCCGTGAATTTAGTCGCTTCAACTTTGACAAAGGGTGCCTTGACGATCCGTGCTAAACGACGAGCGATTTCCGTTTTACCGACCCCAGTAGGTCCGATCATTAAAATATTTTTCGGTGTGACCTCCTGCTGCATCGATTCTTCTAATTGCATTCGACGGTAACGATTACGCAATGCAATGGCTACTGATCGTTTCGCTTCATCTTGTCCAATAATGTATTCATCTAAGTCACTAACAATTTCCTTTGGTGTTTTATTGATTTCAGTCATCCTGATTCTCCTTACTCATATCATCTACTGATTTTTTTACTTACATCTCTTCAACGATAATATTATGGTTTGTGAAGACACAAATATCTGCGGCAATATTTAAGGCACTTTCTGCCATTTCCTTCGCGCTCATTTCAGAGTTATGTTTTTTCATAGCACGAGCAGCTGCCAAAGCATAGTTTCCTCCTGAACCGATCGCCAATATCCCATCATCAGGAGCGATTACTTCACCGTTTCCTGAAACCAACAGCATTTCCTCTTCGTTCATGACAATCAACAACGCTTCCAAATTCTTCATAGCCTGTTGTGTACGCCATTCTTGGGCCAATTCCACAGCAGCCCTTTGAAGATTTCCGTTGTATTCATTTAGCTTTCCTTCGAACTTTTCTTCTAGAGTAAAAGCATCGGCTACACTACCAGCAAAGCCCACAACGACTTTTCCATTGTAGATCCGACGAACTTTACGCGCCGTGCCTTTCATGATAACTTGTTCTCCCATTGTTACCTGACCGTCACCAGCCATGGCTAATTTCCCATCTTTTTCGATCGCACAAATCGTTGTTGAATGAAATTGTGATTCTGACATCTTATTCTCTCCTTCGTTGAAAATAACTTTTAAGCTCTTGGATGAAACGAGCGATAACTTTTCTGTAAGCTTTCTTTTGTAACATGTGTATAAATTTGCGTAGTGGATAAATTCGCGTGTCCTAATAATTCCTGCACCGTTCTTAGGTCCGCCCCATTATTCAATAAATGTGTGGCAAACGTATGGCGCAACATATGAGGATGAATGTCACTAGTTAAACTGCTTTTTTTGATTATTTGATTTAGCACGTATTCAATCCCAGTAGACGTAATCTGATCTCCACGATGATTAATAAAAAGATAGTCGTGATCTTTACCGAAACGTTCCATCAAACTTTTACGACCGTCATCAACATACGCTTGAATAGCATCCGACGCATAGGAACCTAACGGAACATACCGATCCTTATTGCCCTTACCATGGATCAGCATAACACTATTGTCAAAATCGATGACAGATAATGTGAGGTTTGCACATTCACTGACACGAAGTCCTGAACCATATAGCACCTCTAACAATGCTCGATTTCGTTGTTCCAAAGGTTTCGTCCCCTCAACACTATCAAAAAGGACTTCTATCTCCTTTTCGTAAAAGAAACGTGGCAACCTCGCATGCTTCTTTTTGAGGTGAACATAAGAAAAAGGGTTCTCTTTAATTTTTTCGTGTTTAAGGAGATATTGATAAAAAGAACGTAAACTAGCAATCTTTCGACTGATAGTATTGCGACTGTATTTTTGATCATTTAAAAACGCCAAATAAACACGAACATCTAAATGATCTACCGCAGTCAATGAGGGGTCTCCTGAATTTTCTAGAAACTGACAAAAATCGTTTAAATCACGTTCATACGCATCCTTCGTTTTCTCTGAATAACCACGTTCTGTTATTAAATAGCCCATGAACTCACGCATTGCTGCTTCATTTTCCAAATTTCATCTCACCTCACAAACATAACACAAATGTAGCATAAGACCTTTTTAAATACAATTGAATTGTCAGAATTTATTGACTTTTCACGAATATACTAACAATTCTTTACAGATATTTCATAATTCCTGTCGAATCAGACAGGAATCCGATTTATTTTGTCTAAATAAAAAAAACCATTGCCGAAGCAACGGAATTTCTTTAAAGATTCATTTCTGATAAAGCCGCTAATGCTCTCTCAGCTAACGTTTCATAGCGAAGTTTCTTATCACGAATTCGTTCTGGCAAACTAGGAAACAAACCAAAATTAGCATTCATCGGTTGGAAATGCTTTCCTTCAGCATGGGTGATGTAATAGGCCATTGAGCCAATCGCTGTTTCACGAGGAAATTCAATAAATTCTTCCCCTTTTGCCAATCTAGCAGCATTCAGCCCCGCTACTAACCCACTACCAGCACTTTCAACATATCCTTCAACGCCGGTCATTTGACCAGCAAAAAATAAGTCTTCTCGTTTCTTGCTTTGATAGGTTGGCTTAAGTAACTCAGGTGAATTCATAAAACTGTTGCGATGCATAACTCCATAACGTAAAAACTCTGCATTCTCTAAACCAGGAATTAAGCGAAAGACACGTTTCTGTTCTCCCCACTTTAAATGCGTTTGAAAGCCAACAATATTGTACATAGAAGCTGCCGCGTTGTCTTGTCGCAATTGAATAACCGCATAAGGTCGTTTACCTGTTTTAGGATCTTCAAGACCAACTGGTTTCATTGGACCAAACAGCATCGTTTTAATGCCACGTTTAGCCATGACTTCAATTGGCATACATCCTTCAAAGAATTTTTCTTTCTCAAACTCCTTCTGGGGAGCTACTTCAGCTTCAATCAAAGCTTCATAAAAGCGCATGAATTCTTCTTCGGTCATCGGACAATTCAGATAGGCTGCTTCACCCTTGTCATATCGAGATTTTAAATAGACTTTCTCACGATCAATGGTAGCGCCATCTAGAATCGGTGCCGCGGCGTCATAGAAATAAAACCCATGAGAGCCATTATATTCAGCAATTTCTTCAGCCAATGCTTCCGAGGTTAATGGACCTGTAGCGATAATTGTTATCCCCTCTGGAATCTTAGTAATTTCCTCGGAGATAACAGTGACCATTGGATGATTTTTCACTTTTTGAGTGATCAGCTCCGAAAAATTATTGCGGTCCACTGCAAGTGCGCCTCCCGCTGGTACCGCCGTCTCATCAGCAGAAGAAATCACCACTGAATGTAGGCGCCGCATTTCTTCCTTTAGAACGCCAACGGCATTCGTTAAACCATTTCCCCGCAATGAATTGCTACAAACTAATTCCGCAAAATTCCCGGTATGATGTGCTGGAGTTGATTTAATCGGTCGCATCTCATATAAATTCACAGGGACTCCCGCTTCTGCTAATTGCCAAGCAGCCTCACTGCCGGCTAATCCAGCCCCGATAACATTTACTGTCTTTACCATCTATTCCTCACTTAAATAATTTATTTTTGTACTGCTTCTTCGTAGTCACCATTTACACAGACAACTTGTTTGCCGCCTTTGACTTTCTTCTCAACTAAATAACCACCATCTTTCGGACAAGTCCGGCCAATTGGTTTATCCCAAGAAGTAAAGTCGCAGTCTGGATAGCGTGAACACCCATAGAATAAACGGTTCTTCTTCGATTTGCGCTCCACAACTTGTCCCTTATGACAAACCGGACATTCAACACCAATTTCCTTGATGATCGGTTTGGTATTACGACAGTCTGGGAAATTACTACATGCGTAGAATTTTCCGTATCGCCCAAGCTTAATGACCATTGGATGCCCGCAGACATCGCAATCAAAGCCAGCGGGTTCATCCTTGATTTGGATTTTCTCAATACCCTCTTCCGCTTTTTCCAGCTCAACAGCAAACGGTTTGTAGAAGCGATCGACTACCTTTGTCCATTCTTCCTTGCCTTCTTCAACCTTATCCAGATCATTTTCCATCTCTGCTGTGAAGTTGACATCCACTATTTGTGGGAAGAAATCGACAATCAAAGTATTAACAATTTCACCCAATTCTGTAGGTTCAAAACGTCGTTGGGTCAATTTCACATAATAACGACGTTGAATCGTATCTAACGTCGGCGCATAGGTTGATGGACGACCCACACCATTTTCTTCCAGTGTTTTGATTAGTGTTGCTTCACTAAAACGAGCTGGCGGTTGAGTGAAATGTTGTTTGGGCTCAATATTCACAGATTGAACAACATCCCCAGTCTCAAGCTCTGGTAAGATATTTTCCTTATCCTCTTTGCCATCATCACGACCCTCAATATATACCTGCATGAACCCTTTGAATTTGATCTTTGAACCGTTAGCTATGAAAATGACGCCATTTTGGTTTAGTGTCACTTTCATGGTATCCAGGATTGCCGCAGTCATTTGACTTGCGACAAAACGTGACCAGATTAATGTATAAAGCTTTAATTGATCCTTATCCAAATACTGCTTCATTTCATCTGGTGTCCGCTGAACACTAGTAGGGCGAATTGCTTCATGGGCATCTTGAGAACCCTGAGGATTTTTTGCTTTACGCGCATGATGCTGAGAATATTCTTTCCCGTAAGTTTTCTCGATAAACTCAGCCGCTTCCGTTTTGGCTGTATCCGAGATACGAGTGGAATCCGTACGCATATAGGTTATCAGCCCAACTGTTCCTTGTTTCCCCAAGGCAATCCCTTCATACAATTGCTGAGCAACCATCATCGTTTTTCTAGTACGGAAATTTAATTTACGAGCAGATTCCTGTTGCATATTACTTGTCGTAAACGGCAACGCTGGATTTCTTTTTCGTTCCTTCTTCTCAACCTTTGTAACTTCATAATCCTTACCATCGATTCGAGAAGTGATCTCTTTGACTGCTTCGGCGTTTGGTAATTTTTTCTTTTTACCGTCTACACCCCAGAAATTAGCTTTGAATTTTTTGGTTTTCTTCTTGAAGTTTCCATCAATACTCCAGTATTCTTCTGGTACAAACTCACGAATTTCTTGTTCACGATCAATAATCATCTTTAGAGCAATGGATTGAACACGCCCGGCACTTAAGCCCTTCTTGATTTTTTTCCAAAGAATAGGTGAAATGGAATAGCCAACTAAGCGATCCAATGCTCGACGGGCTTGTTGGGCATCCACCAAAGAAACATCAATTGAACGAGGCTCTTTAAATGCTGCCTTTACAGCATCTTTTGTAATTTCATTAAATACTACGCGGTTCTTATCCTTCAAATCTAGTCCCAATAAATAAGCGAGATGCCAGGCAATGGCTTCTCCTTCTCTATCCGGGTCACTTGCGAGATAAACTTTTTGCGCTTTTTTAGCCGCTTGTTTCAAGCTTTTAATTACGTCGCCCTTGCCGCGAATTGAAATATAGTGTGGCTCATAATTATTTTCAACGTCAATTCCCATCTTGCTTTTTGGCAAGTCACGAACGTGTCCAACGCTTGCTACCACCTTATAGTTTCTTCCCAAATATTTTTCAATGGTCTTTGCTTTTGCTGGTGATTCCACAATAACTAGGTATTTATAGGCCAAATGTTTTTGCCTCCTCAATTTTTTCTTCTATTATATATCGGTAACTACTGACAAATCGTAGCCTATAATACGCTATTCAAATTTTGTTTGTCAAGTCAGGTCTAACGAATTTTGTTCCACAAATCATACGAATCAAAAATATCTTGTGCTTTTTCTACACAGATAGCACCGTCCTGAATCAACTGATGACACCCACTAGATCGTCCATCTAATATTGACCCTGGAACCACAAATACATCTTTTCCATAATCTAATGCTTGTTGTGCTGTAATGAGTGACCCGCTGCGCTTTTTCGCCTCTACCACCAATACGCCGCTACTTAATCCAGCGATGATCCGATTACGCATGGGAAAGTGAAATTTCGCTGGCGTCGTACCATTAGGATATTCACTTAATACTAAATGATTCTGGCTCATTTCAATTTGCAAGTTTCCACTATTTTTAGGATAACAAATATCTAACCCTGTTCCAACCACTCCGATTGTTTTTCCTTGATTGCTGATGGCGAATTGATGGGCGAAGCTATCAATTCCCTTTGCTAGTCCACTAACGATCGTAAATCCGCGTTTCGTAATCTCAGGCATCAACTCCTGTAACACATGATACCCATAATTTGTTGCCTCGCGTGCACCTACAACTGCCAGCATCTTTCGTTTCAATAATGCTAAATCACCTTTATAAAATAATACAAGTGGTGGAGTCGGTACATGCCTCAAAGTCTCTGGATAAACTTCATCTTCAATCGTGATAAACTGGTGCGTTCTTTCTACTTGCTTCAATCGTTCTCCGGACCATTCATTCCAGTTGTTTGGCTTGGTTGATTGTGCTAATAGTCGGATTTCTAATCCATCAAATTGCCACCACTGATGCCGCTTCGCAAATTGATAAATGCGATGTTTCCCGAAAGCTCCAATGCCTTTAGTTAAACTTAAACGTAATAGAAAGTCATTTTTCAAAAAAATCCCTCTTTTCAGCTCTTTATCAAAAAGATACTTAAAAAAGAAGGATTTCATTTTATATATTTTTAATTGGTGCAAAAGTTTTTCGATGAATTGGTAAAATTCCCTGTTCATCAATAGCTTTTAGATGTTCTTTTGTTCCATAGCCAGCGTTTTTAGCAAAGCCATATGCCGGATACTGTTCGCCATACTTTGCCATCCACTCATCCCGATACACCTTCGCAATAATACTAGCCGCCGCGATTGAAACAGATCGGGCATCACCCTTGATGATTTTCTCCTGTGGTAAGCCATTATCCAATACCATTGCATCAATTAATAGGCAATCTGGTGCGATAGACAGTTGTTCAATCGCTCGTTGCATTGCGACCTTTGTTGCCTGATAGATGTTCAACTGATCGATCTCTTCAGCAGTCGCTTCGCCAATGCCGATTGCTCGCGCATTTCGTTTTATTTCCGTTACCAGCTCTTCTCGTTTATGTGCCGAAAGCTGTTTTGAATCATTCAAGCCTAAGATTTCATGCTCATCATTCAGAATCACCGCTGCAGCAACCACGGGGCCAGCTAACGGACCGCGACCGACTTCATCAATCCCACAGATTGCTCGAAACCCTTGAGCTTTCTTCTCGCGTTCAAAAATCGACATTTCTTGGTATTTTTCTACTAAGGCTGCTTGCTTATCCTGCTGCTTTTGCCATTGAGTTAATGCCAATTGAACGCCTTTACGCGTATCCAGACGAAACCCTGCTAAACGAGGATCGTCAGCCGATGTAATAACTTTTAGCTCTTCTTTGATGGCGCTGATTGATAATTTTTCCATTAAACACTTAGCTCCTCAAAACGATCCAGCGTGAATCGACCCAATTTTCCTTGACGAAGCTCAAGAATCAACATTTCACTGGCACGTTCATAATCATCTTTGAATCCTCGTTTTTCTGAAATCAGTAATAATAACTCAGGCAGTTCCATAAATAAATTATCTTCTGTTAATTTATAACGCTCTTTTAATTGTTCTGGATAAAAACGGCAAAAAACTTCTAGCAGATAAAGTGCTAGATCGTCTAGGTGTAGAAGATCATCCTTGATCGCTCCAGTTAATGCTAATTTTTTACCTACGCTTGGATCTTCAAACTTAGGCCACAAAATTCCAGGCGTATCCAACAGCTCTAATTGCGAACCAAAGCGGAGCCATTGCTGCCCTTTAGTAACGCCAGGACGATTCCCCGTACTAGCAATTTTCTTCCCAGCTAAATGATTCAACAAAGTAGATTTTCCTACATTAGGAATCCCTAAAACCATTGCTCGAATGGCCCGCGGCTTCAATCCTCTTTCTTTGTCACGTGCAATTTTATCAGCCAAAACTTTCTTGCTGGCAGGAACGATTTGTTTCACACTCTTATCGTCCTTAGCCGTCAAAGCCAGAACATGATGCCCCTGCTCACGAAAATAGTTTACCCATAAATTAGTTTGGTTTGGATCAGCCAAATCCGATTTATTTAATAAAATCAATCGCGGCTTTTGTTGAACAATCTGATCTAACATCGGATTACGTGAGGATAGCGGTAACCGAGCATCGATCAATTCAAACACAATATCAACAAACTTTAGTTTTTCAGATACTTCCCGGCGAGCCTTAGCCATATGCCCAGGAAACCATTGAATCGTCATATGTAATTCCTCCTTAAAAATAATGTTCATTCGCTTTATACTTCTATTATATTTATCTTTTATATGGATGAAGAGGCACTATCTTTCATTTCATCTACATTCATTGCCTAGGCTTTTATGTCCACAGGCTATTGTATCATAACTATTTTTTTTTGCATTTATTTTAAGTAACAGACATTTAGAAAATTTTTTCATTGGACAAAAAAAGACGCAAAAGCTTCTAAAAACACTTTTACGCCCCTTAAGTTATTTAGTGTTAAGCTTAAAACGTGTATCCTCTTTAAACTTTTTTCGTGCAGGATTTCCTTCGCAGCGGTACACTTGATTATTTTTCAAGTCATAAATTGAAGACCACACTGTATCTTTTCCTGTTTTACGATCATATTGACAGACGAAACCATATTTCCCGCCTAATAACTGTTTAGCTTCTAACAATCCTAGGCTTTGAAAGTTTTCAGACAAATAATTTTCCAAAGTTTCGTACCTTTCCTCCGCAAACCAATCATCCTCTACTAACAGTTTCCGAGAAAGCATTTCTGGTAAATGGAAACTATTTGTTGCACAGAGGTATCCATTATTCTTTAGAAACCGATAGGACAAGGTATCATTCGTGTACTCGACTAAGCAGGCCTCTCCAGAGGGATCGGCTAAAACCAACGTTCCAGAAGTGCATCGAGGGAGAGTTTCTAACAGCTTCAATGCCTCTTTTACGCTACGACATTTTTCTAATAAAAGGCGTAAAATCATTCCGACATTCATCCCTGGCTTTATAGTCTCAGGAAATACTGAAGTTAGAGCAATTGCTAGTCCCCATTGATTAACTCCATCCTCCATCTCAACAAAAGCAGTTGTATTTGCAGAAAAAGAGTAGGAATCTGATTCGTTAAAATCGTACAGGCAGTTCATATATAATTTTTCGATTTCAGTTAAAAAATCACTATTCCTTCCAAGTAAAAAGTTTTGATCATTTTTTACAATAAAGCTTGAACAGTTTGTCACCCGGACAAGTGCATACATTGAAAATAGTACCGTATATAAAAAGTTGGGATCCATTACTTGACCATCAGCTATCCCATCTATCTCGGCAACAATTTCTGGGAAATATTTTTTGTAATATGGCAAGCATTGTTTAGAAAACTCCCTCATTTCATCAGTTATTTCAAAGGGGATATTATCTGCTAAACTTTTATGGTTCTTCTTCAATAATTGCCCCCATTTTTTCCCTATCTCAAAGTGAGTACCTTTGAACCTCCCATGATACATGTGATTTTGTCTCCTTTATATTCAAATTAGGAGTCGACTTCCTACCTCAAGGATAACTGAATAAAAATTTAACTTCAATGAAATAAAATGAGAACTTTTTTCAATTTTAATTGATTTGTAGACAAAAAAAGATGGCGTTCAGCCATCTTTTTACGAAATGATTTTAATGTGTGTCAATGGGTAATAAACTGCTTGTGCTTTCCCCAATATATCTTTGCCTTGAACTGTCCCGAAAGATCGACTGTCTTTTGAAATTCGTCGGTTATCCCCCAGAACAAAATATTCATTATTCGGCAACTTTTTTTCACCGATTAATTCATTTAATTGAAAATCTGTGGTGTAAGGAGAAACTTGATGATCGTGACTTCGATTATTCGTTAAGAATGACTCCGACATTTTATGACCATTGACATAAAGTTGATCTTTCTCATATCGAATTTCATCTCCAGGCAGACCAATTACGCGCTTGATATAAATCGTTCCATCTGTTTGTTGAAAAACAATGACGTCGAAACGTTTTACTTTACTGAATTTTTCCATTAACACCATATCCCCTTGAGACAAGGTTTGGTCCATTGAGTTCCCAGTAACAGGAACAGGAATTAATAGAAAGCCACGGACAATTACGCCAATAAAAAGGGAGATCAAGAAGTATTTAACGCCTAACCACAGGTGGTTTTTTGTCAATAAATTTTTCACTTGCTCCCCTCCCTCGTAACAAAAAATAGTTACTACTCGTTATTTATTTTTTTAACGTTTCTATAGCTTTAGAATAAGCAACATCATTTGCTTTGACAAGTTTAAACACTTTTTCCTGTAAGACATCCACTGTTTTATCATCTAAGGCTCCTGTTGCTGATAAATTATTTTCTGTTTGAATTTCAGCTACAGCATTTTTAGTAGCTTCATTAAACAAATTACCTTCTGTTGGATAGCCTAGTGCCTTAAGCATCGTATTAATATTTTTGATTGCATCACCAGAATCACCGATTCGCCAATTGGACTGCTTCGAAATCGGTGGCAGTTTAGCATATTCAGGATAATCCGCTTCGATGGTTGGGGACACTCCTTTACCTTCTACAGAGGAACCATCAGGAGCAAACCATTTCATAATCGTTAATTGAACATAGTTGTCCTTTCCAATCGGACTAAGACTTTGAACACTCCCTTTGCCAAAAGTATTCACACCAATAATGGGGTAGTTTTTATTTTTTACAGCTGCCGCTAATAATTCAGCACCATAAGAACTCTCTTGATCGACTAAAAACACTGTAGGTTCTTTGACCTTGAAGCCTTGATCAATTTTCTTGCCCGCTTTATCAATAGAAATAACCTTCTTATTATTCGAAAACTGTGCAATGGTGTCGCCATTTTCTAGAAAATAGCTCGCGACACGTTCAGCCTCGGCGATTAAACCACCAGAATTTTGCCGTAAATCAATAATGAAGGATTTAGCCCCTTCTTTTCGTAGTTCCTCAATAATCGTACGAAATTCCAGCGCTGTCGTTTCTCGAAAATTATCTATTTGAATGGAACCAATTGATTTGTCATTTTTATCGATTGTCCCTTTAACTGTATCCTCCGGGATAACATCTCGTTCAAGGACCACCTCAAATTTCTCTTCCCCTCGTTGAATCAGTAATTTGACCTGCGTTCCTTTTTTTCCACGAATCATACTAGATAATTGGTCTAATGATTTATCCTGCGTTTTTTTGCCATCGACTTCCAGAATAATATCTTGAGCTTTCAGCTTTGCTTTCTCAGCGGGGGAGTTTTTCACTGGCACTCGATCAATCACTGGTAATCGATTTTCAAGTTGTAGATTTGCACCAATTCCTTCAAAGCTGCCAGCTACTTTCGCGTTCAATTCTTTTGTTTCTTTTGCTGTTAAAAATTCAGACTCTGGATCTTGCAGAGAATCTGTCATTCCCTTTAAGGCCCCTTGAATAAGCTGTTCTTTGTCAACCTTATCAACATAATTCGTGCTGATCAAATCATACAAATCTTGAACATCGTCTAAATCATTTCGTGTAATCTTTACAACGGAATCATTGTCCATTGCTTGTTTTTGGTCAATAAAATGTGTAACTACCGCAGTAATTACGATAGTACAGATGATTGATATTAAAAAAATCGATACTGGTAATGTTTTTTTCTGCAAGGCGCATTTTCCTTTCACCCTTTTTTTCATGATAGCATGCTAGAAAAAAAAGGAAAAGCCTTCCACAACTTTTCCTTCATAATTATTTATTGTTTTCTAAATATTTGTCCCAAACCTGATCAAAAAGATCCATCGAGTCTAAGTAATCGACGTTAAGTTCTAAATAATCTGTCACCTCATGATAATCTTCTGATTGTTTTGGAAACATGATGTCTTTTGCGACAGCGCCAGCAAATGTTTCAACAGGATCATTTGGATTATGGCCTCTCTGGGTCAAGATATAATGATAAAAACTTCTTCTCATTTGTTTCACCTCGATGACTGTTCTTGATCAATCATTGGCTTTCTTTTCTTTTGGTAAATACAAGCTAAACTGAATATCATCACCTACAAGATCGATATGGTTTGCTTTGATGAACATGCCATTATTCAGTTTGAATTCATTCAATTTCAAAACGATTGTTTGTTCATCTGGATCGATTGCGACCCATTTAGGGAACTTATACCCACGCTTTACTGTAGCCATTACTTGACTGACAGGCAGGTTCAATGAGCCGATGGATAAATCTCTCGCTTTTAATTGAACATTACCATTATCCATAACATATGGATCAAAGTAAAGATAAAAATCGACACTGGCTCCCAATATTTTAAATTCGCCCTTTAACATAGCTTGATTTTCTAAATAAAATTCATATTTCACATCTGAACCTTTTTGCAAATCATTCAAAAAGTATTCCATAACGGTATTTAACTTTTTCTTGTTTGTGTTCATCGATAAAACAGGTGACCCTTTAGGTACCGTTGTTTCGCTGCTCGGTGGCAAATTTGTTTCTCTGGCGGTAAACACTCTCACCGTAGAGAAAAGAATGCCTCCTAAAATGATGCCGATTAAAACAAGAAAAGCAATTTTCCAACCATTGATTTTTTTCTTCGATTCTTCCATTAATTGCTCTCCTTTAATAACCACAAATCTTTCGTATCTACTATTTTATCCTTAATCGCCGTTGCCATTAGTTGATAGCCTAAATTGTTCGGATGAAAATTATCCTCATCATAAAGTGCATTATTTTTAACTTCAGAACTTGAGCTTGCACTGGTTTCTTCAGTATCTTTTGTTGCGATTCCTTTATAGAGCAGATCGTTTACTGGCACGAAAAAGCAATTTGAAGTTTCTTTTGTTAATCGTTGTGTTTCGTCATTCCAGTTATCTACTACTGTCTGCATCGCCTTGATATCTGGGAAATTCAAGTAATAAGGATTGTAAATTCCGACAATATAAATTGGTGCTTTTGGGTTTAGTTCCCGCATCTCTACTAAAATTTCGTCCACTTGTTTGCCATACTTTTTAATGGAGCGATCAAATTGTTTGGCCGTTTTGGCCGTTAGATTTTTTTGAAACGCTTGAAAGAGATCGTTTCCTCCAACGGTCATCGTGATAATATCTGCACTGGCCAAACTATTTCGCAAATCAGAATCCTTCTTCACACGCTTCAGGATTTGGTCACTCCGTTCTCCAGAGACACCATAATTATCCTTTTCGATAGAGGTCAATTCATATTTTTGCTGCAAAGCGTCTGCGACTAATGGGACATAGCCTCCACGTTTCGTCTCATCCCCGACTCCTTCAGTTAAAGAATCTCCCACTGCTACAAAGTGAACAGATTTTTTATAATTCTGATTTTCGTCCCTGACGACATGGAGCCTCGGCTGAGCCTTAGGAATTGTCAAAAAAAGAACCAACAATGTAACTACGGCTGCCGCTAATGGGATCAATATTGTTGAAAATCGTTTCATTTATCTACTCCTCTGTAAAAAAACGCCTCTATTGCTAGAGGCAGGTTCAACTAATCTGTGTAATACATGATCGCAAAAGCTCCAGGACCCGTATGTGTAGCAACAATCGGATTGGTATGCAGAACGGGAATATGCATATCAGGGAACATTTCCTGTAGTGCCTGTTTGGCTTCATCGATAAAATCTAACTTTCCAGCGTATGAAATTCCTATTTGTTTGACATTGACTTTCGCTAATTCATCCATAAACGCTGCGAACCATTTACTGAATGTCTTCTTGCCTCGGCCTTTTGTGATTGGTAATAACTCACCATTTTCGAGTTCCATGACCACACGCATGTTCAGTACACTGGAAATGACGCCTGCTACTCGACTGATACGTCCGCCCTTCACCAAATTATCTAATGAAGAAATTCCGATAAACAATTTACTGTGGTTCTTTACTCGCTCAACGCCGGCTAAAACTTCTTCTAGACTAGCACCTGATTCCGCCAATTTAGCCGCTTCAATCACTTGGAATGCTTGAGATTGATCGATAAATCCACAATCAATTACCGTTACGTTGCTGCTGCTTAAAAAGGTCGCTTGTCGTGCTGCCTCAGCAGTCCCGCTCAATGTGTGGGACATATGAATAGACACGATGGGGCTTCCATCTTTTCCTAATTCATCATACAGCTCTGCAAAATAACCAATCGGGGGTTGACTCGTTTTAGGAAGATTTTTAGCCTGAGCCATCATCTCCATAAATTTCTCTCCAGTTAACTTATCGTCATCTGGATAAACCACATCATCAATCATCACTGATAATGGGATAACTGTAATATTTAATTCATCTCGAACTGATTTTTCAATCGTACAAGAGGAGTCCGTTACAATTTTAACATTTGGCATTCTGATCCTTCTTTCCATACCTAGTTTCAAATTAATTTTAGTATATCAAACCTTATGAAATAAATCATCGTTGAGGCTATTTCTTTATAAATCTTGAAAGAACCGTGTCACTAAGACCCGGCTCTTTCGTAGGTTTCAAAATAATAAAGGTAAGGATTTTTTTCATCTCTCACACCTTGTTTTCGTTCTGTTAATTGCCATTTATTCCAAAGCATCATTGGAAAATAAGCATCCCCTTCAAAACTAGCCTCAATAAAGGTCCGATAAATCTTCTTACAATAAGGTAAAAATTCTGTATAAATAGCGGATCCTCCAGCAATAAATGTTTCGCCCTCATGATTCTGATCATAGGTAATCACTTCTTCTAACGAATGCATGACGATGACATTTTCAGCTCGATACTCCTTATCCCGCGTTAATACGATTGTTTGTCGGTTCGGTAATGGCCGACCACCCATCCCTTCAAAGGTTTTCCGTCCCATCACTAATGTGTGGTTGATCGTGGTCTCCTTAAAAAAGCGCAAATCATTCGGCAGATGCCACGGCAAATGATTTTCCTTACCGATTAAGCCATTTTTATCCTGTGCCCAAATTGCAATCAGCATAGTGTTCCCCCTAATTTATACCATTTTTTCTTTATTATCCCTCAATGATCTCACTTAAATATTCCCAGCGAGTCATCTTTTCTTCTAGTGCCTGTTCAGTCTGCTCTATTTCTTTTTGCAGCTCTTGCAATTTGGTAAAATCATCTCCTTGATGATTCATTTCTTCCGTCAATTGATCTATCTTAGTTTCAAGTAACGCGATATCGTCTTCGATCGTTTCCCATTCTTTCTGCTCGTTATAAGAAAGTTTCTTTTTCCGTTCTTTGATTTGCGGCTTGGCTTTAACGGTTCTTTCTTCCTTAACTGGGGCTTGCTGTGCTAAATAATCCATAATAGAGCCAAAGTAAGAGGTGATTTCACCTTCCCCTTCAAAAATCAGCAATCGTTCAGCAACTTTATCCAAGAAATAGCGGTCATGCGAAACCGTGATTACTGCTCCAGGAAACTCCTCAAGATAATCCTCTAAAACAGTTAACGTTGCAATGTCCAAATCATTGGTTGGTTCATCTAACAGCAGTACATTAGGTTGCTGAATCAATAGTTTTAGCAAATAGAGGCGTCTTTTTTCGCCCCCTGAAAGTTTGCCTATCAATGTACCGTGCATAAATCGTGGAAATAGAAAACGCTCTAAAATCTCTGCAACACTGATTTGTGAACCATCTCTCTGCTTCACTTCTTCTGCTGCTTCCTGTAGATAAGCAATCATTCGCATATTAGGATCTAACGTCTCATTCTGCTGTGTATAATAGGCTAAGCGGACAGTTTCACCAACCTCGACGATTCCATCATCAAGTGGGATTCTTCCAGCTAAAATATTTAAGAGCGTGGATTTTCCGGCGCCATTTTTTCCAGTAATACCCAGTCTTTCCTTTGTTTGAATCAAAAGATCGAAATGGTCTAGGATCGTCTTATTTTCTATTGTGAAAGAAGCTTGTTTCAACTCTAGAACTTTTTTTCCAAGCCGAGTTGTTGCGATATTCATCTCAAGCTGACCATCATTTTTTACTTGATGTAAATTTTCCTTTAAATCTTCAAAACGATTGATTCGGGCTTGCTGTTTTGTCGTACGCGCCTTTGCACCAGCTCTCATCCAAGCTAGTTCCTGTTTGTATAACTGCTTTCTCTTACCTTCTTGTTCCACAGCTACTCGATCTCGTTCCGCCTTTGCAACTAAATAAGATTCGTAATTTCCTTGATACTCATACAGTTGACCGAAAGAAAGTTCAAAAATACGGTTTGTCACACGATCTAAAAAATAGCGATCATGTGTAACCATTAAGAGTGAACCAGGATAGCTCTTCAAATAACCTTCCAACCATTGAATCGCATCATAGTCCAAATGGTTCGTAGGCTCATCCAGCAATAACAGATCTGGGGCATCGATTAACACTTGGGCTAATGCCACACGTTTAATTTGTCCCCCTGAAAGTTCACTGATTTTTTTGTCTAATGTCTCTATACCAAGTTTGTTTAATATCGCTTTTGCTTCGCTATCCGCAGTCCAAGCGTCTTGCTTGTTCATTGCTTCTTCAGCCAAAGTAAATGATCGCTGTGCTGATTCACTATTTTCATTTGATAAAGCCAACAATGCTTTCTCGTATGAGCGAACTGTTTGCATTAAAGGATTATCCCCTTGAAAGACTGCATCTAAAACAAGGGTATCTGCAGAAAAATTCTGCTCCTGTGCTAAATAACCAATTCGATAATCACTTGCTTTTTCTATCGCTGAAATGTCTCCGTCTCCGCTATCTTTTCCTGCCAAAATGGTTAGCAAACTAGATTTACCGGTTCCGTTAACGCCAATCAGTCCTATACGATCCTTCTCATGTATCAAAAATGAAATACGATCAAACAATGTTTTGTCACCAAATGTTTTATACAACTCTGTAACTTTCAATTCTTTCATCTTGAACCATCCTCAAATTTCTCTTCGTTATTGTATCAAAAAAAAGCCGTAAAGGAAATTTTTCCCATACGACTTTTCACGATTATACATATATACGTCTACTTTTTACTGATTACCAGTCAAAATCTTCAAATTGACAAAAGTGATGGTGTCTAATAGGACCTTTGCCGTGGGGGCCGCCAAAACCATGTGGACCATGCTCATGAGGAGGCCGAGGCCCATCAAATTCTCTTCCTCCACCAAAATAGTCTTCTGAATCCTCTTCACCTAATTGATTTTTCAATGTCTCGCTTAATTTCTCTACTAAACGTGTCCATTCAGCTTTTTCTTCTTCACTGAAATCTGCAAATAATTCTTCGCCAAAATCAGGTGCCTTTGAAATTTTTTCCGCTTCTTCTTGACCAAGCGTCGTTAATCGAATAATCATAACGCGACGATCCTCTTCCGAGGGTTCTCGTGTAATCAATTCTTTATCTTCTAATTTTTGTAATAATTCACCAACGGATTGCGGCCGCATGCCTAAAACAAAAGTTAGATCTTTTTGACTGATTTCTGGATTCATCTTTAATAATGCAAGAACTCTTCCTTGACCACGATGAACGCCAAGTCCAGGATTTTTAGCCATTTGGCGATGATAGTAACGTCTCAAATCATGTTGCAATTTCATGAATTGTTCATTCATTTGGTTTTCCATAATTATTCTCTCCTTTTTGTTCAGGTACCTTATATTTATATAATACAGGTACCTGAACAAATAAGCAAGGCTATTATTAAAAATAATCTGGTACCTTAATAATTTCTTTGACTATAGATTTCTCGAATCGAAAATTTTATCCATAAAAAAACAAGTACCCGGTTATTGGGCACTTGTCCATTCATTGATTAGAAGTTATCTCCATAGACATCATCCACATTTTTGGTTGGATCAATGACAATGTATAAGCTTTTTGTTTTCTCTGAAACTTTTGTCGATTGATAAACATTGTCCAGACCTTCATTGTCTTTGTCCTTGTATGGGAAATAGACTGAATCAGGATGTCCAGCTCGATAAATGATTTCCATTCGTTCGATGTCCTCAAACTTACGAGCTCGCTCAAACATGCCTAATTCTAAACCGCCTAAATTAATATCTGTTGTTTGAACATGATCGCCTTCTTGATAAATCTCAATCTTAAAACCTGCACAAGGATGAATTTCTACAAACTCGCTGCCATGAATTCTTCCGAAACTTGTCGTAATTTGTTTGATCCACAAATCGCCAATGTAACGGCGATCGATCGTCCATGTTTCACCATTACGAAAATAGAATTTTAACGCTGTCATTTCTCTTGCCATTCTGCATTCTCCTCACTAATGATCTAAAATTAAGTTTAGCATACCTTGAGTAAACGGTCACATGTTGTGCTTCTACTTCACTTTTTTAAGGAAAGCTGCCGTTTCGACAATCACTCGTTGATGCGTTGCTTCGCCAACTAGCTGCTCATCAACAAAGGCCTTGATCAAAAAAGAAACTTTATTCGTATCGATCCTTTCTGTCTCTGCTTCTACCTTTACATCTGCTCCAATTGCTGTTGGTGCTATATGCTTAAGGTTCATTGTAAAACCAACACTTGTATAATTAGATGAAAGCTCTGGTGCCAATAGTCGTTTCGCACAATTCTCCATCATCGCTACTAAAGCTGGAGTTGCTAAAACCTCCAAATCGCCTGACCCCATTGATAGCGCCGTTTGATCCTTTGTGACCTGATAGTATTCTGTTAATTTTTTCATGGCATCTCCTTTTTCAAAAATTCTTCTGCAAAATTCAATAATCGCTCTTTTTCATTCTTTAAATTTCCTTCGACTACCTCACGCTCTAATGTATTTAACGTCATACTAATCCATGGCCCCTTAGGATAATCAAAGTGGTCCATTATTTCATTTCCCTTCACCGCTAGATCCTTCAATGAATAAAGGGGCAAATATTGATAAAGTAAGCGTATTTTAGCCAAATTGGGTTCGCGATCAAAATAATAAAGCAAATATTCCACTGAAAGAGCCAATTCTCGTCCCAATTGATACAAGGTCCAATTGTCCCACTCATATTTTAAACGAAATTGAAGTGCTGGTACCATCTGTGTCACTTCACGAATTAATTGATTGGAACATTTCCATTCTTTCATGAAATGGCGAATATCGGTAATGTTCATGTCCATCATTGTCATTAGCAAAGTCCATGCCTGCCGTTCAGTCGGAATTGCCGGCCCTCTTAGTTCTGAGAAGTTTAATAGGGCTTCTCCATAGTTTCTTAGACCTGGACAGTAAATGTAGCATTCTGACTCCACAAAAGAACGTAACCCGGCTTCACGAAACGAACCCATCATTAATTTTACAAATTCTACATTGATACGCTCCACCGATATTTTCGCCAACAAAGAGTGGTATTCTTGAATCGCTTGAAATGTTTCAGGTTCTAAAGTAAAACCCAAATGACTAACAAAACGTAATGCACGCATCATTCGTAAAGCATCCTCATGAAAACGCTCGTAAGGATTGCCTACTGCCCGCAATATCTTATTGCGCAGATCGTCCAACCCATCAAAAAGGTCAATCACAGTGCCATCAATACCAACTGCTAATGCATTGATCGTAAAGTCTCTTCGTTTTAAATCTTCCTTTAATGAACGGACGAATTCTACATGGTCTGGTCGACGATAGTCTTGATACGTGGATTCTGTTCGAAACGTGGTTACCTCATAGGTCGCTTCTTTAGTAATCACCATGACGGTCCCATGATCAATGCCGACATCAATGGTTCGATGAAAAAGCTCCTTCACTTCAGCTGGAAAGGCACTTGTTGCAATATCCACATCATGAATTGGCTTATTCAATAAGATATCTCTAACGCTTCCCCCGACATAATAGGCCTCGTATCCAGCATTCTGTAATTTACGTAAAATGGGCATTGCTCCTTGAAATTCTAAAGGAAATGCTTCTAATCTCATTTTGACTCACCTTCTGTCAATCCATCTTTACGTTCGAATCTAAAGCGATCCCGCCGATTGAACTTCTTCATATTCTGATCGAAAGCTTCTGTTAGATCAATTCCTAGAGAATTCGCCATAATAATTGTGACAAATAATACATCCCCTAGCTCTTCTTCAACTGTATTTGGTCTCTCAGAATCCTTTTTCGTTTTTTCTCCATAATGATGATTCACTTCGCGAGCTAGTTCACCCACTTCTTCTGTTAAACGAGCCAATTGACCCAGTGGGGAAAAATAACCTGTTTTAAATTGTTGTATATAATCATCAACTTCTTGTTGCATGATTCTCATTGTCTTTTCATTCATCAAACCACCTCAAACCTATCTTATCAAAAAACAGATTTGTTTCCTATCATGTTGTTGTAACTATCTGAAATTCATGCTATGTTGATTGAGGACTGAAATTGTGTGCCGGATGAGTACACAGCATTTGTTTAAAATCGATTTATACATTCAAAATCAGGAGGTGTCGTATGGAAACGACTATGTCTACACGAATCAAAGAAATTCTATTTATTGTGGTGGGAACAGCCATATATGCCTTTGGTCTAGTGTATTTGAATATTGCAAATCACTTGGCAGAAGGCGGCGTCACTGGTATTACTTTGATTATTCGAGCCCTTTTTGGCATCGATCCTGCTTATACTACCTTGCTTATTAATATCCCATTGATTTTAATTGGTGGGAAAATTTTGGGAAAACGGTCGTTCTATTACACCATCTTGGGTACCGTTTGCCTTTCCGTTTTCTTATGGATTTGGCAAAGAATACCGCTTCAGATTAATTTGGACCATGATCTTTTTATTGTTTCCATCTTAGCTGGGCTATTTGCCGGATTCGGTAGCGGACTGGTTTATCGAAATGGTGGGACCACTGGCGGTGCGGATGTTATCGCACGGATTTTAGAACAAAAAATCGGGTTTACAATGGGAAAATCTCTATTGGTTTTTGATATTATTGTTTTGATTTGTTCACTGACTTATTTAGATTTGAAACGAATGATGTACACTTTGATCGTCTCATTTGTATTTAGTAAAGTAGTAGATATGCTTTCATCTGGTGGATATGCGGCTAAAGGTGTGATGATTATCTCTAACGAAAGTAATGTAATCGCTGAGTTACTGATGGCTCATTTAGAGCGTGGGGTGACTTACTTACACGGTGAAGGTGGTTTTTCATCAGAATTGAAACGTATCGTCTACATTGTCGTATCACAGCAAGAAATCAATGAAGTGAAAAAAATCGTGCACTCTGTCGATGAGAAGGCCTTTATTTTAATTAGCAATGTTCACGACGTCGAAGGAGAGGGCTTCACCTATTTAAAACCTCAACGTCGAAGATTCACTCTGAAGCGAAGCAATTAAAAAGATACCGCAGACAGTTGGTTTGNGGAAGGTTAAAACCCTAACTCTAATATACAAGGGGGAAAAAATGAAAAAGAACTTTAGTTTCCATTTATATGCCATGATTACGATTGCGTGCTGGTCTTTGGCTTTTGTATTGTCGTGATTAGTGATGCGATAGATATTCTCAGAGTCTTTAGGATTTTTACGCTATTTGATTGCATCGCTTGTGTTACTTTGTTTAATTCCCTTTTTACACTTACGTAAGGTGGATTGTAAAGATTTAGGACTGATCTTCTTAACTGGAGCAACCGTTTTTTCTTTACATGCTTGCTTTTAATAAAGGGGTTAAGGAGGTAAATGCAGCGACTAGCAGTGTAATCATTGCCACCGTTCCAATGATTACAGCACTATTGTCTCGATTTATCTATAAAGAAAAAATAACTATGATGCAGTGGTTTGCGACCGGGGTTTCCTTTATAGGAGTAGTGATTATTACGGTTTTTAGTAAAGGCTTCACCATCAGTAATGGACTCAATTGGCTTTTTTTAGCGGCAATATTACTGGCATTCTATAATTTATTGCAAAAGAAATTGCTTAAAAAATACTCCGCGATTCAAAGCA
>NZ_JXLA01000119.1 GCF_001886185.1 Enterococcus raffinosus | reverse complement strand
TTTGGTTCTGCAGCTGCGTAGGCCAATTTGAAGTTATATGAATTAAATCAATGAAAAACATGTATGAACCGCTTTTCACTTTTTAAAATGTGGCATTTACTTAATAAAAAAATAGAGGCAGATCTTTTTTATAAGGATTGTAGTTGCCAAGTAGTTTAGTTGTACTATAATGATGATTAAAAGCGTGTAGATACTCGATGACACGAATTGTTTATGGCTGAAGTGAGAAATTGAGTTTTCACTGTTTTCATGATAAAATGTATTTGCGAAACGAAATTAAATCTTTCAGCACCACTAAAAAAAGCCGTCCCCTGACTGCGACGAAAGGGAACGGCTATTTTTTCGTTCGCTGCGAGTACGAACGATCAGGCTAGAATAGCAACCTGCTTTTAGTTATCGTCTTTGTCCTTCTTATCTAGCCATGAAGAAAATAGTTTACTAACTATACCTACGAAAATAGGTGCGACAACCAACGAAATTAAATCTTTCAACAACCTCACCACCCAACGTGGCAAGTTGCCTGTGTTAGTATATCATACGAGGAAGATTAGAGAGCAATAATCCTAAAATTCCTAGTATCATCGAATATTTTCGCTGAAAAAGTGTTGGA
>NZ_JXLA01000118.1 GCF_001886185.1 Enterococcus raffinosus | reverse complement strand
GCTGGATGTCGTTTCTTAGAAGAGCAGGCGGGACATTCATGGTTAAACTTTTTCCAACAACTAATGATAATATCCAAGCATGTTTCTATTGAACGTTATTCAGTGAAGCGTTTGGATATAGCGATTGATAGTTACACCAAAGAAACGTTATCTCCCAACCGGGCGGAAAGCTACCTAAAGAAACGACTAGTGACTTCTCGCTTCAGGATAAGCCGAACGATTAAGGAGTATCACGTTAAAACAGCTGAGGTTACAGGCGATAGTATTTACTTTGGTAAACGTACAAGTGATCTGCATATCGTTGTTTACGACAAGCAGTTAGAATCTGACAGTGATTCTTGTTGGTTTCGGGTAGAACTTCGTTTCCGTAATCTCTGGGGTGAAAAAGTGGTGGCAGCCATATTAGATCAGCCAGACAGGTTTTCGGAGTTTATCTCAGATGTCTTGAAAACAACTATTCAATTTCGATCAAGTGTTCATAGGCGATCAGAGGTGAGACGTCAACCATTGGCAAAATGGTACTTAGATTATCTATCCTATGTTCGGCGGCAAAGCTTATATGGGCTTAACTCGTGCGAAACAAAAGGGGGTGTAACCCTAGATGATTGATTATGATGATCCGGA
>NZ_JXLA01000117.1 GCF_001886185.1 Enterococcus raffinosus | reverse complement strand
CCCGTGGCATTTGATAAGTAGAGACTAACTGTCCAAATAAAATTAGTAATGGCATAAAGTCCATACATTACGCTCTTCCCTAGGCCATCACCCCAATTCCAAGGCAGCCAATCCCACGAACTATCCACAAAGAAATCCAACTGATAGTTACCAAGTGAATATTGGGAATAAAGATTTCCGGCTCCAACTGTATCATCTACCAGACCTGTTGCCTCAGCTACCGTTCCAACTAAGCTCAAAAGTATTATCAGAGTGACCAAACTGATTAAAACAATTCCAAAGATACGAAAAAGTTTCTTTTTCATCTCCTCACTCCATTCTCTCTTGAACTGGCGGACGGGTATCAAAAGCATGGAAAAGTTCTTCAAAGACTGGATGAACTTGGACCACACCTACTCGACCATACAAATCCTGCATCAAGCATTGCCCATTTTCCAAATCTCGCATGCATTTTTGATTACTTTCATCTTCTTTATCTAATCCAAAGAATTCCAAGGTTTTCTTGATTTCATGAATATCGGTACTGCGAAATGCAAACTTTAGCCCAATATTATTCTTCAAACGTTCATCCAACAAGTCATCACTGTTTTGCGTGACGAAGTAAACACCGGCATTCATGGCCCGACCAGC
>NZ_JXLA01000116.1 GCF_001886185.1 Enterococcus raffinosus | reverse complement strand
CCCGTGGCATTTGATAAGTAGAGACTAACCGTCCAAATAAAATTGGTAATGGCATAAAGACCATACATCACACTCTTCCCTAAGCCATCCCCCCAATTCCAAGGCAACCAATCCCAGGAGCTATCTACAAAGAAATCCAACTGATAGTTACCAAGAGAATATTGGGAATAGAGATTTCCTGATTCAACTGTATCATCTACCAGACCTGTTGCCTCAGCTACCGTACCGACTAAACTCAATAGAACTGTCAGAGTGATGATGCTAATAAAAACGACTCCCACAATCCGAAAAAGTTTCTTTTTCATCTCCTCACTCCATTCTCTCTTGAACAGGTGGACGGGTATCAAAGGCATGGAAGAGTTCTTCAAATACAGGGTGAACTTGTACAACACCTACTCGACCATACAAATCTTGCATCAAGCATTGCCCATTTTCCAAATCTCGCAAGCGTTTTTGATTGCTTTCATCTTCTTGATCTAAGCCAAAGAATTCCAAAGTCTTCTTGATTTCATGAATATCGGTACTGCGAAACGCAAACTTCAACCCGATATTATTCTTCAAGCGTTCATCCAGTAAATCGTCACTGTTTTGCGTGACAAAATAAACACCGGCATTCATGGCCCGACCAGC
>NZ_JXLA01000115.1 GCF_001886185.1 Enterococcus raffinosus | reverse complement strand
TGAGCTAATTTCATAATTATCAGCCCTTGTTATATCAATGTTTTCAAAGCAAACAAAAAAGGAACCTCCCCATCTGTTACACTTAAGTTGTCCTAGCCAGACACGTACTCAGAAGGAGGGATCCCTTATGGCTATTATACAACAACCGACTCTATTTGATATAGAAATCTTAGAACAATTGGACATTGAAGAAAAATATCTTGAGATTTTCTCCCCATTGGATCTTTCAACGCTTGTCGGACTCTTTCAAAAAGAAACATCTGTTGGCGCGCCCATCTCAGTCAATTACGAGGCTGCGATTCGCGCACTGATTATTTCTTATCTGGAAGCTATTCCAGATGTGAAAACGTTGGTTACTCGCATCAAGTCTGATTTGCGCTTTAAGTTAAGTCTAGGTTTTTTATATTCAGACCGAACCCCATCAGAAGCGACCTTCTCTCGCATTCTTCATACGTTGAGTGAACATCGTTCCTCATTGCTCGATGTGAATAATCGTTTACTTAGGCAAATTGACAATGTTTTTGATATTTTTGGCGAAGATGTCGCCATTGATGCCACCGCTATCGAATCCCATTCGAAGCCTCGAATAATTGAGAAACCAATCGTTTCAAGTGTTGAAAAACAATACACTATGACGACGGAGGACATCAAAAAAGAATTATCGATTGATCCACAGTGGGGCATCAAAGTGAACAGTAAAGGGAA
>NZ_JXLA01000114.1 GCF_001886185.1 Enterococcus raffinosus | reverse complement strand
GCTGGATGTCGTTTCTTAGAAGAGCAGGCAGATCACTCTTGGCGAAACTTTTTCCAACAACTAATGATGATAGCTAAGCATGTTTCTATTGAACGTTATTCGATCAAACGAATGGATGTAGCGATAGATAGTTACACTAAAGAAACGTTATCTCCTACTCGTGCTGAAAGCTACCTAAAGAAACGACTAGTGACTTCTCGCTTCAGGGTAAGCAGAACGATTAAGGAGTATCACGTTAAAACAGCTGAGGTTACAGGCGATAGTATTTACTTTGGCAGACGTACGAGTGATCTGTATATCATCGTCTATGACAAGCAGTTAGAGTCTGACAGTGATTCATGCTGGTTTCGAGTAGAACTTCGTTTCCGTAATCTCTGGGGGACAAAAGTGATGGCGGCTTTGTTGGGTCAGCCAGATACGTTTTCGGAGTTTATCGCAGGTGTTCTTGAGGCGAATATTCAGTTTCGATCAAGTATTCATAAGCGTTCTGAAGTAAGACGTCAACCATTGGCAAAATGGTACTTAGATTATCTATCCTATGTTCGGCGGCAAAACTTATATGGGCTTAACTCGTGCGAAAAAGAAGGGGGTGCATCCCTAGATGATTGATTATGATGATCCGGATAACCTTAGATCCCTAGAAGAAACAGAACCACAATGGGGTGTCTAATTTTAGTCTTTGCTGATCTTGGATGACGGATTCCAGAG
>NZ_JXLA01000113.1 GCF_001886185.1 Enterococcus raffinosus | reverse complement strand
TGTAGGAAAGAATGGAAATTAGCAGATATTGATCCAAAAGTATTTGATACCAAAGATTAACTCTTGCGACAAAAGTAAATAAATGTCGCAGAAAAAGCCGCAAGATATGCTTTTTTTGAAGGGGTATTATTTTACTAGATGGTTTGAATGGAGGAGGGCAGATGAATGAGATCAATATTCAAGGCTGGAATAAGATTTATCGTGAGCTTGAAAAAGTTATTGGATTAGATGCAACACTAAGCCTGTTTAAGGAATATCGTGGAATGCAGTTGAATCTACCAATCCGGTTGATCTCACGATCCTATATGTTGGAAGTGCTTCGGAATGAGTACACTGGATACAACAAGCAAGAGCTAGCAAGACGTTACGGGTATAGCCAACGCTCTGTAGAAAGAATGCTGAGAGAAATCAAGAATGAAAAAGTAGACGAGGTTAACGAGACGGAATATCCTCCGTACATAACCGATATAAAGCAACAAAGAAATGATGAAGGAAATGGGGTATGAAAATGTACGAAGAAACTAATACTGGAAGTGGACTCGGTAACTTGTTATTGCTTTTGGTTATAGTGGGTGGTCTGGGCTATTTATTTGTGAAAAAGATGTTGCCATGGATCAATCAAAAGTTAGACACAGATTTTAAATGGTACCATATACCATTGGTGATTGGGGCGGCTCTACTAGCAATTGTTGGCCTATATTGGTCAAGTGAAAGTAACAA
>NZ_JXLA01000112.1 GCF_001886185.1 Enterococcus raffinosus | reverse complement strand
TTAATGACTTTAGTCAGTTTCGTTCGCGGAGCGTACGAAACAAGAAAACCGCGCGCTTCTACGCGTGGATGGAATAGCTTTAGCGATAAAAACTCCTTTCGATATACTAATAAGTGGCTACCAACCGCTTATTTTATCGAAAGGAGTTTTTCTATGTCTAAAGACGACAAAAGTTTATCACATACTAGATGGAATTGTAAGTATCACATAGTCTTCACCCCAAAATATAGAAGAAAAGTAATCTATGGGGAATTAAGAAAAGATATTGGAAGAATTTTGAGGAAGCTTTGCGAGATGAAAGAGGTAGAAATAATCGAAGCACACGCAATGCCAGATCATATTCACATGTTGGTAAAAGTACCACCAAAAATAAGTATCTCGCAGTTCATGGGCTACTTGAAAGGAAGAAGTGCGACGCTTATCCATGAGCAGCATGGAAACTTAGTCTATAAATATGGAAATAAAAGTTTCTGGTCAAAGGGGTATTACGTGAGCACAGTCGGTCTGAACCAGAAAACAATTGAAAAATATATACGAGAGCAAGAATCAGATGATCGAATCCGAGATAGTATAAGTAAACGAGAATACGTTGATCCATTCAAAATGAAGAAAAAGAAATAAAGTAGCGAGCGAAGAGCGGTTGGTGGTCTTTTAGAAAGCTCCATTTATGGAGTAGGCGAGTAGTGACCTCTTCTAGAGGTGTTAAAAAGCCACCCGTTCTCACGGGTGGATGTGTTACT
>NZ_JXLA01000111.1 GCF_001886185.1 Enterococcus raffinosus | reverse complement strand
AGTAACTACAAGACGATTCTGCGGATAAACAAGCAACGCTTTAAGTGTAAACACTGTGGAAAAACTTTTTTAGCCGAAGATTCGGTTAGTGATCGTCACTGCTCCATTGCCCGCAGAGTCAAACAAGCCGTTCTCGAACTATTAAGTGAGCCTCTTTCTATGTCCTTGATTGCACGCATGAAACACGTTTCTCCAACAACGGTTATTCGGATCCTTCGCAGCCTTCGGCCTAAAACCGTTTCTTTGAACCAGCCACTGCCAGAAGTGTTGTGTTTTGATGAATTCAAATCAGTGAAAAATGTCTCGGGTGCTATGAGCTTTGTCATGATGGATGGCAAAACCCATCAACTGATCGACATTGTGGAAAATCGTCAACTCGATCCTTTGCGCGACTATTTCTTGCGTTATCCCAGAAAGGTACGGGAACAAGTACGTCTAGTGGTTTCAGATTTCTATACACCCTATCGTACATTGGTGAAAGATTGTTTTCCGAATGCCCGAATCGTCGCCGATCACTTTCATATCAGTCAACACATTGGCCGAGCATTTACCAATCACCGAATTCAGGTAATGAAGTCCTTTAGAAAAGGCGACAGTCGATCAAAACATTTAAAGAAATACTGGAAACTGCTTCAGAAGAATGCGTGGGAATTGAAGGGGAGACACCGCTACTGGCGACCTTCTTTTCGGGCACATCTAACGGAAGCAGAAATCGTCGATCGCCTGTTGTCTTACGATGACTCCCTAAAGCAAGGCTACGAAGTCTATCAG
>NZ_JXLA01000011.1 GCF_001886185.1 Enterococcus raffinosus | reverse complement strand
GCGTTGGTTCGAATCCAGCTACCCCAGTTTTCTTAGAAAAGTTTCAGGAAACTCTCTTGAAAATAACTTGTTCTAGGAAGAAAACAATAGTATAATGGCGGTATAGCCAAGTGGTAAGGCAGAGGTCTGCAAAACCTTCATCACCGGTTCAAATCCGGTTACCGCCTTAGTACTAGAATATTTATTGACATGCCGGCGTGGCGGAATTGGCAGACGCGCTGGACTCAAAATCCAGTGCCCTCACGGGCGTGCCGGTTCGACCCCGGCCGCCGGTATAAAGAGCTAAGATGTTATTTCATCTTAGTTTTTTATTTGAAATTGAATAGGGTAATGGCGGATGTGGCGAAGTGGTTAACGCATCGGATTGTGGCTCCGACACTCGTGGGTTCGATTCCCATCATTCGCCCTAATTAATGAAGACTCAGCAGAGATGTTGAGTCTTTTTTGTTACCAGTACTTCTTTATGTAACAGGAACTAAAACGAAGTGTTTATTTTGTGTGATCGAGGCTTTATAATGAAATTACCAAATCTTGTTAAATTAGAATTTTGACTATTCGGAAGTGTATAGCATTTTTTGTTGATTGGTTAGGAGGTAAGTCGATGAGAAAAAAGTATTACTTGTTTTAGATGGACAGAAGGGGATACTTGATAAAACTATTTATGAGAAGGCTCAAACGGTTTCTGCTATTAATACAATGGTTGCTTCATTTCAGAAAGCTCAGCAACCGATTATTTTTACTCGGCATACCAATAAAACATCATTAATTTACGAGTCAGCGTTATGGACGTTAGATGCTACCCTTGATTGTCCTGAGGAATCACTGATTTTCGATAAAAGAAGAAGCAACATTTTTGATGAGCCAGGTTTTGAGAAATTATTGTGAAAACTTGATATGCAAGAATTGTATATTTGTGGCTTTGTTACGAATGGTTGTGTCCAAGCTGCTTGTTTAAAGGGGCAAGCCAAGGGATATAGGATTTGTTTATTAAAGGATGCCCATAGTACTTTTGTGAAGAACGCGAATCATGTCATTGAGTCCTGGAACGCTAAACTCATTAAATCAGGTATTACAGTGATTCCTGCTGATGAAGCGAAACGGCAGCTCTAAAAAGATAAAATGGTTGAATGATCGTACAAAAGCTATTACTACAGGACCCTCCATAGGTCTTCATAGTAATAGCTTTTACTTTACGCTTTAAAGTTATACAGAGGCCGGATGATTTCTTTTACTTCCATCGTCTCATGCAAATTCGTCAATAACTGCTTCTTCGATTTATACGCTTTAGGAGCCTCATCCAATGTTTTTTTAGAAACAGATGTCGTCCAAACATGCCGCATCATATGCTGATAGTTTTCCAGGCTGATCGAGGCTCTGGCTTGAGAGCGACTCATCATGCGACCAGCCCCATGGGGACCAGATTGATTCCATTCATCATTGCCTTTCCCAATACCAATGATTGAACCATCCTTCATATTTAATGGAACAATCATTTTTTCCTGCTTGCGAGCAGAGGCAGCCCCTTTACGTAAAATCATATGCTTCAGATCAATATAATTGTGTGGACTGTCAAAACTTTCAATCACATATTTTTCCCACTTCATTGCTTTTAAGATCGTCAATGCCATACTTTGTCGATTGAAGGCAGCATATTGTTGTGCAATTTTCATATCTGATAAATAATTTTCTAGGTCCTTTTCTGCTACATAGGATAATTCATAGGGGATTTTTATCTCCTCTCGTAATTGCATCAGAAAATCCTTTTCAGCTGGATCTATTGCTGAAGCTGCTCGCTGTTTTAATTCTTGCCGTCGCTGTGTTAGCTTTTGATAAGCGATTTCTTGATGATATTCCGCAATTTCTTTACCTAACAGGCGACTGCCACTATGAACCACCAAGTAAAAGCCATCTGATCCTTCGTTAACCTCAATGAAGTGGTTTCCTCCGCCTAACGTTCCCAAGCTTCGTAACACTCTTCCTCGATGAATTGGTGCCTCAACGCCTTCTAGAGGAAAAGTATATTGCGGTTTGCTGTGGGAATGATGTCCACTGGGTATACGGTTGCGTATGATTCGATCGAGTTTATCAAAATTGAGTTTGACCCCCTTCTTGATTTTTGCGACGTATAAGCCGCAGCCGATATCGACACCTACGAGATTAGGGACTACCTGATCCTGTATAGTCATTGTTGTCCCGATCACACAACTGGAACCGCTGTGAGTGTCAGGCATAATTCGAATTTTTGCATCCTTCGTAAATTTTTGATTGCAAAGGGTCATGATTTGACCCACTGTACTGTCAGTTAAATTATCAGTATAGACAGTCGCTGTATTGTATTTTCCTTTTATTGTTAACATATTTAATCCTCTCATAGAGGAATTAAATCATTCCTCTTCTTAATTTGTATATAGGTCTAACTTCTTTCTTTTTCCACTCATAGGGAACACCTCCGTTGATTTTTCAATATCTTCGACTTAATTTTTATGAAACAAAAAAACTGCCAATCCTTCGATTGACAGTTTAACAAATAGGCTTTATTCAGAAGCTTAGAGAGCCTGTAGAATAAGACTCTTGCTTCGAACAAAACAGATCCAACCGTTCAATCGAATGTATGAAGTTTAGATAATTTGTCTTAATCATTGTACTCTCTCCCTTCGTTTATTACTTTATAAAGCCTACCATCTAATTTATCAAGCTGTCAAGATTATTTTGAGCAAGAAACCGATAAATAAGCTATTTTCCTTCTTTATATTGGACAGGAATTAATACTTCAAATACCTGATCTTCTGGCTGTTCAGAGGTAGTCTCATCCTGCCAAAGCAATTCCCAAATATCTCCATTTAATTCTAGTTTATTCTCCTTCAGATAGTTCTTAAAGCGATTGTTAAAGGTATTGATGTGGTGAATCTCATCTTTCATAAAACCAGAAACATAGTACCCCGCTGGACGCTTTACTACACGTTGCTGATCATAAATGTGCAGGCGATCCTCGGAGATCTTTACTAAGGCGCGATAAGGAGCGGTGTGGAAATTTTCCTGATAAAAGGCGGAACCATCCACAAGGAAACCAATCGGGTATCCGCTAAATAAATCCCTGCTTTCTACAGAGGAATAGAAACGACCGTAAATTTGAACAGAGTTTATATCATAATTCTCGATTGTCTCAGAAATGACGAAGGACTCAGCCTCTCGATAGGAAAGAGTGATAGATTCAAGATCGAAGTTTTTTAGGGTAGTATAGCGTTCGATGTAGCTATCTAAAGAATCCCGAATGCCATTTAGTTTATTTATTTGTTCATTCACTTTTTGTTTCTGTCGAATAAATCCATCTAAAACATAGTCAACGTTCCGGTTCTTTAAAAATACATGAATGTCTTCTAAGGAGACGTCAAGATTTTTCAATAATAAAATGACGTCTAACTCAAAATATTGATCAATACCATAATAGCGATAGCCGTTTTCGCCAACTTTTGCAGGTTTAAAAAGATCGATTTGGTCATAGTAAATTAAGGTTCTTCGGCTAATGCCCGCGTATTTTGCCATCTCGCTAATCGTTAATAATTCTTTCATTAAAAAAATTCCTTTCCTGCTTGACTGTGACGTAACGTTACAGTTTATTCTACCATAGAAGAAGGAGGGAAAAAAAGATGAAACTATTCAAAATCTTTTTCAAAGAATATCATAAGATGTTCTTCGGCACCTTCATCTTAATGATCGTGCAAGCGGTTGGAACGCTAATGATTCCTTACTATGTTGCTGAAATTATAGATGAAGGTATTTTAACTCAGGATCAAGGAGCGATTTGGCGTAATGGTGCATTTATGCTGGGGATAGCTGTATTGACGGGGATCGTGTCAATTATCGCCAGCTATTATTCCGCGATTTTGGCTGGACGTTTCGGCTATTTTTTACGGAAACAATTAGTCAACAAAACACAGCAGCTCTCCATGGCTGACATGGATGAGTTTGGGACACCAACCCTACTCGCGCGAACAACTAGCGACATCACCAATATTCAGCAAATTATGATGATGGTCTTTCAAATGATTATTCCAGCACCGTTGATTTGTTTGGCTTCAATCGTTTTAACGGGGGTCATTTCGTGGCGCTTTGTTTGGATTCCCATGGCTTCAATCGCTCTATTTTCAATTGTAGCCTTATTGGTGATCAAAAAGGCCATTCCGCTTGCAGAGGTGATGCAGCAGCGGATGGATAAAATGATGCAAATCTTGAGAGAGTTTTATACAGGGGTTCGTGTGATTAGAGCATTCAATAAAACTAGCTTTGAAAAGAAACGGACAGATCAAACCTTTAGTAATTATGCAGAGGTAATGATTCGCGTGAACAAATTATTTGCCGTCCTAAATCCAACAGTCAACTTAGTGATGGGCTTAGGAATGACCGCAGTATTAGCCTTTGGCGGTGTTCTTGTACTTCAAGGAAATGTCCCTATCGGAAGTTTAACAGCAATCAGTGAATATACTATCTTGAGTCTATGGTTCCTAACAATGGCAGCCATGGTTATTGTCATGATTCCAAAGGCTTTAGCTTCATTGGAACGGATCGATGAAGTATTAACGAAAGAGGAAGAGATCGTGGATGGAGCGAAAGTATCCTTTGAATTGAAAGAGGATGCACCGATCGCCGTTTTTGATCATGTCGATTTTGCATACAGCGGAGCAGAAGAATCAGTTCTATCCGATATTAGCTTTGACATTCCTAAAGGTGTGACAGCGATTGTGGGCGGAACAGGCTCAGGGAAGAGCACTATTGCTAAAGCCTTGCTGCGTTTAAAGGATACGACGAAAGGAGAGATACGTTTTCTTGATAAACCTGTACAATGCGTTACACAAGAAGCGTTAAGAGAGCGAATTAGTTACGTTCCTCAGAAAGCTTTCTTATTTAGCGGAACGATTCGAGAGAATTTTCTGTTTGGTAAGCCGTCAGCTACAGAACAAGAAATGAAGCAGGCAGCCGAAGTAGCTCAAGCGGCTGCATTTATTAATACCCTCGATGGTCAGTATGATGCTTTGGTTGCTCAGAAGGGAAATAACTTCTCCGGCGGGCAAAAACAACGTTTGAGTATTGCACGTGCGTTAATCAAGCCTGCTGATCTGTATTTCTTTGATGATAGTTTCTCAGCCTTAGATTATCAAACAGACGCTAAGCTGCGGAAGGCTTTAAAGAGTTATCTGCAAGACGCGGCAATTGTGATTGTCGCTCAACGGCTATCGACGATTAAGGATGCGGACCAAATCATTGTTTTAGAAGAAGGAAAAATCGTGGGTAAAGGGACGCACGAAGAGTTGCTCCGTACCTGTAAGGTGTACCAAGAATTTGCCAAATCTCAAGGAATGGAGGGGAAGAAGCATGAGCATCAAGCAAGTTGATGAAAAAGAGTTAGTGTCTGAAAAACCAAAAGAATTTAAAAAAACGGGATTACGATTGTTTAAATTGCTGATGGAGCAGAAGCGTCGATTTATCATTATTGTTGGCTCAGCTATTTGCTTTGCCACATTAATGGCGATCACTCCCTTAATCTTAGGATGGGGATTGGATGCCATTATAGGTCTGCTGAGAACACAGCAGGCATCTTTAAAAAATATAGTTGAAGCATTACGGCGCCCAGTGCTTCTACTCTTTTTAACGTGGGGTGGCGTATCACTCTTTTCCTTATTACAGGAATATACGATGGCGAGCGTTGCTGAGACACTAACTTTACGACTTAGAAAAACATTGACAGAGAAGCTGAATCATTTACCGATGAAGTTTTTTGATCAATATAAAACCGGTGATATATTAACAAGAGCGACCTTGGATTTAGATAAAGTCTCTGAAGTCTTGCAAGTCGGTTTAATGCAAATGATTTCAGCGATTTTATCCATCGTTATTGGTTTAGGCTTGATGATTTATTTGAGTCCGCTTTTAACGCTAGGGATTGTTGTGATTTTATTGATTAGCTTATTGCTGACCAATTATCTGGCTCATAAAAATCAAGAGTATTTTTCTGAAAATCAAGCAGCATTAGGGGCTGTAGGAACAAAGGCTGAGGAAAATTATTCGGGAAATCTACTTATTAAAGCTTATAATCGGCAAAAGGAAACTGCCGAGGAATTGGATAAATTGAATGAGGCACAGTTCCAAGCCTTCAAAAAAGCCCAATTTGTTGGCTTTGCCATCAACCCATTAATTCGTTTAATCAACCAGTTAGGATTTGTGACGAGCGCAGTTGTTGGGGGCATCATGGTGATCAATGGACAACTATCGATTGGTTTGGTTCAAGCTTATCTGCAATATGTGAATCAAGTTTCCGAACCAATTACACAGGTCTCCTATGTAATCAATAGTTTGCAAAGCGCTTTTGCAGCCTTAGAGAGAATTTTTGAGCTTTTAGATCTGGAGGAAGAAACAGAAGAAGTATTAAGTGTTGCCGTTCCAGAAAACCTTCGTGGTGAAGTAACTTTTAAGCATGTTGCATTCGGCTATACTCCAGATCGGCTTTTAATGGATGACGTGAACTTCAAGGTGAAGCCCAAGCAGATGGTAGCAATCGTTGGTCCGACAGGTGCGGGTAAGACAACGATGATCAATTTATTGATGCGTTTTTATGAATTGACTGGGGGGCAAATCGAAGTAGACGGTAAGAATATCAGTCATTTTTCACGGTCGGCCATTCGCCAGAAGTTTGGTATGGTCTTGCAGGACACATGGCTGTTCGAAGGAAGTGTAGCTGATAATATTGCATACGGCAATCCAGAGGCGACAAAGGAGGAAATTATTCAAGCAGCAAGAGACGCACAATGTCATCACTTTATCCGAACATTGCCAAACGGTTATGATACCATCATCTCATCAGATGGCAGTCAGATTTCACAAGGTCAGCAGCAACTCTTAACGATTGCTCGAGCGATCTTAGCAGATCCGCAGTTGTTAATCTTAGATGAGGCAACCTCTAGCGTAGATACACGAACAGAGGGAATGATCCAACAGGCGATGGATCGTTTAACTGCTGAAAGGACCAGCTTCGTGATTGCGCATCGCTTATCTACCATAAAAAATGCCGATCTGATTTTAGTGATGAAGGATGGTTCGATCATTGAACAGGGCAGCCATCGGAGTTTAATGAAAAAAGGTGATTTCTACGCGAATTTGTACAATAGTCAATTTGCAGGATAAGCTCGACAAATATTGTCGGGCTTTTTTAATGTTTTATGAAAATAATTTATTAGAGAGCCATCATGAGAACTTACTACTTAAGAGGATATTAATATTGGTGCTAGAGGACTCTTTTTTACCAGTAAGAAACCAAAAAATTGCTAAGTTAGAAAATATTCTGAAAATTCATTGACTTTTAATCTTATGAAATGTATAGTATAAAAAAATGATTAAGATATTATTAGAAAAAACAAGGAGCCGATTTTTATGCGCAAGAGTAAATACAATAATTTTGATGGCATCGTCTTATTAATTATTGAGTCCAGGACTTAGAACGCGGAGAAGTAACAACCGTTAGTTTGAGTCCTATTTGCGTTAGAAATGGGATTCTTGCAAGAGCATCCCATTTATTGATGGGATGCTCTTTTTTTGAAGGTAGGGAGATGTGACTATGAGAAGTGATCAGATTAAAAAAGGTATTGATGCAGCACCCGCCAGAAGTTTGTTATACGCGACTGGCCAAGTAAAAAATATCCACGATATGGATAAGCCATTTATTGCTATTTGTAATTCTTATATCGATATTGTACCTGGACATGTCCACCTACGAGAACTCGCCGATGTAGCAAAAGAAGCGATTCGTGAAGCCGGAGGCATTCCGTTCGAATTCAATACGATTGGTGTAGACGATGGAATTGCGATGGGGCATATCGGAATGCGCTACTCGCTGCCGAGTAGAGAACTTATCGCTGATGCGGCAGAAACAGTCATTAACGCCCATTGGTTTGACGGAGTATTTTATATTCCCAACTGTGACAAAATCACTCCGGGAATGATCATGGCTGCTATGAGAACGAATGTGCCATCCATCTTTTGTTCAGGCGGTCCAATGAAGGCTGGGATTGATCCCCGTGGTCACCAAACGACACTTTCGTCAATGTTTGAAGCTGTTGGCGCATTTAAAGAAGGTCAAATGACCAAAGAAGATTTTCTCTTTATGGAACAAAATGCGTGTCCAACTTGTGGTTCATGCGCCGGAATGTTTACAGCAAATTCTATGAACTGTCTATTAGAGATTCTTGGGTTAGCTTTACCAGGAAATGGGACAATTTTGGCTGTTTCTGATGAGCGTCGTGAGTTGGTTCGTGAATCGGCGAAGCATTTAATGGATCTTGTGAAGAAACAAATCAAACCACGAGATATCGTGACTAAGGACGCTATTGATGATGCCTTCGCGTTAGATATGGCGATGGGCGGCTCAACTAATACGGTTCTTCATACATTGGCAATCGCGAATGAAGCAGAGATTGATTACGATCAATCCGATATCAATGAGATTGCAAAAAGAGTTCCTTACCTTTCAAAAATCGCGCCGTCTTCTAATTATTCGATGCACGATGTCCATGAGGCAGGTGGTGTTCCAGCAATTATCAATGAATTGGTTTCCATTGACGGAGCGATTCATTCTGATCGAATCACAGTGACAGGCAAAACCTTACGGGAAAGTGTTGCATCTGCAAAAATTCGGAATGAAGAGGTAATCCATCCGAAAACGTCTCCTTATAGTCCAGTCGGCGGTCTTTCTATCTTATATGGCAACATTGCACCAGAAGGTAGTGTAATTAAGGTCGGGGGAGTAGACCCAAGTATTAAGGTCTTTAAAGGAAAAGTGATTTGCTTTAGCTCCCATGATGAAGCGGTGGAAGCTATTGACAATCACACAGTTACGAAAGGACATGTTGTTGTTATTCGTTACGAAGGTCCAAAAGGCGGACCTGGTATGCCGGAAATGTTGGCACCGACGTCTAGTATTGTCGGGCGTGGTTTAGGGAAAGATGTAGCACTGATTACTGATGGGCGTTTCTCAGGAGCTACTCGAGGAATCGCTGTTGGACATATCTCTCCAGAAGCTGCTGCAGGTGGACCAATCGCGCTGGTTCAAGATGGTGATGAAATCACGATCGATTTAACGAATCGAACATTGAATGTGGATGTATCAGCAGAAGAATTAGCAAAACGGCAAGAGGGGTTAAAAAAATTCCAGCCGAAGGTCAAAAAAGGCTGGTTAGCACGTTACTCGGCAATGGTCACTTCAGCACATACTGGCGGTGTCATGAAATTGCCTGAAGAATAGGGGGAATCGGGGTGGAAGAAATGAAACAAAAAGTGGAAACAGAAAACCTATACAATGGTGCTGATTTGTTAATCAAGTGCCTGGAGCATCAAGGAGTCGAATTGATTTTTGGGTATCCCGGAGGGTCCGTCCTACCATTATTTGATTCCCTTTATGATGAATCTATCCCAAATATTCTCACACGGCACGAGCAGGGTGCAGTTCACGCAGCTGAAGGGTACGCGAAAGCTACAGGAAAACCGGGAGTTGTGATCGTAACTAGCGGTCCAGGTGCAACGAATGTCGTGACAGGAATCGCTGATGCAATGATCGATTCTGTTCCACTAGTAGTAATCACTGGTCAGGTAACAACTCCAGGAATCGGAAAAGACGCATTTCAGGAAGCGGATATGCTGGGAATTACCGTTCCCATCACCAAAAATAATTATCAAGTTCGCGACATCGAAGAGCTTCCACGTATCGTTAATGAAGCCTTCCATATTGCTACAACTGGACGCAAAGGACCAGTTTTGATTGATTTACCGAAGGACATCACAGTATTGAAATCAAATCCAAAGATTGATCGGCCGGTTCATTTAGAAAGCTATCAGCCAACAACGACCCCCTCGATTTTACAGGTTGAACGCTTAATGAGCTTACTAAAGAAAGCTAAAAAACCTCTTCTTTTGGTTGGCGGCGGAGTAGTAGCAGCGAATGGTGCTGAGGAATTAAGGCAGTTTGTTGATAAATACCAAATTCCAACCGTTAGTACGCTTTTAGGCTTAGGGCTACTGCCCCATGATGACCCTAATTTCTTAGGAATGGGCGGAATGCATGGGACCTATGTAGCAAATATGGCAATGATGGAAACGGATCTGTTAATTAATATTGGCAGTCGTTTTGATGATCGCCTTGCCTGTTCACCTGAAGCTTTTGCACCACATGCGAAAGTTGCTCATATTGACGTGGATCCAGTTGAAATCGGCAAAATCATCAAGACGGATGTACCGATTGTTGGCGATGCAAAAATTGCTTTGCAGCAAATGCTGTCAATCGAAATTGAAGCTCCTGATTGCCAAGCTTGGCGTGATCTCTGTGATGAACGGAAGAAAAAGTATCCATTAAAATATGATCGTCACGAAAAAATCATCAAACCGCAAGAAGTAATAGAAATCATCGGTCGAATTACAAAAGGAAAATCCTATGTTGTAACAGACGTAGGACAACATCAAATGTGGGTAGCTCAATATTATCCATTCCAATTTCCTAAGCAGCTGATCACCAGTGGTGGACTTGGGACTATGGGGTATGGCATCCCCGCAGGAATCGGCGTGAAATTTGGTAAACCAAAAGAATCCGTAGTTGTTTTTGTGGGAGATGGCGGGTTCCAAATGACGAATCAGGAGCTGGCAATCTTAAACCAACACCAATTGGACATCAAATTTGTCTTATTGAACAATCAATCATTGGGAATGGTTCGGCAATGGCAGGAGAAGTTTTACAATGAACGACGCTCCCAATCCGTCTTTCATGAGCAGCCAGACTTTATGAAAATGGCGGAGGCTTATGGAATTGGGAATAAGAAAATTACCGACCCAGCTTCTTTGGAGAAGGAGTTACAGGAGGCTTTTGCTACACCTGGACCAATGCTGATTGAGGTCATGATCTGCAATAAAGAGCATGTATTACCGATGATCCCAGCCGGGATGCCAAATGATCAAATGTTAGGGGTTGATTAAGATGAGACGGATGATTACAGCAATGGTTCATGACCAAGCAGGGGTGCTCAGTCGAATTACAAGTGTGCTAAATCGTCGGCAAGTAAACATGGACAGTGTCTCCGTCGGGCGAACGGAAAAAGACGGCGAATCGCGGATGACGATCATTATTCAAGCGGATACCTTAGCGGATGTCGAACAAGTAACAAAGCAATTAAATAAACAAATCGATGTCGTTAAAGTTTCTGATGTAACCGATGAGCCGCATTTAGAACGAGAGTTGGCCTTGATCAAAGTCAGTGCGCCAGCGGCTACGCGCTCTGAGATTCAGGCGATGATTGATCCATTTAGAGCGGACGTTGTAGATGTAGGATTGAAAACAATCGTGGTACAAGTGGCTGGCTCTACAGATAAGGTCAATGCGTGTATTGACGTATTGCGACCTTATGGAATTAAGCAATTAGCAAGAACCGGTGTTACCGGATTTAGCAGAGGTTAAACGCAAAATTGATTATTCGTTTTGCTATTAATATAGTTTAAAAAATTGGAGGAAAAATTATGGTTAAAGTTTATTATGATGATGCAGTAGCGAAGGATGCTTTGGAAGGAAAAACAATCGCAGTGGTAGGGTATGGATCTCAAGGCCATGCTCATGCACAAAATCTTAGAGATACAGGTCATCAAGTAGTGATCGGTATTCGAGAAGGAAAATCCGCTGAGGCTGCTCGCGAAGATGGGTTTGACGTGTTGCCAGTAGCTGAAGCAACAAAGAAAGCCGAAGTAGTCATGATTTTAGCTCCAGATGAAATTCAAGGAACACTTTACGAAAATGAAATCGCACCAAACTTAGAGGAAGGCGATGCTTTAGTCTTTGCTCATGGGTTCAATATTCACTTTGACGTTATCAATCCACCGAAGAATGTCGATGTATTCTTAGTGGCTCCTAAAGGTCCAGGGCATTTGGTCCGTCGTACCTTTACTGAAGGTTTTGCGGTACCTGCCTTATTCGCTGTTTATCAAGATGCAACAGGAACTGCTCAAGATTTGGCATTGTCTTATGCGAAAGGAATCGGTGCTACACGAGTAGGTGTCTTGGAAACAACCTTTAAGGAAGAAACCGAAACAGACTTATTCGGGGAACAAGCAGTGCTTTGCGGTGGTTTAACTAGTATGATCGAAGCTGGATTTGAAACCCTAGTTGAAGCTGGCTACCAACCTGAATTGGCTTACTTTGAAGTTTGCCATGAAATGAAGTTGATTGTCGATTTGATTTATGAAGGTGGCTTTGCCAAAATGCGTAATTCAATCTCTAACACAGCTGAATACGGCGACTATGTTTCTGGTCCTCGCGTAATCACTGAAACAGCAAAAGCCGGGATGAAGGAAGTGTTAACTGATATCCAAAATGGTAAATTTGCGAAAGGCTTCATTGACGATAATAAGAATGGCTTCCCTGAATTCAAGAAGATGCGTGCTGAAAGTGCTGGACATCAAATTGAAGAAGTCGGCGGTGAATTAAGAAAAATGATGCCATTTGTAAGTCGTAAAGATTAGTGGAGGTGCAGCGATGGAATTGATCAAAGATACCGAGGTCCGCAGTGCGTATCAATTATTGAAAAACGCTGTAAACCATACACCGTTGCAATATGATCGTTATTTATCCGAAAAGTATCAGGCAACGGTGCTTTTGAAAAGAGAAGACCTGCAGAAAGTTCGTTCATTTAAGTTACGCGGCGCTTATTACGCAATTAAGAAGCTTCCAGAGGCAGAATTGAAAAAGGGTGTAGTTTGTGCGAGTGCGGGAAATCATGCACAGGGTGTCGCTTATACCTGTCATGAGTTAAGAACAAAAGCAGCAATTTTTATGCCGACTACTACACCGCAGCAAAAAGTTTCTCAAGTGAAGTTCTTTGGTGGTGAGTTTGCGGATATTCATTTAGTTGGTGATACCTTTGATGCTTCTGCCGCTGCCGCAAGAAAATACTGTGAAGAAAACGGCATGACATTTATTGATCCTTTTAACGATAAAAATATTATTGCCGGTCAAGGAACCTTGGCGTTGGAAATGATGACGGACGCAGAAAGTGAAGGCTACAAACCTGATTACGTCATCTCTGCTATCGGTGGTGGGGGCTTGATCAGCGGTGTCTCCTCCTACGTAAAAAATACTTCACCAACCACTAAAGTAATAGGCGTTGAGCCAAAAGGTGCTGCTTCTATGCAGGCAGCCTTTGAGGAAGAACAGCCGGTCAAATTGAATGAGATTGACAAGTTTGTCGATGGCGCCGCCGTTCAACGTGTCGGTGAAATCACATATTCTCACAGTAAAGAATACGTAGATGAGTTGATGTCTGTTGATGAAGGACTAATCTGTTCAACTATTTTAGATCTCTACGGGAAGCAAGCGATCGTAGTGGAACCTGCGGGTGCTTTAAGCGTGGCCGCCTTAGATTTAATGAAAGATAAAATCAAAGGCAAAACGGTCATTTGCATTATCAGCGGTGGAAATAATGATATTAATCGAATGGCTGAAATCGAAGAACGCTCATTGATTTATGAAGGGTTGAAGCATTATTTTGTGGTGAATTTTCCACAGCGTCCCGGCGCTTTAAAAGAATTTGTATCGGAAGTTCTAGGAGAAGGGGATGACATTACTCGATTTGAATATACGAAAAAGAGTAATCGTGGAACCGGACCAGTCGTGATAGGTGTCTTATTGAAGAAGCCTGAAACGTTACCAAATTTGCTGAAGCGACTTAAGACATTTGATTCAACGTACATTGAACTAAGTCAAAATAAAACACTCTATAATTTATTAGTCTAAGAAAAGGCCTCCGAAAGCGAACTTTTGGAGGCCTTTTTCGAATTAAATTGTCAATTGATGATTTTCATTAAAATAGTTTTTATAAGCAGAGTATCCGCCGATGATAGATCCCAGACTGGTAGCTGATAACAGCATAAAGGTGACCATGATCTGATATTTGATTGCGTGGACCGGATCAAGGCCAGCGAAGATTAACCCAGACATCATCCCCGGCAAGCTAACCAAACCGACTGTTTTGGCAGAATCAATTGTGGGCTGCATCGCTGTTTTGATGCTTTGCTGAAGAATAGGCTTAGAGGCCAATTTGATAGAAGCACCTAGAGCTAATTTCTCCAAAGTTTGTTGTCGCAAGTCGTGAAATTGCGTATTCAACGCACGATAACATAAGCCGAGCGCCACCATCGAATTGCTGGCGATCATTCCCGTGATAGGTACGATTTGCGAAGGGATGAATTTGATTGCTCCTGCTAAAATCAATACACCAAGAGTGATATAGGTACTTACGAAAATAGCTGCCAAAGAGTGCAGGTATTTTTTTTGGCGAGCAGGATTTCTTTTATGGGCGTTCCACGCCGCATTTAATACAATAAAAAGACTCATCCCTGAAGTCAGTAAATTGTTGTTAACTTGAAAAATGTATTTCAATAAATAGCCGACAATGACTAATTGGATAATTGCCCGTACAATGCTGAAGAAAATATCTTTAGATAAGTTCAACTTCTCTTTATAGCTTATTCCAACAGCGATTAAGACAAGTGCAAAGGCTAACAACAGAGAAAGATTATTTACAGCAAGTTGATTCATTGATCCAGTTTTCCTCCTTGAACATGTAGTAATTTCTTTGCAGAATTGATTTCTGCTTCATCATGAGTGACCTGAAGAATGGTGCAGCCTTTTTTCTGAATGTCATCCATTAGGCGATGAATAATTGTTTTCGTTTGTTCGTCTAAGCCCGCTGTTACCTCGTCCAAAAGCAAAACCTTAGGCAGGAATAAAATATTACGAATCAATGCGATCCGCTGACGCTCACCGCCAGAAAGTTCATTGATACTTTTATAAAAATAGCTTTCTGGCAGATCAACTAATTGAAGCTGATCCAGCATGTCCTTCCGATTAGGTTCTGCTTCTCTTATTAGATAGGGAAAGGTTAAATTATCTTCTACCGTATCTCCAAATAAAGAGGGCTGTTGATAGCAATACGATACCTGTTGTCGATAGGCAGTATAGTCATAGTTTTGCTGCGCTTTTCCTTCAAAAAGTATCTCGCCGCTTGTCGGCGTTAATAAAGAAGCAATCAGTCGCAGCAGGGTACTTTTTCCTCCGCCAGAGGGACCAGTAATCGTTAAAAAATCACCTTTTTCAACAGATAAAGTGATCTGATTCAAAATCAATCGATCATCTGTCTGATAATTCACATCATGTAGTTCTAATAAGGCCATATTATTGTTTCTCCTTTCTAGGATCGTAAGGGATGATGATCAAAAGTTCAGGAATCTCATCGATCCTTAGCTGCTTTAAACTTAGTTCAGGGTAGGAGATAAACCGGCCTTCCTTTCCAAAACGTTTAAAAAAATAATCCTGAATTTGCTGCTCTGTCCACTGTCTAGCGGGGAAATGCCAATAATGCTCTTTTTCTCTAACAAAAACAAAACCGATGCTCCAGGCTTGCTTTATATCTAAAGGCCATTGAGCCAACTGTTTCTGAAATTCTTTCATAGCTATCCTCCATTCATTTTATAATTTCAAACGAGTCAATTAGAAAAATTTCCATTCACTATTAAACCAATTATTTATTTTTCTGTACACTCTTTAGTCTATATTATATCCTAGTTCATTTGCTTCCAATGAGCTTATTTCACTTAAAATCAGGTTCAATTTCTCATCGAATTAAGTAGAGAAACAAATTGTTTGGAGTTTGACCAATTCTGATGTATTATAATTTCGGATAGTTACTTACGAAAAGTAAAAGTGTAAATCTTTTTCTTTTTGCTCAAAATGCTTTACACTATATCCGTAAGAATTTTTACACTTTTTAGGAGGTTTGTTTATTATGGCAAAAGAACATTATGATAGAAGTAAACCACACGTTAATATTGGTACCATTGGCCATGTCGACCATGGGAAAACAACTTTAACGGCAGCAATTACAACGGTATTAGGTAAGAAAGGTCTAGCAAACCCTCAAGACTATGCTAGTATCGATGCTGCACCAGAAGAACGTGAACGCGGAATCACTATCAATACTGCACACGTTGAATATGAAACTGAAAAACGCCACTATGCCCATATTGATGCTCCAGGACACGCGGACTATGTAAAAAACATGATTACCGGTGCTGCTCAAATGGATGGTGCGATCTTAGTAGTATCTGCTACTGATGGACCAATGCCTCAAACACGTGAGCACATTTTGTTATCACGCCAAGTAGGTGTTAAATACTTGATCGTCTTCTTGAACAAAGTTGATTTAGTCGACGATGAAGAATTGATTGATTTAGTTGAAATGGAAGTACGTGAGTTACTTTCAGAATATGGTTTCCCAGGCGATGATATTCCTGTTCTTAAAGGTTCAGCTCTGAAAGCTTTAGAAGGCGATCCTGAACAAGAACAAGTAATCATGGACCTAATGGATACGGTTGACGAATATATCCCAACACCAGAACGTGACACTGACAAACCATTCTTGTTACCAGTGGAAGATGTTTTCTCAATCACAGGACGTGGGACTGTTGCATCTGGTCGTATTGATCGTGGGGAAGTTAAAGTCGGTGACGAAGTTGAAATTATCGGGATCAAACCTGAAGTTCAAAAGGCTGTCGTAACTGGACTTGAAATGTTCCGTAAAACATTGGATTATGGTGAAGCTGGAGATAACGTTGGGGTTCTATTACGTGGTATTACACGTGATGAAATCGAACGTGGTCAAGTATTAGCTAAACCAGGTTCAATTACACCACATACGAAATTCAGTGCAGAAGTTTATGTGTTGACGAAAGAAGAAGGTGGACGTCATACACCATTCTTTAACAACTATCGTCCTCAATTCTACTTCCGTACAACAGACGTTACCGGTAATATCGTGTTGCCAGAAGGTACTGAAATGGTCATGCCTGGCGATAACGTAACAATCGACGTTGAATTAATCCATCCAATCGCCGTAGAAAAAGGAACAACTTTCTCTATTCGTGAAGGTGGACGTACCGTTGGTTCAGGTATCGTAACTGAAATCGAAGCTTAATTTGATTTTCTAGCACGTAAGCGTTCAACGCTTACGTGCTTTTTGTGTTTCATAAAGCTGCTCCTAGAATAACTTGCAACAGTTTTCTCTGATTGCTATGATGAGTTTAAAATGGATAGAGGGAGTAACTATGGAAAAAGTCTTTGTTAGTCCAATGACGTATCGTCAGGGCGAAAATGTTTTATGGGATCATTTGAGAGATATTCTAGCATTTGGCAAAAAGGGGTTACTAGTAACGGATCAATTTGTTTACGAGATGATTGGCAAACGTTTGGTGGATGAGTTGACTTCTTTAGGCGGTCAAATTTCTGTACGGTTCGCAGAAGAGAACAGCACGATTGATGAATTTGATTATGTAATTGCTATAGGTGGTGGACGGGCGATCGATATAGGAAAAGCATTGGCTTTTAAGTCAAGCAGACGATGTATCGTTGTTCCGACATCTGCTTCGACAGACGCGCCCACTTCAAGAATCTCTGTGAAATATCAAAATGGCTATTTCGAGAAGTATACCTATTATACTCAAAGTCCTGACTTGGTTCTAGTTGACACCGCTATTTTGATCAATAGTCCGATTCATTTCTTAACTGCCGGGATAGCAGATGGTTTGTCTACATTCATAGAAGCAAGGACTGTACGTGAAAATTTTGGAAAAAATACCTTAGGGGCAGCACCAACACTAGCAGCAGAAGCAATTGCCGAAAAGTGTCGTGATGTTTTACTCAAAAATGCAGAAGCAGCAGTTGAGGCGAATAAGAGAAAAGAGATCACAGTAGAATTTGATGCAGTGGTAGAGGCCAACACGTTATTAAGTGGCATTGGATTTGAATCCGGGGGCTTAAGTATTGCCCATGCGCTCCATAATGCGATGGTTAGTTTGTGGGGAGGAGAGATAAAGGGAAGTCATGGACAGATCATTGCATTGACGACATTGCAGCAACTACGTATTGAAGGTCGCCATGATGAACTGACAAGTCATCAAGAACTATTTGAAAAACTCAATTTGCCCATTACTTATGAAATGTTGTCAATTTTCCCATCTGTTGATAAACTAAAGAAAATTGTTGATCTGGCATTTTCTCCAGAAGACGGCATCGTTCGAAGTCAATCGCCTGCAACAAAAGAAGAGGTTTATCAAACGCTATTAACATTCAGAAAAACCCGTGAAATCTAACTAGATTTCACGGGTTTCGTATTAAATATTCAATACTTTATTTAAGAAGTCTTGGGTTCTCGGATTGTGAGGGTTATTGAAGACCTGTTCAGGTGTGCCATCTTCTAGAATTTTTCCACCATCGGTAAAGATGACGCGGTCAGCAACTTCTTTCGCAAAGCCCATCTCATGAGTGACAATGACCATGGTCATACCTTGCAGTGCCAGATCCTTCATTACTTTTAAAACATCTCCAACCATTTCTGGGTCCAAAGCGGAAGTTGGTTCATCAAAGAGCATAATATCAGGATTCATTGCTAACGCGCGAGCAATTGCGACACGTTGCTTTTGTCCTCCGGAAAGGCTATCAGGATAATCGTCTTTCTTTTCAGCTAAACCGACTTGTGTCAACAACTCCACACCACGCTTGTTTGCTGACTCTTTTGCTTCCCCCTTTAAATCGAGTGGGGCTAACGTTATATTTTCTAAAACTGTCAGGTGAGGGAACAGGTTGAAATGCTGGAACACCATACCAATATGTTGACGAACTAAGTTAATGTCCGTATGCTTATCCGTCAAATCTTGTCCATCAATAATAATTTCCCCAGATGTAGGTTCTTCTAGGTGATTCATACAACGAAGAAAGGTACTTTTCCCTGAACCAGATGGACCAATGATACAAACAACTTCCCCTTCGCTGATAGTAATATTCAAGTCATTCAAAACGGTATTGTCACCGAATTTTTTTACTAAATGATTTACGACAATTTTCTTATCTAATTTATTTTCCATCTATTTCACCTTCTTATCTAAACGGTTCGCTAACTTAGTCAAGATCGTGATCAAGATTAAGTACATGATCGCGATGATCAAGTAAACGTAAGAACTTTGAGTCGTACGAGCAACAATGATTTTCCCTGTTTGCAGCAATTCTACTACACCGATAGCCGAAATGATCGTCGTATCCTTCAAACTGATAACGAATTGATTGATGAAAGAAGGAATCATAATCTTCACAGCTTGAGGCAAAATAATCTTCTGCATGGTTCGGTTATAGGACAATCCCAAACTTCGAGAGGCTTCCATTTGACCGACAGGAACCGCATTGATACCGCCACGAACTATTTCAGCGATATATGCGCTGGCATTTAATGTCAGTGTGATGATTCCCGCAGCAAAGTCAGGAATTTTAATGCCTGTAATTCCCGGTAAACCAAAGAAGATAAAGAAGGCTAATACCATCATTGGGATTCCGCGGATAATATCAATATAGATACCAGCCAACGTACGTAGTCCACGAACAGGAGAAACACGGAACAATCCAAAGATAACTCCTAAAACAAGAGCCAGTGCAAAGGAGACTAAAGCCAATACAATGGTCTTCCATAATCCTTCTAGTAATGATTTGTAATTATTTTTCAATAAACCAGTGATAGTAGACTCATCAACAGTTTCTTTCTTGTCTTCACTACCGGAGCCGATGTATTGATCAACAATTTCATCGTACTCGCCAGTACGTTTCAATTCTTTTAGCCCTTCTGTAAACATCTCACGCAATTCAGGGTTCTGACCTTTTTTCACAGCAAAACCATATTCACCACCAACTTCGCGTTTGATTGGTGTTTTCAAATCTTGCCCCTGTTTTACAGCATAACCGATGACCGGATAGTCATCCATCATGGCATCGATAGAACCGACTTTCAGCGCGTCATACAATTGATCCGCTGCATCAAAACTTTTGATTGTATAGCCATATTCCTTTTTGTGAGCCTCTAAAAAGTCGGCACTTTCCGTTCCAACCTTAGCTCCTACGGTTTTGCCTTTTAAATCCTCGTAAGTCTTAATATCTTTATTGTCTTTCGCAACGGCTAATTGAATCCCGCTTTGGAAGTAGGGGTCCGAAAAATCATAATTGGCTTTTCGCTCATCGGTAATTGTCATTCCTGCGATCATACCATCAGCCTGTCCTGACTCTAAAGCCTGCATTGCTGAGGAGAATCCGATGAATTTAAAATCAATTTTGAATCCTTGCAGCTCTGCGATTCGTTTTAACAGGTCAACATCAATCCCTTTGTATTCGCCGTCGCTGTCCTTATACTCAAAAGGGGCGAAAGCAGAATCGCTGGCAATAACATAAACATCTTTTTTGGGCTCGATTTTTTTCATTTCGCTTGAAGCGCCTTGATCGCCGGAACCAGTAGAAATATACTTGCTGACGATTTTATCATAGCTGCCATTTTCCTTTAAGTCCTTCAGTCCTTGATTAAACTTTTCCAGCAGCTCTTTGTTTTCGCCTTTTTTCACAGCGAAGCCATAAGAACTGCCTTTTTCAGGTTCACCAACTAATTTGAATGGTTGCCCATTAGTTACAGCATAACCAAGTACAGGGTAGTCATCAAAAATCGCTTCAACATTCCCGTTTGTCAGGGCGTTGTACATAGCATCAGCAGCTTCGTATTGTTTTACTTCATAACCATATTTGTCTTTGTTCTTATTTAAAAAAGTCGCACTTTCTGTACCGATTTTTGCGGCAACTGTTTTTCCTTTTAAATCTTTGTAATTCTTGATGTCCTTATTGTCATTTTTAACAGCCATCTGGATTCCGCTATCAAAATAAGGTTCAGAAAAATCAAACGTTTTTTTCCGTTCATCTGTAATACTCATACCAGCAATCATTCCGTCCAGTTGATCGGATTGCACTCCTTGGATAGAGCTGTCGAATCCTAATGGACGCAAATCAACTTTAAAGTTTTGGTCCTTAGCGATTTGATTAAGCAAATCTACATCAATACCTATGTATTCGCCATCGGAATTCTGAAATTCGAAAGGAGCAAAAGTCAAGTCCGTCCCGATCTTATATGTTTTTTCCGCGGCGTCAGTCTTGTTGGCAAAGCCAAGTGTGAAAATACTTGCCATTAAGAAAACAACGAATGGAATTAATTTGTTTTTTCTCATAATAATCCTCCTAATTACTTATCATTTGTTTATTATATGTTAGTTTATAGATAAAATACAAGAGGGTTCATTGTTGGATAGAAAAAAAGCAAAATTTTTATAACATGGGATGTCAGAAAATATGACACGATTGTTTTTAAGAACTTCTTATGGCAAGAAGAAAAAATGGCGAAAATATGTTCGGTATGCTATAATTTTGGAATGGAAAATCTTTGTTCATTTAATAGAAAAAGGGGGATTTTTGTATGATTGAAAGAGTAACGGATAATACGTTTGACCTTCATTCAAAATATCAGCCTGCTGGCGATCAGCCTGAGGCCATTGAACAACTTGCCGAAGGAATCGTCGATGGAAAAAAAGCGCAAATCCTTTTAGGAGCTACCGGGACAGGTAAAACTTACACGATTTCCAATGTTATTAAGGAAGTAAATAAGCCAACCTTGATTATTGCCCATAATAAGACGTTAGCGGGGCAATTATATGGAGAGTTTAAGGAGTTCTTTCCTAACAACGCGGTGGAGTATTTCGTTAGTTATTATGACTACTATCAACCAGAGGCGTATGTGCCTTCTAGTGATACGTATATTGAAAAAGACTCGAGTATCAATGATGAGATCGATAAGCTTCGCCACTCGGCGACAAGCGCCTTACTTGAACGAAATGATGTGATCGTTGTTGCTTCAGTTTCCTGCATTTTTGGTTTGGGATCACCAAAGGAATATTTGGAGCAAGTGGTTTCTTTGCGTGTAGGAATGGAAATGGATCGAAACCAATTATTACGGAATTTAATTGATATTCAATTTGAACGAAACGATATTGACTTTCAGCGTGGTCGTTTTCGTGTTCGTGGGGATGTAGTGGAAATATTTCCCGCATCACGTGATGAACGTGCGTTACGCGTGGAATTTTTTGGTGATGAGATAGAACGAATTCGCGAAGTAGACGCATTAACAGGAGAAATCACCGGTGAAACAGAGCACGTAGCCATCTTCCCGGCGACCCACTTCTTAACCAATGAAGAGCATATGGAAGTGGCGATCAGTAATATTCAAAAAGAGCTTGCTGATCGGTTAGAAGTCTTGAGAAATGATAACAAGCTATTAGAGGCTCAGCGATTAGAACAACGAACCAATTATGATATCGAAATGCTTCGAGAAATGGGCTATACATCTGGTATAGAAAACTATTCTCGTCATATGGACGGACGTAAAGAGGGCGAGCCGCCCTATACGTTGATCGACTTTTTCCCAGATGACTTTTTACTAGTTGTGGATGAATCTCATGTGACGATGCCGCAAGTAAGAGGTATGTACAACGGTGACCGAGCACGTAAACAGATGCTGGTAGATTATGGTTTCCGGTTGCCATCAGCTTTAGATAATCGTCCATTAAGATTAGAAGAGTTTGAAGAGCGCGTGAATCAGATTGTCTACGTTTCGGCGACTCCTGGTCCTTATGAACATGAAGAAACAGATACAGTAATAGAGCAAATCATCCGTCCGACTGGACTACTAGATCCGGTCATTGAAGTCCGCCCGATTATGGGACAAATAGACGATTTGGTTGGAGAAATAAACGAACGCTCTGAAAGAAATGAACGTGTTTTTGTCACGACTTTAACAAAAAAAATGTCCGAAGATTTAACAGACTACTTTAAAGAACTAGGTATCAAGGTTAAATACCTCCACAGTGATATCAAAACCTTAGAACGTACTGAGATTATTCGTGATTTACGATTAGGAAAATTTGATGTGCTAGTTGGTATTAATTTACTTCGTGAAGGTCTAGATGTACCTGAAGTCTCATTGGTGGCTATCTTAGATGCAGATAAAGAAGGCTTCCTTCGCAGTGAACGCTCACTTGTTCAAACAATTGGTCGTGCTGCCCGAAATTCAGAGGGAAAAGTTATTATGTATGCTGATAAGGTGACGGATTCAATGCAACGTGCAATGGATGAAACATCACGCCGTCGTAGCATTCAGCAACAATATAATGAAGAACATGGCATTGTACCTAAGACGATTATTAAAGAAATTCGTGATTTGATCGCAATTAGTAAGGTTGCAGAAGATACTGGAACTTACGATACCACCTCTTATGAAGAGTTATCTAAATCTGAACGTAAAGAACTTATTGCGAAACTTGAAGATGAAATGCGAGAAGCGGCTAAAACACTTGATTTTGAAACTGCCGCAACATTACGAGATACAATCTTAGAATTAAAAGCAGCAGAATAACTGATGAAAAAATGTCACGTTTTTTTCGGCTGTGGAAAAAGGAATACAGTTAATGAACAATGAACAAGGAGAAATAAATGGCAAATGATAAGATAGTAATTCATGGAGCGCGAGCTCACAATTTAAAGAATGTAGATGTCACGATTCCTCGTGATAAGATGGTGGTTGTTACTGGTCTATCAGGTTCAGGAAAGAGTTCGCTGGCTTTTGATACGCTATATGCTGAAGGGCAGCGCAGATATGTGGAAAGCCTGTCTGCTTATGCGCGGCAGTTTTTAGGCCAAATGGATAAGCCTGATGTTGACAGCATTGATGGATTGAGTCCAGCGATATCTATTGATCAAAAAACTACAAGTAAAAACCCTCGGTCAACAGTAGGAACCGTGACGGAGATTAATGATTATTTGCGTTTACTATACGCACGTGTAGGTCATCCAATCTGTCCGAATGACCATATTGAAATTACCTCTCAATCTGTTGAGCAGATGGTCGACAAGGTGCTTGAATTACCTGAGCGAACCAAAATTCAAATATTAGCGCCAGTTGTTGCAAAGAAAAAAGGACAACACAAAAAAGTCTTCGAAATGATTCAACGAGAAGGATATGTCCGTATGCGTGTTGATGGAGAATTGTATGATGTGACAGATGCTCCAGAACTAACCAAGAATAAAAAACACGATATCGAAATCATCGTCGATCGTATTGTGGTTAAGGAAGGTATCCGCTCGCGTCTATTTGATTCCTTCGAAGCAGCGTTACGCTTAGCTGAAGGGTATGCGATTGTTGATGTAATCGGGGAAAAAGAAATGCTATTCAGCGAACACTACGCTTGTCCTTATTGTGGTTTTACAGTAGGCGAACTTGAACCTCGACTGTTTTCATTCAACGCACCGTTTGGAGCTTGTCCAGATTGTGACGGGTTAGGGGTTAAGTTGGAAGTCGATTTGGATTTAGTTATTCCTGATCAAAGTAAAACGTTGCGTGAAGGGGCATTGATTCCTTGGAATCCGATCAGTTCTCAATACTATCCTCAAATGCTAGAGCAAGCATGCTTGAGTTTTGGTATTGATATGGATACTCCGTTCGAGGATTTGCCAAAAGAACATCAAGAAATCATTTTGAATGGTTCAAATGGAGAAAACTTCCATTTCCATTATGAAAATGACTTTGGCGGTGTTCGTGATGTAGAAGTACCTTTTGAAGGGATTATTAACAATATTAATCGACGTTATGCAGAAACGAACAGTGATTTTACACGTGATCAAATGCGTTTATATATGACGGAATTAACATGTCAAACCTGCCACGGCTATCGGTTGAATCCACAAGCTTTATCAGTGAAAATCAATGATGTTAATATTGGACAAGTTAGTGAAGATTCTATTAATAGAGCACTCGATTTTTTCGAAACTGTTGCATTAAGTGAACAGGAAAAGGTAATTGCCAAGCCTATTTTGAAAGAAATCAAGGATCGTCTTAGCTTCTTACGAAATGTTGGGTTAGATTATCTTACCTTGAGTCGAGCTTCAGGTACCTTGTCTGGTGGAGAAGCTCAACGAATTCGGTTGGCGACTCAAATCGGTTCAAACCTATCTGGTGTCTTGTATATTTTAGATGAACCCTCGATTGGTTTGCATCAGCGAGACAATGACCGCTTGATTGAGTCTTTGAAGAAAATGCGAGATTTAGGAAATACTTTGATTGTAGTAGAGCATGATGAAGATACAATGCGTGCGGCAGATTATCTGATTGATGTCGGTCCAGGTGCAGGGGATCAAGGTGGCGAGATTGTCGCTGCTGGAACACCTAAACAAGTTGAAAAAAATCCAAAATCCTTGACAGGTCAATATTTATCTGGAAAACGAGAAATCGCTGTGCCAAAAGAACGTCGAAAAGGAAATGGAAAGAAAATAAAAGTTACTGGCGCTGCTGAAAATAACTTGAAAAGCATTGATGCCGAGTTCCCATTAGGGAAATTTGTTGCTGTGACAGGTGTCTCAGGTTCTGGGAAGTCTACTTTAGTTAACCAGATCTTGAAAAAGGCTCTTGCACAGAAGTTGAATCGTAATTCAAACAAACCAGGAAAATTCAAAAAAATTACTGGATACAACAATATCGAAAAATTAGTTGATATTGATCAAAGTCCAATCGGGAGAACACCGCGGAGCAATCCCGCAACCTATACAAGTGTTTTTGATGATATTCGAGATTTATTTGCTCAGACAAATGAAGCGAAGATTCGCGGTTATAAAAAGGGTCGGTTCAGCTTTAATGTAAAGGGCGGACGTTGTGAAGCTTGTCGCGGAGATGGGATCATCAAAATTGAGATGCATTTTTTACCTGATGTTTATGTACCGTGTGAAGTTTGTCATGGCAAACGCTATAACTCCGAAACATTGGAAGTTCATTATAAAGGAAAGAATATTGCGGATATTCTGGAAATGACTGTTGAAGATGCTGTGGAATTCTTCAAACACATTCCTAAAATTCATCGAAAACTTCAAACGATTGTTGACGTTGGTTTAGGCTATGTCACGATGGGGCAGCCTGCGACAACACTTTCAGGTGGAGAGGCTCAACGAATGAAGCTTGCTAGTGAACTTCATAAGAATTCCAATGGAAAGAATTTCTATATTTTGGATGAGCCGACAACAGGACTTCATACAGATGATATTGCTCGTTTGTTAAAGGTTCTGGAACGTTTTGTTGACTCAGGAAATACGGTATTAGTGATTGAACATAATTTGGATGTGATTAAATCAGCCGACTACGTTATCGATCTAGGACCAGAAGGCGGCGACGGTGGTGGAACCATACTAGCAACAGGGACACCGGAAGAAATTGCTGAAGTACCAGACAGTTATACAGGACATTATTTAAAACGCGTCTTAAAAAATAAATAACTGATAAAGCTTGATGCAAGCAAAGGATTCTCCTTTGCTTGCATTTTTCTTTATGGTATGATTATCAAGGATTTAGAATGAGAAGGTGTAAGAGAATATGAATGAAAATCAAAAATTTGTCCCGATTTTATTAGGGAGCGATATCAACGTTTACGGTATGGCCCGTTCTTTTCACGAAGCCTATGGAATCGTATCAGAGGCTTATGCTGGTCTACAATTAGCACCAACAAAATATAGTAAGATCGTGAACGTACATGTTGTACCAGGATTTGATAAGGATCCTGTGTTCATCGAGCAGATGCGCGAATTAGGAAAAAATACGTACAACGATCCTAATGTAAAATATTTATTGATTGCTTGCGGTGATGGATACGCTGAGCTAGTTTCACAACATAAAGAAGAGCTTTCCGAATGGTTTATTTGCCCGTATATTGATTTTGATTTACTCCAAAGTCTGATTAGTAAAGTCAGCTTTTACGAAATTTGCGAAAAATATGATTTGCCTTATCCAAAAACATTTATCATTACTGAAGATATGTTAGAGGCTGGTAAGTTAAAACAGGATTTACCCTTTGATTTTCCTGTTGCACTAAAACCAGCGAATAGTGTGGAATGGCTATCAGTTGATTTTGAAGGAAGAAAAAAAGCCTTTATTTTAGATACTCGTGATGAATTTGACACAATCATTGAGCGTATTTATCAAGCTGGTTATACGAGTGAAATGATTGCGCAGGACTTTATTCCTGGAGACGATAGCAACATGCGTGTATTGAATGCTTATGTCGATCAAAACCATCAGGTTCGCATGATGTGCTTGGGACATCCATTATTAGAAGATCCTTCTCCAGAAGCGATTGGAAACTATGTGGCGATCATGCCTGAATATAACGAGAAGATCTACCAGACAATTAAAGGATTTTTAGAGAAAATCAACTATACTGGCTTTGCAAATTTTGACATGAAGTACGATCCTCGTGATGGAGAATATAAATTGTTTGAAATCAACTTACGGCAAGGACGTAGTAGTTTCTTCGTTACTTTAAATGGCTTCAATTTAGCACAATACGTAACTGAAGATCGCGTTTTTGAAAAGTCGTTTACTGAAACGATTTACGGTAAAGCAGAACCAGCTACATCCATGTTATGGATGGGGGTTCCAAAGGGTGTTTTTGAGAAATTTGCTCGAAATAATAAGGAAAAAGAAAAAGCTCTAGAAATGATCAAAAATGACCATTGGGGAACGACAGTCTTTTACAAGAAAGATATGTCCTTGATGCGGTGGATTTTAATGAAGTATATGTTCAGCAAGTACAAAGGACGCTTCGATCTATTCTTTAAAGAGAAAGAAGGATAAGTATGGAAAATTTCTTTAGTATTCTTGGTGGAATGGGGACGATGGCGACGGAAAGTTTTATTCGAATCCTTAACCAACGTACACATGCTCATAATGATCAAGAATACTTGAACTATGTGATGTTCAATCATGCAACGGTTCCTGACCGCACGGCTTTTATTTTAGATCACGAATCACCAAGTCCATTACCCTTTTTATTGGATGATATAGAGAAACAAAACCTATTACAGCCGGATTTTATTGTACTCACTTGCAATACTGCTCATTACTTTTTTGATCAACTACAGGGGGCAACAAATATTCCGTTGCTGCATATGCCGCGTGAGGCTGTAAATGAAGTGACAAAGCATCATAAACCCGGCGAGAAAATCGCAGTATTAGCAACTGCTGGGACAATTTCCGCTAAGGTTTATCAAAGTGAGCTAGAGGCAAAAGGATTTGAAGTTTTGATTCCTAAGCCAGACTTACAAGAGAAGGTTAATCATCTAATTTATCACGATGTAAAAGAGAATGATTATATCAACAGTGATTTGTATCTAGAGATTCTTTCAGATGTTTTTGAAAAATATGGTTGTCAGAATGCTATTCTTGGCTGTACCGAGCTGTCTTTAGTTCAAGAATTGACAAAAGAAGTTCCTTTTCCAGTAATTGATGCGCAATCTATTTTAGCGGACCGGACAATTGAATTAGCACAGAAAAACAGATCTTCTAAATAGGAGATCTGTTTTTTATTTGCACATTTTTTTCAGTTTCTATTCTATTAGGAAAATCTAAAGAATGACAAATGAGTAGCAAAGACACGCCAGGAGTGTTATAATTTTTTTAGATAGCGAAAGAAGCTAGCCTATGGTTTCTTTGGCATCTTTTTATTTAGTTCAAAAATTTGGCTTATGATTATTGATGAGCCTATCAATGTATTTCAAATCGCAATATCGTCTATTCGTCTATATAGAACAATAGTAAATTAAAATAATCATTCTCAGGAGTGAGTCTCTAATTACGCGAAAGGAGTGACACAAATGACTGATAGTTTACATTTGGTTGTCATTACAGGTATGAGTGGTGCAGGTAAAACTGTCGCAATTCAAAGTTTTGAAGATATGGGGTATTTTTGTGTAGATAATATGCCTCCAGGTTTAATTCCGAAGTTTTGGGAATTGATCCGTGAATCAGGAAAAGTAACTAAGATCGCTTTAGTAGTAGATTTACGTTCTCGCTCATTTTTCGAAGATATTCAAAAAATGCTAATAGAGATAGAAAATACAGGGTTCATTGATACAAGTATCTTGTTCTTAGATTGTTCAGATGAAGAATTAGTCTCTCGCTACAAAGAGACGCGTCGCGCACATCCGCTTGCGATGGATGGCATGATCACTGAAGGTATTCGTAAAGAACGCGCAATCTTGGAAGATTTAAAGAATAGAGCTACTCTAATGATTGATACAACAGATTTAACGCCGCGTCAATTACGAGAAAAAATTAATCAAACGTTTAAAGATAAGGATGACGCGGGATTCCACGTGGAGGTAGTTTCTTTTGGCTTTAAATATGGGTTGCCAATCGATGCTGACATAGTTATGGATGTTCGTTTTTTGCCGAATCCACACTATATTCCAGACCTGCGGCCTCAAACCGGGCTAGACAAACCGGTATATGATTATGTAATGTCATTTCCTGAAACAGAAAGTTTTTACACGAATTTTGTTCGTTTAATTATGGACATTCTGCCTGGCTACATTAATGAAGGAAAAAGTTCATTAACGATTGCTATCGGCTGTACTGGTGGACAGCATCGGTCAGTCGCTTTGACAGAGCGTATTGGAAAGGCAATTACGGATGCAGAGTACAAGGTAAATATCACTCATCGCGATAAGGATAAGCGGAAAGAGACGGTGAATCGTTCATGAAAATGAAAACATACCGTATTCGTAAACCGAAGATAGTGGTTATCGGTGGTGGGACAGGATTACCAGTTATTTTAAAAAGTTTACGAAATCAAAGTGCTGATATTACAGCAGTGGTAACTGTAGCAGATGACGGTGGCAGTAGTGGTGAACTACGCGATTCGATCGACATGGCCCCCCCAGGTGATTTGAGAAATGTTTTGGCCGCCTTATCTGACATGCCGAAGCTCTATGAAGACTTATTTCAATATCGTTTTCATGAGGATGACAAATTTCTTGCAAATCATACGATTGGGAACCTTTTAATCGCGGCTTTATCAGAAATGCGAGAAAGTACGTATGAAGCAATTCAATTACTTTCCATGATGATGCACGTGGACGGGCATATTTACCCTTCTTCGGAAACGCCGCTAGTGTTGCACGCGGATTTTGATGACGGAACAAGTGCAGTGGGAGAATCAAAAATAGCTCTGGATCGTAAGACGATAGAAAGAGTTTATGTCACAGAAAAAAATGGTGAAAAAGCGATTCACGCAGCACGTAAAGTAGTCAATGCTATCAATGAGGCAGATATGGTTGTCTTAGGACCAGGCTCCTTATTCACTAGTATCTTGCCTAACTTAGTCATTGAGGAACTAGGAAATGCGGTTCGTACAACAAAGGCAGAGGTAGTCTATATTTGTAACATTATGACCCAAAAAGGTGAGACCGAACATTTCAGTGATGCGGATCATATTCGTGTTCTTCACAAACACCTCGATAGCAAATTTATTGACACTGTATTAGTCAATACTGAAAAAGTTCCTGAAGGATATATGGATCCAGAGATCTATGATGAGTACTTGGTACAAGTTACACATGATTTTAACGGGTTAAGGGAAGAAGGCTGCCGAGTTGTTTCAACTGACTTTTTAAAACTTCGTGATGGTGGCGTCTTTCATGATGGAGACAAAGTTGTCGATGAGCTATTTCGAATTGTTTTTGGTGCAAAAATTTAAGACTGGATTTTTAAATAAGTGTCGAAATAGTAAATCATTAGTTAGAACTAATTTTATTTAGGAAAATTAGTTCTTTATTATGAGAAGGAGGGCTCGTCATGTCTTTTGCGGCAGAAGTAAAAAAAGAGTTAACGGGTCTGGCAGTCCAAAAGAATCTCGCACAAGCTGAGTTAGCCGCATTGATAAGAATGAATGGTTCCCTTAGTTTGAGTAATCATCAATTTGTTTTGAATGTGCAAACTGAAAATGCGGCGATTGCTCGTCGAATTTTTACTTTATTAAAAGAGCATTATAATGTGCGAAGCGAGTTACTGGTACGTCGGAAAATGAAATTGAAAAAAAACAACGTCTACATTGTTCGATTGAAACAAGAGACACAAAATATTTTATTGGATTTGGATATCATGGACGGCATGATGTTTCAAGCGCATATATCGAATGAAATTAAGCAATCAGATGAAAAAACTCGTGCGTATTTACGTGGTGCATTTTTAGCCTCTGGTTCAGTTAATAATCCAGAAACGAGCCGTTATCATCTAGAAATATCTTCAATTTACGAGGAACACAATCAAGATATTTGTGACCTGTTGAATCAATTTGACTTGAATGCGCGTACGCTGGAACGCCGAAATGGCTATATCACTTATCTTAAAGGCGCAGAGAAAATAGCTGATTTTCTAACTTTGATTGGTGCGACGAATTCAATGTTAAAATTTGAGGATGTTCGAATCGTTCGTGATATGCGAAATTCTGTCAATCGACTAGTGAATTGCGAAACAGCCAATATGAACAAAACGATAGATGCTGCGTCTAAGCAAATTGAGAACATTCATTTTATTGAGTCGACGGTTGGACTACAATCGTTACCAGAAAAGCTGCAGGAAATAGCAGAATTAAGGATTCAAAATCCTGAAATCAGTCTAAAAGAACTAGGAGAAATGATTCCATCAGGAGCCATTTCGAAATCAGGTATCAACCATAGAATTCGAAAAATTAATGATTTTGCCGATAATTTACGAAAAAAAACCGTTTGATAGTCAAACGGTTTTTTTCTGTTTATTCAGCAATGTAAGCTTTTAAAGTTGCTTCATCAATGGATTCGTCAAAAATATGATCACCTAATACAATGGTTGGTACGAATTGAATGTTTGCTTGGGCTGCCTCATTGCGGATTTCTCCTTGCAGATTTTGGTTTGCTTGTTGAATAAAGCTCAATGTTTTTTCAGCATACTCAGCTACAGCTTCTAAAGCAAGGTCTTGCCAATTTTCTTGTGTTTCAAAAGCTTGTCTGATTTGAATCATAGCCTTGGCAGGATTATTGTCAATATATTCGTGCATTACATTTCCGCGCTGTAAGCTAATTTTATCTTTATCTAATAACTTGATAACACGTTGAACTTTGCCTTCTTCGACCGCTTCACTCAGCGTTTCATAGGATTCCTCAAACCATTGTTTGCAGTAGGGACATCGTAGGTTAATAAATTCAATTAAACGCTTTGGCGCAGTGTCTGATCCAATTTTAATTCCATTGAAATCATTTACTAAGTTTGCTTTTATTATAGAAATATCCATGAATAAACACGTCCTTTCATAGTCTAGTTTACAAAAGATTCTAAAGAAAACAAACTCTTTTGATATAAATAAGTTAAAAAGATTGAAACGTCTGTTTGAAAATAACTCAGCTTAGTTTATAATAAATCCGTTGTTATAAAGATTATAAGGTTAAGATTTCTATTTTGAGGTAAGCCAATTTTTTAGCTGTCATTTTACCACTTAAATGAAATGTTACAAAACAATAGAATCGTTGTCTTTTCCAAGAAAAAAGGACGAATTACAATAAGGAGGAGAACTATGCGTAAGAAAAAAACGATGGATGGAAATACAGCAGCAGCTTACATTTCATATGCATTTACTGAGTTAGCTGCAATTTATCCAATCACTCCTAGCTCAACAATGGCTGAACTTGTGGACCAATGGTCTTCAGAGGGAAAGAAAAATATATTTGGTCAACCGGTATCAATTACTGAAATGCAATCAGAGGCGGGTGCCGCAGGTGTTGTTCATGGTGCGCTTAAAACGGGTGCACTAACAACTACTTATACTGCATCGCAAGGATTATTACTAATGATTCCAAACATGTATAAAATGGCAGGAGAGTTACTGCCAGCCGTTTTTCATGTGGCTAGTCGCGCAGTTACAACAAATGCGTTAAATATTTTTGGAGATCATGGAGATGTAATGGCGGCACGCCAAACAGGATTCGCGATGCTACAGGAGAGCAGTGTACAAGAAGTAATGGATTTGTCTGCGGTGGCGCATCTAGCAGCTATTGAAGGCAGCATCCCATTCATGAACTTTTTTGACGGTTTTCGTACTAGTCATGAGATTCAAAAGGTTGAGGTATTAGACTATGAAGAATTGGCGCCGCTTGTTGATCAAGAAAAGTTAAGAGCATTCCGTAAGCGAAGCATGAATCCAAATCATCCAACAATCAGTGGGACGAATCAGAATCCTGATATACATTTTCAACAACGCGAAACAGTCAATCGTTATTACGATGAATTGCCAGCAATCGTTCAAAAATATATGTTTGAAATCAATAAACTCCGTGGTACTCAATATGATTTGGTTACTTATTACGGGGCAGAAAATGCGGAAGAAGTCATTGTAGCAATGGGTTCTGTGGCACAAACGATCGAACAAACGGTGGACTATTTAAATGCTAATGGTCGGAAAGTTGGTTTTTTAAATATTCATTTGTATCGTCCGTTCCCAACCGAGAACTTTTTAGAAAAGCTTCCAAATTCTGTGAAGTCTATTGCTGTTTTGGATCGTTCAAAAGAGCCTGGAGCTGATGGTGAGCCATTATTATTAGACGTTCAAGGCGTCATGTATGAAGCGGATATCCGTCCTAGAATCATCGGTGGACGTTTTGGTTTAGGCTCTAAGGATGTCACACCAGACCAAATTATTGCTGTATATGGTGAATTGTTAAAAGAGAAAGGAAAAACCAAAAAGCGTTTTACTATCGGTATTGTTGATGATGTAACTAATATGTCGCTCGAAACAAAGGGAACCCTTGACTTGACGAACCCTAATACTTATCAGGCAAAATTCTGGGGTTTTGGTTCAGACGGAACAGTGGGGGCAAATAAATCAGCAATTAAAATTATCGGAGATCATACGAACAAATATGCGCAAGGTTATTTTAGCTATGATTCAAAAAAATCAGGCGGATTGACTGTTTCACATTTGCGCTTCGGAGATACACCTATTCGCTCGACCTATCTTGTCGAAAGTGCTGATTTTATCGCCTGTCATACACCTGCTTATATTCACACCTATGACTTGCTGAAAGGATTGAAACCAGGCGGGATATTCTTAATGAATACTATGTGGAATGATGGGCAGATTGATAAATTATTACCTGCTAAGATGAAACGCTATATCGCCGAGAATAATATTAGATTTTACACAATTAATGCTGCTAAATTAGCCATGGAAGTCGGGCTTGGTTCGCGGATCAACACAGTGATGCAAACAGCATTCTTTAGTTTGACGGGCATTATCCCATTTGATGAAGTGATAGAGATTTTAAAATCTGAAGCCGATAAAAGCTACCGCCGTAAATCACTGGAAATCGTAGAAAAGAATATTGCGGCGATTGATCAAACCGTTGAATTATTGCATCAGGTACAGATTCCTAAAACGTGGAAAACCATTGAAACGCCTGCCCATGTACGGAAATCTCCCGTGCCACAATATGTTGAACAAATTGTTGAACCGATCAATTCTCAACGAGGAGATGCACTTACTGTTAATGACCTTGTAGCAAACGGCATGACAGATGGAACCATACCAACAGGTACCACAAAATTTGAAAAACGCGGGGTGGCATTAGAGGTTCCTCATTGGATTAGCGATCGTTGTACAATGTGTAACGAATGTTCATTTGTATGTCCTCATGCGGCTATTCGCCCATTTTTGGCAGATGAAGAAGAAATGGAAGAAGCACCAGAAGGATACATCGTCCGAGAAATGCGCGGTGCCGATGGCTTGAAGTATCGTATTCAAGTTTCAGTTGAAGACTGTACTGGCTGTGGTCTTTGTGTCGAAGCATGTCCAGCTAAAGGCAAAGCACTAGTTATGAAACCATTTGAAGAAGAGAAGGAACAAGCAATCAATTGGGCCTTTTCAATGACATTAAAGCAAAAGGCAAATCCAGCAAAAACAAATTCCGTTTTAGGTTCACAGTTCAATCAACCACTGCTTGAATTCTCGGGAGCATGTGCAGGTTGTGGTGAAACACCTTATGTGAAATTAATGACACAAATGTTTGGTGATCGGATGATGATTGCAAATGCGACAGGCTGTTCATCTATTTGGGGAGCGGCTGCCCCCGTTAGTCCTTACACAACAAACGAAAAAGGTCAAGGGCCAGCGTGGTCTAACTCATTGTTCGAGGATAATGCTGAATATGGATATGGAATGTTTTTGGCAAATCAAACCCGACGTAAAGAATTAGCAGATAAAATTAATGACGTTCTAAATATGGTTTCTGATGATTTACGGGAGTTAATGGAAGACTGGATGGATCATATGTATGAATCTGATGGAACTCAGCAAAGAGCAGCTAAGTTAACTTCAGCGCTTGAAGCAGAAGGGTTGGAGAATGCTAAACTAGCTGAGATCTATGACAACCGTGACTTATTTGTCAAAACTAGCCAATGGATGTTTGGCGGAGATGGTTGGGCGTACGATATTGGTTTCGGTGGTATTGACCATATATTAGCTAGTGGAGCAGATGTAAATATCTTAGTAATGGATAATGAAGTATATTCGAACACCGGCGGTCAAACATCTAAAGCAACACCAGCTTCTGCCATCGCAAAATTCTCAGCGGGTGGTAAATATCAATCTAAGAAGGATTTAGGAATGATGGCGATGACATATGGCAATGTTTATGTTGCACAAATCGCTTCAGGAGCTAATCAAATGCAGACAATCAAAGCTCTGGAAGAAGCTGAAAAATTCCCAGGACCTTCTTTGATTATTGCTTATACACCATGTATTAATCATGGCTTGCGCGGTGGAATGAGCAAAACTTTACAAGAGGCCAAAGATGCAGTAAATTCTGGTTATTGGTCATTGTATCGTTACAATCCAATTCAACGTGAAAAAGGAAAGAACCCAATGACGTTGGATTATAAAAAACCAAACTTTGATGATATGATTGGCTTTATGAAACAGCAGACACGCTTCTCAGCACTAGAAAGAGTTCAGCCTGACGATGCACAGCGCCTATACCAAAAAACAGTAAACGATGCTCAAACACGTTTTTATAACTATGCACGTATGGCGGGACAGGAAGAAAAAATTCGTGCGAAATTAGAAGGAACAAAACTTGAAGTAACGAAGACTACTAGTGAAAAGAAAGTAAAAAGTGAGCGGAAAGCTGATCCAGAAGCAGCAGCCCGGCGTGCCGCTCGCAGAGCTGCTCGCGCTGAAAAAAGAAACCAATAACTTTTTGGATGTTGTCGTTATATTAAGATAGTAAGATAAGAAAGCATGTAACCATCAAAATTATTATAGAAGAAATTAAACAGTAGTAGGAGAAGGAGTCTTTGTTTATTAAGGCTCCTTCTTTCCTTCTTAAATTTTATGCTAGACCTGTACCACTGTGGTATAATTGTAGAGAATTTTGGATAGAAAGAGAGGTTATCTATGCCTAATCGTCTAATTGAATTATTCAAACCGGAATATTGGCTTAGCTTTTTTTCTGAGAATCTTTCAACCTGGGATATCATCGTCAACCTTTTAGATATATTTGTTGTCTGGTTTTTGATTTATCGTTTGTTTGAACTTGTTCGCGGAACGAAGGCAGTCCAACTGATCAAAGGTGTGGCGATTTTTATTGGGATTCGAATCGTTGCTGAATTGATTGGTCTGCATACATTGTCTTGGTTGATGAATCAAATCATTACCTATGGTGTAATTGCGGCGATTGTTATTTTTCAACCAGAGGTCCGACGCGGTTTGGAACATTTAGGTCGCAGTTCATTCTTTAAAACATCAAAAAAGGAAGAACGTGACGACGAGCGAATGATCCTTGCGTTTGACAAAGCGATTCAATATATGTCAAAAAGGAAAATTGGTGCGTTAGTAACGATCCAACGTTTTACAGGACTAGAAGAATATATCGAGACTGGGATTGCTCTGGATGCAGATATTACCGGAGAACTACTGATCAATATATTTATACCGAATACGCCGTTACATGATGGTGCAGTTATTGTAAAAAATGGAAAAATCGCGGTTGCTTCGGCATATCTCCCATTATCGGACAGTATGTTGATTCCCAAAGAGTTTGGTACTCGACATCGAGCCGCGGTAGGTATCAGCGAGGTCAGTGATGCGTTGACATTTATTGTATCTGAAGAAACAGGTGGGGTTAGTATCACGCTGAATAATGATTTTCTTCACGATTTGTCTCAAGAAGAGTATCTCGCTGTAATGCGTAGAGAGTTATTGCCAGATGAAAAAAATGCCAGCAAGAAGAGTCTTCTGCAAACCTTTTTCGAAGGGTTGACTAAAGGAGGACAAAAATGAGAATTAAGTTTAAAAAAAGCAATGCCCCATATATGCTGATCTCATTGGTGTTTAGTTTAATTCTATTTTTTAATGTAAATAGTCAAAATTTTAGTCAGTTAATTTCGTCTGAAACAAACTACGAGGAATCTATTCAAAACGTTCCTATAAATGTCCTTTATGATTCAAATGAATACTTTGTTCATGGTTTTTCATCGAATGTATCGGTTAAATTAAGCGGGGCTAACCGCATACAATTGAATAAAGAAGTAGATCCTGACACAAGGGATTTCAGTGTTGTTGCAGATTTAAGAAATCTGTCTTCTGGAACCCACGAGATTCGGCTAAAAACAAAAAATTTATCGAGCTCTCTTTTTGCCACGATAGAACCAGAAAAAATTTCTGTGACTATCGAGAAAAAGGTAAAGAAAGAATTTGACGTATCCCCAATCTTAAGCAGTACAACTAGTAATAATGGGCTGAAAATCGGGGAAATGTCTATACAGCCTGAAAAGGTTGAAATTACTACTGGCGAAAATACTATGAAGGAAATTGATCGTGTTGTTGCTTCGGTTGACAGTAGTAAGTTGACCACAGATCAAGCTAGTATACAAGCGCCTATTCAGGCGTTAAATGCTAGTGGAGAAGCACTGCCAATTCAGTCTGATCCACAAAATGTAACAGTTAATTTTGAGATTCAAACGCCTAGTAAAGAAGTGTCGATCTACCCTATCCAAGAAGGGGACTTGCCTTCGGATGTAGAAAGCGTCAAAATAGACTTGAATCGTACAAAGGTAACAATTACTGGTGTGCAGTCAGTAATTGATCAAATAGACAGTATCGGCATTCCAGTCGATGTGAGTCGAATCCAAGGGACTGTAAAAAAGTTTATTGATGTACCTTCTGGGGACTATCAAATAAATCCTAAAACAGTGAGTGCACAAGTAACTCCTGTCTTTAAGAAGTCCCAAGGATCGGAAACTAACAGTACAAATCATTCTAGTTCGTCGACGACTGAAGATGTAGCAGAATCAGACGACGCTTCCAGATCTTCTGAAACAAGTGCTACACAGACAACAAACAGTCAAGAAGATTCGACAAATCAATCTACTAACTAGATGAAGAAGGGAAATATAATTTAATGGGTAAATATTTTGGAACAGATGGAGTAAGAGGAATCGCGAATAAGGAGTTAACACCTGAACTAGCATTTAAGTTAGGACGTTGTGGTGGTTATGTTTTAAGTCAACATCATGAAAGTGAAGGGCGTCCACGTGTATTAGTAGGGCGTGACACTCGAATTTCTGGAGAGTTACTAGAAACAGCTTTGATTTCTGGATTATTATCTGTAGGTATCGAAGTATTTCAACTTGGTGTCATTTCTACACCAGGAGTTGCTTATTTGACAAGACTGCAGAAGGCTTCTGCAGGAGTGATGATTTCTGCTTCTCATAATCCAGCTGAAGATAATGGGATTAAGTTTTTTGGCGGTGATGGATTTAAACTTGTTGATGAACAAGAAGCTGAGATTGAGGCTTTAATTGATGCGGAGGAAGATACATTACCTCGTCCTTCAGCCGAAGGGCTTGGGACATTGGATGAGTTTCATGAAGGACTTCTGAAGTATTCACAATTCTTAGTACAAACAATTTCAGGAGATTTATCCGGGTTAACTGTTTGTGTTGATGCTGCAAATGGTGCCACATCTACTAGCGTTAATCGTCTGTTTGCAGATTTAGAAACAGATTTTTATACAATGGGTACATCACCTAATGGGTTAAATATCAATGCCGGAGTAGGTTCTACTCATCCAGAAGCATTAGCTAAATTAGTTGTTGAAAAAGGTGCAGATGCTGGTTTAGCATTTGATGGAGATGGCGATCGTGTAATTGCTGTTGACGAACTCGGCAATATTGTCGATGGTGATCGAATTATGTATATTTGTGCGAAATATTTAGCTGAACGTAAACGATTGAAAAAAAATACTGTAGTTACTACAGTAATGAGTAATTTAGGATTCCATAAGGCAATTGAAGAGATTGGTCTTGAAGATGTCATCACGCAGGTCGGTGATAGATATGTTGTTGAGGAAATGCGTAAAAATGATTACAATCTTGGTGGGGAACAATCTGGACATGTTTTATTCTTAGATTATAATACGACAGGTGACGGAATGTTAACCGGTGTTCAGCTATTGAACATTATGAAGCAAACTGGTAAAAAGCTCTCTGAGCTAGCTAGTGAAGTAACTATTTATCCGCAAAAGTTAGTGAACATTCGAGTAAGCGATAAGTACGGAGCGATGGATGTTCCCGCTATAAAACAAGCGATTGAAGAGGCAGAAGCAGAAATGAATGGCGATGGTCGAATTCTCGTTCGTCCTTCAGGCACAGAACCATTACTACGTGTCATGGCAGAAGCACCAACAGATGAAAAGGTTGATTACTATGTTGAAAAAATCGCAGCTGTTGTTCGAGATGAAATTGGATTAGATTAATAATAAACGTCCGACTTTTTTAGTCGGGCGTTTTTCTGCATAAAAAAGGTTGAGAAATTTTTCTCAACCTTTTAATTTATTCAATTATTCAACTGTTACTGATTTTGCCAAATTACGAGGTTTATCAACATCGTAGCCGCGTAATAATGTTGCATAGTAGGCAATTAATTGTCCTGGGATAACAGAAACAAGCGGACGTAAGAATTGGTGAACTATAGGTAAAATGATTTGGTCACCATCTTTACTTAATTCTTCTGAAGCTATTACTAGTGTATGAGCGCCGCGACTTTCAACTTCACGGAGATTTCCTCGTGTGTGAGGAGCAGTAACAGCTTCGGTAATGATGCCGATAACAGGTGTTCCTTCTTCGACCAATGCGATTGTTCCGTGTTTCAATTCACCAGCGGCAAAGCCTTCCGCCTGAATATAAGAAATTTCCTTTAGCTTCAAAGCAACTTCCATAGAAACATAGTAATCTTCAGAACGACCAATATAAAATGCATTACGAGTTGTTGCCAAATATTCTTCAGCAATTTCTTCGATCATAGCTTTTTCAGCGATCATGACATCCATCGCATTAGCTGCAATGCCTAATTCCTTTGTTAAGTCGAATTCTTTAGCAGCAGAAACTCCCTTTGCTTCACCTACAGCTTTGGCTAAAACCGTCAAAGCTGCAATTTGCGCAGTATAAGCCTTGGTAGAAGCTACTGCAATCTCTGGACCTGCATGTAGCAACATGGTGTAGCTAGCTTCACGAGATAATGTTGAACCTGCTACATTTGTTACAGTAAGAGAAGGGTGTCCTAATTCATTGGTTTTTACTAAAACTTGACGGCTATCTGCAGTTTCTCCACTTTGCGTTAAGTAGATAAAGAAAGGCTTTTCTGAAAGCAATGGCATATTATATCCAAACTCGCTAGATAAATGAATTTCAACGGGAATGTTAGCCAAGCCTTCAATAATTTGTTTACTTGCCCAACCCGCATTGTTACTTGTTCCGCAAGCGACAATGTAAATACGGTCGCTGTTTAGTAAACTCTGCAACAACTCATCTTCGATCACGACGGTTCCTGTTTCATCGGTGTATTCACTGATGATCCGGCGCATCGTAGCAGGTTGTTCATCAATTTCTTTCAACATGTAATATGGATAAGTTCCTTTTTCCATATCGGAAAGATCAATTTTTGCTTCGTAAGGGGCACGTTGGACTTCGTTGCCGGCAGCATCTTCAATCTCTACGTGATCACTTGTTACAATAACCATTTCGCCATCGTTAATCTCGACGAATTGATTGGTTTGTTCTAACATCGCCATTGCATCGCTACAAACAACATTGAATCCGTCGCCTAAGCCAATTAATAAGGGGCTTTTGTTCTTTCCGACAAAGATTGTCTCCCGGTCTTTCTTATCAATTAACCCAAAGGCATATGACCCATGAATTTCTTTGAGAGCTTTCCGAAAAGCATCTTTGGTTGAAAGTCCTTGATTTGCGAAATACTCAACTAAATGAACAGCGATTTCTGTGTCTGTTTCACCGTAAAAGGTATCATCTGTTAAATATTTTTCCTTCAATTCATCATAATTTTCAATTACACCATTGTGAACCAATACAAAACGTTTACTTTGTGAAGTGTGAGGGTGTGCGTTTTCTTCACTAGGCTCCCCATGTGTTGCCCAGCGTGTATGCCCAATGCCAATGGAACCATGGACTCCAGAGCCAATCTTTTCAGCTAGCTCTTTAATACGACCTTGTGACTTAATTAAGAAATCTTCTTTTTCGTCAGCCACGAAAATACCGGCAGAATCATACCCGCGATACTCCAATTTCTCTAAACCATTTACTAAAATACTTGTTGCTTGCTCATTTCCCACAATTCCTACAATTCCACACATAATGTCTTCCTACTTTCCTGTCATTATATGTTTCCGAGCTGTATGACCATTTCTTTGTTCTTTAAAAAAGTTTTTGTAATAGTCTGTAGAGTACAGCTGCCCTGAAGCCACCCGCCGAATATTTCGATTAGCTTCTTCCTCGTCACCTTTAAAAGGTCTGGCGCTATCTTATTGGTACATTTAAGATTTTTTTGTTTTAACATCGGAAACAATGATTAATATAATATAAACTTCGCTTGTAGTCAAATGTTTTTTTATTTTAAACGAATTGGTATATATGATATTTGTGAAATTGAAATGCAAAAAGCAAAATGCCTTCTGCGTTTCATCTATTGAAAGAATAGGGTAAAATAGAAAAGTATCATTTAATAGGCATCTTTTAACCACTTTTTTTATAGCTTGCTAAAGACGTTTATTATGATAAAAAATATTACGGGAAATCAATTTTCACAGAATAAACGGAGAGGAGAAAATAAAATGAATCAACCAGAAAACTTAACTGTTGGCGATTTACGTAAGTTTTTAGAAAAAATTACGAATAATCCCGAAGTGAACAACGAAACAAAAATTTTTTTAGATACAGGCTGGGATAGCATTCAAGAAATCAGCCCGGATGCTTTAAGTATTGAGGAAGCTCAAACCTTTAATATTGAAGATCCATTAACACATGAGCTTTTCGGGGGCTATTCTTTAGTAGAAAAAGCAGAAAAAATGAATGCTGATGGACCGATAGAAAAAGTAGTAATTATTCGTAACTTATACTAGGAGGTAGAAAATGAATAAGAGACGTTGGGTTGCAATTGGTATTGCGGTAGTGTTGTTAATCTTTTCAGCAATTTCTTCATCAATCAGCCGTAGTAGTGAAAGCAAAAAGGAACTCAGTCAAGTGAATGAACTATTGTATGGAAACAATGAGCCTCAAGAAGAGACCGTTGAAGAAGGATCAGACACAGAAAAAATTGCTAAATTAGAAGTAGAGGGCACCATCATTAATGATGGCACAAGTGGGTTGTTTTCAACTGGCGGCTATAATCATACTTCGTTTATGAAACAGCTAGAGAAAATTAAGGATGATTCAACTGTTAAAGGCATTTTATTAGAGATAAATTCTCCAGGTGGCTCTGTTTATGAAACGGCAGAAATCACTCGTGCTTTGAAAGAAATTCAAAAGGACAAGAAAATTCCGATTTATGCTTCTATGGAGAGTCAAGCTGCTAGCGGTGGTTATTATATTGCCGCTAACTCTGATCGGATTTTTGCCTCTGAGGATACGATGACCGGATCTATTGGGGTCATCATGTCAAGTGTTAATTATTCTGGACTGATGGAAAAACTTGGAATCACAGATGCAACAGTTAAAAGTGGTGCGCTTAAAGACATTGGTTCGTCTTCGCGTCCGCAAACAAAAGAAGATAAAGAAGTTTTGCAGTCCTTTGTTGACAGCATGTATAGTCGATTTGTTAAGACTGTTGCTGAAGGGCGTAATATGGATGAAGCAAAGGTAAGGAAATTGGCAGACGGAAGGATCTATGATGGGGCACAGGCCCTCGATAACGGTTTGGTAGATGAAATTGGATATCCTGATCAGGCTTTGATCGCGCTTAAACGAAATGAAGGTCTGACTGGAGCGAAAGTCATTTCATACAAAAGTGGAACTACTAATTTCATGAATACATGGTTAGGAAACAATTTAGCAGATATGCAAGGTCTTAAGCCTTCGCAAGAGGAATTGATGACAAATATTGTAAAAAGTATTGGAACTCCACAAGCACCTAAAGCAATGTATTTATATGGAGGTGAATAATAATGGAGGAAGAAACTAATCAAAGACCAGCAGTGGGACCAGTGACACAATTGTTAGAAAAAAAACAGCGTCAACATCAATTTCATGATTACCCAGACTATTTTTATGCTGGTTTCTGGATTCGTTTTTTTGCTTATCTATTGGATTTAGCTTGTATTACAGCCCTAATAGGAATCATTATAGGGTTCCCTGCAAATCTAATCGGGGTGTCTAAAAGCGAGGAATTACTTAGTCTTTACGGATTTTTATCATTACTCGTATACTTAGCGTATTTTATTTTATTGACAAAACTAAATCATGGACAAACAATAGGAAAAATGGTTTTTGGAATCAGAGTTATCTGTTTTGAGGAAGAGGAACTGAGTTGGCCAACGGTTTTAGTCCGTGAAGGTGCCTGTCGTTTTGTTCTGCGTGGCTCTATTTTTATGTTAGGATACCTTGTCACTATTTTTACCCCCAATAAGCAACACATAGGTGATTATTTTTCAGATACGAGTGTTGTGACACTAAACCTATTAGCAGCTAGAGAGGGCTTTGTACAGAAATGAATCCAATAGATTTTCCAAACAATGATCAGTATTACTTAACGCTTGCGGAAAAGGCTTTTTCCGCAGGGAATTATCTAGAAGCGTTAGAAAACTATAAACAGGCTTATAAAGAGAAGCCAACAGCTAAGCTTAACTTCTTAATTGCTAGCATGGCTTTGGAACAAGGAGAATTTTCTGAAGCATTACTGTTTGCAGATGAAATGCCAGATAGTTACTTAGAAACTCTGGATACAATCGATTTGTTTCTACAAATTCAATTATATGCACAAAAATTTTATGAAGCTAGAGAATTTTTATGGCGTGCCCAAAAGATGAAACAGTTGACAGAAGAGCAAAGAGATATCTGGTTGACACGAATTGATGATCAAGAGAGGTTTTACCAACATCAGCAACAAGCAGTTTTCAAACAACTTGAGGATGAGCTGAATCTGCTTCCAACCATGAATGCGCTCGAGCAATTAACCCTAGTTCGAAGGATTAGGCAGCTGCCTGTAGATCGGCTACAAACTTTGTCTAAATTGTATATGATAGACAGACGAATTGCACCATTGGTTCGAAGTTATTTATTCGAAAGTTTAGCACGTGTAGGGGTATCTGAAAGTGTGCGTTATCTAACCATACAAGATGAAATTGTAGAATTATCTCCTGCTTATTCTGGATTTGACGATACGCTGCAAAAAAGAATTGAAAAATACCTGAGTGAGGAGTTAGAAGACGAGAATCCAATCTTGTTAGCGAGTTTAATGGAGCAAGTAAAACTAGAAATGGCTTTTTTATACCCTCTTCAAAGTTCGTTCATGAAACCGGATGCTTGGGTGTCCAGTTATCTATCCGAGTATTCGGAATGCTCAAAACCACTTGATGAAGTGATCGAAAGCGTGCGTATGAAAATAAAACAACTTATGTTCGATTATCATTAAAAAATGCCTAGAGTAAAAGCTTTATATTTACAATTCATAATCAGTAGTGTAATATTTAATGGTATGCAAAATGCAAGTATATTAGTATTCGGAGGGAACAAACGTGACTGCAAATTTTGAAAAAACAGGCACCAATGATGGTGTGTTAACTTTCTCAATTGAACAAACTGAGATTCAAAAGGGATTAACAAATGCATTCAACAAAGTGAAAAAAAATCTTAATGTACCTGGCTTCCGTAAAGGAAAAGTTTCTCGTCAAGTATTTAACCGTATGTACGGTGAAGAAGCATTGTATGAAGATGCGTTGAATGATGTATTACCAGCAGCTTATGAAGCTGCTGTAAAAGAAGCAGACATCGATCCAGTCTCTCAACCAAAAATCGATGTTGACAGTATGGAAAAAGGCGAAGCTTGGGTTATTAAAGCAGAGGTTACTGTAAAACCTGAAGTTAAATTAGGTGACTATAAAGAGTTAGAGGTTCCTAAACAAGATGTTGAAGTTTCTGACGCTGATGTAGAAGCGCGTTTGAAATCAGAACAAGAATCTCAAGCAGAGCTAGTTATCAAAGAAGACGAAGCTGCTGAAAACGGCGACACTACTGTAATTGATTTTGAAGGTTTCGTTGGTGAAGAAGCATTTGAAGGCGGAAAAGGTGAAAACTATTCTCTTGAATTAGGTTCTGGTTCATTTATTCCTGGCTTTGAAGAGCAATTAGTCGGACACAAAGCAGGTGAAAGCTTAGATGTAACAGTTACTTTCCCAGAAGATTACCAAGCAGAAGATTTAGCTGGCAAGGAAGCTGTATTCAAAGTAACGATTCACGAAGTAAAGGCAAAAGAACTTCCTGAATTGGATGATGATTTTGCTAAAGATGTTGATGAAGAAGTGAATTCATTAGATGAATTAAAAGCAAAATATCGTGATGAACTAGCAAAACAAAAAGAAGAAGCTGCGAAAGAAGCAAAAGACGAAGCTGCAATCAAGCAAGCTGTTGAGAATGCTGAAATCGTAGAACTTCCACATGTAATGGTTCATGATGAAGTTCACCGTTCGATGGATGAATTTTTAAATAACATGCAACGTCAAGGAATCTCACCAGAAATGTACTATCAATTAACTGGTTCAACTGAGGAAGATCTTCATACTCAATTTGAAGGTGAAGCGGAAGGACGAGTGAAAACAAACTTAGTCATGGAAGCTATTGTTGAAGCAGAAAAAATTGAAGCTTCTGAGGAAGATATTGCGAAAGAAATCAAAGACTTGGCTGAAATGTATCAAATGCCAGAAGAGCAAATTCGTCGTGTTTTAACGGAAGATATGCTTGAACATGATATTAAAATGAAAAAAGCTGTTGAATTAGTAACTGGGACTGCTGTAGAAAAATAAGCAGTACTGGTTAGTTAAGCAGGTAGTTAAACTATGTGGCGCAGATTATGCGTCACATTTTTTTATTCACTAGTATTTTTGCTAACTAAGGAAACTCATGAATTTAGTTTCTCACTTTTTTTATAGATATTTATAACGAATAACTTCAAAATAACTCTTAAATTTGGTAATATTGAATTATTAATGAAATGAGGGTCATTCTCGTTTTTAAAAGATGTAATTATTTTATGTTTTAATACCCTAAGGAGGAGAAAATGAAGAGAAAAATTTTAGGACTATGTTTTTTATCAGTGCTATGTTTAAATTTTTCGACTATAGCTCTAGCTGAAGAAAATCAAATAGAAAGCAGTCAACAAATCACTCAAAGTTCATCGACCACTGATTCAACTGCGAGTGTTTCACAAATCGAATCACAGACTACGGGAAATTTTGACTCTGAACAAACGTCTGATAGTGTTGAAACAGAAGAAGTGACAGTTCCGCAATCGCAAATGGAGACAGCTGAGGGAACAATGTCTTTACCGAAAGGACGTTCTGATTTATATCCAAGTATCCAATTATTTGCTTCGCTTCCATCTGTATCAGCAACGAATACTAATACGCCTAGTAAAAGTTTTATTGATATTTCCTCTCATAATGGAAATATTTCTGTTGCAAACTTCCAAAAAATGAAAGGCTATGGTGTTACGGGGGTTGTTGTCAAGCTAACAGAAGCTACCAGTTATACAAATCCTTACGCTCAGTCACAGATTAACAATGCTATGGCAGCGGGAATGAAAGTTTCTGCCTATCATTATAGTTGGTTTACGAGCGATGCTCAAGCTGTGGCAGAGGCGAATTATTTTGCGGCTGCAGCTAAGAAATTCGGTTTGAGTAGCGGTACCGTTATGGTGAATGATATCGAGGAACCTCAAATTCTTGGTAAAGGAAACCATACAAATAACTCTAGGGCATTTGAAAGTCGTTTAAAAAGCTTAGGATATGGAAATGTTCGACATTACATTGGTTTGAATTGGTTAGATACCGGACGGATTAATGCTGCTACTATTGGATATAAAAATATATGGGTTGCTGCTTATCCATATAATTTATCAACAACAAATTTTTATACCCAATACGGCGCTTGGCAATGGTCTTCGCAATTATCATTCCCTGGTATTAGCGGGAATTTTGACATTAACGCAGATTATACATCAACCTTTAGCAACCCGACACCAACGCCTCCGGCAAATAGTGTACAAATGTACCGTGTTTATAATCCGAACAGCGGCGAACATTTTTATACACAAAATGTTGCTGAAAAGAACAACTTAGTTTCAAAAGGCTGGAGATACGAAGGAATTGGTTGGAATGGACCAACCTCCGGTAATCCAGTTTATCGTTTGTACAACCCTAATGCAGGAGATCATCATTATACTCTTCATGCTTATGAAAAAGACAATTTAATCAAGAAGGGCTGGAGATATGAAGGGATTTCTTGGTACTCTGGCGGCCCTAATGCGTTACATCGATTATACAATCCAAATGCTAAATCTGGCGCGCATCACTACACATTGAACACGAATGAAAAAAATAATTTAGTTAAGCACGGCTGGAAATATGAAGGTTTAGCCTGGTATGCAAAATAGTCAAAAGGTTCTCGATTTTCGAGAACTTTTTTTCTTTAGATTTCCTTTTTATTTGCAATTGGTTTCTTTGTCTTTTTAATGCTTTATGTTATTATAGATAAAGACTGCAATCGTGGAAACACTTGTAGAGAATGAAACAAGAGGTGACAGCCATGTATGAGAGCACAGGCGCAGGAGAAACAGTTCGCTGTTCATTTTGCGGAAAGACCCAAGAGGAAGTAAAAAAAGTCGTTGCGGGTCCAGGCGTTTACATTTGTAATGAATGTATCGACCTTTGTAAAGAAATTATAGATGAAGAATTCCATGAGGAAGCTATTCGTGAGTTTATTGATGTGCCAAAGCCCAAAGAACTATTGGATGTTTTAAATCAATATGTTATTGGTCAAGATCGGGCAAAGAAAGCATTATCGGTTGCAGTGTACAATCATTATAAGCGAGTAAATACTGAAAATGATGGTATCGACGAAGTAGAATTACAGAAAAGCAATATTTGTTTGATTGGACCAACCGGCTCTGGTAAAACGTTCTTGGCACAAACATTAGCTAGAACGCTGAACGTACCATTTGCTATTGCAGATGCAACAAGTTTAACTGAAGCGGGTTACGTTGGTGAAGATGTTGAAAACATTTTATTAAAGCTCTTGCAGGCTGCTGATTATAATGTTGAACGTGCTGAAAAAGGAATCATTTACATTGATGAAATCGACAAAATTACTCGTAAAAGCGAAAATGTTTCGATCACTCGTGATGTTTCAGGTGAGGGAGTTCAGCAAGCTTTGCTTAAGATCCTTGAGGGAACAGTCGCTAGTGTACCACCGCAAGGAGGACGCAAACATCCTCATCAAGAATTTATCCAAATCGATACAACGAACATTCTATTTATCGTTGGCGGAGCCTTCGATGGTATCGAAACAATTGTGAAAAACCGTTTAGGTGAAAAAACCATTGGGTTTGGAAAGAACAACAAAAAGATTGATGAAGATGCGAGTGTGATGCAGCAGATTATTCCTGAAGATTTGCTGAAATTCGGTTTAATACCAGAATTTATCGGACGATTACCGGTTACAACAGCATTGGAGAAATTAACAACCGAAGACTTAGTTCGGATATTAACAGAACCTAAAAACGCATTAGTTAAACAGTATCAAAAATTACTTTCATACGATGACACGGATCTAACATTTGATGAGGATGCATTAAGTGCAATTGCTGACAAAGCCATTTCTCGAAATACGGGCGCACGTGGTCTGCGATCAATTATTGAGGATGTTATGATGGATGTGATGTTCGACATTCCTTCAGATGAATCAATTGAAAAAGTAATCGTGACGAAAGATTCTGTTGAGGGTTCTGGCAAACCAATTATTGAGTATCATAACGATAAGAAAAAAGCAGGTTAGCAAGTGTTGAGGGTTCACAAATTAATTTGTGAGCCCTTTTTGAAAGGCGTGAAAATATGAAAGTTCATAATGCAGAGATTGTTATTAGTGCAGTCTCGCCTAAACAATATCCCGAAACTGATTTACCGGAAATCGCCTTAGCAGGGCGCTCCAATGTTGGGAAGTCTTCATTTATTAATACACTGATTGATCGTAAAAATTTAGCGCGAACGTCAGGTAAACCAGGGAAGACGCAAACGTTAAATTTTTACTTAATTGAGAATGCTTTGCATTTTGTGGACGTTCCTGGTTATGGGTATGCAAAAGTCTCGAAGACAGAGAGAGCAAAATGGGGAGAAATGATTGAGACATATATTACTTCACGCAAGCAATTACGTGCGGTAGTTTCTTTAGTAGATGTGCGTCATGATCCTAGTAAAGAAGATATTCAAATGTACGATTTCCTGAAGTACTATGGGATTCCAGTGATTGTGGTGGCAACTAAAGCAGACAAAATTCCTCGTGGAAAATGGAATAAGCATACGAGTGCTATCAAGAAGAAGTTGGATTTCGACCCGAATGATACCTTCATTCTTTTCTCATCTGAAACAAAAAAAGGAAAAGAAGAAGCATGGGCGGCCATCGAAGCTGCAATCGAAAAGGATCAGGCTTAAGCCTGATCCTTTTTTTTATCGTTTTGTTCAGTTTTTGGTTTTAAGAACTTCTGAATGTCTTCGTCTTTTTGTACTTTTTTATCTGGATCAACGACGAATGATTCAAACAACTTATCTAAATCATCGGTTTTTTCAAATTTTAGTCCCATTTGAACACCTCCATTTCAGTTTTAACATAGTTTATTATAGTATACAATTTTTTTACATTTAGTAATCAATTTCATAGGGTTTTTTAAATCTTTAAGATATAATTATAATAGAGTAATGAGAAAGGGGAAAGCAATGGAGAATAATCAAAAGATTTACAGTGTCAGCCAGCTTTACGATTTAAAGCAAGCCGATATTCAGTTGAAGACCAAAGATTGGTTAGTTATGAGTCGTCTATTGCTGGAACCAGACAGAATGTTGATTAATGGGAAAGAACAGGCCTTTGATCCGGATTATTTACAGCGTACAATTAATGCTTTTGGGACAAAAGAAGATTATTGGCTTCAATTAAAAAACCAAGATGAGGAAATGACTGTTCACTTACTGGGGGATACTCTTTTTGAAAAATCTATTCTTGTTAAACAGAATTTTTTTTATTGGGAGAATGTCTATTTAGATTATCTAAAATCGCGCTTAACTGAACACGGTTTCTTTGCTTATATCCGTTCCTATGAAGAATACCTCTATCATAATACAAGTGAGCTATCTAAACGTCGTTCATTTGAAACGGCTGAAGAGACGAGTGCTTTGCCTAAAATGAAGGGACTAAATGGAGATGTTGTGGTAGATTGTAATGTTTTTCCTGGTTATGACGTTTTTTATAAAGGGGTTTGTCTTACCGCTTGCTGGTGGTTATTCCTAGGAGATCCATACAAAAAACTTTTTGCAAAACAGTTACTGCTTGAGATTCAACAAGTGGACAAAGTAACCGAGCTAGGTGAGGGAGTTTTTTTTGAGCTATACAAGGATCCATTTCAATGGAAGGAAGAAGCCAATTTGCGGTTCCAACAATTATTTCGTGATCAATTGGGGATTTCTCAATTGTCTTATACGAATGGTGTAGGATTGCTAAAACAGCCCTACATTGAATTTGCTTTTGAGGATACTGTAATTCAAACCGTCCAATATCAAAATGAACAGTTTCAACCGACCAAGAAAAGTGATGCTTCTTATTTTGTAACACGGACCTATAATTTTTTGACGAATCAATACCGTGTGAATCGAATGAAGGGAGGCCTGAACGCTTTAGCTTATTTTCCTTGGATTGATGATGAGAGTGAACGAATGATGAATTATCATATCTTGTATCCTGAACTGACATTGGATAAGGGACTGGCCGCATTCGAATATTATATCCGTGATTCTATCGAATTTGAGATACAGGATATGCGGTACAAAGATTATACTGCTGTACTGCAATTATTCATTCCCAAAAAAGCATTTTTAGATTTTCCTTTGGAGGAACTAAAAGGTGCTTTAAAGGATATGACGATTCATCAGGTTAGTCGTAAAAATGATTCACTCACATTTTCTTTAGAGAAAGAAGCGAAGCACCTAATTGTCTCATTTATTGATCAAAAAAAGTGTCAGCAAAAAATCAATTGGATATACTGGAAATTTGATAATTCGTGGATGTTGCCTTTTCAAGTGTCTAAATATTGAAATTCTATTTTTTGAAAGTAGATTCTCAATTTGAGAAAGGAGAGGTTTTTATGGATCGAAGATATATCAAGATTATGGGTAGTTGCTTATTGATTGTTGGAATAATTTTTATGTTGCCACTTGCGTCATTGGAGATTCCGTTGTCTATTGCAGTGTTCTTTATTGGTATGATTTTATTTACGATTAAACCAAAACCTCAGCCTGTTCGTGCCCGCAGAAAGGATCGCTGGTTGTAGAAAAAAAAGAAGGCCACTCTCAAATTGAGAGTGGTCTTCTTTTTAAGCTACAGGTTTTTTTACTAATCCGTAAATAACACCTGAAACGATTGCTCCAATAGCAATAAATAAAAGATAAAGTAATGGATGGCTTAATAATAAGACAACAAAGATTCCTCCGTGGGGAGCTAGCAATTTGATGCCGACAGCACCGACTAGGCCGCCAGCTAAAGCTGAACCTACAACAAAACTCGGAATTACTCGAATTGGGTCAGCTGCTGCAAAAGGAATTGCTCCTTCAGTAACAAAGGAGAGTCCCATAACGATGTTTGTTAATCCAGCATCTACTTGACTCTTTTCAAACTTATTTTTGAATAGACGAGTAGCGACAAAAATAGCTAATGGAGGAACCATCCCACCGGCCATAACGGCTGCCATGACGATTGAACCACCTTGAGCAACAGAGGACGCTAAAGTTGCAGTACCAAATACATAGGCAGCTTTATTAATTGGTCCACCTAAGTCAACTGCCATCATCCCACCAAGTAAAGCGCCTAGCAAAATAGCATTTGATCCGCTTAGACCAGTCAAGAACCCATTTAAGCCATCATTGATTGCTTTCATCGGTACATTTACCAAGAGCATTAAGAAACCAGTAATCATTAAACCAAAGAAGGGGTAGAAAAGAATCGCTTTAATTCCTTCAAGTGATTTAGGCAAGTTTTTAAATAATTTCTTCAAGAAAATGATGACATAACCAGCTAGGAAACCGCCGATTAATGCGCCCAAGAAACCAGCACCTCCAGCATTCGCTAAAGCACCAGCAGCAAAGCCGGCGATTAGGCCAGGACGATCAGCAATACTTGAAGCAATAAAACCTGCAAGAACAGGTAGCATAAAGCCAAATGCTGCTCCACCGATTTGGTTGAACCAGCTAGCGATTTGGTTGTAATTTCCTAAATTAGCAAGTTCTGCTTGAGGTACGCCCATAAATTGATCGATCATGAATGATAATGCGATCATGATTCCGCCACCGATAACGAATGGCAGCATATGTGATACACCATTCATCAAGTCTTTATAAATGCGTTGACCTAAAGTACCGTTATCACTTTTTTCTTCATTGGCTGAAGTATCTTCGCCGTTTCCATGATAAACAGGTGCTTTACCACTTAACGCTAAGTTGATCAATTCTTCTGGTTTACGAATCCCGTCACTTACAGGGCGGTTAACTAATTCTTTTCCATTGAAGCGATTCATTTCAACTTTTTTATCAGCAGCGACGATAACGCCATCTGCACGAGCGATGTCTTCGTCTGTCAAGCGATGTTTGATTCCCTCTGAACCGTTTGTTTCAACTTTGATATCAACGCCCAGTTCTTTTGCTTTTTTCTTCAAAGCGTCCTCTGCCATGTAGGTGTGTGCAATACCGGTAGGACAGGCTGTTACGGCCACGAGATAACGTCGGTTCGTATCTTTGATTTTTTGTTCTGCCTCCGCCTGAGCTTCTGCTTTTTCTTCCGCTTCTTTAGCCTTTTCAGCAGTATCAAAAGTTTTTTGGACTTGATCAGGTGTTTCGGCCGCTTTTAATTTAGCAACAAAATCTGGATCAACCAATAATCTTGATAGCGCAGCTAATGCTTGCAGATGAGTATCGTTTGCACCTTCTGGAGCGGCAATCATAAAGAATAGGAACGTAGGTTGACCATCTAGAGATTCATAGTCAACACCTGTTTTGCTTTTAGCGAAAAGAACGGTTGCCTTTTTAACGGCACTGTTTTTAGCATGGGGCATTGCGATCCCATCACCTAAGCCTGTTGATGTCTGGGCTTCACGTGCCAAAATCCCATCTTTATAAACATCAATATCTGAGATTCGACCAGCATCATACATTTTTTGAACCATTTCATCAATTGCAGCTTTTTTAGTGGTTGCCTGCAAATTCATGATCATGGCATCTTTGATCAATAAATCTTTAATGTCCATTATAATTCCTCCAAATTTTAAATTAATACATATTTTTTAACAGAAGGGCAGATCAAGATTCTTTTACTTTTATGATCTGTACCTCTGGTAATAATTCTTGAATAAATTCTGCAGTTGCTAAATCATCTGAAAAAGTAGTTGCACTGCCACATGCGACCCCCCACTTGAAGGCTTCGACCGGATCTTTCGTTTTAGTAAAGTTTCCTACAAAACCGGCGATCATCGAATCTCCCGCACCAACAGAATTTTTAACCGGGCGTTTTAAGACATTGGAGCGGTAAATCCCGTCCTTGGTAAATAATAAAGCTCCATCACCAGCCATTGAAACTAGTGCATGTTGAGCTCCTTCATCTAATAAGCGTTGACCGAATGGGAAAATATCTTCAACGGAACTAAAGGTTGTTTGATATAAATCCGCCAATTCGTGATTATTTGGCTTAACTAGTAAAGGTTGTTTCTCTAAAGCATCCATCAAGTCAGCACCAGTAGTATCAATGACAAATGAGGCGCCTTGGGCTTTGATGATTTCAATTAATTCTTGATAAAAACCGGTTGGAATGCTTGCAGGTTTACTTCCTGATAGCACCACAATATCTTCTGAAGTTAAATGCTCTAAAACTTTTTTCAATGCAGTCATCTCTTCAGTAGAGACTTTTGGACCTTGACCGTTGATTTCAGTTTCTTCATTCGATTTTAGTTTGATATTAATGCGCGTGTCATCAGCTACAGGTGTAAAATTCGTTTTAATTGTTTCGCGTTCCATCCACTCGTTGATAAAGCGTCCGGTAAAGCCGCCAAGAAAACCTAGAGCTGTAGAATCATTGTTAATTCGTTTCAAAATTCGTGATACGTTGATTCCTTTACCACCAGGTAATTTCAAGTCGCTTTTCATGCGATTGACGTCGCCAATCGCCAGTTGATTGACATGGACAATATAATCGATTGATGGGTTTAGTGTTACTGTATAAATCATACAGAAACCTCCTTTAGGGTAGTTTGCTCTGTGATTTGATCATGGATAACCAAAGGACAGGTATCTGTGAGAATTGAAGCAGCTGACAAAGGTGCGACACTGACAAAACTTGTTTGGTTGAATTTGCTATGATCAACTAGTATGAAAGCCTCTTCGGCTTGTTGGATAGCCGCTCTTTTAAGGATTGCTTCTTCTGGATCAGGTGTAGAGTAGCCGCTATCTGTGTGTACACCATTCATTCCCATGAAGGCTTTATTAAAACGATATTGTTTTAACTGTTCTAAAGCTTGTGAACCAACAACTGCATCCGTTGTTAATTTAATACGTCCGCCTAATACAATTGTGGCTATCTCCGCTTCAACTAGGCGAGCAGCAAGACCAACGGAATTTGTCACAACAGTAACAGTACGCTCTTTCAAAAAAGGGATCATTTCCGAAGTGGTAGTACCAGCGTCTAAATAAATGACGTCGCCTTCAGCAATGCATTCAACGGCATACTTAGCAACTAATTTTTTTTGTTGAACGTTTTTGGATGATTTTTCGAACATACCTAATTCTTGTTCTAAATGTTGAGGTCGTTTTGCTCCGCCATGTACACGTTCTAGGATTCCCAAATCTTCTAGCTCTTGCAAATCTCTTCGGACGGTCGATTCAGAGGAGTCTAACCACTGTACTAAATCCTGTGACTTTACTACTCCATCACGTTCAAGCCGCTCAATAATTTTTCTATGTCGTTCTTCTGTAAGCATTTTCAATCCTCCTTCATTTGAAATAATACCACAAGTATTTTTGCATTTCAACCATAAACAGTCGAAATCAGTCAAAAACATTTAAAGGGTATGTTTTGATTCGTCATATTATGAAAGAACTCTCATTTTTTGTATGATAGAAGTAGAGGTGAAGCTTATGGGAAAACAAACAATTTTACAAGGATTTGAATGGTATCTTCCGGCGGACGGAAATCATTGGAGAACATTGACTGAGAAAGCAGAAGAATTACGTCATTTGGGAATCAATGCGATCTGGATGCCACCGGCCTACAAGGGCTCTGAAGGGGCGAACGATGTCGGGTATGGCACTTATGATTTATACGATCTAGGTGAGTTTGATCAAAAAGGAAGCGTTGCAACAAAGTATGGAACGAAAGAAGAGTATTTGAGCAGTATTACTGCATTGAAAAAGGCTGGTTTGAAAATTTACGCAGACATCGTTTTTGATCACTTCATGGGTGCGGATGAGACGGAAGTTGTTTCAGCTGTTGCTTATCAGTTTGACGACCGAACTAAACCAAGTTCGGGAGAAGAAGAAATAGAAGCTTGGACAAAATTTATTTTTCCCGGAAGACAAGGTAAATACAATGAATATCAGTGGACTTGGAAAAACTTTTCAGGTGTTGATTATGATGCGCGCGAAAAAGACCATGCGATCTTTAATTTTGCCGATAAAGGCTGGGAACCAAAAGTTGACGATGAAAATGGCAACTTTGACTATTTGATGGGATGTAACTTGGACATGGAAAACCCTGAAACCATTGATCAGTTAGATAAGTGGGGGAAGTGGTATCAAGCGTTAACAGATGTTGATGGATATCGGTTAGATGCAGTGAAGCACATTCGTTTTGACCTATTTGTTGACTGGCTGTTACATCGCCGTGAAGAAAAAGGGGAGGAGCTTTTCGTTGTCGGTGAATATTGGTCTGATGAGTTGGATAAATTGCAGGAATATCTGGATTCATCGGGTAATTTGATTTCATTGTTCGATGTTCCTTTGCACTTTAATTTATTTCAAGCAGCTTCTACAATGGGCGAGTTTGATATGCGACAAATTTTTACTGGTACTTTAATTGAAACTCGGCCTGATTGGGCTGTTACATTTGTGGACAACCATGATACGCAGCATGGACAAAGCTTAGAATCGTGGGTAGAAGGTTGGTTTAAATTACATGCCTATAGCTTAATTTTAATGAGAAATGAAGGAACACCAGTAATTTTTTGGGGAGACCTTTACGGAACAGAAAATGCAGATGCTGTTGGTGAAGGATTGAATGCGTTGATTAAATTAAGAGAAGAATTGAACTTTGGCAATCAAGCGGACTATTTTGATGATCCAAACGTTATTGGCTGGACTTTAACAGGTGACTTTGATGATATTGAGTCTGGAGCTGCAATCATTATGACCAATGCCAATGGTGGGGAAAAAGAAATGACTATTAGTGCCATTCATGAAGGGGAAACCTTTGTTGATCTACTCGGAAATAATGAAGCAAAAATTGTCCTTGATGAAAATGGTCAAGGAATATTTCCTGTAAATGATGGACAAGTATCTGTATATATTAATGAGAAATTAGCTAATAAAATACGAGGATGAGCTTAAGCTCATCCTCGTATTGCTTTGTCTTGTTTTTTTGCTATTGCTGCATCTGACCGTTCACGAATCTGTTTTTTAATTTTTTGTGTATAGCCTTCATCTGTTAAGATCATCAAAAGGTCACCAACCTTCATCACAGTATCACCGTGTGTTAAGATTTCTGTTGATCCTCGTCTGATTGAAATCAACAACATTTCTTTCGGCCAATTAAAATCTCGAACCATTGTGCCATCCAACGTACTTTCAGCCGTAACAGGAAATTCAATGATTGTTTTGTTTCCAGTAATACTTGGAAGATGACCGTTAAGTAAACGTTCAAGTAAAGATTCGTAGATTGGATTGCCACCTAATAAATCGTTCACAACGTAGGCTGTCAGTGAACAAACCGCTAATGGCATTAAGTGTGTAATATTCCCCACCATTTCAGTGACCAAAATAATGGCTGTTAATGGGGCTTTACCAATTGCAGTGAAATATCCAGCCATAGCAAAAATTGCAAAGTCTCGAATCAAGAGGGAATCTAAACCAAACCACTGATGTAAGGTAGTTCCGTAAATCCCACCGATCAATGCTCCTAAAGTCAAGATTGGTAAGAAAATTCCTCCTGGAAGGTTCGCTCCATAAGAGATCATAGAAAAAAGAAACCGTAAGAAAAATAGAAAGATCAACACGGTTAAAGGAAAACTGTGTTCTCCAATAGCTAAAACAATTTGATTGCCTCCCCCAAGATAATTTGGAAAAAAGAAAGCAACTGGAATTATCAATAAAAATGGAATGAGTCCATAGAGATGTTCGGGTAAATGAGTTTTTTTATATATTTGAGGCAACGACAAAAGTACAATTTGATACACATAACCTAGGGCACCTAAGATAATCCCAAGAAGTATCAGCAGTCCGTAATATTTTAACGGTAATGAAGGAACATCCGCAATGAATAAGACTGGTTTTAAACCAAAAAAGTTTAGTGAAACTAAGTTTGCAGTCAACGCTGCTGTTAAAGAAGTTAACCAAATCAAGGGTGAAAAGTGATGATGGACTTCCTCAATTACAAACAATAATCCTGCGATAGGAGCATTAAAGGCAGCGCCTAAGCCTGCTGCTGCACCACTAGAAATAAATATCTTCTTTTCAGAAGTAGAGGCTTTTGTATATTCACCGAAACCCTGACCTACCATTGCCCCTAACTGAATAGAAGGTCCCTCTCGTCCAAGGAAAAGGCCTGATCCTACAGATAAGACGCCGCCAACAAATTTTTTCCAAAGAATTGAAAACCAATTTAGCTTGATTTCTCCTTGCAAAGTTCCTTCAACCTGTGGGATTCCGCTCCCTTTAATATTTGGCTCTGATTTTATCAATAATCCTACGACAACTGCGAATATAATCATTACAAGAGTCCAAGGAATCAACCCTATTGGATTGATACGGAACCACAAATAAAGAGCCACTAAATGATTCATCATTTCCTCAATAAATAGGCGGAATAAGCTAACAATAATACCAGCGATCGCGCCGATTAGGATTCCTTTTAAGATGAAAATAACTTTTGTACTATCTAAACGTTTGATTTCATGTTCGTTCTTCATGTTTTCCCTCCATACCATTATTAAATTTAGCGCGAATCTATGAGAAAAACAAGGATGAATCAATGAATTCGCTTTTTTAAATGTTGCTGGTGTCGCGAAACTTTCTGAGATGCTATAATAAAAAAGATTGAATATAGAAAGGACGTTTTGCATGCCAAACAAACAAGAGTTGTTAGCAGGACTTAACCCTAAACAAAAAGAAGCGGTACTTCATACCGAAGGTCCATTACTAATTATGGCAGGAGCAGGAAGTGGTAAAACGAGAGTTTTAACCCACCGTATTGCTTATTTAATAGAAGAAAAAAATGTTAACCCGTGGAATATTTTAGCAATTACGTTTACGAATAAAGCCGCCAGAGAAATGAAGGAACGTGTCAATGACATTTTAGGACAGGGTGGCAACGACGTGTGGGTTTCGACCTTCCATTCGATGTGTGTGCGGATTTTACGCCGTGATGTAGATGCGATTGGCTATGATCGAAATTTTACAATTTTGGATGGTTCAGATCAACTAACGCTAATGAAACGGATATTGAAAGAGTTAAACGTTGATCCAAAGAAATATGATCCTCGTTCGATTCTAGGAACAATCAGCAATGCAAAAAATGAATTATTAACTCCGGAAACTTATGCAGAGCGTCAAGGGTCTTTTTTTGAGGAAATCGTTGCTCGCTGTTATGATGCCTACCAAAAAGCACTTCGAAACAATCAAAGTATGGATTTTGACGATTTAATCATGAACACGATTCGTTTATTCAAAGAGAACGAGGAAGTATTAACTTATTATCAAAATAAATTTCATTATTTGCATGTAGATGAATATCAAGATACCAACCATGCACAATACACTTTAGTAAATATGTTGGCAGCTCGTTTCCGTAATTTATGTGTCGTGGGAGATGCGGATCAGAGTATTTACGGCTGGCGTGGAGCGGATATGCAGAATATCTTGGATTTTGAAAAAGACTATAACGATGCTACGGTTATATTGTTAGAACAAAATTATCGTTCAACCAAAAGTATTCTAGACGCCGCCAATCAGGTTATTAAAAACAATAGCAATCGACGAGATAAAAATCTTTGGACAGACAATCAGACGGGTGAACAAATTACTTACTATCGTGCAGATAGCGAGCGAGATGAAGCTCAGTTCGTTGTGGGAAAGATTAAAGAAGAAATTCAAAGTAATAATCGTAGCTATAATGATTTCGCAGTATTGTATCGAACCAATGCCCAATCACGCGTGATTGAAGACACTTTAGTTAAATCAAATGTTCCTTATACTATGGTAGGTGGCCATAAATTCTATGATCGTAAAGAAATCAAGGATATTATTGCTTACTTGAACATCATCAATAACCCACGAGATGGCGTTAGTTTTGAACGTGTAATTAACACACCAAAACGGGGAATTGGTGCAGCTTCAGTTGAGAAATTACGAAATTTTGCAGCAATGCATGATTGGTCTATGGTAGAAGCAGCACAAAATGTTGATCTAGCCAATATTTCTGGTAAAGCAAGTCGAATGATTGGTGAATTTGGAACTATGATTTCACAATTTCAGGAGATGATTGCTTATCTTCCAGTAACTGATTTAGTTGATCAAGTTTTAGAAAGAACGGGGTACTTAGATGATCTAAAAAATCAGAGAACCTTAGAAGCGGAATCACGGTTAGAAAATTTAGAGGAATTCCGCACAGTTACGAAAGAGTTTGATAAAAGAAATGAAGCTCAAAATGAGGAGGAAGCTGATGCGCCAGAAGAAAAACTCGCTGTTTTCTTAAATGATTTGGCTTTGGTATCAGATTTAGATGATTATCAAGAAGAGAGTGCACAAGTAACGTTAATGACGTTACACGCTGCAAAAGGATTGGAATTTCCAATCGTTTTCTTGATTGGCATGGAAGAAAAGATCTTTCCGCTCTCTCGTTCATTAATGGAAGAAGAAGAGTTAGAGGAAGAACGTCGTTTGGCTTATGTAGGTATTACGCGTGCAGAGGAGAACTTGTATTTAACGAATGCTTTCTCTCGAACGCTTTATGGGAAAACACAGTATAATCAACCTTCACGTTTTGTTGCAGAAATTGATGAAAGCCTGTTAAACTCAGTTGGTATGCAGCCACAAGCAAAAACGGCTTTCAATAATCCATTTACCTCAAATCCAAATACTATGAAGCCTAAATACCAACATGCTACTCGCGAACCAGTGATGAACAAAACGGCTTCTGGCGGTGAAAATGAAAACTGGAATCCTGGTGATAAGGTTCAACATAAAAAGTGGGGTGTTGGGACTGTGGTAAAAGTTAGCGGCAACGCCAAAGATGTGGAGTTAGATATTGCTTTTCCTCAACAAGGAGTTAAGCGTTTATTAGCCGCCTTTGCACCAATAGAAAAAATTTAAGCAAAAATTAGGAGGGATTTTCTTGGAACCAATGACGTTTCAAGCGGCAGAAAAGCGTTCTGCAGAGCTCCGGAATGAGCTGAATCAATATTCGTATGAGTACTATGTACAAGATCAACCCTCGGTGGAAGATTTTGTTTATGATAAAAAATATCAAGAACTAGTTGAAATTGAGACGGAATACCCGGACTTAATTACGCCAGAATCACCTACCCAACGTGTTGGCGGAAAAGTGCTGGAGGGCTTTGAAAAGGTTGTACACGACATTCCTTTATATAGCTTAAACGACGTTTTCAGTAAAGAGGAATTAATCGCTTTTGATGAGCGGGTAAAAAAGGCGATAGGACATGCCGTTTCTTATTGTTGCGAATTAAAAATTGATGGATTGTCCATTTCCCTTAAATATGAAAATGGTGTTTTTGTTCAAGGGGCTACACGTGGAGATGGAACAGTCGGAGAGAATATTACTGAGAATTTGAAAACTGTTAAGTCAATCCCATTACGCTTAAAGGAGCCTCTTTCGATTGAAGTTCGCGGAGAATGCTATATGCCAAAATCTTCCTTTGTTAAGTTAAACCATCAAAGAGAAGAGGAAGGAAAAGAAGTTTTTGCTAATCCGAGGAATGCTGCAGCTGGAAGTTTACGTCAATTGGACACACGCATTGCGGCTAAGCGGAATTTGAGCACATTTTTGTATACGCTGGCTGATTTCGGTCCGTTGGAATCCACTACACAAGATCACGCACTCAATGAAATGTCACGATTAGGCTTTAGAACAAATCCTGAACATCGTGTTTGTGAGACGATTGATGAAGTGTGGGCCTACATCGAGACCTTTCATGAAACAAGAGATCAATTGCCTTATGAAATTGATGGTATTGTTGTTAAAGTAAATGAGTTTGAGTTACAAGATGAATTAGGCTTTACAGTGAAAGCTCCTCGCTGGGCGACCGCATATAAATTTCCTCCTGAAGAAGCTCAAACAACTCTCTTAGATATTGATTGGACAGTTGGACGTACGGGTGTGTTGACACCGACGGCGATTATGGAACCTGTTAGACTGGCAGGAACAACAGTTGGTCGCGCCAGTCTTCATAATAGCGATTATATTGAAAAGAAAGATATTCGCTTGAAAGATACAATCCTTGTATACAAAGCTGGAGATATTATTCCAGAAGTAGCACAGGTCATTCTGGAAAAAAGACCTGAGGATAGTGAGCCATATCCTGTGCCTACACATTGTCCAATTTGTGATAGCGAACTGGTTCATTTAGATGAGGAAGTTGCTCTTCGATGCATCAATCCCAAATGTCCAGCACAAATAAAAGAAGGATTAAGTCATTTTGTTTCTCGGAACGCAATGAATATTGATGGATTAGGTCCACGTGTGCTAGCTCAAATGTTCGATAAAGGACTGGTTTCTGATGTAGCGGATCTTTATGGATTAGAAAAGGACCAACTTTTAACGTTAGATAAAATTAAAGATAAATCTGCTGAAAATATCCTAAAGGCAATTGACGCGAGCCGTGAGAACTCCGTCGAACGACTAATTTTTGGTTTGGGGATTCGCCATGTAGGAGCAAAAGCAGCTGGAATTTTGGCAGAGCATTTTGGAAGTTTGGAAGCGATCAGCAAGGCTAGCAAAGAAGAAATCATTGATCTAAACACTATTGGAGAAACGATTGCTGACAGTTTGGTGACTTACTTCGAGAATGAAGAAGTTCATGAGCTAATGCAAGAATTAGCGGAACGTGGTGTGAATCTTGAGTACAAGGGAATTCGTGCAAGCCAATTGGCTGAAGTGGAGTCGCCATTCAAGGACAAAACCGTTGTTTTAACAGGGAAACTTATTGATTATACACGCGAAGATGCGAAAGAGAAGATTCAAAATCTTGGTGGGAAAGTTACTGGCAGTGTTTCGAAAAAAACGGACATTGTTGTTGCGGGAGAAGATGCTGGAAGTAAATTGACTAAAGCTCAAAATTTAGGGATCGAAGTCTGGGATGAAAAACAAATGATCCAAGCAATTGAAGAAAGTCATACTGAGTAAGTCTACCCATATGATTGTTGACGACACTATTAACGAACGAGTATTATAAAAAGGCGTCAAGTCTGTTATAAAGCGTCTATTTTGGAATTGTTTGAATTGAATTATTTTTCAAAAAATTTCAAGAAAAAAACGTGAATTCTAACAGAGATATGATAAAATGATTGAAAATTGACAAAAGAAAGAGGGATATTATGGCAATCAATGAAGAACAAGTGAAACATGTCGCAAAACTTGCGAAGCTTTCTTTTTCAGATGATGAATTGACGGGCTTTACCGATCAATTAGGTAAAATAATCGACATGGTCGAACAACTTGGAGAAGTTGATACAGAAGGTGTGCCATTTACTTCCAATGTATTAGAGACGATCAACGTTATGCGTGAAGACGTGGCGGATGAAGGCTGGTCGCGTGATGAGTTAATGAAAAACGTTCCGGAAAGCGAAGATGGCTTTATTAAAGTTCCGGCAATCATTGACAACGGAGAGGCTGGTGCATAATGGAAAAATTATATGATAAATCAATTGAAGAATTACACAATTTATTAGTAACAAAAGAAATTACAGCAACTGATTTAACTGCTGAAACCTTCGACCGCATAAAAGAGACGGAAAAAGATATTGACGCTTTTATTACCTTAAATGAAGAAAAAGCAATGGAATTGGCAAAAGCAATCGATGCAAAAGGAATCACTGAAGAAAATGCTTTAGCTGGTATTCCAATTGGAATCAAGGATAACATTGTTACAAAAGGAATCTTAACGACTGCAGCATCCAAAATCTTATCAAACTTTGATCCTATTTACGATGCAACTGTTATGGAAAAAGTCTACAGTTCAGATTTAATTCCAGTTGGAAAATTAAATATGGACGAATTTGCTATGGGTAGTTCAAGTGAAACTTCATATTTCAAGAAAACAAAAAATGCTTGGGATCAAACGAAAGTCCCTGGCGGTTCTTCAGGTGGTTCTGCAGCAGCAGTTGCCGCAGGTGAAGTTCCGGTTTCTTTAGGTAGTGATACGGGGGGCAGTATTCGCCAACCGGCAGCATTTAACGGGGTTGTTGGTTTGAAACCCACGTATGGACGTGTATCTCGGTTTGGTTTGATTGCTTTTGCGTCATCTCTAGACCAAATTGGACCATTCACACGCACAGTAAAGGATAATGCGTTAGCCTTAAATGCAATTAGTGGTTTTGATCCTAAGGACGGGACTTCGGCTGGTGTTTCTGTACCAGATTTTACTGCAGGTTTAACAGGCGATATAAAAGGCATGAAGATTGCATTACCAAAAGAGTTCATGGCTGAGGGGATTGAACCAGGTGTTAAAGCAGCAATTACAAAAGCTGTGGATACATTTAAAGCGTTGGGAGCGACAGTTGAAGAAGTGAGTTTACCACACTCTAAATATGGGGTAGAAGTGTATTACATTATTGCATCATCTGAAGCAAGTTCAAACTTGCAGCGTTTTGACGGTATTCGTTACGGGTTCCGTTCCGAAGATGTTCAAAACTTGGAAGACGTATACGTAAATACTCGTACTGAAGGATTTGGTGACGAAGTAAAACGCCGAATCATGTTAGGAACCTTTTCTCTTTCTGCGGGATATTATGATGCTTACTTCAAAAAGGCTGGACAGGTTCGCACGCTGATCAAACAAGATTTTGATAAGGTATTTGCTGATTACGATTTGATCATTGGTCCAACGTCGCCAACTGTTGCCTTTGGTATTGGTGAAAACATTGATGATCCAATTACGATGTATTTAAATGATATCTTAACGATTCCAGTGAACCTAGCTGGTTTACCAGGCATGTCTGTTCCTGCTGGCTTCTCAGAAGGATTACCAGTAGGCTTGCAAATTATTGGAAAGCATTTCGATGAGCCTACTATGTATAAAGCAGCGTATGCTTTTGAACAAGCAACGGATTTTCATAAGCAAAAACCTGTGATTTTAGGGGGGGAAAAATAATGAACTTAGAGACAGTCATCGGACTTGAAGTCCATGTTGAATTAAAAACAAACTCTAAAATCTTTTCACCTGCACCTGCCCATTTTGGTGCAGAAGCAAATACGAATACAAATATTATTGACTGGGGCTATCCAGGTGTCTTGCCAGTTATGAATAAAGCGGCAATTGAATTTGGGATGAAAGCTGCTCTTGCGCTAAACTGTGAAATTTCGAAAAATATGCATTTTGATCGTAAGAATTATTTCTATCCAGATAATCCGAAAGCTTATCAAATCTCTCAATTTGATGAACCGATTGGTCATGACGGTTGGATTGAAATTGATGTCAATGGCAAAAAGAAAAAGATACGCATTGAACGTGTTCACTTAGAAGAAGATGCAGGGAAAAATATGCATGGTATCGGCGGCTATTCATATGTCGATTTGAACCGTCAAGGAACACCTTTGATCGAGATCGTTTCTGAAGCAGACATGCGTTCGCCTGAAGAAGCGAATGCTTATCTAGAAGCATTACGATCAATTATCCAGTTCACAGGTGTCAGTGATGTGAAGATGGAAGAAGGCTCTATGCGTTGTGATGCGAACATTTCTTTACGACCTTATGGACAAGAAGAGTTCGGAACGAAAACCGAATTGAAAAACTTAAACTCTATTAGTTTTGTAAAAAAAGGATTGACCTTTGAAGTGCAACGTCAAACAAAAGTGTTGCTTTCTGGTGGAACAATCCAACAAGAAACACGTCGTTATGACGAAGGAACCAATAAAACGATCTTAATGCGTGTTAAAGAAGGTTCGAGCGATTATCGTTACTTCCCAGAGCCAGATATTCCTCGTTTTGAAATTGATGATGTTTGGATTGATAAGGTACGGCAAACATTACCTGAAATGCCTGCATCTCGTCGTGAGCGGTATGTAAATGAACTTGGTTTGCCAGAATATGATTCAATGGTTCTAACCTTGAGTCGCGAAATGTCTGACTTCTTTGAAGATACATTAAAAGAAGGTGCAGATGCCAAACAGGCTTCTAACTGGCTAATGGGTGAGGTCTCCGCTTATTTGAATAGTGAAAAATTGGAATTGGCTGAGACGAAATTAACCCCAAATAATTTGGCGGGCATGATTACATTGATTGCAGATGGGACTATCAGTTCGAAAATTGCGAAAAAAGTTTTCCGTGAATTGATTCAAAACGGTGGAAATGCTAAAGAGGTTGTTGAAGCAAAAGGACTTGTCCAATTGTCAGATCCAGCACAATTGTTGCCAATGATCAACGAAGTACTTGATAATAATGAACAGTCTGTCGAAGACTTCAAAAATGGTAAAGATCGGGCGGTCGGCTTCTTAGTTGGTCAAATTATGAAAGCGACCAAAGGAAAAGCAAATCCAGGTGTTGTAAATAAACTACTTCAAGAGGAATTAGCGAAACGTTAGAGGAGCTCGATCATGAGAAAAGCACGACTGATTTATAATCCAGTATCTGGAAAAGAGATTATGCGTAATAATCTAGCAGATATTTTAGAAGCCATCGAACAAGCAGGTTATGAAGCAAGTGCCTTCGCTACGACTCCTGAACCTGATTCAGCTAAAAATGAAGCAACCCGTGCGGCAAAGGCTGGTTTTGAACTAGTTGTTGCAGCGGGTGGCGATGGAACAATCAATGAAGTAGTAAATGGAATTGCAGGATTAAAGAAACGCCCTAAAATGGCGATTATTCCAGCGGGGACGACAAATGACTATGCTCGAGCATTGAAAATCCCACGCAATAACGTCAAAGCAGCTGCTGAGGTCATTCAGAAACAACAAACAGTCAAGATGGATATCGGTAAAGCTGCAGATACGTACTTTATCAACATCGCGGCTGGTGGTTCGTTAACTGAATTGACGTATGAGGTGCCTTCAGAATTGAAGAGTATTTTCGGGTATTTAGCCTATCTAGCCAAAGGGGCAGAAATGCTTCCACGAATCAAACCGACGAAAATGCGATTGATATATGAAGGTGGCGAGTATGAAGGCAATGCTTCAATGTTCTTCTTAGGTTTAACAAATTCTATTGGCGGTTTTGAAACTATCGCACCCGATGCTAAGTTAGATGACGGGAAATTTTCGTTGATAGTAGTTAAGACTGCGAATCTATTTGAAATTGTTCGGCTAATTACTTTAGTATTAAATGGTGGAAAGCATGTCAATGACTCAAAGGTTTTGTATGTGAAAACAAGCTTCTTGGATGCAAGCCTAATTGATACCGATAAGAAAATGATGATTAATTTAGATGGAGAATATGGTGGCGATGCTCCAATGCGTTTTGACAATCTTCATCAGCATATCGAATTCTATGCTAACACGGATGAAATCAATGATGATGCGATTTTGGGTCCAGATGATCAAAAGCGAGAAGCTGGAATAGAGTTAGTTAAGGAATACGAAAAAATCCAAGAAGAAGATTTAGAAGAGTAAAATAAAACGTTTCTGTTCGAGAACAGAAACGTTTTTTATGCGTCCGTTCAAAAATTGCATATAGCAAGTAGTTATTCTTATGGAACTCTTAAAAGTATAAAACTTAGTGTTACCTTGCTTTTTCAAGTAGAATTCATTAGAATAGATAAATCAGCCTTGAAGGAGAATAAAATGACCTCAGTAGAGAAAAACAAAACATATACAGTGACGATCGATGATTTATCACATGAAGGATTGGGTGTTGCCCACATTGATGGCTATCCACTATTCATTGAAAATGCTTTGCCAGAAGAAGAAATAAAAATTAAAGCAGTTAAAGTTGGAAAAAAATTTGGCTATGGAAAAGTCATGGAACGATTTAATTCCAATCCTGAACGGCAAGAAGTTAAAGACTTAGATCTTTTAAGAAGCGGTATTGCTCCTTTAAGTCATATGACTTATGAGTACCAACTGCGATTTAAACAGCAGCAAGTTGAAAAAGTTTTGAAGACAATTGCTAAATTACCAGATTTGTCTGTTGCTGCAACCTTGGGAATGGAGCACCCGTTTGAGTATCGTAATAAAGCACAAATTCCCGTTCAAAAAGTTGATAATCAGTTAATGACTGGTTTTTATCGTAAAAATTCACATGACTTGCTTCCAATTGAGGATTATTTGATCCAAGATCCTAAAATTGATCAAGCAATTACGACAGTTCGCGATATCTTACAACGCTTCAAGGTGAAAGCCTATAATGAAAGAGAAAATACAGGTTTTATCCGCCACATCGTTATTCGTCGTGGTCATTATAGCCATGAAATGATGATCATACTTGTTACTAGAGCAGAACGTTTCTTTAAGGGTGCCGAAATTGCTGAAACAATTAAGGCTGAATTACCAGAAGTTGTTTCAGTGATTCAAAATATTAATCCAGAAAAAACAAATGTAATTATGGGTCGAGATGAGAAAATTCTTTATGGTAAAGCAACAATTAATGACACTTTACTAGGGAAGACCTATCAAATTTCTCCTCAATCATTTTACCAGGTAAATACTGAACAAACAGAAATACTTTATCAGACAGCAATAGAGTTTGCAGATTTGAATTCAGAGGATATCGTTGTAGATGCCTATTGTGGAATAGGAACAATTGGTTTGTCACTAGCGGAAAAAGTCAAGCACGTTTATGGAGTTGAGATAGTGCCTCAAGCAATCGAGGATGCTAAAGCAAATGCAAAAAATAATGGCATAAAAAATGCTAATTACGAGATAGGAAAAGCTGAAAAAATTATGCCTCGTTGGGCTCGTGAAGGCATTGAACCTTCAGTAGTTTTTGTTGATCCACCAAGAAAAGGGTTAGATGAAAAATTCATTGAGGCATCTGTAGCGGTAAATCCTAATAAAATTATTTACATTTCATGTAATCCGGCTACACTTGCCAGAGACTTGAGAAGATACGAGGACCTTGGCTATCGTGCAGTGAAAGTACAGCCGGTGGATTTATTCCCTCAAACTCACCACGTTGAATCTGTAACCTTATTGGTAAAGGCGGTGTAATAGTGAATCAAAAAGAGAAAATGTTAGAGCTAATCAAGAAAAAACAAGGTGGCGGACGTTCGAAAAAAATGGAGACACCGAAAAATGATCGAAAGAATATGCGTAAAGGGCCAAAAATTTATAACAAGTAAATTCATTGAAAGGGGAGAATTTCAGTGGGAAACATTTGGATGCAACGATTGACAAAATTTTATCAAAAGTATACACATGTAATGCGTGGACGTTATGGCAGGCTAGATCAAGTGAATAAAGCATTGTTGATTTTTTGGGCAGTGATGATGATTTTTGATCGTTGGATTCCATTTTATATTGGTAATATTTTGGCGATAGCAGCTTTCGTAATAGTTTTATATCGTTTTTGTTCGAAAAAAATTTATCCAAGAAGTAATGAAAACCAAAAGTTTATCCAATGGATCGCCGAAATCAAAGACTTTTTCAAGGGGAAAAAGGGAACATATCGTTACTTTAAATGCCCTGAATGTAAACAAAAGATGCGTGCCCCAAAAGGTCGAGGGAAAATCAAAGTGACTTGTAAGAATTGCCATAAGCAATTTATAAAAAAGGTCTAGTTTTTAAAACTAGGCTTTTTCTGATATTCTTACAACGAGAAGGTGAAAAGATGAAACTAATTTTAGTTCGACACGGCGAAAGTGAAGCCAATTTTCAAAATTATTGGACCGGTTGGCTCGATGTGGACTTAACTGAAAAAGGAATTCAACAAGCTAGGGATGCAGGGAATAAAATTAAGCAAGCTGGTTTGACGATTGATTTAGCATATGAGTCTGTACTTAAGCGTTCGATTAAAACGGCCAAGATGATTTTGCAAGAAGCAGGCGCATATTTTGTTCCTGAATATAAAACTTGGCGATTAAATGAGCGACATTATGGTGCATTAGTTGGAAAGAATAAGGAATTGATGACACAGTATTTTGGGGCTGATCAAGTTAAAAAATGGCGAAGAGGGTTTGATGAAGTCCCTCCTTTAACCAAAGATAATCATTTTGATCGTCGATACGATCAATTAGATTCGAGATTAATTCCCAAAGGAGAGAGCCTACATATGACTTCGCGGCGGGTTGTCCCGCTTTGGCAGGACCAGTTAGTACCAAATCTATTAAATAGAAAAACAATTCTGGTATGTGGACATGGAAATAGTTTGCGAGCCTTAGTACAATTTCTTGAAGAAATTCCGATTGATCAAGTTGACAAAATTGACATTCCTAATGCGACTCCTATGGTTTACACTTTCAATTCACAATTAGAAATTATAGAAAAAGAAATTTTATAAAAATATTTGGAAAGGGTTAGCATGAATTTTATATGGGATTTTGATGGTACGTTATACGATACGTATCCAATTATGTTAATGTCGCTCATGAAAACTTTTGAAGAGTTTGGTATTGAGAAAGATGAAAAAGTTGTTTATAGGAAAATAAAAGAAGAGTCCATTCGTCAAATGATTACTGATTGGCAGTTGCCTACTCCAGAATTTGATGAAAAATATCATGCACTCGAGGCTTTGGACAACAAAGATTCCTATCCTTTTAAAGAAACAAAAGAGACCTTGAAAATATTACGAGAAAGAGGCGGGCAACACTTTATTTTGACTCATCGTACTGTTGAATCAACCTGGAACTTGTTGAAGAGAGATGGTTTAGAAACGATGATTACAGATATTATTGGCAGTGATTCAAAGTTTCCAAGAAAACCGGATCCCTCAGCAATTCAGTATTTTATCGAAAAATATCATTTAGATGCTGAAAAAACGGTAATGATCGGGGATCGCAAGTTGGATATCGATGCTGGAAATAATGCAGGAGTTCAGACAGTATTCTTTGATTTGGATTACTTCAAGCAGAATATTTGCGCTACTTATTTTATAAATAATTTAAAAGAAATGGTACAAATTTTCTGACCAGAAAGTTATAATTGGGATAAGGAAATAGTTGGAAGAATTGACAATAATAGAAATATTAAAAATTATATTTTAAATCTATTTAATTAAACGTTTATAATGAGGAGGTGCGAAATGGAATTACAACGCGATCAGGAAGTCGTGGAATCATTTAATTATGGACTTCCCCCGAAAGACCAAGTAGTAAAACAAAAATTGCTGATTAATTTCAGTCCGCTAGAAGCTATGGATCCGGGATATCCAGCCGAAAATAGTATCATGGGTGTACGGATTGAGTTCGTGCTTCCTTTCGAAGAATTTATTATTGGCGGCGTTTTATCTCAGGTTATCCATGTGATTGGACGTCAGGTGAAACAGCAGAATGATTTGACTGAGGCTGAAGCAAACGAGATGATTCGTCCTATCTTAAGATTAATTGAACGAATGGTTTATGAAATAACAGAAATTGCGTTAGATAAACCTGGGGTTAAAATCAATTTTTCTTCTAACACTATTTAAAATAACTATATATCCTCCATTTGATTTGCGAGCTGCTTCTTTTTTCGGTGCGTATTTAAAAATGGAGGATTTTTAATGAATAAAATTATGAAAGTTTCTTTGTAACAATGCAAATTATAAGACAGATTATTTTATCTGAGTTATAATTTATTAGTCACTAAAATTTAGGAGTAGCGCAGCTATATTTTAGGGTAGTTCGTTGAAGAACGAATACCGGGAACCTTTACTTCCTTTGACAGACTTGTCATTATAGAAAGTTATTTTAAGGAGGAATACAATGACAACTCTGTTCACTGTATTAGTGATCTTAGTGTTCGTTGCGTTGCTTGTAGCTTTCTACCAAATGCAAAAAAGACATGTGAAATTTTCAAATCGTGTATTTGTAGGATTAGGTGCCGGAATTGTTTTCGGTGGAGTTTTACAGTTGCTTTTAGGCAATGGTAGCAAAGTCATTTCACAAGCGATGGAATGGATCGGGATCGTTGGTAATGGTTATATTTCATTATTACAAATGCTTGTTATGCCATTAGTATTTATTTCTATCGTTGGTGCCTTTACCAAAATGAAATCAAGTAAAAAGCTTGGTAAAATCAGTGCGAATGTTTTAGTTACTTTATTGGCTACGACAGCGATTGCGGCCTTAATCGGAATTTTGGCGGTTATGGTCTTTGGACTTGATGGTGCCACGTTTACTAAAGGGGCAGCCGAAACTGCTCGTATCAAAGAGTTAGCTGACCGTCAATCTATGGTTCAGAACTTTTCAATTCCGCAACAAATTTTATCCTTTATTCCTACCAATGTTTTTGCTGACTTTGCTGGAACACGTCCAACAAGTACAATTGGCGTGGTAATTTTTGCGGCCTTTGTTGGTATTGCCTTTTTAGGAGTACGTCGCAAAGCACCGAAGGAAGCAGAATTTTTTGCTAATTTGGTTGAGAGTCTATACAAAATTATTATGCGCATTGTAACCTTGGTCTTGCGTTTAACGCCATATGGTGTTTTCGCACTAATGACGAATGTATTAGCTACAAGTGATTTTGAGGCAATTGTTAACTTAGGGAAATTCATTTTAGCCTCATATAGTGCATTGATTGTCGTTCTTTTAGTGCATTCTGTAATTCTATTAGGTGTTAAAGTGAATCCAATCAATTTCTTCAAGAAAGCATTTCCAGCGTTAAGCTTTGCGTTTACATCACGTTCAAGTGCGGGAACTTTACCTATGAATATCGAGACACAAACCAAAGCGTTAGGTGTCGATGAAGCAACCGCAAACTTTGCTGGAAGTTTTGGAATCTCAATTGGGCAAAACGGCTGTGCGGGTGTTTATCCAGCGATGCTTGCCACAATTGTAGCCCCTACAGTAGGTATAAATGTTTTTGATTTAAAATTTATTGTTATGTTAATCGCTATTGTTACGATCAGCTCATTTGGTGTGGCTGGCGTCGGTGGCGGAGCGACATTTGCTTCATTGATCGTGTTAGGTGCCATGAACTTACCCGTTGCAATTGTTGGGTTAGTTATTTCCGTTGAACCGATGATTGATATGGCTCGTACAGCAGTGAATGTGAGTGGAAGTATGGTAGCTGGAGTTGTTACAAGCGAACGCATCCATGAATTGAATCGCGATATTCTACATGATGAGAATGCTTCAATCGAAGTGAACTCTTAATTATTTAAAAGGCTTGACTAGCGCGGTCAAGCCTTTTTTGGTACACTTTTTTTGATATATACAACTATAATCAGGATACAACACTGTGAATGCCACAAGAGAAAATTGATTAGGGAGCGAAATAATTTGTTTAACGAACAAGTAAAAGTAATTTTATATGCGAATGATGTGAAAAAGGCCAGTTCATTTTGGCAGGGGTTAGGTTTTGTGGAGCTTAGTTTTGAAGAATTAGATGGTTCACAAGTTGCTGAAGTAGCAATGAGTGAAAATAGTACGACTCATTTAGTCATCTATGATCGTGAATTTATTGAAAAAAATGATGATGAAGCAACCGAGCCATCGCCAGCTTTAATTTTTGGTAGTGATGATGTAGTGACGCTATATAAAAAATTACAAGAAGCAGCTGTACAATTAGGAGATTTAGCCCAAATAGGTGAAGAATATGTGTTCAATTTTGTTGATGCAGATGGGAATTACTTTATGGTGTCAGGAAGATAGTCACGATCCTTAGTGAAAGGAGCGAAGGGAAATGGAGCAAGTTTTCGCGATTGGTGATATACATGGCGAGTATGAGATATTTCTAAAGATATTAAAGAATTTTCGATCAGATACACAGCAGCTTATATTAATTGGCGATTTAAACGACCGCGGTCCTAAAAGTAAGGATTGCTGGTTTTTAGGAATGGAATTGGTTCAGAAATATCAAGCAATCTATTTGCGAGGAAATCATGAACAATATTTTCTAGAATTTATGGATAATCCAGAGGATTGGTTTCCTAGCTATTTATACAATGGTGGTAAAGAAACAATTGAAAGTTTACTTCACAAAGGTGCTACGGAAGAGTACTCTCCAACAGAAATTGTGATGATGATTCGAAGCCGTTATAAAGATTTATTGGATTTTCTGATGGAACGTCCTTTTTATTATGAATGGGGAGATTACCTATTCGTTCATGCTGGAGTAGATTTAACTAAAAAGTGGCAGGAAACTTCTTTACAAGACTTTTTATGGATTCGCGAACCTTTCCACGAAGGAATAAATAATACTGGAAAAACAATTGTTTTTGGTCATACCATTACGCCTATGCTATATGGAGATATGCAAACAACTTCCCTTTGGCAGTCTGATGGTAAAATTGGAATTGATGGCGGCGCTGTTTTTGGTGGAAGTTTGCATGGAGTAGTTTTTGATAGGGATGGCATTGTCCACGATTACGAACTGCCTAATACAAACTGCCCTTGGCAGCCTGATTTTTAATTGTTTAGTGGGATTCATCTTGAATCTCACTTTTTTGTAGATTTTATTGCACAATTATTTACAGAGTGGCATAGTGATTTAGAAGCTTTCGATAGAATTGTTTATGAGAAAAGAAAAACATGAAAGGAGAGCCACATGTCTGATACTGTTAAAGGTCACTTGTCTGCGAGTCTAACTGTCCTTATTTGGGCGTTAACTTTTATTTCTACAAAGATACTATTAAAAGATTTTTTTCCAATTGAGATATTATTTATACGTTTTTTAATAGGTTTTATTGTATTGTCTGCTATTTCACGAAAAATACTTCCCTTCAAGGGGTGGCATGAAGAAGGATACTATATAATAGCTGGTTTGTTTGGTGTATTTCTATATTACTATTTGGAAAATGTAGCTTTGACTTTCACTCTAGCGATGAACGTTGGAATTATCGGCTCGGTTAGTCCTTTTATGACAGCGTTAATTAGTCGATTCATTTTAAAACAAGGAAGGATTCCAAGAGTATTTGTTTTAGGGTTTATTTGTTCCATGATCGGAATAGCTCTGATAAGTTTTTCAGGAACATTGAATGTAAATCCAATTGGAGATGGATTAGCATTGATTGCTACAATATGTTGGGCCTCGTACTCCTTGGTTATAAAAAAAATCAGCGATTTTGGGTACAGTACAATTGCTACAACACAGCGAATCTTTTTTTATGGGTTGCTATTCATGATTCCTGTCTTATTCATTAATCTAGACTCAGTTGATTTTTCTCGCTTTACACAGGTACAGAACGTTGGAAATTTCTTTTTCTTAGGTATCGGTGCTTCTGCCTTATGCTTTGTTACTTGGAATTTTTCAGTGAAAAATCTTGGAGCAGTTCGCTCAACGGTATACATTTATACGATCCCTATGTTGACCACTTTAGCCTCAGTTTTTATTCTAGGAGAAATGTTAACAATGAAAGCATTTATCGGGATTTTACTAACGCTAGCTGGTTTAATTTTATCGGAAATGCCCAATTTTTTATACAAACGAAAAATACATACTGATTAGTGTTTCTTTTAACACAAGAAGCAATCTTAGTGGAAGTGTGATAAAATAAATAGGATTTTGGATGAAATGAGGAATTGAAATGGCAGAAGGTTTAAATCAGGATATTATTCAATTGTTGAATAAGGAATTGACAGAATATCGTCCCCAACAAATTAAAGTTGTACTTAACTTATTAACCGAAGGCAATACTGTTCCATTTATTGCTCGTTATCGTAAAGAAATGACTGGGACCTTAGATGAAGTTCAGATCCGTGAAATAGAGGAGCGCTACAATTATTTAGAAAATTTGGAAAAACGTAAGCAAGAAGTTTTGCGCTTAATTGATGAGCAAGGAAAGCTTACTGCGGAACTGGCACAAAAAATTCAGCAGTCTGCAAAGGTACAAAAAGTAGAAGATCTTTATCGTCCATACAAACAAAAACGTCGAACCAAAGCTACAATCGCTAAAGAAAATGGTCTAGAACCATTAGCAGATTATTTAATGAGTTTTCCTCAATCAGGAGATGTTTATGCGAAGGCTGAGGAATTTATTAGCGAAGCTGTAACAACTCCTGAAGAAGCATTACAGGGTGCGCATGAAATTGTGGCAGAACAAATCAGTGACAACCCAGACTTTAGGACATGGATTCGTACGTTTACAAAAAATAAAGGTGTCTATCAAAGTAAGGTGAAGGATGCTGAAAAAGATGAGAAAGACGTTTACGAGATGTATTATGACTTTGCCGAACCAATCAATAAAATGGTTTCACATCGTGTCTTAGCATCTAATCGTGGCGAAAAGGAAGAGATTCTAAAGGTTTCCATTGTAGTTGAGGAAGAAAAAATATTTGATTATTTGGAACGGCACTTGGTAACAAATAACCGTTCGATTACTGTGGAATTCATTCGTGAGGCGTATAAAGACAGCTACAAACGTTTTATAGGACCTGCGATTGAACGTGAAATTCGAAATGAATTGACTGAAGATGCGGATGAGCAGGCAATCAACATTTTTGGTGAAAATTTACGTAATCTGTTATTGCAGCCGCCATTGAAAGGAAAAGTTGTCTTAGGCTTTGATCCTGCTTATCGAACTGGTTGTAAGTTAGCCGTTGTAGATGAAACAGGCAAAGTGCTAGCAATTGAGGTAATCTATCCCCACAAGCCAGCACCACAAGCAAAACGACAAGCTGCAGGCCCTGCTTTTCAGACATTGATAAAAAAACATAATGTGGAAATGGTCGCAATCGGAAATGGTACTGCTAGTCGTGAATCTGAATTGTTTGTTGCCGAACAGTTAAAGCAAATTCATCAACAAGTTTTTTATGTGATTGTGAATGAAGCTGGAGCTTCTGTATATTCGGCTAGTGACATCGCCCGAAATGAATTTCCAGATTTACAAGTTGAAGAACGTAGTGCAGTCAGCATTGCTCGTCGGCTACAAGATCCGTTATCTGAATTAGTAAAGATTGATCCAAAAGCCGTAGGTGTTGGTCAATATCAACATGACGTATCTCAGAAACGGTTATCTGAACGATTAGACTTTGTAGTGGAAACCGCCGTGAACCAAGTGGGTGTGAATGTCAATACAGCAAGTCCCCAGTTGCTGCAATATGCTTCAGGGTTGAATAAGACAACTGCACAAAATATCGTAAACTACCGAGAAGAGAATGGGGCCTTTACTTCTCGTCCTCAACTAAAAAAGGTTCCTCGTTTAGGACCAAAAGCTTATGAACAAGCGATCGGGTTCTTGCGGATACCTGGAGCGAAAAATATTCTGGACACAACAGCCATTCACCCAGAAAGCTATGTAAGTGCAAAAGAAATTTTGGCAATAGCAGGAGTCGATTTAAAGGCACTGGGATCTGAAGAAGCGACAGAAAAAATTAAAGCTTTAGAGCTGCAACAATTACAAAACGAACTTGAAATTGGAAAAGAAACGATCAAAGATATTATTCAAGCATTGCTTCAGCCTGGACGCGACATGCGTGATGAAATGCCTGCACCATTGTTAAGACAAGATGTATTAACAATGGAAGATTTGAAACCGGGTATGGAACTACAAGGAACAGTTCGAAATGTTATTGATTTTGGTGCTTTTGTAGATATCGGTGTTAAACAAGATGGACTTGTTCATATTTCTAAATTGAGTAAAAAATTCGTTAAACATCCAACAGATGTGGTTTCTGTAGGAGATGTTGTGACTGTTTGGGTCGAATCCGTAGATGTGAAAAAAGGACGTATTAGTCTAACGATGGTGCAAAGTGATAAAAATGACTGATCAAGAATTACAGCTTCTAGTCGAAAAGATTTCTCAAGAATCTTTTCGACGGCCATTTTGCCACAAAGCAACCTTCAATCCTCGTTTAAAAACAACTGGTGGACGCTATCATTTGAGCAGTCACCATTTGGATTTTAATGAGAGGGTGTTTGAAAAATATGGACAAGAGGAATTAATTAAAGTGATCAAGCATGAGCTTTGTCATTATCATCTGCATTTAGCAGGTCGCGGCTATCAACATAAGGATTTGGAATTTAAGCAATTGTTGAAGAAAACAGGTGGCTCTCGTTATACGCCGCCTTTAACAATACTAAAGTATCAAGTATATCAGTGCCAAGCATGTCAAAAAGAAATCAACCGGCGAAGAAAAATCAATACAGAACGATATGTATGTGGAAGCTGTCAAGGAAAATTAAAATTTTTGAAGACAATTGAAGTGTGAGAGTTGCCATACGATACAGAGAATAAAAGATTGCTATTTTTACGAATTTATATGATAATGTGAACCGCAAACAATTTTGTACATATAAGGAAGAGGATTAAATGAATAATAAAGAGACACTTTATCATTTTGTTGGAATCAAGGGTTCAGGTATGAGCTCATTAGCTTTAGTATTGCATGAAAAGGGCTATAATGTACAAGGTTCTGACGTTGAAAAATACTTTTTCACACAACGTGATTTAGAAAAAGCAGGCATTACGATTCTGCCATTTAGCAAAGACAATATTAAGGAAGGCATGACAATCATTCAAGGAAATGCTTTTCCCGACACACATGAAGAAATCGCTCAAGCAAAAGAATTAGGGCTGGAAATTATCCGTTACCATGACTTTATTGGACAGTTTATCCAACCTTACACTAGTATTGCTGTTACTGGTTCACACGGTAAAACCAGCACAACGGGTTTATTAGCTCATGTATTAAATGGACTAGCACCAACAAGCTATTTGATTGGTGATGGAACCGGACATGGTGTTCCCGACGCGACGTTCTTTGCTTTTGAGGCGTGTGAGTATCAACGACACTTTTTGGCTTATGCGCCAGATTATTCAATTATGACGAATATTGATTTTGATCATCCTGATTATTTCAAGAGTATCGATGATGTGTTCGAAGCTTTCCAAACGTTGGCTTCACAAGTCAAAAAAGGTATTTTTGCTTATGGTGATGATGAATACTTGCGCAAATTAAAAGCGGATGTTCCAATATATTACTATGGCCTATCTGAAAATGATGATATTCAAGCGCGTAATATTGTTCGCACAACGAATGGCTCAGCTTTCGATGTTTACCACAAAGATAAGTTTATTGGTCGCTTTGCGGTTCCATCATTTGGAAAACATAATATATTGAATGCTTTATCAGTGATTGCTGTGGCTTACTTTGAAGGTTTAGACATGGATAAGGTGAAAGAGGAAATGTTGACTTTTTCTGGTGTAAAACGTCGATTTACCGAAAAGAAAGTAGCCGACATGATCATTGTTGATGACTATGCACACCATCCTGCTGAAATAAAAGCGACAATTGATGCTGCTCGTCAAAAGTATCCTGAAAAAGAATTAGTTGCTGTTTTTCAACCACACACCTTTACCAGAACAATCGCATTAATGGATGAGTTTGCAGAAGCGCTGGATCGCGCAGACAAAGTTTATTTGTGTGATATCTTCTCATCAGCTCGCGAAACGGCAGGCGATGTGAAGATTGAAGACCTAGGCGACAAAATTCAAAAAGGCGGACAGGTCATCAAAGAAGAAAACATGTCTCCTTTATTAGACCATGAAAATGCTGTGGTAATCTTTATGGGGGCTGGCGATGTCCAGAAATTTGAGCGGGCCTACGAAAATCTTTTGAGCAACACAACACGTAACGTTTTGTAATAAGAAAAGAGTTCTGATATTTTGATCAGAACTCTTTTTTAGCACTTGTATTCAGATAATAAGCGTGTAGAAAACTTGGTAAAACGATGCTTTAGAAATCTTTATAGTAACGTATGTACAAACTTGTGTTTTACTTGCTTTCTGATAAAATAATTAATAGAACAAATTACGGAGGGAATGAATTTGTATAATATGAAGGCTCGGAAAATAGGCAAAACGATTGACGAAATTGAGGAAGGTGACTCGTTATCGTTAACGGAATCGATCGAAGATAATCAGATTCTTTTATACTTAGGTTTGACAAATGATGCGAATCCTTTGTACATCCAACACGACTACGCAAAAGAAACTGAATATGAGCAACCGCTTGTACCATCAATAATGTTGATGGGAATCATAACAAGTGCGATTTCAAAACATTTACCAGGGCCGGGTTCTCACGTTGTGAATTTCTCGATCAATTTTATTGATCCGGTTTTTCACTATGAAACATTGACCTTTGAGTTTGAAGTAATTAAAGTTGATAAAATGAAAGATGTCGTTACGATTTCTGTTGAAGCGGTAGAATCTGCTGATAACGAAGAGAAACGCATTTTAGATGCGGTGGTCATGGTTAAACCGCCACAAGTACAATTAGGAGATGATATAAGTGAATAATCAAGAAACACGGGTTTACGGATTGAACCGTTTCTATGGGAAAATCTATGCTTTCCTTGCTTTAGGAATTGGGATTAGTGCAGTAATTTCATATATGGCTTTAGGACCATGGATATCACAAGTTAGTAATTTTATTAACAATTTTCCCTTAGGTTTCTGGGGAATTTGGATCGCTGAAATTGCTCTTGTAATATTTCTTGGCGTCAAAGCACAAAAAAATCCAACCTTAGCGATTGGTGGCTTTATTGTATATTCTGCATTGAATGGTCTCACTTTAGCCGTTACATTAGCGATGTATGATATAGGGACAGTGACACAAGCGTTTGTAACTGCATCAGCGACTTTCTTAGTAATGTCGTTAGTAGGCTCTTTTACGAAGCGTGATCTTTCTGGAATCGGACGTGCAGCTTTAAGTTGCCTGCTAGGTATAATCATCGCGATGTTACTCAATGTTTTTGTATTACACAGTGGCGCGGTTGATTTCTTCATTTCTATCTTAATGGTTGTAATTATGTCTGCAATCACTGCTTATGACAATCAGATGATTCGAAAAATTTATCTCGGAACAAATGGCGAAGCAGGAAATGGTGTAGCTGTCTTTATGGCGTTGCAGCTTTACTTAGATTTCATTAATCTGTTTATTTCATTTTTACGAATTTTTGGTAGCAGTAAATAGGGGCGAGTGATCGCCTCTTTTTTTGTTTTTAGTTTTGATAGAAGAATCCTGATAAATTCAGCGCATCCTTTTCATTTCATCCAATACTTTGTTAAAATGAAACGTGAAGGTTTAGTAGTTTTGTATTAAGCTATTTGAAATTGAAAGTATATTTTTTATTCTCATTTAAGAAATACCAATATTTGTGTATTGGTAATTGAAGGATTAGCGGAATCGTTTAATTGTTGAATATCAGCTTTATTTTGAAAATAAATACCTTAATGGGATTAGGAGTCGAACTTATGAGTGAAAATAAATTATTATTAGTAGACGGGAACAGTGTAGCTTTCCGAGCTTTTTTTGCCTTGCATAACTCTTTAGAGCGTTTTAAAAATAAAAATGGGTTACATACCAATGCTATCTATGCATTTAATAACATGTTTGAAAATGTAATGGAAAAAGAAAAACCAACCCATGTTTTAGTCGCATTTGATGCGGGAAATACAACGTTTCGCACGGCCATGTATTCTGATTACAAAGGGGGACGTTCAAAAACGCCTGGTGAGTTTCGTGAGCAGATGCCGTACTTACGAGAATTATTAGTCGGATTAGGGGTAAAACACTATGAATTAGATAACTATGAGGCAGATGACATTATTGGCACGTTGGCTCATCGTGCGGCAGAAGAAGGCTTTGAGGTGGTTGTGTTATCAGGAGATCGTGACTTAACACAATTAGCTACAGATAAAATAAAAGTCGACATTACAGTAAAAGGTGTTAGTGAAATCGAAACATATACTCCTGAGCATGTCGCTGAAAAATATGATGGATTAACACCAAATCAAATTATCGATATGAAGGGACTAGCTGGTGATACCTCTGATAATTACCCAGGTGTTACAAAAGTCGGTGAAAAAACAGCAATCAAATTATTAAAGCAATTTGGTAGTGTTGAAGGTGTATATGAGAACATTGATGAATTAAAGAAGAGTAAAATGAAAGAAAATTTGATCAATGACAAAGAACAAGCCTTTCTTTCAAAAGAATTAGCCACAATCAAGCTGGATGCACCAGTTGATATTTCCATAGATGAATTGGCTTATCACGGAAAAGATCTAGACAAATTAGTTCCTTTCTTTAAAGAAATGGATTTCAAAGGATTTCTGAGCAAACTAAATGTTGAGGAAGAAGAAGTTGAGTTAGAAGATATTATGTTTGACGTTGTTGATGAATTTACTGAAGATATGTTCAGTCCTGATTCTGCTTTGTATGTTGAAATGTTAGAAGACAATTACCACCTTTCTGATATTGTCGGTATTGCTTGGGGGACGAAGGAAAAAATTTATGTAACAAACGAGCTAGCTTTGTTTGACAGCAGCGTATTTAAAAAATGGTTAGAAACAGCAAACGGAAAGAAAGTATACGATGCAAAACGCACTTATGTTGCGCTAGATCGCTATATTACAAAAACGGAAGGGATCAATTTTGACGTCCTTTTGGCAGCCTATCTATTAGATACCAATGACAATAGTAATGATATTGCAGGAGTGGCTCAATATTACGGCTACACAGAAATTCAAACAGATGAGCAGATTTATGGTAAGGGTGCTAAAAAGGGACTACCAGAAGATGATGAAGTATTTTTTGGACATCTGGCGCGTAAGATTAAAGCTATTCACTTTCTGAATGATAAATTAGAAAATGAATTAGAGGAAAAGAAACAAGACAAATTGTTCTATGAAATGGAATTACCGCTTTCTCGAATTCTTGCTGAAATGGAAATTGCTGGTATTACCGTAGATGCGCAAAGATTACAATCAATGCGTGGTGAGTTCTCAAAACGTCTGCAGGAAATTGAAGAGAAGATTTTTCAAGAAGCAGGTGAAGAGTTTAATATCAACTCACCAAAACAGCTTGGTGTTATCTTGTTTGAAAAAATGCAGCTTCCGATTATTAAGAAAACAAAGACAGGTTACTCAACAGCTGTTGATGTATTGGAGCAACTTCGTGAACAGGCACCAATTGTTGAGCACATTTTGAATTATCGACAAATCGCTAAAATTCAATCGACCTATGTAGAAGGCTTGTTGAAGGTGATCCAAAGCGATAATAAGATCCATACACGCTATATTCAGACCCTTACGCAAACTGGACGTTTGAGTTCTGTTGATCCTAACTTGCAAAATATCCCCATTCGTTTGGAAGAGGGAAGAAAAATTCGCCAAGCGTTTGTACCTCGAGATGAAAACTGGGTGATCTATTCTTCTGATTATTCTCAGATTGAATTGCGTGTCTTAGCTCATATTTCTGGAGATGAACATCTGAAGCAAGCCTTCCGTGACGGTATGGATATCCATACTAGTACTGCAATGCGTGTTTTTGGTGTGAGTGAAGATGAGGTTACACCAAATATGCGTCGTAATGCTAAGGCTGTTAACTTTGGTATTGTGTATGGTATTTCAGATTATGGATTATCACAGAATTTAGGGATTACGCGTAAAGCGGCTCAGGAATATATCGATACTTATTTTGAGAACTATCCAGATGTGAAACGTTATATGGAGGAAAGTGTACGAGAAGCAAAAGATAAGGGCTATGCAGCTACTTTGTATAATCGTCGGCGTTATCTTCCTGACATTAATGCCCGAAATTTTAATTTGCGATCATTTGCAGAACGTACTGCAATTAATACACCGATTCAAGGAAGTGCGGCGGATATTCTAAAATTAGCGATGATTGAAATGGCTAGACGTTTAGAAGAAGAAAAACTGCAAGCAACGATGCTCCTACAAGTACACGATGAGCTAGTATTCGAGGTCCCTGAAAGTGAATTAGAACAACTTGACAAATTAGTTAAAGAAGTTATGGAAAATACAGTTCAATTAGATGTTCCATTACTGACTGATAGTAATTGGGGAAAAACATGGTACGAGGCAAAATAATGTAAGGCTGGAAGAAATTCCAGCTTTTTGTAGTGTGTTAAATGAATGTGTAGTTTTTTTATAGAAGTCAATACGAACCGGCTAGTCAAGTTTAGAGCAAACTATTTTTCGCTTGATCGGAAAAATGATAACTTAAAGATAAACTTGTTAAATGCTAGCTGAAGATTTATGAACTTTTACTTACTAAGAAATAGTAATGTGTTTGAGCGGGTTTGAAAGAAATTATTACTAGTTAGGATGATAGCTATGCCAGAATTACCTGAAGTTGAGACAGTCAGAAAAGGTTTGGTTTCTTTAGTCCAGGGAAAGACTATTGCAAAAATAGATGTTTATTGGCCGCGTATTGTTGAATTTCCGGAAGTAGAAATTTTTCAACAACAATTAATTGGAGAGACTATAGAAACAGTTGAACGTCGTGGAAAATACTTGATTTTTCAATTGACTCATTATGAGATGGTCTCACATTTGCGCATGGAAGGGAAATATGAATATTTTGATCAGCCGACTCCTTTAGATAAGCATAGTCATGTTCGCTTCATTTTTACAGATGGTACTGAACTTATTTATCATGACGTACGAAAATTCGGACGGATGGCTTTATTGAAAAAAGGAACGGCGAAAGATTATAAAGGATTGACGCAGTTAGGACCGGAACCAACTGATGCAGATTTTAACTTAGTTGATTTCAAAAAACAGCTTAAAAAATCAACCACTATGATTAAGCCTCTATTGTTAAATCAAAAGGTCGTGGCAGGCTTAGGTAATATTTATGTTGATGAAGTTTTATGGTTGGCTAAAATCCATCCTGAACAGCCAGCAAACACATTAAATCCTCAAAATGTTCGTCGCCTACGTGAAGCAATTATTGAAGTGATTGATAAAGCGAAGAAAGCTGGAGGAACGACCATTCGAACCTATTTAAATGCTTTGGGAGAAGCAGGTCACTTTCAGCAAGAGCTGCATGTATACGGTCAGACAGGTAAGCCATGTACACGTTGCGGAACACCAATTATTAAAATCAAGGTTGCTCAAAGAGGAACGCATCTTTGTCCTCATTGTCAGAAATTGAAGAAGGTGTAAAAATGAGTTTTGTCTTAGGAATAACTGGAGGAATTGCCAGCGGAAAATCGACAGTGGTTGATATTTTTAGATCAGAGGGTTTTCCGATTGTGGATGGGGATATTGTGGCGCGGAAAGTGGTTGAACCTGGAACAGAAGGGCTGCTAGCTTTACAACAGGCTTTCGGATCAGCAATTATTGATGAACAGGACAATTTAAATCGAGAAAAGTTAGGCAAGATGATTTTTCATGATGAAGGTAAAAGAGCAAAATTAAATAAAACGCTTGATCCATTTATTCGAAGTGAGATTGAAGCGCAGGTGGAGAAGGCAAAAAAAAACAATCAATTAGTCATTGTTGATGTTCCATTATTGTATGAAGGAAATTATCAAGTTTTGATGGATAAAGTAGCGGTTGTCTATGTTACTCCAGAAATTCAATTAAGTCGGCTAATGAAAAGAAATAACCTTCCCAAAGACGAAGCATTAGAACGAATTAGGAGTCAGCTTTCATTGGATGAAAAGAAAAAAAGAGCGGACATTATTATTGATAATTGTGGTTCCCAAGAAACAACACGTCAACAAGTTATGGATTGGCTAAGAATAAATAAATTTGTTTCTTAAAGAATTCAGCGTCGTAGTATTACGACGCTTTTTTTAGCGCGCTGGTTATGGTAAACTCATGTTATATAAACAAATAAATTTTTTCAATCAACAAAATTTTGTTTTTAAAAAACGATGCAATATAACAAATAGATTTCACGTTTAATCAGTGAATTTAACCAATCATAAGAAAGTGTGGGTGAATTTATGCGTTGTCCAAGATGTAATCATAATAATTCCCGAGTAATTGATAGTCGACAGACTGATGATGGACGAGCGATTCGTCGTCGTAGAGAATGTGAAAGCTGCGGGTTTCGATTTACAACCTTTGAGCGTATTGAAGCGGCTCCTCTGCTAGTTGTTAAGCGTAACGGTGATCGAGAGGAATTTAGCCGTGACAAAATTTTACGAGGCTTAATTCGTTCTGCAGAAAAACGTCCAGTAGCGATGGAGCAGATGGAACAAATTGTCGATCATGTAGAAAATCGTGTGCGCAGCATGGGAGAAAATGAAATTCCAACCAGTCAAATTGGCGAATTTGTCATGGAAGATTTGATGGAAGTTGATGAAATCGCCTATATTCGTTTTGCGAGTGTTTATCGACAGTTTAAAGACATGTCTGTATTTTTAAAGGAATTACAGGAGATCGTTGACAAAGCGAAGTCAACGGATGAAGAGTAGGAGGCATTTTAGTGGCAGAACAACTAAAACCCAGCACCTTTTATACGGTCTATGGTGAGCCACAACTTGATCAAAGTAAACAAGATGCTTTGCTGTATTTATACCAGCCAATTATTGGTAGCTCTGCGTCAAGCTTATACCTGACCTTGATTAGCGATATTATGTTAGATGGGAAAAGTCAAAGCTTGATGCACACCGATTTATTAGCCGCTATTGATACAGGCTTAACAAACTTGATAAAAGCTCGTGAAAAGCTTGAAGGGATCGGTCTATTAGAAACCTTTGAAGTGATGAATGAAGAGATGGGGAGTAGCCTGATATATCAATTGCGCCCACCGCTTGTTCCTGAAAAATTCTTTCAAGACCCATTAATGGCTTACCTATTAATGGATAAAATTGGAAAACACCGATATGAACGTCTAGTCGAACGCTTTAAACCGAAAAACTTTGATACTGAAAATGCCAAAAATATAACAAAAAGATTTAGAGACGTATATCGTTTTGATGAGACTGCTTTTACTAGTCATAGTGATTCTTTAGAGAGAACACAGGAAGTTTTTGAAGATAAATCAGATTTTGATTGGACCTTGTTTACTCAGCAGATAAAACGGTTCAATTTGATTATGACTTTGGATGAGCGAGAGAAGCTACAAACTTTTCAGCGACTATATGGATTGAACGAATTGGATTTGGCAGAATATGTTGCTAAAGCAAGTGCCGGTGAAGAAAAAGGGCTGAATTTTAATTACTTGCGTCAACTTATCAACAAAGAGAAACGACCGAATATACCCGCTGAATCGAAAAAAATACCATCAGAAAGTCTAACAACTACCGGAAACTTCTCATCGCAGGAGTTAGAAATTATCACTCAAAGTAAAAAAATTGCTCCGGTTACCTTTCTTCGAGCGATTAAGCGTGAAAAGGGCGGATTCGAAACCAATACGGAAGTTCGATTATTGGAAGAACTAATTGGGCGTAATTTATTACCTAAAAGTGTGATTAACATTATCATTAATTACATTTTAGTTATTCAAAATCAGGCTGTGATTAATGCCAATTATTTAAATGCTATTGCTAATGACTGGGCTCAGAAAAAAATTACCACACCAGAAGAGGCCATCAGTCATGTGCGGAAAAATAATCAGAAATTGGTTCGCAAACCACAAGCTACACGTCCAGTGTACCAAAAACGTAGTGGTCGAAAAGAGGCTTTGCCAGAGCATATTAAGCAGCCGCCGAAAGAGAAGAAGCTAACTCCCGAAAAAGAAGCAGAGTTGAACCGTAAACTAGCGGAATATTTAAGTAAAGAAGGTGACGATTGATGGAAGATGTAGGAAAAGAGTTGAATCGCATCATTAAGAGCCGTGGGGTCGATGGTCGTTACCGCCAAATGATGGAAGAAGTTTTGGCCGATCCGGATGTTCGTCAATTTATTGAAGAGCACAAAGAAAAATTATCGCAAGCAGATATTGAGAAGTCGTTTGCAAAGCTTTATGAGTTTGTTCAAGAAAAGAAAAAGTATTTAGCTTCTGATCCTACGATGATTGCACCGGGCTATGAGCCTCAATTAAGTCTAAATTTTCATTTTATTGATGTAACATATGTACCAACCGATGAGTTGCTTCGTTTAAAACGTGAAGAAGAGATTCGTAATCGTGTCAATTCATTAGACATGCCGAAGGATATCCGTAAGGCTTCAATACGAAGTTTTGAAGTTACTTCTGGACGAAGTGAGGCATTAGAAGCTTCACTGGATTTCATTAATCAATATGAGTCGAGCCCTAAAATGTTTCATAAAGCATTGTATTTAGTAGGAGATTTTGGAGTTGGCAAAACTTATTTGTTAGGGGCCGTTGCCCATGAACTCGCTGTAAAAGGCTTCGAAACAACGCTGCTACATTTTCCAACCTTTGCTGGTGAAATGAAGCAGGCCATTTCCAATGACAGAGTGGGACCAAAGCTTGATGAGGTGAAGAGAGCCCCAATTTTAATGATTGATGATATCGGCGCCGATTCTATGAGTGCATGGATTCGTGACGAAGTTCTAGGAGTAATTTTGCAACATCGTATGCAAGAGCAATTGCCAACCTTCTTTTCTTCTAATTTTAATATGGATCAATTGGAAGAACATTTATCTGTCACCCAGCGGGGAGACGAAGAGCCATTGAAGGCAAAGCGGATCATGGAACGTGTTCGATATTTAAGTAAAGAAATTTGGGTGATTGGTGAAAATCGCCGAAATGGTTAAAAAACGAAAAAATTCTTAGAAAAAGAGAAACGCCCTATTAAAAAGCGCTATCATTTAGCTCTTTTTTAGGGGCGCTTTTTTTAAGGAGTGTTATAATCTATTTTAGGATGTGAAAGTAATGAATGCCAAAGATTTATCGCTTCGATTACAAAAAGCGGCTGAGTTTGTACCACAAGATGCACGTTTAGCAGATATTGGTTCGGACCATGCCTATTTACCAGTAGCTTTAATGCTTCAAAATAAAATATCTTTTGGGATTGCTGGAGAAGTTGTTGTTGGTCCATACAAATCTGCAAAAAAGCAGGTGGCTAAAAATGGCCTAGATAAAAATATCGATGTTCGTCTAGCCGATGGATTGGAAGCAGTAGAATTGGATGATCAGATTAATGCGATCACGATTTGTGGGATGGGTGGCGTATTGATTCGGGACATTTTACAGCGAGGAAAAGAGAAACATCGATTGTCTGGAAATGAACGTCTTATCCTGCAACCGAATGTCGGTGAAAGACAATTACGCCAATGGCTATTTGACGAGAGTTATCTGATTATCGATGAAGCAATTATCGAAGAAAACAATAAGGTATATGAAATAATTGTAGCTGAAAAAGGAACAGAAAGACCTGAATATTCGGGAAAAGAACTTTTATTCGGTCCTATTTTGCGTAAAGAAAAAAATGCGATTTTTATGAAAAAATGGCAGCACAAGTTGGAAAAAAGCGAAAAAATTTTAGCGAGTTTGCGGCAAAGCGATCAGGATGTAGCAGAAAAAATCCAAGATGTTACGCAAGAAATTGAATGGATCAAGGAGGTACTTGATGATGCAGGGAAGTGAATTTATCCAGCGTTTTAAGCAGTATTGTCCAGAGTGGTTAGCAGAAGATGGAGATCCAGTAGGGCTTCATATAGGTACATTGAATAAGAATGTTGATCGAATTATGATGAGCTTAGATGTACGCCCTGCAGTTGTTGAAGAAGCGATCGCCAAGAAAGTTGACTTATTAATTGTGAAGCATCCACCGATTTTCCGAGCAATTACACGGTTAACGACAGATGATGTACAAACGAAAATGTATGCAGACCTAATCAAGCACGATATTGCTGTTTATGCGGCTCATACAAATATGGACATCATTTCTAATGGTTTGAATGATTGGTTTTGCGAAGCTTTAGAAGTCTTTGATACGGACTACCTTGTCCATACACATACCGTGAAAATGAAAAAGCTTGCTGTCTATATACCTCAATCGGATGCAAAAAAGATGCGTCAAGTATTAGCGGAAGCTGGAGCGGGGATACAAGGAAACTATCATGCTACATCTTTTACATTAAACGGCACGGGGCGTTTCACACCAAATGATGACGCACAACCGACAATTGGTACCGCGAATGTTCCTGAGCAAGTTCAGGAAAGTAAAATAGAAGTAATTTTTCCAGAAACAAGACAAACAGAAATCGTTGCTGCAATGGTAAAAGCCCATCCATATGAAGAACCAGCTTATGATATTTATCAATTGGATAATTTAACTGAAAAATTTGGAATTGGGCGCGTTGGCGAATTAAAAGAAGCACTACCGACAGAAGAGTTTATTCAAAAAGTGAAAAAAGTTTTCAACTTAGAAGGCTTGCGCGTGGTTTATCCCCGTACAGCCAAAGAGAGTATTAAACGAGTAGCTATCTGCGGCGGAAGTGGAGAGAAATTTTATCGTGAGGCCCTAGCTGCGAATGCAGATGTTTATATCACCGGTGATGTTTATTACCATACTGCACACGATATGCAGGAAACAGGTATGTTGGTGATAGATCCAGGGCATTATATTGAGTCGCTCTGCAAAGAAAAGATGGTGACTCTATTTAACCAATGGAAAAATGAAGAAGACTGGGATGTTGAATTTTTAGTATCAGAGACTTCCACAGATCCTTTTTCATTTAAATAAATAGCATTAAAGGAGAGAGTAAGATGTACGAAAATTTATTACCGCGCTTTTTAGATTATGTTAAGACAGAAACTCGTTCTGATGCGACAAGCACCACAACACCAACAACTCAAACACAGGTAGCCTTTGCCCATGAGCTGATGAAAGAATTAGAAAAAATTGGGATGAAGGACATTACTTATAATGAAAATAACGGCTATGTGATCGCTACTTTGCCAAGCAATCTTGACAAGGAAGCACGGACGATTGGCTTTATCTCTCACATGGATACAGCAGATTTCAATGCTGAAGGGGTAAATCCACAAATTGTTGAAAATTATGATGGTGAATCTACTATTAAATTGGATGAAGAAGGAAAATATACACTAAATGTAAAAGATTTTCCTAATTTGAAAAACTATGCCGGCCAGACATTGATTACGACTGACGGATCTACGTTGCTTGGTTCTGATGATAAATCAGGGATCGCTGAAATTATGACTGCGATGGAATATTTAGTCAATCATCCAGAAATCAAACATGGGGAAGTTCGTGTTGGTTTTGGTCCCGATGAAGAAATCGGAATTGGTGCAGATAAATTCGACGTTAAAGAATTTAATACAGATTTTGCTTACACAATGGATGGTGGTCCAATTGGTGAATTGCAATATGAAACATTTAGTGCAGCACAAGCTGAAATTACTATGCATGGGAAAAATGTTCATCCAGGAACGGCTAAAAATACAATGATCAACGCTTTACAAATGGCCATTGATTTCCATAATCAATTACCAGAAGGTGACCGTCCTGAAAAAACAGATGGACGTGAAGGATTTTTCCACTTATTGGCCCTTGATGGGAATGTTGAAGAAGCAAAAATGACATACATCATTCGAGATCATGATCGTGAGAAGTTTGAAGAACGCAAGCAAATGATTTTAGAGCTTCAAACAAAAATGAATAGTCAGTTTGATCAAGCACGAGTAGAAATTAACATGTATGATCAATACTATAATATGGGTGAGATAATTGAAAAGGATATGAGCGTTATTGATCTAGCCAAGGGGGCGATGGAAGAAGTTGGTGTAACACCAATTATCGAACCCATTCGAGGCGGAACTGACGGGTCTAAAATTTCTTTCATGGGGATTCCAACACCTAATATCTTTGCTGGTGCTGAAAACATGCATGGACGCTTTGAGTTTGTCTCATTACAAACCATGGAAAAAGCAGTTGACGTGATTGTGAAGATCATAGAAAACAATGCAAAATAGTTTTTTTGAAAAAGCTTTGAGGAAACTTGAAGCTTTTTCTTTTTTTGCTCTTTCGCATGTGTTAGGCTATAGCAATAAAGATAAAAATGAGGCTAAAAAATGAAGTTATCGATCAATCGGAAATTGATTCTAAATATTTTGTTGTTTGTTGTTATGATTGGAATTATCATCTTTGTGGTCCGCGATTCGTTAAGTGATATTTTTACTGAACTAGGCAGAACTTCATTGCCGGTACTTATAGGTGTCACAGGATTAGGGTTGATTAGTCAACTTATCGAAGGGTATACAATTAAAAATATTGCAGGTGAATTTAATACGGCATTTACCGTTCGCGATGGTTTTTTTGCATCGGCTTATGCGACTTTTTATCGTGTCATTACTTTTGGTACTGGATCGATTGTGTCTGAAGTCATTTATTACCATAAAAAAGATTTACGGTACTCAGAAGGAACAGGTACCAGTGCTTTACGAATGGTGACTTATAAAATTGCTTTAATGATCTGGGCGTTGTTCTTTTTAATCGTAAAAAGTGATGCAATTCAGCAGCATATTGCGAATGGTATTTTTTTGGTTCTTGCTGGTATTCTTGTTACATTATTGATTATTTCGACTTTACTAGTGCTAAGTTTAAATGTTAATGCGCAAGTTCTCTTAGTACTGATCTGTAATCGATTATTCAAAACGCAGAAGTTGCGAGATATTGTGGATCAGGTGAACAATCAGGTTTACTCTTTGCGTGGTGCCATCCAAACTTTTATTCATGACAAAAATGCAATGATCCGTGTGTTTTGTTCAAATATGGCGAAATTAGCTGTCTGGTATATGCTTCCCTTTTTTATTTTAGTCCACGATCGTTCTTCGATTGATCTATGGTTGACCGTGGCGTTGATCAGTTTTACAGTAATCATTGGTGGTATACTGCCAGCTCCAGGAGGAATCGGAGGTTTTGAATTTGTCTATGTGCTCCTATTCCGCAACGTCGTTGGCAAAGTCGATGCAGTTTCATCACTGCTACTTTATCGTTATGCGACATATTTATTGCCATTTTTAATTGGAATGATTTATGTATTGATTAATAAGCAACGGCAAATCAATCATGAAATTAAAGAAGCAAAAAAAGAAGTTAACGATTAATACTTTTCGTTTAACTTCTTTTTTATATATTTTGAAAACTAAAAACACAGCTTTTGAAATTTTAATAGTGGACGACGAGTTTCCCAATCATTTTATCTTCTTCAATAAATTGGTGGGCTTGATAAAAAACATCTGGAGAAAAACCAGGAATAATCTTCGTTAACGTACTTTTGATCTTTTTCTCATTCATCAGCTGAACAAGTAAAGCTAAAATTGCTCCTTGTGAAGCGATGTTGTAGTCATAATCGGTTTTAGCAAACATATATTCCCAATCAAAACTGCCAGATTTATTTTTTAATTTCGTTAAATCTACATCTTTATTTGCTCCTACAATTGATCCGAGATGACCAAAGGGTTCCAGTAAATCACTCATTTCCTCAAAATAACGATCTGTCGAATGAAGAATTAATATGTATGGCAAGGATGGATGTCCAATCTTTCTTAATTGTTTAGTCAGGTCTTTATGGTGATCAATCACGTGATCAGCTCCCATTTTTTCAGACCATTCTTTACTTTCTTTACGAGAGGCAGTGGTAATCACAGTTAGACCAGCCCATTTTGCTAATTGCGTCGCTAACGAACCAACACCTCCAGCGCCATTGATAATTAAGATTGTGCCATTATTTTGACCTTCCTCAGGTATCAATTCCATTTTTTCAAATAGCATTTCATAAGCAGTGATGAAGGTTAGCGGCAACGCTGCAGCTTCGTCGGTAGAAATGCCGCCTGGCAGTTTTGCGACGATTCGGGAGTCAACGACTTGATTTTCGCTGTAGCTGCCAAATCTTTTGGTAGTACCGGCAAATAGCACTCGATCTCCAACCTCAAAATTTTTAACATCGCTACCTAGTTGGGTGACAATGCCAACACTATCAAATCCTAAGACATGGGGTTGAGGAGTTCCTTTGCCACTTTGTCTCAATTTTGTGTCAACAGGATTTATTGAAACAGCTAAGTTTTTTACAACCAGATCAAGCTTATTTAATTTAGGAAGCATTACTTCGTACGTTTCGAAGTGGTTCCCTTCTGAAAGCAGAAAACCTTTTTCGAATCCGATTACGCGAGAAATCATCGAATCACTCTCCTTATCCAATTGTGTACCCATTTTTAATAAAAATGAGTTTGATTTTCACGTTGTATAGTCATACAGCTAATCTTATACTTAATGAAGCTCTCATTTAAAAAGATAAAATTAGCTAATTCATAAGTAAGGCGGACAAGCTGTTTCCTATTTAGCAATGAAAGAATTGTAGCATTATTTTGATTTTCTTCATAATAATAAACTTTGATTTTAGTGAGTGAATAGTTTGACCTTTACTGACCAAAAGTATATACTATTATTTGTAAACCATTAATAATGTCGGAGGTATGTTTATGAATATCGAAAAAATGACGACAACTTTACAAGAAGCGATTGCTGAAGCTCAGCAGATTGCTGTTACGAGACATCATCAGGAAATTGATATTGCTCATGTATGGAAGATATTTTTGCAGCCTAATCACTTTGGCAGGAATTTTTATACGGATGCGGGTATTGATGTTGACCAGTTTGAGCAAGAAGTAGACAAATTATTGGATGAATACCCAACTATAAGTGGTGGAAACGTCCAGTATGGACAGAACCTTAGTCAAAATTTATTTAATCTATTAAATGAAGCAGATAAACTTAGAGACAAATTTCAAGATGATTTTTTATCAACAGAAATTGTCATATTAGCATTAATGAAATTAAAAAATTACTCCTTGACGAAATATTTGAATGAGCAAGGATTAAATGAAAAGGAAGTACAGAAAAATATTGAAGAGATGCGAGGAGGAGATCGTGTGACTTCACAAAATCAGGAAGAAACCTATAAAGCGTTAGAAAAATATGGAGTTGATTTGGTTCAGCAAGTTAAAAACGGCAAGCAAGATCCTATCATTGGTCGCGATGAGGAAATTCGCGATGTGATTCGTATTCTTTCACGAAAAACCAAAAATAATCCTGTTTTGATCGGCGAACCTGGTGTAGGAAAAACAGCTATTGTAGAAGGATTAGCGCAGCGTATCGTTCGGAAGGATGTTCCAGAAAATCTTAAGGATAAAACAGTTTTTTCTTTGGACATGGGCTCCTTAATCGCTGGTGCGAAATTTCGTGGTGAATTTGAAGAACGCTTAAAGGCCGTTCTAAAAGAAGTAAAAAAATCAGATGGGCGCATTTTACTCTTTATCGATGAAATTCATAATATTGTTGGCGCCGGAAAAACAGAAGGCAGTATGGACGCTGGAAATATTTTAAAACCAATGTTGGCGCGTGGCGAACTACATTTGATTGGTGCGACTACGTTAGACGAATATCGTCAATACATGGAAAAGGATAAAGCTTTAGAACGCCGCTTTCAGAAGGTCCTAGTGAAAGAACCCACCGTTGAGGATACGATCAGTATATTGCGCGGTTTAAAAGAACGCTTCGAAATCCATCATGGTGTAAATATTCATGATAATGCATTAGTAGCTGCAGCAACATTGTCAGATCGATATATTACAGATCGTTTCTTACCCGATAAAGCGATTGATTTAGTGGATGAAGCGAGCGCTAGTATTCGTGTTGAAATGAACTCTATGCCGACTGAACTGGACCAAGTGACGCGACGTTTAATGCAACTAGAAATTGAAGAAGCGGCATTAAAAAAAGAAAGCGACGACGCAAGCAAAAAACGACTAGAAAATTTGCAGGAAGAATTGGCTGACCTTCGTGAAGAAACGAATGCGATGAAATTGCAATGGGAGACTGAAAAAGAAGAAGTCAATGTGGTTTCTAATAAACGTGCAGAAATCGATCAGGCAAAACATGAGTTGGAAGATGCAGAAAACAATTATGACTTAGAGCGTGCTGCAGTTCTACGTCATGGCACGATTCCAAATCTAGAAAAAGAATTAGCCGAATTGGAAGCGAAAAATCAGAAAAATGATATCAAAATGGTTCAGGAATCAGTAACAGAAAATGAAATTGCACAAGTAGTTGGACGTTTAACAGGTATTCCTGTTACCAAATTAGTAGAAGGTGAACGTGAAAAATTACTAAGTTTAAATAGTACACTACACCGTCGTGTGATTGGCCAGGATGAAGCTGTGGATGCTGTGAGTGATGCTGTATTACGTTCACGTGCAGGGTTACAGGATCCAAATCGTCCGTTAGGCTCTTTCTTGTTCCTGGGACCAACAGGAGTCGGTAAAACAGAGCTTGCCAAAGCCTTGGCAGAAAACCTATTCGATTCAGAAGATCATATGGTTCGAATTGATATGAGCGAGTACATGGAAAAACATTCAGTGTCACGGCTCGTTGGAGCACCTCCAGGTTATATAGGTTACGAGGAAGGCGGTCAATTGACAGAAGCCGTTCGTCGAAACCCGTATACAATCATTTTATTAGATGAAATAGAAAAAGCTCATCCTGATGTATTTAATATTTTGCTGCAAGTACTGGATGATGGTCGATTAACAGACTCTAAAGGTCGATTAGTTGATTTTAAGAATACCGTATTGATTATGACCAGCAATATTGGTTCGCAAGTTCTTTTAGATGGCGTAACTGCAGAAGGGGATATTCCTGAAGCAACGAAAGAACAAGTATTAAGTATGCTACGAGGACACTTTAAGCCTGAATTTTTAAATCGAATTGATGATACTATTCTTTTTACACCATTAAGCTTGAATGACGTAAAAGGAATCGTGGAAAAAATTATTCAGCATTTATCTCATCGCTTAGAAGAGCAAGAGATTCAATTAGACATAACTGAGGATGCAAAAAGCTGGATTGCGGAGAAAGCCTATGAACCACAATACGGGGCTAGGCCGTTGAAACGATTTATTACTCGAGAGGTAGAGACGCCTTTGGCTAAAGAAATTATCGCAGGACGCGTGTTGCCGAAAACAAAAGTGTCTATCGAGTTACTTGATGATCAACTAGTCTTTCAGAATCAGTCAATAGACATATAAAAAGATTATGTAAACAAAAAAGGAGTGAAGTAGAGATATAATCCGCTACTTCACTTCTTTTATAGAAATGAAAAGTTATAAGAAAAATACAAAAAAAATCAAGCATTTCATTGCAGAAAAATAGCAACTTTTACATTACACATATTACGAAGTAATGACAAATTAGTGAATTTGTAGTGTTTAAATTGTTTGTTAATTGTTAATGCTTTATACTTTTAAAGTAATCAAAAATGAAGAGTTCTGCAAAGGTTACTTGGAGGTAAACAATGAACCAATTTAAAACCCGCATTGAAAAGTACAATTATATAAAAACACAACAAAAAGAGAAACGCTTAAAGATGGCTAAAAGAACTGTGCCTTTATTAGGTACAGCAATGATTCTATCACCAGCTGTTTTGAATACAAACACGATAAAAGCTAGCGCAGCTGAAACCGGTCAAGTTCAAAATCAATCGACATTTATCGAACAATTAGGTGCTTCTGCTATGCAAGTTTCAGCTTCAAATGATCTATACGCATCTATTATGGTCGCTCAAGCATTAGTAGAAACAGGTTTTGGAAGTTCTCAATTATCTGCTGCTCCTTATTACAATTTATTCGGTGTGAAAGAATATAGTGGTGGTCCATCGGTAACTATGAGCACACAGGAATACTTAAATGGTCAATGGGTAACAATGAATGAACCTTTTGCAGTTTATAGTAGCTATGCGGAATCATTTCAAGCACATGCGAGCCTCTTAACTAGCTCATATTACGCAGGTGCATGGAAGAGTCACACAAATAGTTATCAAGATGCTGCAGTCTATTTAACTGGTCGTTATGCAACAGATCCAGGATATTCTAGCAAATTGATCTCCTTAATTCAGACATATAATTTAACTCGTTTTGATACACCGGGATCAGGCACGGCTGTTCAAGCACCAGCTACAGATGTTCAGGCAACTGAGCAAACTAGTTCGTCTTCTCAAGCCAGTGGTCAATCGTATACGGTACAATCTGGTGATTCAATTTGGGGAATTGCTGAAAAATTCGGAATCAGCGTTGACCAACTATTAGCAGATAACGGTTGGAGTTCTGATTCAACAATTATGCCTGGAGATACAATCGTCATTTAATTTTAAGAACTTGAAAAATGGAGTAAAATACTCCATTTTTTTTTGACTTAATTTTCATTATCTATTTTGTTTTATTTAAAAATTGATATAATGAGAGACGAACTGCGACTTTAAAATAGATAGTTCATTAAGAAATAGTCTATAGAAAGTTTTTTAGAGTCGAAATTCTCGCATCTTTCTAAAATATTCGATAAGATAACTTACATAAGGTAAGGAATGGAGCGAGGAGAATGACAAAAATCTATAATTCTATTTTGGATACAATTGGTGATACACCCATTGTAAAACTTAGAAACTTGCCATCAGAGGATATGGCACAAGTTTATGTTAAAGTAGAATCCTTTAATCCTGGAGGCAGTGTAAAAGATCGAATTGCCTTAAGAATGATCGAGGATGCAGAAAAAAGCGGTAAATTAAAAGATGGTATGACAATTATCGAGCCAACCTCTGGCAATACAGGCATCGGTTTAGCTATGGTTGGGGCAGCCAAGGGTTATCCAGTTATTTTAGTAATGCCAGAAACAATGAGTATCGAACGAAGAAAGCTAATGCAAGCTTATGGAGCTAAGCTAGTTCTAACACCTGGAACTGAGGGGATGAAGGGTGCAATCGCAAAAGCGAAGGAACTTGCTGAAGAAAATAATTGGTTTCTTCCTGCGCAATTCGATAATCCGTCAAATCCAAAAGTACATGAAGAAACAACGGCGAAAGAGATTGTAAATGCATTTGAAAAAAATGGATTAGATGCTTTTGTTGCCGGTGTAGGAACAGGTGGTACAATCACTGGTGTTGGAAATGAGCTTAAACGCATGTATACAGATATCAAGATTTATGCGGTAGAGCCCGAAGAATCACCAGTTTTAGAAGGTGGTCAGTCTGGACCACATAAAATCCAAGGAATTGGCGCTGGTTTCGTCCCAAGCATCTTAAACACGGAGATTTACGATCAAGTGTTACCTGTAAGCAGCAGTGAAGCTATGGAAACTGCTAGAGAAATCGCAAAAAAAGAAGGAATTCTTGTAGGAGTATCTTCAGGTGCGGCTTTATTTGTAGCAATAAAGGTAGCTAAAGAGATGAATCCTGATCAGAAAGTATTGGTTTTGTTACCAGACAATGGTGAGAGATACTTGTCTACTGAATTATTTCAATTTAACCAATAACTTTATGAAAAACATTAATTTTTGAATCCAACTAGTATTTCCCCTCAGATAATAGTATCATTTTAATATAGAATACAATTAGGAGGGGCTTATATGGTAAATGAGGCAGTCGATCGAGCGGTCAAAGAATTAAAGGCCGGCGGAGTCCGAATCACGCCACAACGTTATGCCATTTTAGAGTATTTGATCCAGTACCGTAATCATCCAACAGCTGATGAAATTTTTCGTTCACTAGAAAGCCGCTTCCCGAATATGAGCGTGGCTACTGTGTACAACAATTTGAGAAAATTCGTTGAGATCGGTATTGTCCAGGAGATGAATTATGGTGATGCGGCAAGTCGCTTTGATTTTACGAATCAGCAGCACTATCATGCAATCTGTACGGACTGCGGAAAAATCGTTGATTTCTTCTATCCAGGATTAGAAGATGTTGAAATGGCGTCTAGTAAACTGACAGGATATCAAATTAATAAACACCGCTTAGAAGTGTATGGTTTATGTCCAGATTGTCAAAAAAAAGCTGAGGAATAATTCCTCAGCTTTTTTATTTTCATTTAAGATAACAAAATTATTCATTTTAGCTAATGAGAAAAATCACATAAAATTATGATAACGTTTGCTTTATTTTTTCTTAAAAAAACTTTTTGAAGAGAATATAAAATACTAAAATGAAAAGATTCTTATCTAACAATGCTGTTTTATAAGCGTTATTAGATAATTTTTTTTCGTTTAATGAATGGTATTTCTAGATAAATGAGATATCAATAACACTTGAAGCTTGATCGTTGCTTCTAAAAAGTATTGTGATATATTAAACTTGTTTAGAAGTTAAAGAACTTCAATAATAATTCTTTAGGAGTGATTTACCATGAAAATTGGTGTAATTAAAGATCCAAAACAAGGTGAGGCACGTGTAGGCATGACACCAGAAAATGTAAAAATTTTAGTAGAAGCAGGAAACGAAGTTCTTGTTGATAATAATGCTGGTGCGGGTTCAGGCTTTACGAATGAACAATACGTTGAAGCAGGTGGTAAGATTGTAGATACAGATACCGCTTGGACTGCAGAATTGATTGTAAAAGTAAAAGAACCGATGGAAAGTGAATATCACTATTTCAAAAAAGGTCAAATTATCTGGGGCTTCTTACACTTAGCTGCAAATAAAGCTTGCGTTGAAAAAATGATGGAAGTCGGTGTGACTGCCTTATCAGGTGAAAATATCTCAATCAATGGTGTTCTAGAATTATTGAAACCAATGAGTGCTATTGCTGGGCGTCGCGCAGTCAATTTAGGGCAATATTATTTAGAAAAACAACACGGCGGCGAAGGAATTTTACTACCAGGAATCGACGGGGTTGAGGCTGGAACTGTTGTCATTTTAGGTGGAGGAAACGCTGCAGAAAATGCTGCAGATATGGCTGTTGGTATTGGTTGCCGCGTTGTCATTCTTGAGGTAAATGAAAATCGTATCAAACAATTACAAGATCGCTATAAAGAACATGATGTAGAAGTGATTGTTTCGAATACAGCAAACTTAGAAGAAAAAATCAAAGAGGCAGATGTTTTTATTTCAACAGTCTTAATTCCAGGCGCGAAACCACCGAAATTAGTGAAAGAATATATGGTTGAATCAATGAAACCAGGCTCAGTAATTGTTGATATTGCTATTGATCAAGGTGGAACTGTTGAAACAATAGACAAACCAACCAATCATGCAGACCCTGTCTTTATTAAACATAATGTTATTCACTATGCTGTACCAAATATGCCAGGGGCAACACCAAGAACAGCGACAATTGCTTTAGCAAAAGGAAACATCTCTTTCCTTAAAGACGTTAGCGTGAAAGGATTAGATGGGGCATTAAAATCTGATGACTCATTATTATCGGGTTTGAGTGTCTACAACGGAAAAGTTGTTTCTAAAGCTCTGGCTGATTCCATAGATGTTACTTATACAGAGGTAGGAGATGTTCTATAATGACAGACACAATGACAAAGTTACCTGTGTCAATTGAAGATATCCATGAGGCAAAAAATGTGGTCAAACAATATGGACGAGTGACACCGCTAATTCAGTCAATGTTCTTAACTGCGAAAACTGGTGGACAAGTATTTTTGAAATTGGAAAATATGCAGCTAACTGGTTCGTTTAAATTCCGTGGTGCATTCAATAAAATTGCTCACTTGACCCAAGAAGAAAAGGACAAAGGTGTTATTGCTGTATCTGCTGGCAATCATGCTCAAGGGGTTGCATTGACTTCTAAATTGTTAGGAATCAAGAGTACGATTGTAATGCCTGAAACGGCACCAAAAGCAAAAGTCGAAGCAACTGAAGGGTATGGCTCAAAAGTCATCCTTCATGGGGCTGGTTTTGATGATGCGAAAGCGTATTGCGAAAAAATCGTTGAGGAAACAGGGGTAACTTATATCCCGCCTTACGATGATGAATTTGTGATGGCTGGACAAGGGACGATCGGACTTGAAATCTTGGATTCAATTTGGGATGTTGATACTGTGATCGTACCTGTTGGTGGTGGCGGTTTAATCGCTGGAATTGCTGTCGCGATGAAAACATTTAATCCGAATATCAATATTATTGGGGTACAAGCGGATAATATTCATGGTATGACCGCCTCATTCCGTGCGGGACACAAAGTTGGCTATAAAAAAGCCGCAACAATCGCTGATGGATGTGCAGTGGAATTTCCAGGAAATCTGACGTTCGAGGTTGTTGAAGAATTAGTTGATGATATGGTGACGGTTTCTGAGCAAGAAATTGAATTAGCAATGAAAGACCTGATTCAACGAACAAAAATTGTAGTTGAAGGAGCTGGTGCATTAGCTACAGCTGCGATTCTTTCTGGTAAAGTTGATGACTATGTCAATGGTAAAAAAGTTGTTGCTGTCGTTTCAGGTGGTAATGTGGATCTGAACCGTATCACTGACGTTATTGGTCACTTCTCAGTAGCAAATGAATTAAAATAAGTTTAAAAAAATAAGTAACGGCGGATTGATATGCTTCCCTGACTAGGACAAAGAGATACAAAAATCCTAGTTAGGGTGAGCCCCTCAGTTTGCCGTTACTTTTTTGATTAAGCATCGTAATCTTTTTTGAACAGATAAATACCGCTCACAATCGAAACAATTAATGCAAGCAATACAACCATAATAGAGCCAATCTCTGAATCTTTCCATAGCAGACCCCCTGTATTGATTCCCCAGAGACTGAATATCAATGTTGGCAGCGCGAGCAATAAGGAAGCTGTATTCAAAAATTTCATCAGTTGATTCAAGCGATTATCCATCATGCTGTCAATCAGTCCGCTAATGGAGCCGAGCATTTCTCGATAGATTTGGACGGATGTGGTGGCTTGCTTTGTCTGCAATTCAATTTCAATTGCCAAATCACGGTCAGAAGAAACCAAGCTAGAGTCTAGCAAATGTGTAATTGTTCGACGCTGCTCTTTTAAAAGATTGTCAATATACACTAATCTTTTCTCTGTATCAGTAGCTTTCTCCAAAATATTTTTATTTGATCCATTTGATGTGCCTTGACTGATTTCCTCAATCATCTTTCTTTGTTTTCGCAAAAAAATAAGATAGTGTTCATTAATGATCTGTAAGGTATGTAAAATCAGTCCTGCTTTAGTAAAAATCTCAGATTCATAATTTTCTAGAACTTCATCAATTAACGGTTTTTCACAAACAGTGATCAGAACATCTGATGTAAGGAAGATAGAAACAGAAGAGGATAGAGATTCTGGGTCATCAATAGATTTGATATCAGTAAAAAGCATAAGACATAGCGGTTTTTTGTCTTCCGTTTGATATTTCTTAAAAAAAGAAACATTAGAATACTTTCTACCAAGAGAAAAGAAATTTTTAGGCAGCTCATAGACATTATGTAATTGTTCCTTCTCCTCGTCGGTCGGATTAGAAACAGATAACCAATTTCCGTTATGAGCATTTGCCTGTATGCCACCATTTGAAATAGAAAAGTACTTAATCAATGATAAGAACCTCCTTAAAGTATAAGTATTTTTCTTCAATCATCTCAAATTGCTAATTGATTGCCAATTATTTTGAATCGTTAAATTTGTTTAAGAGCTATTCTTTCTTAAATAATACAAGAAATTTTTATAAAAGTGAGACAATCATTTAATTCAGCTATTATTCTTCTCATTTGAAACAATTCTAGTTTACAGTGACTCTGTATCTGCTATAATAATCTTCATATTTCATAAACTTCAATGAAAATTTTCATTGGAAATAAGCTTATATATCGTCATAATATGGATGACAGTTTCTACCTTGTGCCGTAAACGCAGGACTATAAGCAAAAAACGTACGGTTACGTACCTTTTTTGCTTTGCAGATGAGGTGCGTTTTTTGTATTAATCAAAAAACGAAAAGAAATGAAAAGGAGAAAATTATCATGAAAGAATTGACAGATCGTATCAAAGACAATGGGCGTGTTTTAGGTGAAGGTGTGCTAAAAGTTGATGAGTTCATCACACATCAAGTAGATCCTGAATTAATGGACGCAATGGGCAAACGATTAGCCGAAGTATTTGCGGATAAAAAAATCACTAAAGTCGTAACAATTGAAGCTTCAGGAATTGCTCCTGCAGTATATGCTGCGCAAGCTTTAAAGGTGCCAATGATCTTTGCTCGTAAGTCAAAAAGCCTAACCATGGATGAAGAGCTATTGACCGCTTCTGTTTACTCCTTTACTAAACAAGTAACTAGTACGATTTCTATTTCTCGTAAATTCCTTTCTGCAGAGGACAATGTGTTATTAGTCGATGATTTTTTAGCGAACGGTCAAGCTGCTAAGGGATTAATTGAATTATGTCAGCAAGCTGGAGCCAATGTGGCAGGAATTGGAATTTTGATCGAGAAATCTTTCCAAGATGGCCGGCAATTAATTGAAGACATGAGTATTCCAGTTGTTTCCTTAGCCAGAATCTCTTCCTTACATGATGGTAAAGTAACGTTTATCGAGGAGGACGCATAGAGTGACAAGTGAAACAGGAAACGGAAAATCAGCAGTATTAGGATTGCAGCATCTTTTGGCGATGTATGCAGGAGCAGTGGCTGTGCCGCTTTTGATAGGTACAGGATTGGGATTCAATGAAGCACAAATGACTTATTTGATTTCCATTGATATCTTCATGTGCGGGATTGCAACTTTACTGCAATTGACGGTCAACAAATTTTTTGGAATTGGTTTGCCTGTTGTGTTAGGCTGTGCAATTCAAGCGGTCGCTCCATTGATTTTGATCGGACAAACGCACGGTGTCGGTACGGTATACGGATCGATTATTGCTGCGGGAATTTTTGTTGTATTGATTTCAGGTTTCTTTTCTAAGGTAGAAAAACTATTTCCGCCTATCGTGACAGGGACGGTTATTACAACTATCGGATTAACATTGATTCCGGTAGCTATTACTAAAATGGGCGGTGGAGACGCTGCAGCAAAAACGTTTGGTGATACGACAAATTTATTGCTAGCCTTTGTCACAATTCTATTGATTTTGGCAGTGCAAGTATTTGGCCGGGGATTTTTACGATCTATCGCTGTATTAGTTGGACTAGTTGGTGGCACGGTTCTCGCTGCACTATTAGGACAAGTTGATTTAGCGGCGATTGGGCATGCACCAATGTTCCATGTTCCTCAACCTTTTTATTTTGGCACACCAAAGTTTGAGCCTTTTTCTATTCTATTAATGATAATTATTTCTATCGTGAGCATGGTAGAATCAACTGGTGTATATTTTGCATTAGGTGATATTGTTGGAAAAAAAGTGCAGGAAGATGATTTAAAAAGAGGTTATCGTGCAGAAGGTTTGGCTGTTATTTTAGGTGGCTTATTCAATACATTTCCTTATACGGGATTTTCACAAAATGTTGGGCTTGTACAATTATCTGGAATTAAAACACGGCGTCCAATTTATTTTTCAGCATTCTTTTTGATTGTTTTAGGTCTTTTTCCGAAAGTAGGTGCTTTAGCCCAGATTATCCCTGAGCCTGTTTTAGGTGGCGGAATGTTAGTAATGTTCGGAATGGTCGCAGTACAAGGAATAAAGATGCTTTCGAAGGTTGATTTTAATGATGAAAAGAATTTATTGATTATTGCGATTTCAATTGGGTTTGGATTAGGTTTCAACACGATGCCAACGTTGTTTTCAAAATTACCAGAAACGGTTCAAATGTTTACTGGAAATGGGATTGTAATGAGCAGCTTATCAGCGATCATTTTAAATCTTTTGTTTCATGGATATAAAAAGGAAAAGAAGTAAAGGGTAAGCGCGGTATCAACCGCGTTTATTTTTTCTCGATAATAAACACGAACATTGGATTAAAAGTATCTTGTAATATTCGAATTTAACTTTGACTTACTAAAAGGGTATTGCTAAAATAAGTTTGAATTACGGTATTTGACTCAATAAATGAGTCGTTTTTCTTGAGAAAAAATGATTGTTCAATAGGAGAAAGGAGCAATTTATGAATCCAGAAGTTGCAGTTATTATGGGCAGTACGTCTGATTGGGAAACAATGAAGCACGCTTGTGAAAGTCTCGATGAAGTAGGGGTTACTTATGAAAAGCGAGTGGTTTCGGCCCATCGAACACCAGATTTAATGTTTGAATTTGCCGAAAAAGCTCGAGAAAGAGGAATTAAAGTAATTATCGCTGGTGCAGGTGGTGCCGCACATTTACCAGGAATGGTCGCAGCCAAAACGACGTTGCCGGTGATCGGAGTTCCTGTACAATCTAGGACCTTAAATGGGTTAGATTCTTTATTATCAATCGTACAAATGCCAGGAGGTGTTCCAGTTGCAACGACAGCTATCGGAAAAGCTGGTGCAATAAACGCTGGACTACTTGCGGCACAGATGCTTTCAATGTATGATAAAAAAGTAGCTGAACGCTTGGAAGAAAAGCGTCAGCAAATGACACAATCTGTATTGGAAAGTAGTGAACAACTTGGTTAAATCGTTACAACCAGGCTCTACGATAGGTATCGTAGGCGGAGGACAATTAGGCCGTATGATGGCTATCAGTGCAAAGGAAATGGGTTTTCGTACAGGTGTGATCGATCCGACTGAAGACTGTCCAGCTGCGCAAGTTTCGGATTGGCATATCGTTGCTGATTATGATGATCAAATGGCTTTGGAAGAAATGGCTCGCAGATCACAGGTAATCACTTACGAATTTGAGAACGTAGATGTTGATACCATTAATCACATTCAGCATTTTGCTAATATTCCTCAAGGCACAGATCTTTTGGCGATTAGTCAGGATCGCTTGATGGAAAAATCTTTCTTAGAAAACAATAATATCGTGATTGCTCCATATGCGACAATCATTAGTCCAACAGATATCCAAGATGCTATCGAAGGCATCGGCTATCCCTGTGTGTTGAAAACAACTCGCGGTGGGTACGATGGACACGGTCAATATGTATTGAAAAGCACCGCTGATTTGGCACCATCAATGAATTTGTTACGTCAAGGTACTTGTGTTTTAGAAGCATGGATTCCTTTTGAAAAAGAATTATCTGTTCAAGTAGCTGGTAATAATATTGGTGACTATGTCACATTTCCAGTAGTGGAAAATGTTCATCGGAATAATATATTGCATGAGACAATCGCGCCGGCAGGAATTGATTCAGCTGTTGCAAAGGAAGCTGCTCGTATTGCGAAAGTAATTGCACAAGGCGTGGACTTGGTAGGGACACTCTGTGTAGAATTTTTCCTGACAAAATCAGGGGCATTGTACGTAAACGAAATTGCACCACGCCCGCATAATTCTGGACATTATACGATTGAAGCCTGCACGATGAGTCAATTTGATGCTCATATCCGCGGGATTTGCGGCTGGCCTTTAAGTGAACCAAAATTATTATCGAATGCTGTAATGGTAAATGTTTTAGGTGAGAATTTACTGAAAACCTATGAATTGATCGACTTATGGCCAGACTGGCATTTCCATTATTATGGGAAAGCAATGCCAAAAAAAGGACGCAAGATGGGACATGTAACTATTCTGACTGAAAGCATTCAACGTACATTGGACGACATTAAAAAAACTGAAACATGGGATTAATAATGTAAAAAAAATGTCAATACATTAAACATGACAAGGAGATAATCATGATACCTCGATATACAAGAGCAGAAATGGGAAATATTTGGAGCGATGAAAATCGTTATAAGGCTTGGTTAGAAGTTGAAATTTTAGCGGATGAAGCTTGGGCTGAACTTGGTGAAATTCCTAAAGAAGATGTAGAAAAGATTCGTGCAAATGCAGGGTTTGATATTGATCGTATTTTAGAAATTGAACAATCAACAAAGCATGATGTCGTAGCTTTCACCCGTGCAGTTTCCGAAACCTTAGGAGAAGAGCGAAAATGGGTTCATTATGGATTGACGAGTACAGACGTTGTTGATACTGCTTATGGTTATTTGTACAAACAGGCTAATGATATTTTACGCCAAGATTTGCAAGACTTTTTAGTAATTGTTGGAGAAAAGGCGAAAGAACATAAAAATACAGTGATGATGGGAAGAACCCACGGTGTTCATGCTGAACCAACAACTTTTGGGTTGAAGTTGGCTACCTGGTATTCGGAAATGAAGCGAAATATCGAGCGTTTTGAACATGCAGCTAAAGGGGTTGAAGCAGGAAAAATTTCAGGAGCGGTAGGTACATTTGCGAATATTCCTCCGTTTGTTGAAGAATTTGTCTGCGAGAAGTTAGGCATTCGTCCACAGGAAGTTTCAACGCAAGTATTGCCTAGGGATCTTCATGCGGAATACTTCTCAAGTCTAGCATTGATTGCTACTTCAATCGAACGCTTCGCTACTGAGATTCGAGGATTGCAAAAATCTGAAACGCGTGAAGTTGAAGAATTTTTCGCGAAAGGTCAAAAAGGTTCTTCTGCGATGCCTCACAAGCGAAACCCAATCGGTTCTGAAAATATGACTGGATTGGCTCGCGTAGTCCGTGGTCATCTCATTACCGCTTTTGAAGATGTGGCGCTATGGCATGAGCGTGATATATCTCACTCGTCAGCCGAGCGAATTATTACACCAGATACTACTATTTTGGTTGATTATATGTTGCATCGCTTCGGAAACATCGTCAAGAATTTGACAGTTTTCCCAGAAAATATGAAACGAAACATGCAGGCTACTTTTGGATTAATTTATAGTCAACGTGTAATGCTAAAATTGATTGATAAAGGTATGACGCGGGAAGAGGCCTATGATTTAGTTCAACCGAAAACAGCGTATGCTTGGGATCATCAGACTCAATTCCGTCCGTTGCTTGAAGAAGATGAAAAAATTACTAACGTTTTGTCGGAAGCAGACTTAGACGATGCTTTCGATTATAACTATCACTTAAAAAACGTGGATAAAGTATTTGAACGTGTAGGAATCAAATAAAAGAAACCTCTTGCTAATAGCAAGAGGTTTTTACGTGTTTAGGCATAGGAATAGGCATCTACGAAGCAGCTTTCATGTAGCTGTTCCAATAAGCAACTGATTAATCGATAATCATAATTCACAGAATTTAATAAAATTTCAATTCGATAGGAATTTTTTAAGAATGAGTGATCTTTGAATTGCCGAATAATCAAGCTATCTTGTACTTTATTCGAAAAATGTAAAGATTGCATAGCTTGAGATTGTCTTGGATGCAAAAGTTTTTTTAGATTACGGTAGGAATAAAAGCTTGTATCACGATTAAGATTGTGAGTCGCATCTAACCCCAACAAGGCATTCAATAAGTGCTGTTTATCTGATTCTTTCATTGAATTAAGAAATTTCTGAGCTGCTGCCGGCGCATCTAACATAGTGAATTCCCCCATATATTTCGTTCGAATTAAATATAGCACCATTTTCACAAAATGTAAACGCTGTCTTTGAGTGGAGCGATTATCCTGTGTTTACGGAATGTTATAAACACGAACAATAGAATAATTGTTTCACTATAATATACGATAAAATATTGAAATATCCTTTTTCTGTTGTTACACTAAAGATGAATTTGATTAACGAACGATTATTGCGATATGTTTTAGAATGTTCATAAAAAAGGAGCGCTATTACGTGAAAAAAGGAACTTTATTGTATGAAGGAAAAGCAAAACAATTGTTTGAAACAGATGATCCAGAGGTCATCTGGGTAGAATATCTGAATCAAGCGACCGCTCTAAATGGTGCGAAGAAAGATCAAATAAGCGGTAAAGGCGAACTAAATAATCAAATTACTGGTTTGATTTTTAATTTTTTAAAAAGTAAAAATATCAAAAACCACTTTATTAAACAGCTTTCGGAAACTGAGCAATTGATTCAAGCGGTGGATATCATTCCTTTAGAAGTAGTAGTACGCAATGTTGCAGCAGGGAGTTTCTCAAAACGATTAGCTATTCCAGAAGGAGTGCAGTTGAATAAGCCAATTGTTGAATTTTATTACAAGAATGACGAGTTAGATGATCCAATGATTGTAGACGATCACATTCTTTTTTTAGAACTTGCGACAACTGAAGAGATTAAACAATTGCGACAAATGGCTCTGGAAGTAGACCAAGCGTTAATCGAATTGTTTAACTCGATGGATATTACATTGATTGATTTCAAACTTGAATTTGGACGTAAAAAGGATGGAACCATTCTACTAGCAGATGAGGTATCGCCGGATACGTGTCGCTTATGGGACAAAAAAACGAAGGAACATTTAGACAAAGATATTTATCGTCGTGACTTAGGAGACATTATTCCAGTATACCAAGAAGTATTAAATAGATTAGAAAAGCGAGGAGAATAAGGATGTATTTTGTAAAAGTTTATGTAACGTATAAGGACTCTGTGTTGGACCCACAAGGGGAAGCTGTGAAGGGTGCTGTTCACCGTCTAGGCTATGATGAGATCGAAGATGTTCGAATCGGTAAATATTTTGAGATCAAAGTTGCTAAAAGTGATCGGCCGGTTGAGGAAATGATCGAAGAAGTGTGTGATAAATTATTGGCTAACGTCAATATGGAAACCTATAGATATGAAATTTCAACATCGGAGGAAGTTTAACATGAAATTTGCGGTCATTGTTTTTCCTGGCTCAAATTGCGATTTAGATATGTACTGGGCGATGAAAGAAATCATGGGTGCTGATTGTGAGTATGTTCGCTATGACGCGGCCAGTTTAGATGGTTTTGATGGTGTCCTGCTTCCAGGAGGCTTCTCTTATGGAGATTACTTACGCTGTGGTGCGATTGCTCGTTTTGCCAATATTATGGACGAGGTTATTCGATTCGCTGAAGAAGGAAAACCAGTTTTTGGTACGTGTAACGGGTTCCAAATTTTGACAGAAGCAGGCTTATTACCTGGAGCTTTACGTCGGAATGACTCACTGAAATTTATTAGCAAAATTACGCCATTAAAAGTTGTGAATAACCAAACAAAATTTACTTCAGAATACAAAAAAGATGAAGAGATTCAAATTCCTGTGGCTCACGGTGAAGGAAACTACTATTGTGATGAGAAAACGTTAGCTGAGTTGAAGGCTAACAATCAGATCGTCTTTACCTACGAAGGTGAAAACATCAACGGTAGTGTGGAAAGTATCGCGGGAATTACAAACAAGGCTGGAAATGTCCTAGGTATGATGCCACATCCAGAACGAGCAATGGAGAAATTGCTTGGTTCAGACGATGGAAAGAATTTTTTCGCTTCGATTTTAACTAATTTTGGAAAGGTGACTGCAAACTAATGATGAAATTAGAACCGACAGCTCAAGAGATTAAAGATCAGCGTATATATGCTGGATGGGGTTTGACTGATGATGAATACCGATTAATTTCAGAAGATATTCTTGGTCGGCTTCCAAACTATACAGAAACTGGTCTTTTCTCAGTTATGTGGAGTGAACACTGTTCTTACAAAAATTCAAAACCAGTGTTACGTAAATTCCCTTCAGACGGACCGCAAGTGTTGCAAGGACCAGGAGAAGGTGCAGGGATCGTCGACATTGGAGACGGGCAAGCAGTGGTTTTCAAAGCAGAAAGCCATAATCACCCATCAGCAGTTGAGCCATATGAAGGTGCCGCAACAGGAGTTGGCGGAATTATTAGGGATATCTTCAGTATGGGGGCTCGCCCAATTGCTATTTTAGATTCGCTTCGTTTTGGCGAATTGAATACACCTCGTACAAAATACTTGTTAGAAGAAATTGTTGCTGGAATCAGCGGATATGGAAACTGTATTGGAATTCCGACAGTTGGTGGAGAAGTAGCCTTCGATCCTTGTTATGAAGGAAATCCATTGGTTAATGCTATGTGTGTCGGTTTAATAGATCATAAAGACATTCAAAAAGGTCAGGCGAAAGGCGTCGGCAACTCAATCATGTACGTCGGTGCAAAAACAGGACGTGATGGGATTCATGGAGCGACCTTTGCCTCTGAAGAATTTGTGGAAGGTGAAGAGCAACAGCGGTCTGCCGTTCAAGTTGGTGATCCGTTTATGGAAAAATTACTTTTGGAGGCCTGTCTGGAATTAATTTTAGAACACTCTGATATTTTGGTCGGTATTCAGGATATGGGGGCAGCTGGATTGGTTTCATCAAGTTCTGAGATGGCTTCTAAGGCAGGATCAGGATTGAAACTTTATCTAGATGATGTGCCGCAGCGTGAAACGAATATGACTCCGTACGAAATGATGTTGTCTGAATCACAAGAGCGTATGTTGATCTGTGTTGAGCAAGGTCACGAGGCAGAGGTTGTAGAATTATTTAAACGCTATGAGTTAGATGCAGTAACAATCGGCGAGGTAACCGATGATGGGATGTATCGCTTGTATCATCATGGTGAAGAAGTAGCAAACTTGCCGGTAGACGCATTGGCTGAAGACGCCCCTGTTTACGAGAATGAGAAGAAAGAACCTGCTCGCATACAAGAATTTGCTGACATGGACGATTTCAAGCCTGAAGTTAAGGATGCTACAGAGACATTATTGGGGTTGTTGCAGCAGCCGACAATTGCTTCTAAAAGAATGATATATGAAACATACGACTCTCAAGTTCGTACAAACACTGTTGTCCGACCTGGAAGCGACGCAGCAGTCATGCGTGTTCGTGGAACCAACAAAGCATTAGCGATGACAACGGACTGTAATGCACGATACCTGTATTTAAACCCAGAAGTTGGCGGACAAATTGCGGTTGCCGAAGCGGCACGAAATATTGTTGCCTCTGGTGGACAACCCTTAGCAATCACAGACTGCTTAAATTATGGTTCTCCGGAAAAACCTGAAGGCTTCTGGGAACTATGGACATCAGCAGATGGTATTTCTGAAGCATGTCGTACATTGAATACACCAGTTATTTCTGGAAATGTTTCTATGTACAATGAAACAAATGGAAAAGCAATTTATCCAACACCGATGATTGGAATGGTTGGACTAATTGAAGATCTGTCACATATCACTACACAAGAGTTTAAACAAGCTGGTGATTTGATTTATGTTATCGGTGAAACAAACGCTGACTTTAATGGCACAGAGATTCAAAAAATGCAAAAGGGTCTAGTAGAAGGATCGTTAATGGACTTTGATTTAAGCGTTGAAAAAGAAAATCAAGAGTTGGTTCTTTCCGCCATCAAAGCTGGATTAGTAGCAAGCGCCCACGATTGTGCTGAAGGGGGCTTAGCAGTTGCTATTGCCGAAGCGGCCTTTAACAATCAATTAGGTGTTGAAGTAACTATCGCTATGCCGGTTGAAAATCTTTTTGCTGAGACACAATCACGTTTTGTTTTATCTATAAAACCTGAAAATCAGGCAGCATTTGAAGCTTTAGCGGGCAACAAGGCGGTAAACATTGGAGAAACAACTAGCACGGGCGAACTTGTGATCACGGCTAACGGTGGTGTGATCAAAGTAGCAGTCAGTAAGGCAGAAGAATTATGGGAGGAAGCCATTCCATGTCTAATGAAGTAAAAAGTTTAAATGAAGAATGTGGCGTATTTGGTATCTGGGGACACCCAGATGCTGCTCGCGTCACTTATTTTGGCTTGCATAGTTTGCAGCACCGTGGACAAGAAGGTGCTGGAATTGTCAGTAATGATGGTGGAAATTTAATCAGTACTCGTGGATTAGGACTATTATCAGAAGTCTTTAAGGATGAACGTCAATTGAACCAATTGACGGGACAGACAGCAATCGGGCATGTACGTTATGCAACAGCTGGGACAAGCAGTGTTGATAATATTCAACCTTTTCTATTCAATTTTTACGATGGAGATTTCGCTTTAGCTCACAATGGGAATTTAACAAATGCGAAAAGCTTGCGAAAAGAATTGGAAATTGATGGTGCAATTTTCCATTCTAATTCGGACACTGAAATTCTGATGCATTTAATTCGGCGCAGTCAAAAAGATACTTTGTGCGACCGGATGAAGGAAGCCTTGAACACAGTAAAAGGCGGTTTTGCATATTTGATGCTAACAGAAGAATCAATGGTTGCGGCTCTCGACCCGAATGGATTTCGGCCGTTATCAATTGGGCAAATGGTTAACGGTGCATATGTTGTAGCTTCTGAAACATGTGCCTTGGAAGTTGTCGGTGCAACATTCATTCAAGATGTAAACCCTGGAGAAATCATTACCATTAATGATGATGGCTTGAAGGTAGAACGGTTTACTGATGATACGCAACATGCAATTTGTTCAATGGAATACATTTATTTTGCACGACCAGACTCGAATATTGCAGGTGTGAATGTTCATAGTGCTCGAAAAAACATGGGACGGATTTTGTCACAAGAAGCTGCTATTGATGCAGATATGGTAGTAGGGGTTCCAAACTCTTCGTTATCAGCAGCAAGCGGTTATGCTGAAGAATCAGGGATTCCTTATGAAATGGGTCTGGTTAAAAATCAATATGTTGCCCGAACCTTCATTCAACCAACGCAGGAATTACGGGAGCAGGGTGTACGCATGAAACTTTCTGCAGTACGTGGTGTAGTAGAAGGAAAGCGAGTGATTATGGTAGATGATTCCATCGTTCGAGGAACGACAAGTCGTCGAATTGTAAATCTTCTAAAAGAAGCAGGCGCGAAGGAAGTTCATGTGAGGATCGCTTCACCTCCTTTGAGATATCCATGTTTTTACGGGATCGATATCCAAACACGAAAAGAATTGATTGCAGCCAATCATTCAATCGAAGAAATTCGAGAGATGATCGGAGCAGACTCACTATCCTTTCTGAGCGAAGATGGGCTAATTCATGCGATTGGGTTAGATTTTGATGCCCCATACTCTGGGCTCTGTATGGCATACTTTAATGGTGATTATCCAACACCTTTATATGACTATGAAGCCCATTATCAAGCAACTTTAAAAGAGAAAACGTCGTTCTATTAAAAGATGTCATGCTTACTTTTCACAGTTAGCAAGGCGAGAAGGGTAAAATCCTCCATGGAAATTTAATAGAACAAATTGTCTGATTAAGAGGAACGTATAGTTTTGTTTAGTCAAAGAATACTTAATCACGAATAAGGAGAGAATCAAGTGGGAAACGCATATTCCAAAGCTGGCGTCGATGTGGAAGCTGGTTATGAAGTAGTTGAGCGCATCAAGAAACATGTAAAAAGAACAGAACGTTTAGGTGTCATGGGAGCAATCGGCGGATTTGGCGGCTGTTTCGATTTAAGTCAATTTCAATTGAAGGAACCTGTTTTAGTTTCCGGAACGGATGGTGTTGGAACAAAATTAATGGTTGCTATCCAAGCGGATAAACATGACACGATCGGGATTGATTGTGTCGCGATGTGTGTGAACGACATTGTAGCACAAGGTGCAGAACCCCTTTACTTTTTGGATTACATTGCAACTGGAAAAAATGTACCAGCTCGTTTAGAGCAAGTTGTAGCTGGCGTAGCAGAAGGATGTGTTCAAGCGGGAGCAGCTTTGATTGGCGGAGAGACCGCGGAAATGCCTGGAATGTACGGTGAAGAGGATTATGATTTAGCAGGATTTACAGTTGGTATCGCTGAGAAAAGTCAAATGATCACGGGCGAGAAAATTCAAGCAGGAGATGTTTTAATAGGATTGCCTTCATCAGGTATCCATTCAAACGGGTATTCTCTTGTTCGGAAAATTTTCTTTGAAAATCATCAATTCTCCATAGATGAAAAATTGCCTGAATTGGTTGATTCATTAGGTAATGAAATTCTGACTCCTACGAAAATTTATGTCGAAGCTGTTATGCCTTTAGTAAAACAGGGATTAATCAATGGTATTGCTCACGTAACTGGTGGGGGATTTGTTGAAAATTTGCCAAGAATGTTACCGGAAACGTTAGCTTGTGAAATTAAACTAGGTTCATGGCCGATCTTGCCGATTTTCGATGCATTGGCTAAATATGGTGAAATACCTGAAATGGAAATGTATGAGATTTTTAATATGGGAATCGGAATGGTTTTAGCCGTTTCACCAGATAAAGTTACAGAGTTGCAGAGCGATTTACAGAAGCGCAACGAAACATCATATATTATTGGTGAAGTGACAGAAAAATACGAATCATCGATTGTTTTCAAAGGGGAGAAGGCATGAAAATAGCTGTTTTGGCTTCGGGAAACGGATCAAACTTTGAGGTAATCGCTCAGGCAATCAAGGATAAAAAAATTGCGGCGGAGTTGGTTCTATTATTTTCGGATCACCATGATGCTTACGTGCTTGAGCGAGGAAAAAAGTTTGACATACCTTGTGAAAGTTTTGAGCTGAAGGAGTTTTCTGATAAACAGAGCTACGAGGATGCACTGTTGGATTTACTAACAGAATACAATGTTGAGCTTGTTGTATTGGCAGGTTATATGCGTATCATTGGTAAAAATCTGTTGGCAGCTTTTCCTAATCGGATTGTGAATATTCATCCAGCCCTGTTACCTAACTTTCCTGGGCTACATGGAATCAAAGATGCCTATGAAGCCGGAGTAAAAGAAACGGGTGTAACGATTCATTATGTCGATAGTGGCGTAGACACTGGTCCTATCATTGCTCAAGGTAGAGTCGAAGTTTCAGATGAAGACAGTCTAAGTGATCTAGAAACGAAGATCCATCAAATCGAACATCAGCTTTATCCTGAGGTTTTAGCAAAGATTGTAAAAGAAAACAGCTGAAAATACAGACAAAAAGGTAGTTTTGTTTAAAAAATATAATTATAGGGAGAGTCATAATGACTAGAGCATTAATTAGTGTTTCAGATAAAACTGGAGTTGTAGAGTTTACTAAAGGTTTAATTGCGGCGGGAGTTGAAATTATCTCTACTGGTGGAACTAAAAAAGTTTTAGATGAAGCTGGTATTCCAACGTTAAGTATTGATGAAGTGACAGGTTTTCCAGAGATGATGGATGGTCGGGTAAAGACCTTGCATCCAAAAATTCATGGTGGATTGTTGGGAAGACGCGATTTAGCAAGTCACATGGAAGCAATGACAGAGCATGATATTCAGCCAATCGATTATGTTTGTGTGAATCTGTATCCATTTAAGGAGACAATTTCAAAGTCAGACGTAACGGAAGAAGACGCGATCGAAAATATTGATATTGGTGGTCCAAGTATGTTGCGTTCGGCTGCAAAGAATTTCAGTTCAGTCACTGTGGTAGTTGATCCTAAAGATTACGCACTTGTCTTAGCGGAAGTGAAAAGCAGCCAAGCTACTTCGTTAGAGACCCGTAAACGTTTGGCGGCGAAAGTGTTTCGTCATACCGCAGCTTATGATGCACTGATTGCTGATTACTTAACAGAGAAAGTCAGCGAGCTCGAGCCAGAGAAATTAACGTTGACGTATGACCTAAAACAAACGTTACGTTATGGAGAAAATAGTCATCAAACGGCAGCTTTCTATCAAAGTGCGTTGCCTGTTTCCTACTCGATTGCTAGTGCTCAACAACTTCACGGTAAAGAGCTGTCATACAACAACATTAAGGATGCTGATGCAGCAATTCGTATTGCTCGCGAATTCACTGAGCCGACAGTTGTAGCATTAAAGCATATGAATCCATGTGGTATAGGGAGTGGCCGTACTATCGCTGAGGCGTATCAATTTGCTTATGAAGCAGACCCCACATCAATTTTTGGTGGTATTTTAGTCGCAAATCGGGAGATTGATCTGGAGACAGCAGAAGAGATGCATAAACTATTTTTAGAAATTATTATCGCGCCAAGCTTCAACAAAGAGGCCTTTGAAGTGTTATCAGGGAAGAAAAACCTACGACTGATGACATTAGATTTTGCGAATCAAAGAAACAATCAACCAGAAGTCGTTTCTGTTTTAGGGGGACTATTAGTACAGGATCAAGATGTTATTGAAGAGATTCCCGAAGAATGGGAAGTTGCGACAGATCGTAAGCCGACAAATGAAGAATTAAAAGCTTTAGCCTTCGCTTGGAAAGCAGTAAAGCATGTAAAATCAAATGCGATTGTAGTTGCGAATGCACATCAAACAGTTGGCGTTGGAGCTGGACAAATGAATAGAGTCGGTTCAGTCAAAATCGCACTAGATGAGGCTAAGGGACGAATGGATGGTGCAGTTTTAGCTAGTGATGCTTATTTCCCAATGGATGATAGCGTGGAATATGCTGCTCAGCATGGAATCAAGGCAATTGTTCAGCCTGGCGGAAGTATTCGTGACAAAGATTCGATTGCGATGGCAAATAAATATGGTGTAGCAATGGTCTTTACAGGCGTTCGTCATTTTAGACATTAATTTGAGGAGGATTCAATGAAGATATTAATTATTGGCAGCGGTGGACGAGAACACGCGATCGCAAGAAAGATATTGAACAGCCCGAAAGTGACGGAGGTTTACTGTGCGAAAGGAAATCCAGGCATGTTAAGCGATGGTATCCAAGTAGTGAATATCGCTGAAGATGATCATGAGGGATTGATTTCTTATGTTAAAGAAAAAAACATCGCTTGGACGTTTGTTGGACCTGAAATCCCACTGTTAAATGGGATTGTTGATGATTTTCAAGCAGCGGGACTAAAGATTTTTGGACCTAACAAGGCGGCGGCGATGATTGAAGGGTCAAAGGAATTCGCCAAGAAGATAATGGTGGACAATGCGATTCCAACTGCTGATTATGAAGCTTTCACAAATTATGAGGCAGCTTGTGCATATGTAAAAGAAAAAGGAGCGCCTATCGTCATCAAAGCAGATGGTTTAGCGGCTGGCAAAGGCGTGACCGTCGCAATGACTTTAGAGGAAGCATTGCAAGCATTAAAAGAAATGATGACGGATCATCGCTTTGGGAAGAGCGGTGACAAGGTCGTTGTAGAGGAGTTTCTGGAAGGACAAGAATTTTCTTTGCTTGCTTTTGTGAGAAATGAGAATGTTTATCCAATGGTAATTGCTCAAGACCATAAACGCGCATTTGACGAAGACAAGGGACCAAATACTGGTGGTATGGGAGCCTACTCGCCAGTACCTCAGATACCAGAAGAAATGGTGGATGCTGCGGTGGAAAGAATACTGAAACCAGCAGCTTCAGGAATGATGAAAAATGATACACCTTTTACTGGAATCTTGTATGCAGGATTAATAGCTACCAACACAGGTCCAAAAGTCATTGAGTTTAATGCTCGCTTTGGGGACCCTGAAACGCAAGTCGTTTTACCACGTTTGACTAGTGATCTTGCAGAAATAATTGATGATCTGTTAAATAATAAAGAACCAGAATTGACATGGAGTAATCAAGCTTCAGTAGGAGTAGTTTTAGCGGCGGAGGGTTATCCTAATGATTACAAAAAGGGAATGTCTGTTCCTGAATTTAATGATCAAGTGACTGTATATTTTGCAGGAGTAACAGACGATCAGGGAACCATACGCGCATCAGGCGGACGTGTACTTTTAGTTGAGGCTGAGTCGGATTCAATAGAGTCTGCTCAAGCTAAAGTGTATGAAGCTTTAGAAGAGGTGAATACTACAGACTACTTCTATCGTAAGGATATCGGTGCAAAATCAATAAAATAAAGCTAGTTTCGTTTGTAAATCAGACTGTAGACAGAAGCCATTTTATCGTGGATGTCTGCAGTCTTTTTTTGCTCAAATTGCCTCGAGATTTAAAAAATGACAGAGTTAATTAAAAGTGGTAAACTTAATATGAAAAAAACGTTAAAAAAAAACGTGAATTTGAAGAAAAACAAAAAGTATTTGACTCATACAAATAGTTGCGCAAAGTAAAACTATTTTTATTTTCATAGTGTATTGATATCGAAAGAGGCGAGGACCATGGAAAGAAAACGATCCAAAACGAATGGTGAGAAGCAAGAGTTGCAGACGATCTTATCAGGATTACCTAATTCTCAGTATTTGAAAATATTGTTGGCTCAACTTATGAGGCATTATGATCCTAAAATCAAATATATTTTCCAGAAACAGACTGGATGGCAGCTAGTTATTGAACAATACGATGGATTACTTTGTCGCATCAAAATCCATAAGAGTTACTTTTCAGTTATTACTCCTTTCCCAGAGTTCGGAATAAGTTATTTGACCCCTATGGTAAAAGTAATGTCAGATGAGTTCAAAGTAAAATTTGAAGATGTTTCAAAAAAAACTCAACAAATCGAAATGAAAGTTACTAATGAGGAGGAAATGGAGGACGTTATTTTTTTAATTAGTCTTCAGGCCAAAAAATTAAGGAATGCTTTAGTGTGAAAAGTTAATGTTCGTGTTTTTTGAGACGAAATTTAAAATCAGCTTGCTTTTTAAGTGAATATGTTGTAAATTACATAGGGCGATAACGCTCTATGTTTTTTTATTAGTTCTACTTTTTGTAGTCTGAATAGTATAAAAACAAATTAAAATGAGATAGCGATCTTATTCATTGGAGGCCATTATGAAAGTATTTGATTATGAAGATATTCAGCTGATTCCTAATAAGTGTATTGTTAATAGTCGTTCAGAGTGTGACACGACTGTTCAATTAGGAAAGTTTAGTTTTAAGATGCCCGTTGTACCAGCCAATATGCAAACGATTATTGATGAAAGTATTGCGGAATTTTTGGCAGAAAATGGTTACTTCTATATTATGCATCGTTTTTATGAGGACCAACGAATTCCATTCATAAAGAAAATGCAATCTCGTGGTTTATTTACATCTATTAGTGTCGGTGTAAAAGGATATGAATATGATTTTGTAAAACAATTAGCAGAAGAAAAATTAAACCCGGACTATATTACCATTGATATTGCCCATGGACATTCTGATCCGGTGATTAATATGATCAAACATATAAAAAAATATTTACCAGAAACATTTGTAATTGCTGGGAATGTTGGTACACCAGAAGCAGTAAGGGAATTAGAAAATGCTGGGGCAGATGCTACCAAGCTTGGGATTGGGCCAGGTAAGGTATGTATTACTAAAATCAAAACAGGTTTTGGCACTGGCGGTTGGCAATTAGCGGCACTGAGTTGGTGTGCAAAAGCGGCACGTAAACCAATTATTGCAGATGGTGGTATTCGTACTCATGGAGACATCGCAAAATCCATTCGATTCGGAGCTACGATGGTTATGATTGGCTCCCTTTTTGCTGGACACGAGGAATCACCAGGGGAAACAATGGTCGAAGATGGAGTTGTTTATAAAGAGTACTTCGGAAGTGCTTCTGAGTTCCAAAAAGGTGAAAAGAAGAATGTAGAAGGAAAGAAAATCTGGATTCCTTATAAAGGTTCTTTAAAAGACACTCTTATTGAAATGCAGCAAGATTTGCAATCATCGATTTCTTACGCGGGTGGGAATGATTTAGAGGCGCTGCAAAAAGTTGATTATGTAGTTGTTAAGAACTCGATTTTCAACGGGGATACGATTTAATATTATTTGGCTCTTCGTCAACTAGTGTTGGTGAAGA
>NZ_JXLA01000109.1 GCF_001886185.1 Enterococcus raffinosus | reverse complement strand
TGAGCTAATTTCATAATTCGCTTTTATAAAAAAATCAACACTCATCCAATTTCAAAATTGTCATTTTTTAAAGCTAAGATGCGGTTTCTTTTTCTAGTTTCTGGTTGTTCAATCGTTGGACTGCGTACCTTTTGACATTATAAGCTAGCTGAATAAGCAGAAGTTCTATCTCGACTAATTCTGCTTTATAGTGAGTTGTCTGATTCAATTTCATGTTTTCTTTCAGGTCTCCGTTTACTCGTTCAACGGCACTACGTTTAGCGTACAATTTCTTCCAACTGTGTGTTCCTCGAGCTGGATGATTGAACTTGCGCGGGTCTGTCTGTTGTTTGATCTTGATTACTTTTTGACATAAACCCTCGTTCTGGAGCGGGCAAGAGCGACAACGCTTTTCTGGTAACGTGTATTTCAAAGCCCCGTAACGTTTATCAAAACTATCGTAGGTGTAGCCTTCTTCAATTAGACAGGTCGGGGCATACTCAGTTGTCCACTCGCCGTCATTTTTAGCCACCCGTTTCAATGGAATGATCGGCTCAAAATCAAGGATGTGTGCCTCTTCGTAGAGGGCTTTCACATCATAACCTTTGTCAAAGATCATGTGAATGTTCGCTAAACCAAGTCGGTTGACATCTCGGATTAATGGAATAGCTACACTCATATCCGCAATATGAGCAGAGGTCAAAATACTGGATAAAATATACTGACTTTTCGTGGTTACTGCTAAGTGAGCCTTGTATCCATGCCAAAAAACGTTTTTCCCTTTACTGTTCACTTTGATGCCCC
>NZ_JXLA01000108.1 GCF_001886185.1 Enterococcus raffinosus | reverse complement strand
GGTTCTGTTGCAAAGTTTTAAATCTACTATCAAATAAGGTAGAATAATAGAAAAAGATAGCAGGAGGAATGACGATGAATCATTTTAAAGGAAAGCAATTTCAGCAGGATGTGATTATTGTAGCCGTGGGCTACTATCTTCGTTATAACCTTAGCTATCGTGAAGTTCAAGAAATCTTATATGATCGTGGCATTAACGTTTCTCATACGACGATTTATCGTTGGGTGCAAGAATATGGCAAACTACTCTATCAAATTTGGAAAAAGAAAAATAAAAAATCCTTTTATTCATGGAAAATGGATGAAACGTACATCAAAATTAAAGGAAAATGGCATTATTTGTATCGAGCCATCGATGCAGATGGTTTAACCTTGGATATTTGGTTACGTAAAAAACGGGACACACAAGCAGCCTATGCTTTTCTTAAGCGGTTAGTGAAGCAGTTTGATGAACCGAAGGTTGTAGTCACAGATAAAGCCCCCTCTATTACAAGTGCCTTTAAGAAACTAAAAGAATACGGCTTTTATCAAGGGACAGAACATCGTACCATTAAATACCTGAATAATTTGATTGAACAAGACCATCGTCCAGTAAAGAGACGCAATAAATTCTATCGAAGTTTACGCACTGCCTCTACCACGATTAAAGGCATGGAAGCCATTCGAGGATTATATAAGAAAACCCGAAAAGAAGGCACTCTCTTCGGGTTTTCGGTCTGTACTGAAATCAAGGTATTATTGGGAATCCCAGCTTAAATCATAGATACCGTAAGGGATTTTATTCTTTA
>NZ_JXLA01000107.1 GCF_001886185.1 Enterococcus raffinosus | reverse complement strand
ATGGATAGGCTACAATTAACTAGACAGAAAAATTAAGGTGTGTAGACTAGAAGAAAACATACCAGGAGGAATTTTTATATCTAAGAGAACACGAAGAACTTTTTCACAAGAATTCAAGCAACAAATCGTCAATCTTTACTTAGCTGGAAAGCCACGTGTAGAAATCATTCGAGAATATGAACTAACGGCTTCAGCATTTGACAAATGGGTAAAGCAATCTAAAACGAGTGGTTCATTCAAAGAAAAAGATAATCTTACGCCTGAACAAAAAGAATTGTTAGAACTACGTAAAAGAAACCAGCAATTAGAAATGGAAAATGATATTTTAAAGCAAGCAGCGCTGATATTCGGACGAAGAGACAAGTAATCGATGCGAATAAGCATCTTTACCCTATATCAGCGATGTGCAGAATATTAGGTCTATCACGTCAGTCCTATTATTATCAATCAAAACCAAAGAAAGACGAATCAGAACTTGAAGAAGTAGTCGCTGAAGAATTTATCCTCAGCCGAAAGGCCTACGGCTCAAGAAAAATAAAAAAAGCCTTATCAAAACGAGGCATTCAGATCAGCCGACGAAAAATTAGTAGAATCATGAAAAATAGAGGATTAAAATCGAGCTATACTGTTGCTTATTTTAAAGTACATCATTCTACTTGCAATGAAGCCAAAACGACAAACGTATTGAATCGTAAATTCTTAAGAGACAACCCATTAGAAGCGATCGTAACAGACTTGACTTATGTACGAGTCGGGAAAAAATGGAATTATGTCTGTTTCATTTTGGATCTGTTCAATCGAGAAATTCTCGGCTATTCTTGTGGAGAACATAAAGATGCCGTTCTAGTAAAAAAAGCATTTAGCCGTATCA
>NZ_JXLA01000106.1 GCF_001886185.1 Enterococcus raffinosus | reverse complement strand
GTTTCTTGGTCGACCGTTTCTCGGACACTCGCTTCTCTGATCCCCATGACAAAAGTAAAAAGAAATTGGTTACCGCGTTGTTTATTAATGGATGAATTTCGTTCACTGAAAAATCAAGTCGGTCCCTATTCCTTTTCTTGTATGGATGGCGATACTGGAAAATTACTGGATATTCTTCCTTCACGGAAGAAAAAAGCCCTCGTTTCTTATTTTATGCAATTTGAACGGCGCGTACGATTGAAGGTAAAGGTCATCGTGACGGACATGAATGCTTCTTATGCCTCTCTGATAAAGGAATGTTTTCCAAAGGCAAAACTCGTTGTGGATCGTTTTCACATTGTCAAACATCTCATTCGCAAATTTGAGGATATTCGCGTACGAATCATGAAAAGCTTTGATCGAAACGATCCAACACAAGCCAAATATTATCGACAATTAAAGGCGTTGTCTCGGCTTCTGATCAAACGACAGGACAAGCTTGTTTATGACAAATGGACCAAATGGCGCAATTTTGGTTGGGCGTATCTAACCGAAAGTGAAGTGGTGGATCGTCTGCTTTCGATCTCTGACGAATTACGAATCGCCTATTTTTACTACCAAGAAATTCTTCAAGCGTTTCACGACAAAGAGGCGGATACTTTCTTTAAACTTGTAAGAACGATGCCCGATTCCGTTCCAAAAGAACTGCATCCTATAAAAAAAGCTTTTATAAACTATGAATCCGGCATTCGTTTAGCCCTAGAATTGCCTTATTCAAATGCCAAAATAGAAAATCTGCATACCCACATCAAAGCATTAAAACGAGTCGCTTATGGCTTTCGAAGCTTTCGGAAAATGAAGACCAGAATTTTCTTACTAAATAATCTGATTACCTATGAATCAAAAAAACATCTAAAGTAGAAAAGGAATCCTACCTTAGATGTTCTTATCTCACTCTATCAGTCCTATTTGACAAAGAG
>NZ_JXLA01000105.1 GCF_001886185.1 Enterococcus raffinosus | reverse complement strand
TTGGCTGAGAAAAAAGAACAGAAAAAGAAGCGTTCAATTGAGTCAACACCGGAAGAACGAGACCGTATTAAAGAATTAGAAAAACAAGTGCGTTCCCTTCAGATTGAGAATGCCTTTTTAAAAGAGCTGAGGAAGCTGCGAAAACAGGAAGCCCAACAAAGACGAACGAATCAATCGCACGAATCATCCACAGCCTCCGAGGATCATTCAAATTAGTTGAGCTTCTTGAGACGTTAAACTTTCCTAAAGCGACGTTTATGTACTGGCAAAAACGATTTGACAGAGACAATCCCGATCAAGGAATCGAAGCCGAAATGCTTCGTATTCGTAAAGAACACAAAAATTATGGCTGTTTACGAATGACGAATGAACTAAAAAATCGCGGATTTCATGTCAATAAAAAGAAAGTTCAACGTTTGATTCGAAAGCTAGGGATCGAAGTCCGTTCCTACACACGTAAATCACGTCGCTATAATTCTTATCGAGGAAAGATTGGAAAAGTGGCGAAAAACCGGATTCGTCGTCATTTTTATACGAGTATTTGTCATCAAAAAATTACGACAGATACAACAGAATTCAAGTATTTTGAAATAGATACCAAAGGCGTGATCCGACAAAGAAAGTTATACCTAGACCCGTTCATGGACATGTATAATAGCGAGATTCTTTCGTACCGCATTTCAGAAAAGCCGAATGCCTTGGCAATTATGGAAGGTTTAGAAGAAGCCATCGCGATCACGGCTGATTGCCCCTATCGTCGCACCTTCCATTCGGATCAAGGTTGGGCTTATCAAATGAAGTCCTATCGGCAAAAACTAAAGAAACAGAAAATCTTTCAAAGTATGTCTCGCAAAGGAAATTGTTTAGATAATTCAATCATGGAGAACTTCTTCAGTCTTCTAAAACAAGAAATCTTTCATGGGGAAACCTATCACAGTTTTGATGAACTAAAAACGGCGATCGATGACTATATCTATTACTACAACAATCACCGGATGAAACAGAAATTGAATTGGAAAAGCCCTGTTCAATTTCGAAAAGCTGCACAGAAAGCGGC
>NZ_JXLA01000104.1 GCF_001886185.1 Enterococcus raffinosus | reverse complement strand
GGTTCTGTTGCAAAGTTTTAAATAATTTGATTTGTCAAATTAAGCTAGACAAAATATCTTCATTCATGTAACTCATAAATACTTCCAGGGGTGTTTGATAATCCAAGGACTTTCGTGGAATATTGTTTCTCTTATTCGCCACTGAAGAGATAAAAGCTTGGTCGACTTGATTAAAATCCATGTTTTTTGGCAGACCATCTTTTCGCAGCAAGCCATTGGAATTTTCATTCAGTGCTCGTTGCGAAGGAGTCCCTGGATCAGCGAAATAAATAGCGATGTCATGTTGGTTACTTAAAGCCTTCCAATTAGAGAATTCTTTCCCACAATCAAAGGTAATGGATTTAAATAAATGTCTGGGAATCGATCCAAACCAGTGGTTCAGAGTATTCTCAATATCGATCGCCTTGCGCCCCTCGGGCTTCAAGGTGATGATGATTTTCGATAGACGTTCTACCAAAGTTATGACAGCACTCTTATGATGAATGCCTACAATGGTATCGCCTTCGATATGGCCGAACTCTTCTTTAAATGTCGGGTAATCAGTTTCTCTTTCAACGATATTCCGTTTAAAAGCCTGTTTTCCTCGGCGTTCTTGATGTCCATTTGGTTTCCGCTTACCCTTCATGGGCAAAGTCGATTCATCGAACACCTTTTCCTTGAACTGGCGATAAAGGGTTCTTACGGAACAGCTGATTGGTTTCTCTTTACGCCCAATGATAACGTCTGGCGTCCAGCCTTGGGCAATTTTTTCTTTAATGTAGGACTGTTGTTTCTTTGGCAAGACGATGTTTCGTCTGCCACACCGTTTCTTATTTTCTTTATACTGTTGGTAGTATTCGAGGGCCGTATGGCCTTCTTTCAAGAAATTAATGACGTTATAAATCGGTGTTCGAGATCGTTTCAGGTACTCAGCAATTTTCACAATTTTGATGTTTTGGTGGTAGTAAGACTCTATCATCACCAGTTCATCCGTGGTAAGATGGGTGTAGGTCATTCGTGATCACTCCTATGTTTTCTTTAGTCGGAATTACATTTTGAGTGTAGCACGAATGGCTTATTTATTTGTCTAGCTTAATTTTACAATCGGCGTAAAGAATAAAATCCCTTACGGTATCTAT
>NZ_JXLA01000103.1 GCF_001886185.1 Enterococcus raffinosus | reverse complement strand
AAAGTCCATTCTGTAAAATTAAAGTTACCACACAGAAATTTTATAGGAGGACTTTCTCATGACTAATTTTACTATAGAAATTATGCAAACACTACTCAATAAAGGGGATTTAGATGAATTATTTCAGGATCATTTAGAGCGAGCGATTAATTCACTTCTACAAGCAGAGCTAACTGTTTTTTTAGATTACGAAAAATATGATCGAAATGGATTCAATTCAGGAAATTCCCGTAACGGGAATTATTCACGTACATTTAAAACAGAATATGGCGAGTTGAATTTAACTATTCCTAGAGATCGTAATGGCGAATTTTCTCAACAAACACTACCAGCATATAAGCGAACCAATGATTCATTAGAAACGACCATTATCCAATTATTTCAAAAAGGCATTACTATGGCTGAAATCTCCGAATTAATTGAAAAAATGTATGGTCACCACTATACGCCACAAACAATCTCCAACATGAGTAAATTGGTGGCTGAAGATGTTTTAGCTTTTAAAGAAAGAACGTTAGAAGCCAATTATTCCGTTATATTTATGGATGCGACGCATATCCCTGTGAAGCGACAGACTGTTTCGAAGGAAGCAGTGTATATTACGATTGGTATTCGTTTGGATGGAACCAAAGAGGTTCTTGGGTTTACTATTGCCCCAACTGAGTCTGCTTATATTTGGAAAGAAGTTCTTCAAGATCTTAGAAAACGTGGGTTAGAAGAAGTTTTATTAGTCGTGACAGACGGATTAAGCGGTATTGAAGAAAGTATCCATAGTGTGTATCCGAATACCCAATTTCAACAATGTTGTGTGCATGTATCTAGAAATATCGCTCATAAAGTTCGTGTTCGAGATCGAAAAGAAATTTGTGAGGATTTCAAATTGGTTTACCAAGCGAATTTAAAAGAAGAGGCATTGGATCACATCGACTTTATGATTAGGAAATGGAAAAAGCAGTATCCAAGAGTCGTCAATTTACTCTTGAATCCTGCCCTATTAACCTTTTATAATTTCCCTCACGCCATCAGACGAACAATTTATTCGACGAACCTGATTGAAGGCTTTAATAAGCAGCTAAAACGATATACTCGAAGAAAAGAACAATTCCCTAATGAAGAATCTCTAGAGAGATTCTTAGTTTCGCAATTTAATCAATATAACCAAAAATTTTTAGGTAGAATTCACAAGGGATTTAAAGAAATTCAGGATACATTAGAGTCGATGATTTAACTGTAATTAACAGAATGGATCTTCCATTTACACATAATTCTTGACGCTACC
>NZ_JXLA01000102.1 GCF_001886185.1 Enterococcus raffinosus | reverse complement strand
CATGAATCGGCTACACTAGACTAGACAGAAAAAATAAGGTGTGTAGAATAATAAAAAACACACTGGAGGATTTTTCATGTCAAGACGTCAACGAAGAACCTATTCAAAAGAATTCAAACAACAAATCGTCGATCTCTATCTCGCTGGTAAGCCTCGCGCAGAAATTATTCGAGAGTATGAGCTTACGCCTTCTTCTTTCGATAAATGGATGAAGCAAGCACAATCAACGGGCTCATTCAAAGAAAGAGACAACTTAACACCAGAACAAGCAGAATTGATCGCACTAAGAAAGAAAAATAAGCAACTCGAAATGGAGAATGATATTTTAAAGCAAGCGGCGCTGATATTCGGACGAAAAGACAAGTAATTGATACCAACAAGCATAAATATTCCATATCAGCGATGTGCAAAATTCTAAATATTTCTCGTCAAACCTACTATTATCAAGCGAAACCGATCGAAAATGAGTCCGACTTAGAAGAGATCGTTCAGGAAGAGTTTATTCGAAACCGAAAGGCTTACGGTACCCGAAAATTGAAGAAGTGTTTAGCAAAGCGTGGGCTTCAACTCAGTCGGCGCCGAATCGGTCGAATCATGAAACGCCGCGGATTGACATCTACCTATACGATCGCTCATTTTAAAGGGCAACGAACAGCTTGTAATGAAGCGAAAACAGCGAATGTATTAGATCGGACCTTTACACAAGAACAGCCATTGGAAGCCATCGTTACGGATCTTACTTATGTTCGCGTGGGGAAAAAGTGGCATTATATCTGCTTAATACTTGATTTGTTTAATCGAGAAATTATTGGTTATTCCTGTGGTGAGAAGAAAGATGCCTCATTGGTAAAAGAAGCCTTTGGACGGATACCGTATTCTTTAACAGACGTCAAGCTTTTTCATACAGACCGTGGAAAGGAATTTGATAACCAAACCATTCATGAGATTCTGAATGGTTTTGGAATTACTCGTTCATTGAGTAGGAAGGGTTGTCCGTATGATAATGCCGTTGCGGAATCAACCTATAAATCTGTCAAAGTAGAATTCGTGCATCAATACCAATTTGAGACACTGGCACAGCTACGTCTAGAATTGTTTGATTATGTGCATTGGTGGAACTATCTACGCTTACATGGCACGTTGGCGTATGAAACACCGATCCAAATTCGACAACAGAGATTGGCGAAGCGAATCCTTGATAATGAGCGCGGATCTGATACCTCTGGAGAGGCAGCGTAATTGAATGATTGTGCTTCTGCCGGAGAAAATCAGATCCGAGGATGCTCATTGTCAAGGGCAATCGGAGCCATAACACCGCAGCATTCACAACACCTTATAATTTTTGTCAAAAAAAGTGTTGCCATTCCAAC
>NZ_JXLA01000100.1 GCF_001886185.1 Enterococcus raffinosus | reverse complement strand
TTTTTCAGTAATATGCTGAAAACCGTGCACTCTTACCCTTTTTGGAGGTTTTTGAATGTATAAACCGCAAATTCACACCCAACTCGCTTTTGAAGATTTTAATCAACCTATCGGTTTAAAAATGAATCCTGAAAATCGCTGGATCAAAAAAGCAGAACGGATTCCTTGGATAGAGTTGGAGAAAGAGTACGCGAAAAACTTTCGAAATAAAAAAGGGAATGTCGCAAAACCGCTGCGCATGGCATTGGGCGCTTTACTCATCCAAAAAGAGTACAGCTACAGTGATGAAGAAACGGTGTTACAAATTCAAGAAAATCCATATCTTCAATTTTTTATCGGGTTACCTGGTTACCAAGATGAACGACCTTTCGATGCCACATCAATGGTCAATTTTCGTAAGCGATTAGACAAGACAACTTTGATTGAGATCAACGAGAAGATTGTCGCTTACAATGAAAAATCGAACCATGACAGCTCAAATGATAACGATGACTCATCATCTGGTACCTTGATTCTTGACGCAACCTGTTCGCCCCAGAATATCAAGTATCCTACGGATACTGAACTTTTAAATGATGCACGAACACATGCCGAAACAATCATTGACACTCTTTGTGCTGAGAACAATTGGAAGAGGCCTCGGATCTATCGTAAAGTAGCACGTAAAGTTTATTTGAACGTCGTTCGACGCAAGAAGAAAGCAAGGAAATGGTTGCGTGCCCAGCTTCGGAAACTTTTAGGATTCTTGAACCGTGATGCGAAAATTATTCGAAAGTTCCTGACCAAGGGCACTACTCTATCTGAAAAGCATCAAACATGGTGGGAAATAATCCAAAAAATCTATGACCAACAAAAGTACATGTACGATCATCGTACCCATTGCGTCTCTGATCGAATCGTCAGCTTTCACCAGCCATGGGTTCGTCCAATTGTGCGCGGAAAAGTCAAAGCTGCAACTGAATTTGGAGCGAAATATGATATGAGCATCGATGGAGGAATCGCCCCCATCGAACGAACTAGTTTTGATGCATACAATGAATCAGAAGTACTCGTTTCAGCAATCCGGCGATATTACGACCGGCATGGATATTATCCAGAACGCGTATTAGCTGATAAAATTTATCGTAATCGGCAAAACATTCAATACTGTAAAGCACGAAATATCCGACTTTCTGGACCAGCATTAGGTCGACCAAGAAAGAATGAAAATCGAGATAAATTAACCGAATATCAGGACAACACAGACCGAATTGAGGTAGAGCGTGGCTTCAGCCAATTGAAACGCTGTTTTGGCGCGGCTTTAATTACCACAAAACGTCAAGATACGACTTTATCAAGCATCGTGTTGAGTGTTATCGCAATGAATCTGTCAAAATTGACGGCAGATTTTTTACGCCAATTTTTCAGATGGATATCGAAGATATCTCTCTTAGAACTGAATAATCAATCAATCATCATTTAACCAAAATTTGT
>NZ_JXLA01000010.1 GCF_001886185.1 Enterococcus raffinosus | reverse complement strand
ACCCGTTCTCACGGGTGGATGTGTTACTTCACTATTTTTGTTAAAATGAATGCGAGATTTCAAGTAAAAATGAAATGAGGAAGTCCTATGTCACAACCAATTATTTACTTACAGCGCGAATTTCGCGAAGAATTTATTGAAAAGATTCAAACCATTGCTACTGATTATCAGATAAAAACCTCGCTTAACGAGGAAGAACTGCAAGAGGTAGAAATTTCTGTCGGCTGGTCAAAGAAGTATAGCGAAGCATTGCTTCAGTCCCCACAGTTAAAATGGGTCCAATCAATTTCTGCAGGCGTTGATTATCTACCTTTGAATGAATTTTCTGATCGAGGAGTTTTATTATCTAACGGCAGCGGCATTCATGCCCTCTCTATCAGTGAACATACTATTGGTGTTCTACTCAGCTATTATCGTGGCTTAACCCAAGCCGTCAAAGCTCAAGAACAAAGAGACTGGGTCCAAGATACCATTCACTACGACCAGTTAGCTGGAAAAAACTTATTAGTCGTTGGTACGGGACACATCGGTCAGCAATTGTCAAAATCGATTCACAGCCTAGGTGTAAATGTCTATGGAATCAATACCACTGGACATCCGGCTGAAGGATTCATCGAGACCTACTCCATCAAGAATTTGGCAAAGATTGTCCCTGAAATGGACATTGTGGTAGGAATCTTACCTGGAACACATGAGACCTATCATATTTTCAACAGTGATATTTTCGAGAAGATGAAAAAATCTGCTGTATTTATAAATGTTGGACGAGGAGATACCGTTCATACCAAAGAATTGATAGCCGCACTCGAAGAAAAACACTTCGCCTTTGCAGCTCTTGATGTCTTTGAAGAGGAACCTTTACCAAAAGAAAGTCCATTATGGGAATTTGACAATCTATTGGTCACCCCTCATATCTCAGGTATGACTGTCGATTTCCAAAATAAATTTATGAAAATCTTCTTGGCTAATCTAAAGTCTTATGTGGAGAATAAAGAGTTGTCGGTGAATCAGGTAGAGTTGGAGCGAGGGTATTAAAAAAGCAGGTATTAGTCTCAGCTTCTGAGAATAATACCTGCTTTTGCTGTGTTCTGAGTTAGGCTCACTGCTCCAACTTTTTTTCAGTCTCTTTAACAATATAAACCGGCCGTTTTTTTGTCTCCATAAAAATCTTCCCGATGTACTTACCAATAATACCGATACAAAGTAACTGCACACCACCGATGAATAGAATAATCGTCACCAATGAAGGCCAACCAGAAGTTGGATCACCAAAAATTAATGCACGTACAATAATAAAAAGCATTGCAATTCCTGATGCCACACAGGAAAAGGCCCCAACGAAAGATGCAATATTTAAAGGCGCATCTGAGAAATTTACAATCCCATCAATTGAATAATTAAATAGGTCCCAAAATGACCATGATGTCTTCCCAGCTACACGTTCATGATTCTCGAAGGAAATATACTCCGTATTAAAACCAACCCAGCTAAATAAACCTTTGGAAAAACGATTATGCTCAGTCAATTCTAACACTGCATCTACCATTTGACGCGTCATCAAACGATAGTCTCGAGCTCCATCCACCATCTCTGTTTCACTGATTCGATTGATTAAGTGATAGAACGCCTTAGCAAATAGATTTCGAATAGGCGGCTCTCCTTTTCGATCTGCTCGTCTTGTGCCTACACAGTCTATGTCTGTTGTCTCAATCATTTCAACCATTTGCGGTAATAATTCCGGAGGATCTTGTAAATCCACATCCATTACTGTAACTAAATCTCCCTTAGACGCTTGCAGTCCAGCGTATAAAGCAGCCTCTTTCCCAAAGTTTCTCGAAAAAGAAATGTAGCGAACAGTTTTATGCTTTCGGGCTAATTCTCGAAGAACCTCTAGCGTTCCATCCTTCGAACCATCGTTAATAAAAATATATTCAAAATCATGAGCTATTTTTTTTTTCGTTTTTTCCATTTCTGCAAAAAAAAGAGGAATAGCCTCCTCTTCATTAAAGCAAGGAACAATTACTGATATCATTCGAGTCACTCCTAAACTTGATTAAAATCGTACTTAGGTTCATCTAGTTCAGAATCGTAATCCACTACTAAATTGTATCCCTTGAAAAACCATTCATCTGATTCTTCGATGTAGAAAAGTTGATCGGCTACCTTAGTTTCTACAAGTGGACTTTCTGGAATATCCACAGACATCCCAACAGAAAAACCATCATGAACCTGTGTTTTTCCATATACTTTTCCATAGAATTTAATACCTTGGCCTTCTGCTAATTCTAGTTCTCGGTTGAACCATTCTTGCGCTTGAGGCGTTATCGTTAATTTCATGCTGAAACCCACCTATCCATTCATTTTCTCATCTAAATAATCCACATCTTCATCTCGCCCAATTACTACTAAATGATCATTTTTCTGTACGACCTCTTCAGCAGGGGGCGTTACGATTGGATCTTGATTATCCCGTCGAATCGCTACGACATTCAAACCAAATCGTTGACGAAAATCGAGTTCATCCAATGTTTTTCCATAAAACTTGCGATTGGTCACATTGATTTCCGCTAAGGAAAATTCATCTGAAAGTTCAAGATAATCTAAAATATTCTTTGAAACTAGATTGTGTGCAATTCGTTGGCCCATATCTCGTTCAGGATGAACAACCCGGTCCGCACCAATCTTCTCTAACACACGAGCATGATACTCATTTTGAGCTTTTGCCAAAATATTAGGCACACCCATTTCCTTGACCATTAAGGTTACCAAAATACTCGCTTGGATATCCTCACCGATCGCCACGATCACATGATCAAAATTTCGGATACCAAGAGAACGAAGCGTCATCTCATCTTGTGCGTTCGCAACTACCGCATGGGTCGCGATATTCATATACTCATTTACTCGGTCTTCACTGCTATCAATAGCCAAAACTTCTTGACCCGATTCAACCAATGTGCGGCAAATACTTCCGCCAAATCTTCCTAAACCAATAATGACAAAACTTTGTTTCATGCTATCTCCTTAACTATTCGAAAATTTTTATTTGATTGATGCCCGTTAAAACTTACATGTCTTAGTATAACAAAGAGCGGGTCAATAAAACAGAGAATGACTCTCTATTTTATCAACCCGTGCTTAAAGGCATAAATCGCAGCTTGTGTACGATCTTCAACTTCTAATTTTGCTAAAATATTGGAAACATGTGTCTTCACCGTTTTCAACGTAATGAATAATTCATCCGCAATTTCTTGATTACTCATCCCTTGTGCAATCAGTAATAGAATTTCCTGTTCGCGATTTGTCAACTCTTCGTGGAGAACATGACGATTACGATTAGATAGTTGTTCCATCATTTTGGTGGTTACTTCAGGCTCTAAAACACGTTCGCCATTATAGGTCTTACGGATAGCATTGGCGATTTCATGAGCTGTCGACGTTTTAAGTAAATAACCAGATGCTCCAGCTTCGATAGCTGGATAGACCTTTTCATCATCAATAAAACTAGTTACAATCAAAATCTTGGCTTCGGGCCAATCTTTCAATATTTTCTTCGTTGACTCGATGCCGTCCATTACTTCCATCACCAAGTCCATCAAAATCACATCGGGTCGAAGGTCCATCGCCTTTTCATAGCCTTCCTCGCCGTTTTCAGCTTCCCCTACCACTTCGACATCTGATTGAATCGATAGGTAAGAAGAAACGCCTAATCGAACCATTTCATGATCATCAACTAATAATACTCGTATCATCCTTTGCCTCCTAATTCCTATTAATGTATTCTTCTACTCTGCTTGATTTTCTAATAACTTATCCGCTACAGCACTTGTATCAGCGACCACAGGAACCTTGATCTCGATGCTTGTTCCTTGCCCTTTAAAACTAATGATTTTCGTTGAACCACCGACACCAGCGATACGTTCACGTATATTACGGAGGCCGTAGCTACCTGCATGCTCATCTTTTGATTCAAAGCCAACACCATCATCTATTACGCGTAACAAAATGTTCTGCCCGACTATTTTTAAATATACTTCCAGTTCATTCGCTTTTGCATGGCGTAGTGTATTGGAAAGCAATTCTTGTACCACTCGAAATAATTGATCTTCAATGCTGGCAGAAACACAAATATCCTGTACATCCCATTTTAACTGAATTTGAATTTTTGTCTGCAGCTCTTTTAATAATTGCTCGATTCCTTGTCGTAAACTTTTTCCTTCTAAACTAATCGGACGCAAATGCAGCAGCAATGCTCGCATTTCTGATTGAGCCGCATTGATAATATCAGCAACCATTGCTAATTGCTTCTTATAGGGTTCTAACTCTTCAGAATGTTGCGACTGTTCATTTAACGCGGACATCATCATCATAGCCGCAAACAGCTGCTGAGAGACCGAATCATGCAGCTCTCGTGCTAAGCGATGACGTTCCTCTTCTAAAATCTTTTCCTTGGTCGTTCCGTCTACCATTTGTGGCTGACTGCTTAATTGCTGCAACTCTCGTGACATGCTGACCAGCTTCTCTTTGATTCGCTTGATATCATGATCCACTAAAAGCATTTCTTTATTTTGTGAGATAGCCACATCTAATGAAGGCTGATCGTAATTACCGGATGCAAGACTTTGTAATTTCCCTTCAATTTTCCCAAGTTGACGTTTTTCTATAAAGGTGACTAAAAAGTAGACCACCGCACTTACGGTCAAAGCGATCACAATTATGTGTACAAATAAGGGAATATAGAAAATTCGTGCAATAAACAATTGTGCAAACAATTGCTTTTTCCCAATAGCGTACATATACAAAAAGAGAGTCGTGAGAATCAGTAAAAAGGAAATCAGGCCAGAATACAAGGAGACTTGTAAACGGGAGTATTTTCCCATCATACGCGAATCACCTCGACATCCCCCACTAAGGTATTCGTGATGACTTTTAATCTGCGGGGACTTTCATCATAATCTTCACTATACATTTTAATCGTTTCATTGCGCAATACTTGCGTTTCTTCATCAAATTCAACCTTGCCATATAGAGTCGCATGTTCAAAAAGAATACCAATCCCATAAGGCACTAGAATGCGGGTTCGACCAAAGCCTTTACGGACAATCACGATACTGTCCTCTTTTGGCAATAAGGTATTTCCTAAATCGACAATGGTGTCGCCAGCTAGGATCGCCACATTGATGTCGTCCCATTCAAAGACCTGTGTACCAATTCGATCATTGCCAATCCAGCTTTGTTTTTTTCGTTCTCCATTGTAGCTAGTCGGATCCGTCGTCTCAACCATCACAATACTTTTCTTATTCTTCAGAGAATGATTCGGTATTGAAATACCTGCAATTTCAAAGCCCTTCAAACCAAGGAATATGACAGCAAAAATCAACATCAACCAAGTCGCGGGACTATTCACTAGACAGATGATCAGAATCACTGAGCCTAAGATCAATTGGAATTTACTTCGGCGATGTTTGCGCAATGCCCAATATATATTCAATACTCCAAAGAGTAACATGATCAACATCGCAGGATTTGAAGATAGTTGCCATAATAAGAAAATTGCAAGTAAGGCTTCAATTACAATGAAAAAGCGCCATGGACTTTTCATTTTATCTTTCCTCCCAACTTTTATTTATACCTTATTCTACTTTTTTTACACTCGGAATACTATCGGTCTAAGGTCGCAACCTCTTTCACATCCGAACATAAAAGAAAAGAGGCGACAAGCGCCTCTTTCATGCATTTCTAGTTTTGTTTCACATTTGTGATCTTAACTTCCATGTTTCCGCCCGGTGTCGCAATCGTCACAACGTCTCCAACACTTTTACCAATCAGCGCTTGAGCAATTGGTGAGTCATTTGAGATTTTTCCAGTTAACGGATCTGCTTCCGCCTTTCCGACAATCGTGTACTCTTCTTCTTCATCATCGGGCAGTTCTACAAAAGTCACTGTTTTTCCGATTGATATCTCGTCAGAATCTACATTCTCGTTATCGATGATTTGTGCGAAACGGATCATGTTTTCTAAAGTGCTGATACGGCCTTCAACAAAGGCTTGTTCGTCCTTCGCAGATTCGTACTCAGAGTTTTCTGATAGGTCGCCAAAGCTGCGGGCGATCTTAATTCGTTCAATGATTTCTCCACGTTTTACTGTTTTCAATTCTTCTAATTCCTGCTCTAGCTTTTCTTTTCCTTCTAGAGTCATCGGATATGTTTTTTCTACCATTTTTCTTCTCCTTCAATCAACTAAATTACGAAAGGTAATCTTTTATAGATTTAATCCACAAAAGATTACCACGTAATTACTGTATTGTAAATTGTTTATTTCTCTTTATTGACATATTTTTCGACTAATTCCATATGCTCTTCATACGTCTTCGCATAATAGACTTTTCCTGTTGAAATGTCTGCAACAAAGTAAATGTAATCATTCTCAGTTGGATCAAGGACTGCTTGAATTGCTTCTTGACTTGGATTATCGAATGGTCCAGGTCCATAACCAGTGTTCGTATAAAGGTTATAAGGTGAATCTACTTCTGTATCCTTGATAGTTACAACTTCTTTGTGTTCACCTAACGCATAAAGAATAGAAATATCTGACTGTAAAGGCATTTGAGCTTCAATCCGATTAAAGAAGACCTGTGCAATCTTCTTACGATCCGACTGCGTAACTCCTTCTTTTTCAACTAGTGAAGCTAAGGTCATTACTTCTTGAACATTTAACCCTTTTTCTTTAATTTGACTATAATAAGGCGTCAGAATTTGATTGGTTGTATCAACCATTTGCGTCACTAAGTCTTCCAGACTCCTGTTTTTATGCACGTTATAAGTTGCAGGGAATAGATACCCTTCTAGACGATAGCGAACATCCTTGGCATTACCAGCATCTGTCAGTAAGTCTGGATACTGTGCCTTCAACTGATCAAAGAATTTCTCATCCTTCATTACCTTGATAAAATCTTCTTTCTTGAAGTCGGTCTTCTTCGCAACTAAACTTGCGATTTTATCAACATCATAGCCTTCAGGAACTGTTAATTTAGAAGCGTCATCCAATGGTTCAGCACTTCCACCTTGCTGCAGCTCTTTACTAATTTGATCCAAAGTCATATTTGGTGAAAATTGATAATACCCTGCTTGGAAATTGGTCAGGTTTTTGAATTTCGTGTAAAAGTTGAAGACCATCCCATCTCGGATAACATCACCATCTTCTAAAATATCCCCGATTTGACGGTTAGATGAACCACTAGGTACCTCTACTTGGACTAATTTTTTATCATTTTTATCTAACGGCTTCAATCCAGCGCTCACGTAATTGTATCCTGAGATTGCTAGAATGCCTGCGACGATCAAAATGCCAATCGTCAATATATAAACTATCTTTCGGACGACTCGATCCTCTTTGCGACGTTCTGCTCGTTTCAAGTTGCTCTCCTCACTTAAATCCCCATCAAATTCCTCATCCATTTGACGTAATTCTTCAAATTTCTCGCCAATTCGCTGGAAAATTGATGGTTCTTCTTCCACATGCTCATTCGTAAGAGATTCTTTTTCACTTTCTGCTTTCGATTCCTTTTTTGATGGAACTGCTGTCGCAGATTTTCTTGAATCGTTAGAATGCGTGGTTGATTTTTTATTCTGATTTTTAGAAGATTTCTTTTCTTCTTCAATAGCTTTCTTTTTCTCAGCCTTAATTCGTTTGTTTTCTTTTCGTTCTTCAGACTTTGAAATAGGATCACTATCGGAAACCTTTTTTTTCGGAACCGCTTCTGTTTTTGGCTCTTTTGGTGGCTTCTCTTTTTTTATTTCCTTTTCAGATGATTCAGACTTCTGCTCAGAGGCAGTTGTATCCTTCTTATCTCGTCTATTACCAAATAAACGCTCATAGGACGAAGCCAAATCGTCATCGTCGTTTGCATCTTTTTTTACTTTCGAAGATTCCGGTCTCGTGTGCGTTTTCTTTGTTGCGTCAGCTTCACGATTTTTTCGACCTTCTTCTAAAGCCCGCATAATCTGCTCTTTAAAAGATCCTTCTTCTGAGTGTTGGTTTTGATCCTCAGACAAAAACAACTCCTCCTTACTTCATGTCATAACTTAAACCATTATACATGAAATGAAAGAGGAGTGAAATGTAAAATTTATTTAGTTAAGGAAATTATAGATTTTCTAACTTGCTTTGAGTTTTAAAAAAGGCAAACAGAAAAACAAGGGTAATGATATGGCTAAAATGAACACATATCTGAGACTAAATGCCACAGGTGTTGCAACCATTATCGATAACCATGTTAAAAAACTTGGGAGATAACCTATCCATAAGATCTTTCTTTTTTGTATCCAATAAATGTAAAAACCAATAATCATCAAACATAGGAGTGTACCTGAACCAAAAAAATTCCGTTTATTTATAACCTGTTGCATTACATTACTTCCTGTAGCAAGCTTTATCAAATCAACTTGTTTTATTTTCAGATCATTATTTTGAACTCGAGTATCTAAAAATCCATAATAATTTTTTTCAAATGGAGCCCAAAAACCATATGTGTTGAGTAAGTAGGCATCTATATAAGTTTTAAAATTTTTTGGTAGTAATCGTGCCCATACCTTTATGAATCTTAATGGCTCATCGTTCAACAACCGATTATTAAATTTCGGATTCCACTTAATCGAGTCAGCTAACATAGGAGAATACTTTTCATACTCAGAGATAGGTAATAGTTGATTTAGATACTTTTTGTCTTCCTTACCTATATCCCCTTTCAAAACTACAGTTCTACTTACTTGTTGCAGTGGCACACCAAATGATTCGGCCATAGCTGTTGGAACAGAATACTTTGATATTAAAGGATTAATCATAAGGAAGGTAATAGCAAAGTAGGCACCAAAAATAGAAATACTTTGACAATATTTTTTTTTCCTAATTAATACTACTGACAAAACAATCATCATTATAAATACTATATATAATCCATTATTTCTATAAAAGGTAGCTAATACTCCAGAAATTACTAAGGTAGCCATCATCCAATTACTTTGTTTCTTAGCAACAATCACATCTATACATTTTAGTGAGAACAAAAATAAATAACTAGAAAACAGCGTGTCTTTTTGAACATTCAAAGCATAGATAGGAAAAACTGGAGCAAAAGCAAAATAAGATAAAAATAGTAATCTCATGTAAGAGGATATACTATATTTTTTAAGCCAAAAAATAAAGTAAGTTAGAATACCAGCTACTATAGTCGTTTGCGTTAATGTGTAAATAAAAATAGATTTGTTCAATCCTAGAAAAGAAAAAGTTCTAATAAAAAACCTTAAAAATAATGTAAAAACAATTGGATGATGATTAGAAAGTTGTTGATTACCTAATGCCTGATTTATTGAGCTTAATGAGTCAGGTAATACAGTTCCTGGGTACAACGAGAGTAAATATGGTCCCCAGAAAACTAAAAGTAACAGGAAAACTATTATAGGATTATTCAAAAAAAAGATATTACATTTTTTTTTCTCAGTAAAAATTTCCTTAGTGTTAATTAAACAATCTAGGCAATTTAAAATGAAAGCAATAATAAAAAAAGCACAAATAAAAACTAAAAACATTTTAACGAAATTGTTTTGGATATAATTATCCTTAGGGAACGCACTAACAAAAGTAAAGTGAATTTGATTTCCTAAAGCAAACAATATAGCTAGTAATCCAGAAAAGACATATTGATAAGTCTTAAAACTACTTTTTTTATTAAAAGGACTTAAGATCATTATCAAACATATGAGAAATATAGTCTTAAAAAGAGTTAATTTAGTAAGGATTCCTAAAATCAACACTGCCAAAAACAGACTAAAAATAGTCAGTATGTTTTTCTTACCTAAAGAGTCAATCATATTTCTATTTCCTTTTTTTTAGAATTGAAAAGGGAGCTGATAATATAGGATAAAAAAGACAATAGTGAAAAGACAGCTATTATTTGCAATCTATAAGTAAACCAATAATGAACCTGTGAGTGTCCTGCTAAAACAGTATACCAAATGTAAGGATATACAACCATTAACAATATATATAGGCTATTCAAACTGATTCTACTTATTATATGCTCTCTTTCCTTTATAAGTATTATTATTGTAAGAATAATCGTACATGCTATGAGGACTACATAGAATTTATTGAACATAGTATTTATATTGTTTTCGTACATATAAATTCTATTTAGAGGAACATTCTTATCCCCTTCCGTTCTGAAAATGATAGTTCTAAACGCATCTGCTAAAATATTCTTTCTTAAAACTAATGATGCGAGTAGCCACTTACTCAACCAAGTTATTCCATATCCTATTCCCCAAGAAAAAGAATTAAGTAAGATAGATTTCAAATAGTTAAAAGAAATTTCACTAGAAAGACTTATCTTTTTCAAATTTAAATAAAATACTGTAATTAAAGGAATTCCTAATGTAACTAAAGGTACTGTCAATAAATCGAAAAAGTTTGTTAATGAACCAATAGTTAAAAAATAGAGAAAATACTGTTTATTAGAAATATCCTTCTCGGAATTTTTCAACAAAAACATATTGAAAATTAGCATCACGAAGAATACATTTGAAAACTGCATACTTAAGAAGAAGATGTAAGTTCTTATAAAGTATAAACTAGACAAAAAACTAAACGCTATAAATATATCTAGTTTTTTTAAATATAAATAAAAATTTATACCTATCAATAAAACTAAAATTAAACCATAAATCTGTCTAATCACTGAATAATTAAATACTATTAACAACGGTCTTAAAAAGATTTGATAACCATGCCAGTACCTGGGATAGCCATTAACAAACATTCCTTGTTTTATAGAACTCTCTTTTGTTCCTCTGGCTTTATCAATCATTATTTTATCTGTAAAATTATCTAATCTAGTAGCTTTTTCATCAAATAAATTCACCGAAGGATACTCTTTTTCTTTATTTAATGCTGCCATGGAGTCTGCTACGTTTTCATTTATACTTTTACTGGGAATCATATAAGTCAGTGTCATTCCAAATACGTAAAATATGAGTAGACCACCTAATAATTTTATAATTTTCTTCATTTTACGTTCCTTGTCGCATAAATACGGTACAAGTTTAATTCGTAATCTTTTTTATCGTTAGTAACAACCGTATCTAATATCAACCCAGTTACTAAAAGTAACAACGAGAGAGTCATTAAACCTGTGGCCAAAATTGCAGATGGAATTTTGCTTATGAAGCCATCACGTACAAACTCTGTAATTACCGGGATACCCACTAATATACTTAATACGAAAAACACCAAAAACCATATAGAAAAGAAAAATAGCGGTTTATAATCCTTGAACATCTTAAAAATTGTCATTAAAACTTTAATTCCATCAGAAAAAGTATCTAGTTTAGACTCACTTCCTTCTGGTCGATCGCGGTAATCAATAGGTATTTCAACTAACTTAAATCTCTTATCTAAAGAATGAATCGTAAATTCAGTTTCAATTTGAAAACCACTGCTCATGACAGGAAAACTCTTAACAAACAGCCTGTTGAAACCTCTATAACCAGTCATCACATCTTTAATATTAGCTTTATACAGCCAATTGATTGAATTTTTAACTAAGTTATTCCCAAAATCATGGAAAGCTCTCTTATTTTCGTTAAAATATGTTCCATTGGATAATCTATCACCAATAACCATGTCTGCACGATTTTCTTTTAAAGCTCTTAATAACTCGTGACAGGCTTCTGCTGGATAAGTATCATCGCCATCTACCATTAAATAGAAGTCTGCCTCAATGTCAAAAAACATTTGACGTATTACATTTCCTTTACCTTGCCTTGGTTCTTTTCGAACGATTGCTCCCTCATTCAATGCAATCTGATATGTGTCATCTGTTGAATTATTGTCATAAACATAAATATCTGCACTTGGTAGTTCTTTTTGAAAATCATTAATTACCTTTTTAATTGTCATCGCCTCGTTATAACAAGGAAGCAATATTGCAATACTTTCTGTCATTTCACTAATCTCCTTAAAATAAACGCTAATACTAGAATACTAAAGTTCCCAAATTATTTCCATACGTAATCAAACGAAATTGAAGTATCTACAAAAAAGGACATTAACTTGAATTTATGGACCAATTCAAGTTAACTTCCCACATTAAATCAAGTTTTCAGATTTCAAATATTTCTTCATGCCTTCTTGAACACTAAAGTTAGGTTGATAACCTAATCCCTTCAATCTAGAAATATCAGCAACTGAATCTCTAATGTCGCCTTCTCTCTCAGGCTCGTTCCTAACAGTTAACCTTACATTTAGTGCTTCATCGATAACGTCAATCAACTCATTCAAAGTAATCGCACTACCAGTACCAACATTAAATTGTTTACCTAACGCTTCCTCTTTACTTGCTACTAACAACAATGCTTGAATGACATCCTCAATGAAAACAAAATCACGAGATTGTGATCCATCCCCGAACAGCGTAAACTCTGTATCCTTTTGTTCCTGTATCTTTTTATACCGATCAACCAGAATTGAAATGACACCACTATATGGTGATTCTGGGTTCTGGTTTGGTCCATAAACGTTAAAGAAGCGTACCGCGCTTGTATTTACACCATATAGGTGATTGTAATCCAACACGTATTGTTCAGCAGCAAATTTGTCAACTGCATACGGAGTCAAAGGCCGAATTACTGATTCTTCTTTCTTAGGTAACGTGGGTTCATCACCATACACTGCGGCTGATGAACTGAAGACTAAACGCTTCAAATTATTTTGGTACTTTCTGATCAACTCTAACAACATTAGAACACTTTCGAAATTGATTTGATGCGTTTCCACAGGTCTCTCAACAGAATCAGCCACACTAGCAATTGCTGCTAAATGGAAAATATAGTCAAACGTATTATTTGAAAGAACTTCTTGCATGAGTGACTCATCTGTAACAGAACCATTGATAAATTTGAGATTTGAATTGTTATCTAAGTTCTGTTTTTTTCCCATAGATAGATCATCAACTACTATTACTGAATTTTCTTTGGATAAATGATTCGCTAATGTAGAGCCTATGAAGCCAGCACCGCCAGTTATAAGATAGTTTTGCATATTAATCCCTCATTTCATTTATACTTACAAATTCTACTAATAATTTCTACTATTAATCGATGTTATTCGCACTATTCACTCGACCTAAAAATAGCCAAAAAATGAAAGTTCCGACAGTATTCTCATATACTAACTCATTATTTAAACATGCATACAAAGCATACATTAACAGGATCAAACAATAAAAGAATCTATAGTTAGAAACTTGAAAGCTTTTCTTTGAAATTTTTCTTATATTCAGAATAAAACTTCGTAATAAAAAGGAAAAAAATGTTATAAATCCAAGTATACCTGTGGAAGTTAAAATATTTAAGTACGCATTATGAATTGCAATTCCTACCTTAGCAATGTAGCCATTCGGAAGAACTTCCTGCGCGTATGTAACTAAATTTTTGGGAGATATTCCAATTACCATATTCGTTTTAAACAAATCAAATGCACTCTTCCATATTGTTAGACGAGCATTCGAAACATCTGCATTCTCGGCTACATCCTTTCTCACCAAAGAATCATTAGGGAAATTATTTACATTAACTTCGTTCCCACTAAAATTAGCTGTAGATTTATCTAAATTAATCCCTTTTAAATGCGGTAATATTTCTTGGAACCCCCATTTTGTTCCATTGTATATTCCTATTAGCATAGTTATGGATAGAATAGAATAAAAACTGGCCTTTAAAAATCTATAAAAATAGTTATCGATATTTTTTTTCTTTATCATAATTATAAATATAGCTATAAACAAAACTGCTATACTTATCAAATAGGTGGATCTAGATCCACTCAAAACTATATATATAAATTGTAACGGTAAGCTACACATCAATATAGCTTTTGAAACACCACGTACTCTTTTATGATACAAAAAAAACAAAGACAAAACTATCACTGCTAAAGCAGCTATAGCTCCATTGTTTATATCAGAATACACCCCGAACAGACGAGATTCTAAAAATCCCACTCTAATTCTATGCCTAGCATCATAATACTTCTCATATCCAAACTTACTAAAAAATAGCACCATCGAAGACATAGACAAAACGAACCAACTATATATAAAACTCAAACTAATTCTATTAAAAAAAACTTCGTTATTGGGATTGTCAAATGCAAACTGGTAAATCACAAAATATTGTAATACAGCCCACATTATAGTTTTTAAATTTTCGCTCATTCCATATTGTCTGTTAACAAAGGTTGTAATAACTAAAATCACTATATACAAGGACAATAGTATATTATACGGAAAATTCCTTCCTCTTATATTTACAAACACATCTAACAGGAGTAACAAAATACCTAAAATACCTAATATTCTAAAGAAAATACTATCAAATGTTTGTGGTAGTAAGCTATAAAAATTGATAGCTCGAATAACCATACCTATAAAAAACAAGTATAAGTAATATTCACGCCAAGAATTTATTTTAGAACCTATATAACTCAATTTATTTTCCCTCCAAAACTAAATCGTTAAGTAAAGATTTCCATTTTTGAATAATTATATTGATAGAGAAATCCTTAGACCTTTTCAATGAAAGATTCTGATAATTCTCAAGAAGTGAACGATCATCGATAATTTTATTTATTTCTTTTCCCATTAAGGAAACATCATTGTTTGGTACCAAAACCCCATATTTTCCATTAGACAAGATTTCTTTTCCACCGTTGTGATCAAAGCTAACTATAGGTACTCCAAAAGAAATTGCCTCAATCATTACTAGTGGTAGGCCTTCGGTTCGTGAGGTGGAAATAAAAATCGAACTATTTAAATAGTGCTCAACAAGATTTTTACCATATAATGGTCCTACAAAATTGATTTTCTTTTCGACTTTATTTTTTTCAATCAAATCCTGTAATTGTTTTTTTTCATCTTTAGTTCCATCCCCAGCAATACGTATAACCCAGTTATCAGGAATAAAGTCAGCCAATTCGCACAAATAATCAATTCCTTTTACATTAATATCTAGACGAGCAGTAAAAGATATAACATTATCAGACAGTTCACTAACACCGTGTTCTGATAATGTTAAAGGATTATATATAACCTCTGCATTAGCACCATACTGAGATACAATATTTTTTACATCATCAGATAAGCAAACAACCCTATCAACTTGCTTAAAACTGTTTTTAAAAATCTTTTTATAATATTTAGCAATATGATTTAAACTATACTCTGGATCTGAGTGCATCCAAGTGATCATTTTTATACTTGGAAAATTTTTTTTGATAAATGAGGAAAAAAGAACTGCAGGAATAAAAGTATTAAAGATTATCACATCAGGATTCTCTTTTTTGACAATCTCTTGCAAAAGTCCAAGTTCTTTTTTTACATACTTATCTGGTGAAAAATAGCCATATCTTTTAAACTCCAAATACTTCATTGATTTGCTAATATACTGCGAAAAGAAATTTTTTTCTCTAAATATATTATAGTAATTACCAGAGCTATCAGGTCTAGCACTTTCTAAATATGAAATGTAAAAAACTTCATTTCCTTCACTTTGAAGTAAGTTACCTATATAGGTTGAAACCTTACTAGCGCCACCCAGTTCAAACGCTGGAGATAATATTCCTATCTTCAATTTCTCACCTCCGAATAATCTTCTTAACAATTCCCAGAACAAATTTAAACTCACTACTTTTAAAATACAGTGCTAAATAAATAGCTAATGCTAAAACAAAAGTAAAAAAAATCCGAAAAATTAATCCGATTAAATCTGCACTAAAAACTAACAATTGGAAATTATTAAATATATATATAATTAGCATTGATAATATAAGATGAAAGAAATATTTAAAATACTTTATTGCCTTTTCTCTCATTTTTATATTGAGGGAGTAACGAGAAACTATATATATCTCAAACCAGAAAACAAAGCCAATAGACGATATTATGGTGCCTAAAAGAACCCCGTTAATTCCCATTTTAAATACTATTAAAAATATCAAGGAAACTAGCAAGTTCATGCTTGCTTCAATAATGGGTTTATATCTTTGCTGCCAGTAAAGTCCGAATGATTCAATAAAAATAATATTTGTATTTCTATAAACTTGAACTACAAAATTTATCATTACTAATGTAACAGTCATTAATGGTAAAGTGAAACTTTTACCTAACCATAAACTAACGAACGGATTGATCACATTAAACGTTATTACAGAGAAAAAATAAATTAGTGTATGATTCACAAATAAATGGTTATCATATAATTGATTCGCTCGTTTACTATCCCCAGAAACAGCAAAATTTCCTAAACTTGCAGTGATTGAATTAGTAATTTGTTTACACAAGTTCTGTATACTGACTATTATTAATGAATAGTTAGAGTATATCCCGACCGCTGTTAATCCTACAAAACCAGAAATTAGTATATTATCAGTCCCCATCACAATAACCCCACCAAGTTTCGAGGACATATTTCCTATAACATTCTTCTTTATTTCTTGCTTCAATTCAGGTTCTATTTTCTCTGGAGTAACTTTCTTTAAAAACGGATATTTTCTATCTGTAATAATAGAAATACTAATATTTCCGATCAGCGTAAATAAAATCTGAGTGACCAAAAAAATAGTGAAATTTTTAAACAAGTATAAAAAGATGATTTGGATAACATTTAGTACTAATAGAAAAACAAAATCGTTCAATGCCACTAAATAGTTTTTTTGATCCGCAATAATTAAGGAACGCTTATATGTAAAGAAGTAACTCACGACAGAATTCATCAAGAAAAGTATATAATAAAGATAAATATTTATCATTGCTATATTATTGCTATCCTTTATTATCAGGGGAAGGAGAGGAATAATAATTAGTCCGATAATACCTACTGCTAGACCTATCATCTCATAGGCTTTTTTATACAGTCTTATGAGTGACACTATATGTTTCTCATCATTTTCTGCTAATGGTTTGTATAGAGAAAAAACAATGGAAGTACCTATACCTAATTCAGCTAAAGAGAGGAAACTCAAAATATTACTAAATAGCCCGTTAAGTCCTAGATACTCAGCCCCTAGATAATGAATAAAAAAGCTTCTAGCTACAAATTGTATTAATAGTCTAAATATATAAATGAACATCGATATAGATGAATTAAGGATTGAATATTCTAATCTGCTCTTTTTCATAAAAAATAATTATCCACTTTCTTTTAATTCTTGGCCTTCAGTAAATTATACTGATACTTTACAGGGAGTTTATACATTGTTGTTCCAAACAATAAAAACAGTAATGATATCTTTCTCCCCTTTGTTAATCTATCGTTACTCATAATAAATGAAAAATTATTAAGTAAAAACTTTCGAATACTTTTTGAAATATTTTTGGATTCTCCTGATTTATCAGAAAGTACTAATTTATCAAGAACAATAAAATTTGCCCAACACACACGAGTGTGTACTTCGGTTTTAAACAAAGGGTATTTTTTTGATATCCATTCTTCATTAGTTTTCCAAACTTTGATAGTATCTAAATCTCTGGGAGAAAAATTTTTGCTAGATATACTTTCATCTCTATGAAAATAGAAATATTTTTGATTAGTATCAACTATTATTTTTTTGCACTGATCTAATACTTGAAAAATTATTGCTGCATCTTCTGTAATGATTCCAACTGGATACCTAATCATTTTGAAAAGATCTCGTTTATATAGTTTATTTACTGCATGAACAGAAACCAACTTAGCTTCTAAAATCATTTTTATCATTTCATCCTTAGTACAAACTTTTCTAAACTCAGGTAAAACTTTAGGAGTCTTCTGTTTATAAACGTCATAGATTCCACAAATAGATAAATCCGCACCTTCCTTTATAATATTGTTATGCAGAAGTTCATACATATCTTCAGCAATGTAATCATCACTATCAACAAAACCCAAATATTTTCCTTGAGCAACTTCGATGCCAGCATTTCTTGCGCTACTTAGTCCACCATTTTCTTTATGGATTACTCTGATACGAGAATCTTTTTTGGCATATTGATCACAAATAGCACCAGAATTATCTGGAGATCCGTCATCTACTAAAATTAATTCAAAATCTCTAAAAGTTTGATTCAAAATAGAGTCAATACATTTTCTAATATATTTTTCTACATTATAGACAGGAACTATAATACTAATCTCACACATTAAAATCTCTCATTTCTAATTAATTCAACGGTGTTTTTTAAAGATTCAGTTAAACCAAATATAGGTTTCCATCCCAAACTATTGATTTTTTGGGCATCCAAAATAGCTTGATTTGCCGCTGAGAAGCCTCTTTGCTCTTCTTTATCTGGTAAATCAAAAACGATTTCCTTTTTATTTAGTGCTGCTAATGATTGAGCTAAATCTTTGAGATGTAAATCGAATTCTGAAGATGCAATATTATATGCTTCACCATTTTCTCCATTTACTAATAAATAAAGTAACGCATAAACTACATCTCCAACATACGCATAAGAAAAATATTGATTTCCTTCACTTTTTAAAACAATATCTTCATTATTAACGGCGTTCATTATAAACTGAGATGAAGCCTTTGAATCATTCAGCAACATCGTTGGCCCAAAGGTACGACAGATCCTAGGGATAACAACATCTAAACTATATTTAGAAATATAAGCTTGGCACAGACTTTCACTAGCTCGTTTGCCTTCTGGATAGCCTGCTCTTAAAGTATTGCAATTAATATATCCACAATAATCCTCTGTAAATTTCTCAACATCTCCACGATTTTCACCATAAATTTCAACCGTAGAAAGGAACAGGGTACGTTTTGAATTATTGTTAACTGCAAAATTTAAAACTTGTTGAGTCCCCATTAAATTAGTCATTATTGTACCAATAGGATCTGATGCATACGCTCTTGGATGTGTATTACTAGCTCCATGAAATATATAATCTATCTCTTCGTCAAGGTTAATTGGCTGGGTTACATCTCCCTCAACCACATCAAAAAAGGAATTCCCAAGATACATTGAAAATCGCTCTTTCAAACGATTCTTACTTCTTCCCATTGCATAGATATGAATATTTGACTCATATTGCTCATTTCTCTTCATCAAAACATCAATCATATAAGAACCAATCATTCCAGTAGCACCAATGATTAAAAATGAATGATTATCGACTTTGCTCCAATCATTTTTAGCATCATTGATTCTATCCAACTCAGCACAATAGATTTCATTATCTAATAGCAAACTTACACCTCTAATCCTTCATCTTCAAATATGCTTTAAACAGTTCCAAATCGTCTTGCGTCGTTAATTTAATATTTTTATCTGAACCTGCTGCAAAGTATAGTGTCTCGCCAAGTTCAACCATCATAGTATTTGTATAGGAAGAGTCTGTCATTCCTATGTCTTCTTTGATTGCTTTATCATAAGCCCAACTCAATTTACCAAACTGATAAGCCTGTGGTGTTGAAACGCGGCGTAAAGTATTACGGTCAATATATTGCTTCGTAGTTTCTTCTGTATCTTTCAAGAAAATTTGTTCATTGTAGGGCAAAGATGTCACACCATTCCCGTGTTCTTGACATTTTACAATGACATCAGACAAAACAATTTCATCTACTAATGGGCGAATACCATCGTGAATAATAATAGTATCATTTTCTTCAGAATAATCTTTTAAAAATTGTACACCATTATTGATAGATTCCTGTCCTTTTGAGCCTCCAGGAATGATCCATTGAACTTTTTTTAAATCATATTCCTTAATATATCCCCAAAGTGTTTCTTCCCATCCAGATTTACATACAACTAAAACGCGATCTACTAAAGGGTGATGTTCAAATGACTCTAATGTATAAATAATGATTGGCTTTCCATCAATAGTAATAAACTGTTTAGGGATATCTTGTCCCATTCTTTTTCCGACACCGCCGGCAATAATTAATGCTGTAATCACTTATTTATCCTCCTTATTTGTTAAATAGTAGATACCTTCATATTTTTTGTATGAGTTGTCTGGATCGATAAATGCTGTCTCATGATGTGCCACCCGTTGATTTTCTGGAGGTAACTTCATGTAGTCCCCAAATACACTTGACAGATAGTTATCATATCCTATTGGTATTGGTAGCTCTACATCTTCAAAAGCCGTTTTCTTCGCAGCGGAAAAATCTTTTTCAGGGTAAACATTTCCCATATATCTAGGCCCAACACATAACTCTGTTACAAAACCAGTAGTTGTAGATTTGTATTTCATCATTTTCTTTTCAGCGAATTTCCAAACGTGATACTTATTTAGTTCAGTAGGAGCCAATGATAGAAGGAATTTGCCTAATCCAGCAAAAAATTTTCCGTGATTTTGTGGAATTTGTTGACTGCAATAAATAGCATATACTAAAGCCCAAAATTTTTGGATTTTCCTCTGATAGCCTTTCACTGGTGCTATATCCAAAGGAAAAATATCTATTTGAATCCCATGATCAATATTTAAATCAGTTTGATAAGTTTTTATAAAAGTAGTTCCTTTATCACGTAGAGTAGTAAATGAATTGCGGTCATTATAATCTTTACTGGCCCTTAGTAAAACATATTTATCATTGTTTTCTTGATCTTTCCAAAGTTCCATCAACTTCTCATAATCATTTCTTGGCATAAAAAAATCTAAATCATCATCCCATGGAATGAATCCTTGATGTCTGATCGAACCAATAGCGCCACCACCACATAAATAGCATAGTAGACCATTTTTATCGCAAAAATCAGAAAAATATTTAGCAAGTTTCAAACTAGTCTCTTGTACTTGACGTAATTGTTTGTCTTCACTGTACATGAAATCCCTCAATCGTTAATATTTTCTTTTCAATACTGCCATTACCCCAGGCATTTTAGTCTCAATAAATGCGCCTGTGCTGAGTACCATAGTGATAATAGGCGTTGGCATATTAAAAAGTAATTTGGTTACTTTTTTTATTGTTGTATCTGTTGCTGCATTTTTCCTTGCTTCTAAAATCGATGAATCCTTTAATATGTTATTAATCTCGATTTTTTTTTGTGTTTTGCTAATTTCTTTTGTCTCTAATATAGAAAAAATTACAGAGGTCGTTCCCTTGAGTAACAGGGCACTCATTCCCTCTTTATTGGCATTATCAGTGATAACGTTGCTCTGCTCATAAAACTCTTTAAACGTAGAAAATTTCTCTTCATGGTATTGGTTGGTTATTCCTTCTCCACCGTTAAACTCATAAACATATTCAATCTTTGAATTCATAATAACTAGCGAGCATTGCTTGTAGTAATCCAAATTAAAAATTCGATCCTCGCAACTACGATAGTTTTTAAAACGTATATTATTGTCCATAATGATATCTCGCCGATAGCATTTATTCCAAACAACATACATCAATTGCTTATTCATTAATTCGTACATATCAGATAAAAATTCTTTATTACTATCATAAACATAATCTTCAACTAAATATTCTTTTTCGTCAGCAACCTCTTCTTTGCTGAGCGTTCTAAAGATAAACGAACTAATGATTAAATCTAGCTTTTGATGTTCAGAAATAATTGAAGAATAATCCTCTAAAATGGAACTCTTTGGAAAATCATCCGCATCGAAAAACAATAGATAATCTCCACTTGCTTGCTCAATTCCATAATTTCTAGCAAGTCCTGGGCCTTCATTTTTCTTAGTAATTAAAAGAAATCTAGAGTCATTATCAATACTTTTCCTTATTTCTTTTTCTGTCCTATCAGTAGATCCATCATTGACCAATAAGAATTCAACATTTGAATATTCAAATTTCTTTAAAATATTAATGGTTTTAGCAATTGTATTTTCAGCATTATAGATCGGAATAATAATACTAAATTTTGGTGTAGACATTCTTTCACCCCAAATTATTGAAGAATTCTCTCTTTCGGAAAATCCATTTTATCTAACGATGTACATAATTCATCTTCTTCTAATCCTTGCGAAGAGACTTTATCAAACAGAATTTTGATTGTTTGTAACAGGATTTTTAAGTCGAGCATGAAGGAATATTTTTTGATATATAGCAAATCGAACTTCAACTTACTATTATAGTCAGAGGCATATTTCCCATAAACCTGAGCATAACCTGTAATTCCAGCACGAACATTGTGTCGCAAGTAATAATAAGGATTTTCTTCATTGAACTGCGCAACAAAGAAAGGTCGTTCAGGACGCGGTCCAATGATCGACATATCTCCTTTTAGAACATTGATCAATTGTGGCAATTCGTCAAAACGAACAGCGCGAATGAATTTTCCAACAGGTGTTACACGTGCATCATTACTTTTCGCCAAAACGGGTCCAGATTTGGACTCAGCAGTCGCACTCATTGAACGAAATTTATAGATTGGAAATTCCTTCTGATCTTGCGTGATTCGAATCTGTTTATAAATTATTGGTCCCGGAGAAGTTGCTTTCACCAGAATTGCAGTGATCAACATAAAGGGTGAAGCAATCACTAATAAAATTAACGATACAACGATATCAAAAAGACGTTTCAACATGGCATCTTCTGATGGAATTCTAAAGCCCGAAGATTCAATAATACTTTCATCTTCGAAGTTCATAATATTGGGATTGATAGTTACCAAATTCTCAAAAGTGGTATTTAAGAAGAGTTTCTTTTCCATCTTCGTTACTAATTGATAAACTTTTATCTTTTCAGATTCTTCGATTTCTGATGCTAAATAGACAATATCCACATCATCAATGATTTTACTCAAATTATCAGAAAAGTGATCCAACACGACAGACTGTACCTTATGTTTATTATTTTTTTGTGAACTAAAATTCTGAATTGCTGGTGCTACATCTTTTTCAAAACCAAGAATCGTCACCTTTTTATCTGAACTCAATCTCATATAAGCTTTATAAATAATTGTTCGATAGATAATCAATAAAATCGTTCCTAATAAAAAAGAAATGAGGATAACTGTCCTTGGAAAAGCAAACCATCGTCCTGCGAAAGTAATGATCATAATACCCAAAGACATCAAGAATTGTCCAATGACTGTGACAAAAACAATATCACTAACGATTCTATTGTAGAACACATAGGTTCCTAACAAAACATTTAAAATGATAAAGAACACTGAAATAAATAATGCAGAACTCTCAAAGGTTTGAAAGTTTCTTATTGGGATGACCCCGTCAAATTTCAGCCAAAAACTAAAATAGACAGAAAGGTTATAAACGATCACATCCATCAAAATAATAAAAATTCGACGGGCGGCGCTCCATTCGCCACTTTTATTCATACAAACACTCCTAATCCACGAAATAATCCATTACACATCTTACCATATAGCCTATAAAAAGAGTAGCTTTCCTAAGAAAAGTAATAAAAAAGAAAAGAACAAAAAACAGTCAAAATCGATTTTTTTTGACTGCTTTTTCTTTGTGATTCAGTTGAAAATTTAACTATCCTTTTCTTTAACTGGAAAAGTTCACTCATTCTGATTTTCTAAATAGTATTCACTTTTTATAATCTAACCTCACCGAAAAATCTCCGCCAACCCGTGTCAAATTCGGATTATAATACGGATCGTTCTCAATATAATCAGTCCAAGTGTCTTCCATATACTTGGTTTCCTTTTCGAAGCGTGCTTGTTTTTCTGGTGTGTTTTCGTATCCTCGGGATTGAGATTCAAAATGGTACAATTCTACTCCGTGGAGCCACACATTGTTGTGGCCTTTCTCGTATTCTTTTAGGCATAAATCAACATCGTTGAAGGCCACAGTCAGCTCTTCGTTGAATCCGCCGATTTCAACAAAATCTTTAGCACGAATCATTAAGCAAGCAGCTGTAACGGCTAAGTAATCCACATTTATTTCCAATTTCCCGAAATAGCCGAAGTCTCCTCGTGGAAAGGTATGATGTCCGTGACCGGCCGCACCGCCCATTCCTAAGATAACTCCTGCATGTTGAATGGTATTGTTTGGATAATACAATTTCGCACCGACACAGCCGATTCGTTCGAACTGCGCGAAGGATACCATTTTCGTCATCCATTCTGGTGTGATCACTTCAGTATCATTGTTTAAGAATAGCAGATATTTTCCTTTGGAAACTTTTGCAGCTAAATTATTGATACGTGAGTAGTTAAAGGGAATATCAATTGATTCCACAACAAAACGATCACCCAGCTGTTTTTGATAATCGGCATAAAGCTCCTGCATTTCAGGCTGATCACTGCCGTTATCTGCCATCACGATTTCATAATTTGGATACGTCGTTTTTTCAATGATTGAATCGATGCAGCGTTTCACATCGTCGTAGCCGTTTCGTGTAGGAATAATCACGCTGACTAGATCTTCGGAAAGGACTTTGTAGTCTACATCGTATAGTCCATTTCCTGCTGCATGATTCACAGTCGCTTGAATTCCTCGGCGAGTGATTGCGTTTTGAACAGCTTTTAATCCAGCATCGAAAGCATAACTCTTCGTTGATTGATCTGCAGCGGTCGAGCTTGGTAAAATACGCCAGTAGTATAGAATTTGCGGGATATGCGCAATTCGATCAGCGGTTGTTTGTTCAGTGAAGCGTAAGACTAGGTCGTAATCCTGTGAACCTTCGTAGCCTACACGGAAGCCGCCGATTTTCTCCATGATTGAACGACGATAGACGCCAAGATGGGAAATATAATTTGTCCCTAACAATAGGTCAGGTGACCAGTCGGGTTTGAAGGCTGGATCAAACCGTTTGCCGGCCATATCGATCTTGTCTTCATCACTATAAATCAAGTCCAAATCAGCATTTTCGTTTAATCGCTTCGCTACTTCATACAAGGCGATCGGTGCTAACTCATCATCATTATCTAATAAAGCAACGAATTCACCTGTCGCGATCTCTAAAGCCGAATTTGTCGCCTTAGAGATGTGCCCATTTTCTGAACGGAAAACAATTTTGATTCGTGAGTCTTGTGCCGCATACTTTTCTAGTAGCGGTCTTACTGCAGCGTCGGTAGAATGATCGTCTGCCATGCACAGCTCCCAATATGGATAGAATTGGTTCTGAACGGATTCGATACATTTAGCCAACCATTTTTCTTCCACATTGTAAACGGGCATTAAAATGGAAATTACAGGTTGATAGCTGAAGTCATGGATTTCTGCTTTGATGGCTGCTACATCCCAATTTTCATTTTCAACGATCCACTGTTGGTAGCTTTCATCGGATTGTTTGTCCTGCTCCAACTTGATTCGACGCAGCGTACTTTTTAATCCATTGCGTTTTAGATAGCCTAAGCCTTTACGTGCTTTCCCATACAAAGACTTGAATTGAGACGGCTGCTTCGGCTCTTTCATAATATTTTCGTTTGGGATAAAAGCTTGCGTCTGTTTTCCCGCTTCAAAATGGAACTCGATGGACACTTGTTCTGCCGGATCTTTGACTTCGATCTTCAGATTAAAGCCCATTTGCAGGCTGGCACTGGTTTTATGTGCGGCAGCTACATCTGAGCGAGAATACCATTCGATTTTCTGGCTAGTTGTATTTCCAGCAAGTACTTCAATCGTTGGTACTTTTTTTGAAACTAGATCCAGAGCCCAGCCAGTGATCTCTAACTGCTTTGTTTCTGGATGAAAACTGCATTGATCAATGCAAACTTGTTCATTTTTTTCCATCGGATTAGCCTCCTATGCTGAATTGATTTGGATTGATCAATGGATCGTTCAATTCTTCAGAATATTTATTAGTCAAAGCCTCGTAGGCCTCTTTTTTTACATAAAAATGATTTTCGCCAGGATAACGAACTTCAAAGTACGGATCAAAAATCAGCTTCTTATTCTTTTGCGCTAAGCGAATAGAGAAGTCGATTCCTGTGATTGCTGCTGGTAAGTTTAGATCAAAACCGCCTAATGCCAAAAAGTCTTCCTTACGAAGAATCAATGCATCTTCTGTTGCCGTGTAGATCTCACGCGGCAGCGCTGGACGGAAATAGGTTCCGATCGTCTTATTAGATAGTCCCTGCTGTTCATAAATAATCCGCTCATTCGCAGGATCGATAATAACACCACAATTCAAAATCGCGTCATCTTTGCTGATGACTTTACCGGCAACCGCGCCTGTATGTGGTAAGCGAACAAAATTCATCGCTTCTTTTAGCCAAGTGTTTTGTGTTGGTGCTAGGTCTTCTGCTAAAAAGACTAGAAATTCTCCTGCTGCTTCATCAGCCAATTCATTTTCGTTCTTGCCTGTAAAGCTTCGGACACGCTCATCTGTTGCTTTAGCAGTATTTGTCAGAATTTCAAAATCGCCCCATTCTGTTACAAGCAGCGATTCCAGCTGTTTCTTCCCTAATTGTCCGTTTACTATGATGGAAACTTTGGGTTCTCTTTCATACTTAAAATCAATTTTGTAGGCGCCATAATTTTTAGTCATGGTAACCACACCATCAAGTTGACGACGGTCAAGTGCCGCCTGTAACGCATTCTGTCCAGCGACATAAGCATATTCTTTACTTTGAGGATCCATCGCTACAGAGGTTTCGATGGTGCGCCAATGATAAAGAATATTTGGAATATGATAGATTTTTTTAGCCGCTTCGGTAGCTCGTAAGACAAAGTCGTAGTCTTGACTGCCGTTAAACTCTGTTCTCAGACCCCCAACAGTTTCTACGATAGAACGCTTCACCACTACGAAATGAGTGATATAATTATGCCCCAAAAGCAGCGTCTCATTCCAATTTGGTTTAAAAAATGGATCGAAGCGTTTGCCGCTCATGGATAATTTATCTTCATCTGTATAAATGAATTCTCGTTGCTGGTCTTCATTTAGTGCGTTTACTACAGCTAATAATGCTGTGTCCCCTAAAATATCATCATTGTCTAAAAAGCCAATGTAGTCCCCAGTTGCAATCTCGATCGCTGAGTTTGTCGCTTCTGAGATGTGTCCATTTTTTTCTCGCAGCACGATTCTTACTCGCTCATCCGCTGCTGACAGCTCCTGCAGTAGCGGTTTAATATGCGCTTTTGGTGACGCATCATCTGCTAAGCAAAGCTCCCAGTTTGGATAAACTTGATCCGTCAACGATTTCACGCATGCTCGCAGCCATTTTTCGTCTACATTATAGACAGGGACCACTAACGAGATTTTCGGTTGGAACGTTAATTCTTTTGATGCTTCGATCAATTGCGTGCGTGTAGGTTCTTCGATCTTAGTCATCCACTCTTCATAGTCAGCACTTTGCTGTTTTGAACGTTGATAGTTTTTCACCGCACCAGAAAAGCCATTGCGCCGAATAGAACCAAGTAAGTGTCGGATTTTTCTTGTGACTGGTGTCGTAGCAACTTTTGCTTGTTTTGCGACAATTGGATAGACCTGATCTTGATCATCTATTATTAGCAGCTTGATCTCTTCCAGTACTTGCATCTGTTTGATGGTCAGAATAAAGCCAAATTTTTCTGTTGAATCCACGCCAAAGACTTCGTTCACGTCCGGACGATAGATCGCGTTAACCTGTACCTGATTCATTGAGTAAGCCAGTAAATAATCTAACGGCATTTGTGTCTTTTCTGAAAAGCCCCAGCCCTTAATAATCGCTTCGTTCTCATTCTCATTATTTTCAATTGACTCAATCGTCAGTTTGATTCCTTTGAGCTCCCCGTTGGCTTCCACAAAAGGAATATTCTTCAATTGGTATTGATACTGATCAAAATAGTTTAACTTCAACGTCAACAAACGATTTTTGGCTTTCTCATTTGCGACATCTTCCATTACTTTCACTTCAGAAGGGAAGAATTCTTCTTCATTTAATACGTTGACATTCACAGTATATTCTTTTCCTGCTACTTTCGAACCGTCAATTACTACATAAGGTTCTTCGGTAACATCTGGAAACATTAAAAGATCCTCTTGATACCAAGAAGCATTGGTTTCTTCGATCTCTAGTAATTTATTGTCAACGACGACAGACAATTGAATTGCGGCAGGAACTTTCCCAATTACGATCCGTAATTTTTCTGTATTCACTGGTGCGTGATGAGTCGTCGTTTTGTTTTCGGCAGTTTGATTATTAAAAATATATGGCTCTATTTCAAATTTGCCATCGATCAAATATGCCAGCTGCATCTGCTTATTATAGTTTGAATTGATTGGTTCCACTCGTTCGGGCTTTTCTACGGGCTCTTTACGCAAGGCATAGAAGTACTGATAAACCTCGCCAAAGGGACGATTTTTGAAATCGTAGCGCACCATTTGCGGCAATTCCTCATAGCTTGCTGGCAGTTCATTTTGTCCTACCTGGGAATACGTGAAATCTTCTCGACGAATCGACAACCCAATCCGCTCAAACAACTCTTCAAATCCATGCTGGGTATAAAAACTATTATGCGTTTGGTCTAAGAGGCCATATTGCTTCCAGCCTAATTTATTATTGAAGAGGTCAATCAGCACGGAGTTATGCGCCAAATTGGGAAAAGTGAGTAAGATCTCCCCATTTGGCGCTAAGAACTTGCTTGCTTCCTGCAGCGCTTTTTCCGAATCTGTTAAATGCTCCAAAACATCGGCAAAGATGATGAAATCAAATTTCTTGTCTGCAAAATGATCGTTCCATTTGTATTCTTCAATGTTTCCTAAAAAGCCGTCCTGGGCAAAGCCCATGACGTGCTTAAATAAGACCGGATCAAATTCAACGATCGATACTTCACATTTTTTTTCATTGATTAAATATTGGGTCATGCGCCCATTTCCGGGACCAAATTCTAAAACAGCAGAGCCATCTGTGATCTGACTGATGATTTTCCCCACACTTGTATGTTCCTCAAGCGACAAATCAAAATCATACTTCATAATTAAATCGTATCCTTCCACTTATGATCCAAAACAACGATGCCTTCGCCGACATATTTACCAGAGATAAACATTGTCAGATATCTTGTTTTGTACACTAACGGCACCGTCGCATTTTCTTCAAAAAGGGCTACATCGAAATAATACTCGCCACCTAGAAGTGCCATTTTTTCATATTCTAAATAGAAGACATTCTCTCCCTTTTTCCAAGGAATGGATTCTTCATCTAATAACGTATTCAAGCCACATACATAATTATTGTCTACCGTCCGGATCGCCACACCAAGTACTGGCTTCTTAATTGAATCGTCTTTGACATTGTATGTTACCTTAACTACAACTTTGCTATCTTGCTCAACGATCTCTAATGGCTGCAAATCACCATCCAATAATTCTGCAGATTTTACTTCTACAATGTCATAGGCAGAAAAATCTTCTGAACTGGAATTATCGCGATCAACTGTCTTCAATGATTTTTTCTTCAAGAAATTCTCATAAGTCTCAGTAATTTCCATCGTTTCACCTTCTGCTTCGACCACACCATTCTTCAACCAATACACACGGTCACAGAAACGGCGAACGGCATTCACATCATGAGAAACGAATAGAATCGTCTTACCCGCATTTCGTAATTCCGTAAATTTTTCCATACATTTTAATTGAAATTCCAAGTCACCGACGGCCAACGCTTCATCGACAATCAAAATATCAGGATCCACATTGATTGCTACAGCGAAAGCTAGGCGCACGAACATCCCGCTAGAATACGTTTTTACCGGCTGATACAAATGATCGCCAATATCCGCGAAGTTGATAATATCATCAACTTTGTCTTGCATTTCTTCGCGTGAAAATCCTAAAACCATCCCGTTCAGAAAAATATTTTCGTAGCCGCTGTATTCAGGATTGAATCCTGATCCCAGCTCTAACAAGGCTGCAATATTTCCTTCAATCTTGACCTCACCTTCTGATGGAGTTAATACTCCTGTGATGATTTTTAAGATCGTTGATTTCCCTGAACCATTTTCACCGATGAAACCAATCATTTCACCTTTTTTTACTTCCACGTTGACATCATTCAAGGCATAAAAAACCTCGTGATACGTTTTTCTTGTCGGACTCAATGCTTCCTTTAAACGGTCGGAAGGCTTTTTATACATATCATATTTTTTCGTTAAGTGGTTGATCTCAATTACTGTTTCAGTCATTTAGCTTTATCTCCTTATAAAACATCAGAAAAATGTGGTTTCAAGCGTTTGAACACGATACTTCCAACCACTAGTAAAATCAAAGTTACGACCCAGAAATAGATCGTCAGCAAAGGCTTCTCCCAAAACCATTGCTCGCCAAAGAAGGCGTCCCGATATCCTTGGACCACATAGAACATTGGATTGAATTTTAAAATAAATTGAATCGTTGGATGTGCCGCAAATTGATTGATGCTCCATAGGACAGGTGTCCCCCACATCAAGGCTTGCATGATCACACCAATAAACTGATTAATATCTGGGAAGAACGGTTGGATCGAAGAAGTGATCCACGTCAATCCCGTTAAAAACATCATCATAGCAAAAAGGTAATAAAACATCTGAAGAATGTGCAATCCTGGTGTGACATGATTAAATACGCCTACGATAAAAGCAATGATTATAAAAAACACATGCATATACAACGCAGAAAAGAGTTTTACAGATGGTAAAATACGAATATTAAATACCACTTTTTTTACTAAATAGCTATATTCTCGAAAAACATTCGTCGCGGACCCAAGGACCTCCGAAAAGTACATCCATGGAACCAAACCGGTTAACAGGAAGACAATAAAAGGATATTTCCCATCCGTCATAGCTGCTTTAAAGCCGACGCCGAAAACAAACCAGTAAGTCACTACCATAACTAACGGATTGGCGAAGGCCCAAAAGATCCCAAGAGCCGATCCAGCATAACGTGCCTTAAAATCATTAACGGAAAATTGTTTTAGTAAGGTGCGGTTTTGAAAAATCTCTTTAAAAAAACTCAGTAAGTCTTTGAACATTTTTATTCCTCTCATCTAACGCTTGATTTATTATTTCTACAGTTGATTAACGTTATTATTCTACAGAAAGATATATGTAAAAGCAAGATTATTAAGAAAAGCTTCGTTAAATCCAACTACTTCTGGAAAGCTTATTTTTACTTATTCAGCAAACACTATCTGCACAGGAAGTTTTAGCATTCGACGTGTCCCTAGTCAGAAGCTTTTGAGAATCCATGATACGACAAATAGCCCGCCAAATTAGCGAGCTAAAATTTCTCTTAAGTTTTGACTTTATTGATTATTTTCTATACACCAACGTTGGATTTTTAACATGTCATCTCAAATTATTACTTCGCTACTCTCGCTTTCGAAGGCGATCCAGTAATCGCTTTCGTTTTTTCTTAGGCGGATCTAACGAAACTGCTGGAAGCTCTGCAGGATCAGCCAGATTTTCTTTAAGCTTTTCTGTCAAAATAAGTTTTACAGGCCTTTCACTCTCATCGAATTGAATACTTTCCAATTCATACTCGTTAGGCATGCAAGCAACTACTAAGGCAAAAACCTGCTCTTGAGTTATTTTTAAAGGATTCACTTCCACAGGCAGTTCGATCTTTTGAACCAGCACACCAGGCTCTGGTCTTTCCTCCCAAACAACAAAGTCTTGAGATGTGCCAGCATCCCCAGATTCCACTGCTGATTCTTCAGAAGCAGTCACATTTTGCTTGGCTTCTTCCGTTTTATTATTTATATTAGATGATTGAGTAACTCTTGTATCAGTATTGTTATTAAAAATCTCTGTCTCAATGGTTTCGATCAAGGTCGCGTGTTTGACCTTCTTAAATAAGCCGACACCCTTTTTTTCAAACAGGTTCAGCTTGGTTAATTTCGTTAAGGACGCTTTTATTTCCTCCCCAGTCTTCGTAGGGTTAAAGTGTTTGATTCGTAAATGCTGGGATTTCCCATCGCTATTTTCAAATTCTGCATCTAATGTGAACATCGCTTTCTTCCTCTCTAATTTTTTCGTGTTTTTCTAACTTTTTTCTATCGTCATGATTCTACTAATCTCGCCAATGGCTCCTTAACAATCTGTGAATAAAGCGCTTTTATTTTTTTAGTAATAAAATTTTTTGCTGGAAATAATTTCAGAGATAACAGACGCCATTCTTTTTTATCGAAGTATTCCGCAAAATAATGATAAAAACGTCGCATCGTAGCCGATGAACGCGTGTGTAAGAAAATGTACTGCACTAAATCCTTCAGTAGCAGCGAGAAGTCCCCTTCACACAGTTCATCTCTTACCTGCAGTACCAATAATAATTGAATCGTTCCATTACCGTCATGGGTTTCTTTGAAATAATTGTTTACTCGCTTTTCCAGTGTCCCTCTTTTTAGCTGGAACAGCTGATGGCGATTTAATCCGTAATCTTCCATGGTCTCCTCCTTTTCCTTTTTAATAATTACTTTCACCTGAGAGCTCTACACAACTAAAATAAGCCTTTTTTAACGAGGTTTTCAACTCTTATTATTTATTTCGAATTAAGATAATGAAATAACTTGTACAAACGGACTGTTTCCAACGGCTTTCGTTTCATTAAATAATGATAAAAATCAAAATTCTCATTTTAAATGATTTAAATGGCATTTTCCTAATTTAACAACACGTTTCCTTTAGGTTCATAGCAAAAGAGCGTTTCTATTAAACTTGTTTCAAAACAAATTCAATAGAAACGCTCTATTTTTTAACTATCCTCTGCGGCTTCTCCGAGTGGTTGAACTTATTTCAAACTCTTCCTCTTCCCTCGGACCGAATACATTCACCGAATAATCAAGTGGTTCTTCATATACCGGATTCTTTTGCCAAGCCAGACCTAGCAAACAGAAGGTGATTGGAATCCAATAAGGAGCCATCAATGTATCTTCCATCGTTGATTGCAAAAGTACTGCAAAAAAGGCGATAACAAAACTTAATTGTGTTGTCTGGGTCTCCTCCTTAATAAGGATCAGCCAAACATTGTATAAGATGAAGAGACTCATTAATACTAGGCCGACTAAACCAAATTGCCCCAGCGTGGCATTGTAGCTATTGTGATTGCCTAAGATTTGCTGCCCGCGCTGAAAAGTAAACGGCGGCATTCCTACCCAAAACTGCTCTTTAACTTTAAATAAAGTATCATAGAAATGCTTCCAAATATCTTCTCGCCCAGTAAACAAATCAATGTTACTGGAATTCGCTAGAAACAACGACAAGGGAAAAATGCCGATCAAAAAAATACTATAGCCAATTCCATAGGCCCATTTCGTTTTTTCTTTTAAGAAGTTGGGCCACAAATCGAAAAAGACGAAAACGACTACTGCGATAAAGGCCGCTTGGGATTGAACTACCCAAGTACAAGCTAATGCGGCAAAGTATACAGGGTATTTCAGCAGCTTGGCCCACGTCCATTCTAACGATTGTAAGAGCGTCGCTGTTAAGAAACTAGAGCACATGACACTGCTCCCGATTGTATTGGTATTAATCCAAATTTCCTGAAGCTTATTGCTTTTATCCCAAATGCTGATACCGGCTGCCGGCTCAGGAATCTCTGTAAAAATTCGAAAGGCGGTAATTAGTAAAACCATTGCTGTCAATCCAGCAAAGACTATCCTCAATCCTTTTGTAAAACGAACTAATTTGAAATCCAGCACCACAAAAATTATCAGTGCGATCGTAATGTCCTGTAAAAAGCCGGCTTCTCTCAACCCATCAAACTGACGGAAAAAGAGGACTGAAAGAACCGCTACTCCGATCCAAATGAGGTCGTCGAGCTTTATACGATAAAAATTTAATACTAAAACAACCGTTGCTCCTATCGGCATGTAACGGTTCATACTGGCATAAATGTTAAACATTCCTTGTGTGCCTATGCCCTTCGTCCAAAGGAAAAAGCATAACAGTGTCATTCCAATCAGAATACAGGCACTAATGAGGTTCAATAGATCTGACGCACCTTTTTTGATTTCTACCATTTTTTCCTCCGAACTTTAATTAGTTGATGTACCCGTCTTCAGCAGGCGCTGGTTGAGGGATCTCTTGGTAATTGTCCGTTCCACCGATCGGGTCTACATTTGCTGCTGCTTCTGCCTGCGCTTCATCTGAAGTAAAACTCAAGCGATAAATCGTCCATTTATCCTTATCAGGACCATATACTGGTTCAAACTGTGCGTAATTCAATGGATTGTAGTCCTCTAATGGACGCTTGCTGATTACGTATTTGATTCCAAGCTTTTCAGCATCTGTGAAATTAAGAGTGACTGTAAAATTATCAGGACGATCTAAACGAAAATCTGTTTTTCCTTTATCAATAAAAGCCCGAACATGCGCATAGCGATTATAGATTTCTTCATTCTTATGCTTTGGATCAATCTTATGCCATAACTTCATATCTGGATAGAAACGAACTGAGTTGATCGTCTTGACTCCCAAGGCTGGAGTAAAGTTATACAGATTATCCTCCGAAAGCCACAATGCATCTGGATCTTCTTTTTTTATCTTGACGATTTCTTCTGCTAGTGTCTTCTTATCAATCGCGCCTGTTCCATGAACGATTGGATTCACTGTAATTCCTGAGACCGATACTAAGATCGTCATTGCTAGTATAAAGAACTTCTTTAGTTTGAACAATAGCGCAAACATGATTAGCGCAAACACTACTAGGGTCATGAAAATTTCAAAGTTATTGAAATACAGTCCCATAATAGAAGATGTCACGGAATGGGTAGCTAAAATCATGACTAAACCTAGGAAAATCAGTTTTATCCACCAAGGAATTTTTGTGTATTCCCAGATAAAATTGATCATCCATAAGGACAAGAGAACCGCACCAAACCCTAAGGTTACTAAACTACGGGTACTGGTAACATAGGTCAGCATTAAAGCCTTCGCAATCCCATGACTATACCCAAAATACGTCCAGCCGAAAATAAAGCAGCAGAATAAGCCTAATATTGCTCCCATATATTTTTCTTCTTTTCCTCGTTTACAGAAGAAAATAAAGGGGGATAAAAGAACGGTTAACGGAAGAAAATTGAAATATGAAGCAACTTCTCCATTATTTGTTCCATGGAAATTAAAATTATCAAATGGAATCTTCCAGTTCGTTAAAAACAAGAAGAAATCAGAAGGCGGACGTCCCCCACCTTCAGCTTCTCGATGCCCCGGATAAATTGTGTTAAGCGTCGCATCAATCGCCTCTTTTGACGTATTATAAAAATGTAAAAGAACAAATCCGATAATTCCGAGTCCACCAATAATAATCGGCAAGTCCCATACATCCAACACCAGTTCTTTCCTAAAATGAATCAACGTGCCAAACAACCAAAAAAGAATGAGGTAAGCCAACGGTACCTGATGAGCTGGGTATAGAACTAAAACAAATCCAATTCCATTAATAACGATCAAGCTCATCATCAGTAGTCGCATCAATACATTCCTATGCTTCGCAATATAGTAGTGGCTGGCCACCATAATTGCCAAGGTGAAAAACATCAAATCGCCTACGTGCTGCATGAACCACCATTGAATCGAAGGCGAAAAAGTGATCCAAAATGCTCCAAGAAAAGACAAGTATTTGTTTCGTTTCGTTAAGATCATCACCATTTCAAAGCTTAGTAAAAGCATTGCAATGATCTTAAAGCCCCAATAAAAAGACAGTCCGCGTTCCTTTCCTAAAAAGAAAAATCCCCAGTTAAAAGGCTTGCCAATCACCGTTAAATCCTTTACCGGTGAATTGTAGGCAATAATCATGTTTTGCCCTTCTTTGCCATACTGTTTATTCACAACTGGGTAATCACTTTCAGCCTGTGAAAAATAAAAAGGGGTTTGAACCATCCACTCGTCCGAACGAACTTCTCGATTTCCGCCAAATATCACATCAGTTTTCTTATCATCACTACGCTCTGAAACAATCTTATCCCAAGAGCCGATTGAACTTCCATTTAAATTCAATACTACAATTACTATTAAAAAAAGAAGCCCAATTATATAGCGGAAACGAATAATCTGATCCACGAGCCACACAAAAGGATTGGTTCTCGTTCTTTCATCTGGTATTTCCCTCGTTCGCTTTTGTGCCCTTGTGTCCATTTTTTCCTCCTGAGAATAAAAATTTAAATGTCATTTTTCCATAATTGAATTTTCCTGTTAACACCTGTTTGCATCCACGAAGCAATAATTGCCTGCGATAGCGTGAAAACAATTGTGTTGCATATAAAGAATAATAGCATTTTTCAGCCTGAATAATTGCCTGATAGCGAGAAAAATTCATATGATTTGTATAATCTAAGACAGATAGTTGATGTTGCAGTGTTTGCGAGAGAATTTTTATTTGCTTTTTTTCTATAAAAATCCGCCAGCTCACCCAATGATCCAAATAATCTAAAGGAAACTCTTCGTTATAGCCGTCAATTTCTTTTAAAAAGCATTTCCGAAGTGCAGTGGCAGAATTAATCACCATGATATCTCGAGAATATAAATGAGCCTTTTTAGGTAGTTCAGTATGTAATGGCCGCAGGGTATCGCTGCGGACAGGTGATATCTGCTGTTCCCCGTCTTTGATAACTGGAGCTATAGCTACCACGGATGGTGGTTGTTTAGAAGCCTCTTTGACTAATTCTTCTAAATAGGCCTGTGTAAGTATAGTATCTTGATCCAAAGTTAGTAACCATTCGCTAATTGGATCTCCCTGTTTTAGTATATGATTATAAGCCTTTGCCAGACCGACGTTTTGTGAACTGTGATAATAATGAAAACGTTTCTCTAATCCCTGAGGCTTATTTTCTTGTGGACTATTGTCAAAAATTGTCACTTGTTTTATTTCAGGAAAACTATGAGAAGTGAGAAGCTTGTTCAAGCTATTGATCGTTGACGATTCAGAAAACGTCATATTGTATAACACCACCACTATTTCGAACAAACTTCACACCACCTTTTTTATTGTTTTGCTTCCAACTCTAAAAAGCTTGCTAGGGCTTCTTGCCACGTTGGAATCTCAAATCCTAATGCCTTCGCTTTGCTCAAATCCATAATAGAATACTGTGGACGTGTTGCCTTCTGCGGATACTCCTCAGAAGTAACAGGCGCTACTTCTACACCTGTATCTTTTAAGATTTCTTTGGCAAATTCATACCAAGAACAACTGTTTTCATTAGATAAATGATACACACCATATGGTGCCTTTTCTTCAACTACAAAAGTCATAAATTCAGCTAAGGTCCGAGTCCAAGTAGGACGTCCGAATTGATCATTTACAACAGTTAATCGATCATGCGTTTTAGCTAAATTTTGCATCGTGTAGATGAAGTTGTGGCCATAAATACCAAATACCCAGGAAGTACGAATGATATAGTAATCCTCCATGATTTCTTGAACAGCCTGTTCTCCTAAAAGCTTAGTCCGGCCATATTCACTCAATGGATTGGTTGCATCGTCTACTTGATACATCCCCTCTTTTTTCTTTCCATCAAAAACGTAATCCGTACTAATATAGATCAGCGTTGAGCCGGCAGCTTTGGCTGCTTCAGCAACATTTCGCGTACCTTCCACATTGATTTTTTCATCAAGCTCTTTGCCTTCTTCTTCCGCTTTATCAACGGCAGTGTATGCCGCACAATGATAGATGATTTCTGGCTTCATCTCAGTAATAAAGCTATATGTCGCTTCTTTATCAGTAATGTCCAATTGATCCGCGTCTGTTGAAACGTACTCGATTTTCTTTTCGTCTAACAAATGACGAAGCTCAGTTCCTAATTGTCCATGTCCACCTGTAAGTAAGATCATTTCTATCGACTCCTTGTAAATTATTTAATTGATTCCTTAAAAACAGAACTGACAGCTTGTTCTATTTTAGGTATTGATTTTTCTAAAAACAAAAAGATCAGTCTTATCCTCACTGTCATACTGCTAAACCGTTTCTTTGCAAAGATAACTGACAAAAAGGCAGGTTGCACCTGCCTCATTTAATTGGTATTATTGGCCGTTTTTCGCGTAGTTGCTTTCAACAGCTTCTTTTTCAGCACGCCACCAAGCTTCATTTTCCGTGTACCACTTAATGGTATCTTTCAGACCTGAACGGAAGTTGGTAAACTCTGGCTTCCAGCCCAATCCCTCCCGCAGCTTCGTAGAATCAATCGCATAACGCAAATCGTGTCCTGCGCGATCCTTTACATGATCATAGGCATCTTTTGGTTGCCCCATTTCTTCTAAAATAAGCTCCATTACGGTCTTATTGTCTTCTTCGCCATCGGCCCCGATCAAGTACGTTTCTCCGATTTTTCCTTTAGTCAAGATTAACCAAACTGCTGAGGAATGATCGTTAGTATGGATCCAGTCACGTACATTTTTTCCGTCACCATAAAGTTTTGGCCGAATTCCGCTCAAAACGTTGGTGATCTGACGTGGAATAAATTTTTCAATATGTTGATAAGGTCCATAGTTGTTGGAACAATTTGAAATAGTTGCCTGCAACCCAAATGAACGGACCCATGCTTTGACTAATAAATCAGAACCTGCTTTCGTCGATGAGTATGGGCTTGAAGGATTATAAGGCGTTTCAGCCGTGAATTTCTCGCCCTCTCCTTCACCATGACCTGGTAAATCTTCTCTTAAAGGAAGATCGCCATACACCTCATCTGTTGAAACATGGTGGTAACGAACATTGTTTTTACGACATGCTTCAATCAATGTATAAGTACCAATAATGTTTGTTTGAACGAATGGAAATGGGTCTTTTAATGAGTTATCGTTATGTGATTCCGCCGCGTAATGAACAACAGCATCTGTAGTTTGTACTAAACGTTCCACTAGTTCTGCATCGGCAATATCACCGACAACTAATTCTACCCGATCCTTTGGCAGACCAGCCAAATTTTCTTTGTTCCCTGCATAAGTCAGTTTATCTAAAACTGTTACATGAACTTCTGGATGATTATTTACAACATAATGTACGAAGTTTGATCCGATAAATCCTGCTCCGCCAGTAACAATAATATTTTTCATCTGTACGTTACTCCTATTTGGTATTAAAATACTCATTTCCCACTATTGGAAAATGGATTTGATTTTCAACACGTTTCTTGCCCTTTTTCTATAAAGACTGTTCTTAAATTTCACCATATACAAAAGGATTTTCAGACTCAAATTCCTTTAAGGTTGGTTGTTTCGCATCTTTTTCTGAGGTAATAGCTTTTTCAATGTCAATTGGCCAATCAATGGCTAGATCTGGATCAGCGAATGAAATCCCGCCATCTGCTTCTGCATCATAGTAATTATCACATTTATACATAAAGTTAACATTCGGTGTTAATGTTACAAAGCCATGAGCAAACCCGCGAGGAACCAGTAATTGACGATGGTTGTGCTCTGAAAGGATGTAGCCCTCCCATTTCCCATAAGTTGGACTTTCTTTACGAATATCCACGATCACATCAAGTACCGCTCCTGTTACTACACGAATCAGTTTAGTTTGCGCTGATTTGCCTTTTTGAAAATGCAAACCACGCAGGACGCCTGGTTGTGTCGATAGTGAGTGATTGTCTTGAATGAAATCAAAATCAATACCTGCGGCTTTGAAATCCTCAACTGAATAACTTTCAGTGAAGAAACCGCGATGATCACCAAACACAGCCGGTTCAATGATTTTAACATCTGTTAAATTTGTTTCAGTTACTTTAATTTTTCCCATGTCTATTCCTCTTCTGCTAAACGTAATAAATATTGTCCATATTGATTTTTCTTCAACGGTTGAGCAAGTTCGACTAATTGTTCTTTTGTGATATAGCCCATTCGATATGAAATTTCTTCTAAACAAGCTACCTTTAGGTTTTGACGCTTTTCGATCGTTGAAATAAAGGTAGAAGCCTCTAATAGCGATTCATGCGTTCCAGTGTCTAACCATGCAAAACCACGGCTCATCACCTCTACTGATAACTTATTACTTTTCAAGTACTCTTTGTTTACATCTGTGATTTCCAATTCACCACGTTCGGATGGTTGAATGTTTTTCGCAATCTCAACGACATCATTGTCGTAGAAATATAAACCCGTTACTGCATAATGTGATTTTGGCTTTTCAGGTTTTTCTTCAATAGAAACAGCCTGCATATCATCATCGAATTCTACCACACCAAAACGTTCTGGATCAATCACATGATAGCCGAATACAGTTGCGCCTTCAGTTTTCTTCGCTGCCCGCTGCAGCATGCGTGAAAGGCCATCGCCGTAATAAATATTATCGCCTAACACAAGGCAGACACTATCGTCACCAATAAATTCTTCCCCGATAATAAACGCTTGAGCCAAGCCGTCCGGACTTTCTTGCACTGCATACTCGATATGGATTCCTAATTCATGGCCATCACCAAAAAGATTTTCAAACCGTGGTGTGTCCTGTGGTGTTGAGATAATCAAAATTTCATTGATTCCCGCCAACATCAATGTAGACATTGGATAGTAGATCATTGGTTTGTCATAAACTGGCATTAATTGTTTCGAAGTTGCTTTGGTTAGAGGGTATAAACGAGTACCGCTACCCCCTGCTAGAATGATTCCTTTCATACTTACGCTCCTTTTTTTTACATACGAACACATTATACCTGATGTTGGGTACTAGAAAAATCGTTTTGCTACTTTTTTTTAATTTCTTTTATTCTTTTTCTAACTAATTGCAAGGCATTCCAACGCCATTTGAATTGTTGGATCCGAGAAGCAGTTGTTTTAATCTCTGAGGCATTCAAGCCATGGCGACGATAATAAACCAATTGCTCTGGAATAAAAACCACACCGTGATAATAATCCGCCAAGAGTCCAATCCACATGTCATGCATGGGAACATCCTCAGGGATAGGCAGGATAATTCCCTTCAATTCTGACCGAAAAGCCATTCCTGCACCAATATAGCTGCTTTTTACGATGTTATGCCAAAAACCAGAATGTGTATGACGCATCGCTTGATAGGAAGGAACCAAAACCTCAAGATCATTATCCACGATAACTAAGTCAGAGATCACGACCGTTGTTTTAGGTTTTTCGAAATAAGGCAATGTTTTTTTCACTTTATCTGCATGCCAAACGTCATCCTGATCGCTTAAAAAAATAATCGAATGGCTGCTTTGCTGGATGGCGTTAGCAAAGTTTGCGATTAATCCTTTCCCATCATTTCGAAAAAGCTTCACTCGGGGATCCTTCGCTTTTAACCCTAATAAAAATTCCCACGTACCATCTGTTGAATGGTCGTCGGAAATAATCAACTCATCATGTTCTGAAAGCTGCGGGAATATGCTGTTCAATTGTTCTTCAATAAAATGGCGACCGTTGTATGTTGCCATACACACAGAGATTCGCATCTTGGACTGCTTTTGCATTCCCTACCTCCAAAATTAAAAGAATTGCCAGCCCCACTTTTGAAAGTATTTTCTCATGGACTGTAAAAAAATAAAAAATAGCTTGCGGCTTTTCACTGCCCCGCGCTCATATAAATGAACAACGGAAAATTGTGGGCTATATACCGCTTGATATCCTGCTTGTTCCATTTTTCGACATAAATCATTATCTTCGAAATACATGAAATAGCGTTCATCAAAGCCATTGATTTCATTAAACTTAACTAGATCTACTACCATGAAACTGCCGGAAATCATTCGAACGAAACTATCTCGATCATCTGGCAGATCACGACATTCAAACTTGGCTAACCGTTTGGCAAACAGTCTTTTAACAAGTTTAAACGGGATGAAACGCAGCATATAATCAAAAACGTTTAAATGATTGCGTATTAAATATTGGGTCGTGCCATCTTCGTTTAAAATCTTTGGTGCTAAAAGCCCGCACTTTGGTTGTGCCGCCAAATGAATTGCCATCTCTCTTAGATGATTTTCAGAGAGAATAATATCTGGGTTAAAAATAATGCCATACCCAGAAGAGCCTAATAAATTAGCATTATGTCCAAAACCAAAGCCCTTATTCTCTTCATAAAAATTGATGGTAATAAACGGATAAGCCAGATACTTCCTCAATCTTTCTCGATACTCTGGTTCTGAGGCATTATCAAAAAGCTTGATTTGGATTGTTTGATCCTCCCCTAAGGTCTCAATCAATGAATCCAAGCTTAGAAAAATTTTGTCACTGTTGTGGGTCACGATGCTGACAGTCACATTAATATCATTCCTATTCATAACGGACGACAACACTCATTTCTTCAAATATTTTTGCAGTACCTGTGAGCGGTACTCTTTATTCCCGAAAAAGCGGAAACTCTTCGTAATAAAGCTGTATTTTTCACTAATTAATCCAATCAGCTCTAGCAAGAAGGTTAAGGCAAAAGTCATAGCAACAATTAAAACAATCGTACCTACACGACTAGTATAATTCAACAGTAACGCGGAGAATGAGAACAACACGGCAATAGCATAAATCGTTAGAACTGCACCACGATGAGTAAAGCCTAGATTTAATAACCGATGATGCAGGTGCTGCTTATCTGCAACAGAAATCGGCATATTTTTCGCTTTCCGTCGAACCATAGCAAAGAACGTATCCGTTACTGGTACACCTAAAATGACCAATGGCGTAATCAAGGAGATGAATGTTACATTTTTCAATCCCTGCAAAGTCAGTACAGACATCATAAAGCCTAAAAACAACGCGCCAGTATCCCCTAAATAAATCTTAGCAGGATGAAAATTATATGGAAAGAAGCCCATGATACTAGCAACTAAACAAAAAATAGCTAAGGAAATATAGACAGTGGATGAATGAAGGAAAAAGTAACCGATCACACCAATCGTTGTCAAACTTATAATAGATACACCTGAAGCCAAACCATCTAAACCATCAATCAAATTCAACGCATTCGTAATGCCGAAAATCCAAAAAATGGTCGCTGGTAAACTTAGCCAGTCTAAATTGATTCGCCCGAATAACGGTGCAGTGAAGAAATCAAAACGAATTTCTGCAACGTAATAAATGACTAACGCGGCCAGTAAAATGCCAACACTTTTTTGTTTAGGCGACAATTCAAACTTATCATCCAGCAATCCAGTAATGATAATAATTAACCCACCTAACAGAATCTTACTTATATAATCAAATGGAATCGCCTCACGAAACAGAATCAATGATGAAATAGCAAAAGTAATAAAAATCGGTAATCCACCAGCACTAGGCATCGGCACTTGATTCATTCGGCGCGCATTCGGATTATCAACCAATCCTGTCTGAACCGAAATTATTTTAAAAATCGGGGTCAAAATCAATGCAATCAAAAAAGTTAAAAAATACTTGATGATTAATCCGAATGATACTAACATATTGCCACCTGCCTTTTTACTAAAAATATTATATAAGATTCCTTGCTCTTTACAAGGTTCTCCTAGAATCTTTCAAAAATCTTGAGATTATTTTTTCTTTTTAATGAAACGATCTTTTAATTTGTTAAACCATTTGTTGACCCGATTTGATCCTTCGGTAACTTCCTGACCCGTATGGTATTCTTCAATCGCCACATTTAACACGCCGCCCAAAATAATGATCGTCGCGGCAAAATTCAGCCAGAACATTAATACAATGAAACTTCCGATGATTTGATAACCAGAAACGCGCTGAGCGAAGGTTTGCGCATAAATGCTGAAACCTTGTGCTAAAACAATCCAACCAACTGTCGCAAAAATAGTTCCAGGAAGTGCATACTTGACTCGTACATGAGCATTCGGAATAACGATATAAAGTCCGCCTAAAATAACTAACAGCCCAATCAAGGTCACTGGCCAGCGTAAAGCTAGAAATGTATCAATAATATCTGGAGAAAAACGTAATAATTGCTGTAACGCATCTAGAATGACCTGTCCAGCACTGAAAAACAGCGCGACGGCGATGATTGCCATCATCAAAACCCCGACGATTCCTACCGATACAATTCGACTGATCACGAAGTTTCCGCGGTCTTCAACACCATAAGCACGATTTAAAGCTGTTTGAAGCGCATTGATTCCTCGACTGGAGGACCACAATGCTGCTAAAACTGAGATCGACAGCATTCCGCCGGAAGTGTTCTCCAGCAGACCCGTAATCGCCGGCTTTAGAAAGCTAAAAACATTTGGGGGAATCGCCTCGCTCAAATAAGGCAAGACTGTTTCTGGTGTAATATTAAAATATGGCAGCAAGTTTCCCACAATGATCAATATTGGAAAAAAGGACAGCAACAAATAATAGGCGACTACCACAGAGCGGTCGCCTATTTCTGTTTCTGCTACATGTTTTTGGATCGATTGGATAAAATCCATTAGTTTTTTATTTTTTTTAATTTTATCTATTGGTCCCATAAAGTCCTCGTCGTTCTAATATGTTCCTTCTTCACCTTGTGAAGTCAAAATTTGTGGTCCATCTTTTGTAATAGCCAATGTGTGCTCATATTGCGCACACCAGCCGCCATCGCGTGTGTAAGCCGTCCAGCCATTAGGATCCATCTTCATTTGCCATACACCCGTATTGATCATTGGCTCGATGGTAATAACCATGCCTTCTTTTAGACGAAGGCCTTTTCCGGCAACTCCATAATGAGGGATCGCTGGTTCTTCGTGAATGGTTGGCCCAATGCCATGGCCTACAAAGTCGCGCACCACTGAGAAGCCTTCTCCTTCAGCGTAGGTCTGGATTGCATGACCAATATCCCCGATACGATTTCCAACTTGTGCTTGTTCAATTCCCAAGTACATCGCTTTTTTAGTCACTTCCATTAATCGTTTGATTTCAGGAGAGACTTCCCCTACAGCATAAGACCAGCAAGAATCAGACATCGCACCTTTGTATTCCACGCACATATCAACTTTGATCAGATCCCCATTTTTCAATGGTTTCTTTCTTGGAAAACCATGACAAATTTCATCATTGATGCTGCAGCAGGTCGCATATTCATACCCCTCAAAACCAATTTGTGCCGCTACACCACCGTGACTTTCAATAAAGTTTCTAACAAAATTTTCAATATCCATACTAGTAATCCCAGGTTTTATAAAATCCCGTAGATGACGATGGACATCAGCCAGCAGTTCGCCTGATTCGTTCATCATTTCTATTTCGCGGGGTGATTTCAATGTAATCATGTTCTCGTCTCCTTATATCTTATCGTTTACTTTTTATCTCTAGTTTTCTTGGTGAAAATATTTTTTATCGTTCATCAAGCATAGTCTGTGAAAAGCTGGACGAACATCCTTTTTCATCTTGTCCATTTTAACATAACCCTATAAAGCGAACAAATGGTTAGAGAGGAGTGATTTCCTTTTGATTTTTATTTTGATATAATGACCATAAATTTAGCTTAAAGCTAAGGATGTCCATTCGACTTTTTTGCCGTTCATTAAGTAATTTTTTTAAAGGATGAATACATGAACGCAAAGGTCGTATGAGCTACGACATTCAAAATAAGGAGGAAATTTTTTTGACATTAGCAAAAATCGTATATGCCAGCATGACTGGAAATACCGAAGAAATCGCCGACATCGTCGCAGAAGCCTTCGAAAATCTAGATCTTGACGTTGAAATCGATGAATGCACACAAGTCGACGCAGAGGATTTTGAAGATGCGGATATTTGTGTCGTTGCCACATATACCTACGGTGAAGGGGATCTGCCTGATGAAATCGTAGACTTTTATGAAGAACTACAAGAATTAGATCTAAGCGGAAAAATCTTTGGTGTTTGCGGCTCTGGGGATACTTTCTATGATCAATACTGCAAATCCGTTGATGATTTTGATGCTGCCTTCGCAAAAACCGGGGCAACTCGTGGTGCGGACAGCGTAAAAGTTGAGATGGCTGCTGAAGAGGAAGACATTGAAAACTTGGAAGCTTTTGCAAAAAAAATCGTTGAAGCTGCTTCCTAATTAATCCAACAAGATGTGCCAGTAATGTCTGGTGCATCTTTTTTTGAACACATTTTCTTTTATGAAAATCTAAGAAATGCTAAGATGGAACTAACGAAATGGAGGGATTCAAATGGTTTTACCTAATTTTGAAACGCTTTTAAATAAATACGCACATTTGATTACAAAAGTTGGTGTTAACGTACAAAAGGATGATACCGTGGTTGTCTATGCCAGCGTAGAACAAGCGCCATTGGCCCGTCTAGTGACGAAAGAGGCCTATCAATTAGGCGCTGCAGAAGTCATCGTCCAATGGAATGATGACGAGGTTCAGCGAGAATTTTTAAGTCATGCAGCAGAGGATCGTATCAATGAAATCCCACCCTACAAGGTTGATGAAGCCAACACTTTTGCCGAAAAGCGCGTAACTCGTATCAGTATTGTTTCTCAAAATCCGGATGCTTTATTAGGGGTTGATACCACCCGTGTCGCAGTCTATCAAGCAGCAAGAGGAAAAGCACTGCAGGCTGTGATGGAGGCGACTCAATCCAATAAATTACGCTGGACTGTCGTAGCGGCTTCAAGTCCAGCTTGGGCAGAAAAAGTATTCCCTGAACTTGCTTCAAGTGAAGAACAAGTTGATAGACTTTGGGAAGAGATTTTCAAAACAACTCGCATCTATACAGATGATCCGGTCAAGGCTTGGGAGGAGCATGACGCGACGATGCGAAAACAAGCAGAGCGTTTAAATAAAGAACAGTTTTATGCTCTTCACTACACAGCTCCAGGGACTGATATTGTTATAGGACTGCCTGAGAACCACGTTTGGGAAGGCGCCGGCAGTTTTGCTGCGGACGGCAATGAGTTTATGGCGAATATGCCGACTGAAGAAGTATTCACCGCACCTGACCGGAATCGTGTTGACGGCTTTATTACCAGCACTAAACCGTTAAGTTACGCCGGAACAACACTAAATGAAATGAAGTTTACATTTAAAGATGGTAAGGTTGTGGAATTTTCTGCTAAAGAAGGCACGGATGTTTTGGCATCGCTGTTAGATATTGACGAAGGCGCTAAACATTTAGGTGAAGTTGCCTTGGTCCCTGATCCTTCACCAATCTCTCAATCAGGAATCACGTTCTTCAATACGCTTTTTGATGAAAATGCTTCGAATCATTTAGCTCTTGGTGCTGCTTACCCTTTCAGTGTTGAGGGTGGTACTGAAATGAATAAAACCCAACTTGCTGAGGCCGGTCTAAACAGCAGCCAAACCCATGTTGATTTTATGGTGGGTTCCGCTGAAATGAATATCGACGGTATTCGTAAAGACGGTTCAAAAGTTCCAATTTTTAGAAATGGCGATTGGGCTTAATTACAAAAAATCCACTTAGAAATAATTTTCTAAGTGGATTTTTACTACGTTCTCGACTGGAATCGAACCAGCGACCTATCGCTTAGGAGGCGATCGCTCTATCCTACTGAGCTACGAGAACATGCCTATCCTATTGTAGCGATTTTAACTTATTTTATCAAGGTGGCTAACTTAAATTTAAGGAAGCTAAGCTAAAAAAAGGAAAAAAATTGCAAGTCGCCAATTACTAATAGATGAATTTTTCTCAAATAAGAATTCAAAAAAATCTCATATGAACGATACTCCTAAAAAAATAAAAAAAGGAAAAAGACTTATTTTCGTCTTTTCCCTTTTTTGTTTTTGCTTTTTTTCTTTTTGGGTTCACTCTGTCGTGTGGGTTCTTCCGTTAAAAGCTCCCCTCCAAATAAATAGATTGGTGCAAGCTTCACTTCTAGTTTCTTCGCGATTTTTGTTAAATCAGATTTTTCTTGTGGTGTCACCAGAGAAATTACAACACCGCTATTCCCCATTCGACCAACGCGTCCAGCACGATGCAGATAGCTTTCTTCACTTAAAGGAACATCCGCATTGATTACAAATGGCAGTGCTTCAATATCTAAGCCGCGACTTGCCAAATCTGTCGTCAACAGACCTAGTGCCTGATGTTTTTTGAATTGTTCAATCGCATTTTTACGAGATAGCTTTGATTGGTCAGATGCCAAACTTGCGACAGGTAACTCATGATACAATAATTTCTCTTCGGCACTTCCCATGTCATTCAATTGATTGAAGAAAATCATCCCCCAAAAGGCTGGCAGATTTAGTAAACGTCGTAATTGATCGACTTTCTTTCGATCACTAGTTTCTAAATAGAAATGCTGTACATCCCCTTGACTCTTATCCTCTTTTGAAACATCCACAACAAGTAACTCCGACTCAAATTGATTCAGCTCTTCTAATACAGCATCGGCTGTGGCAGAAAAATACAAATGCTGCGCTTCATTATCACTTGCTTTCAAAATTTTTTGAATGAGCTGAAGGCTCTGTCCTTGGATCAGCTGATCCACTTCATCGAAGACCAAGGTTTGAATGTGAGCTGCCTTAATTTTTTTTGCTGTAATTAATTCCAATACACGTCCAGGTGTACCAATCAATAATTCTGGTTTTTTCTTTAAGGCTTCCTGTTGACGTTTTACGTTTGCTCCGCCAATCAAAGCCTGTACTTTCATCCCAGAACCTGCCAGCCACTTGCGTGCAACCTCAACTACCTGCATAGCTAACTCTTGAGAAGAAGTCAGAACTAAAACTTGGCTAGCCTTTCCTGCTTCCAATCGATTAAGTAACGGTAATAAATACGCGAGGGTCTTCCCGCTTCCAGTCGGTGCAATTCCAACAAGATTTTCTCCCTCGCTAATAGGAGCAAAGACTTTTTCTTGGATCAAAGCAGTTTTTTTAAACCCTGCTTCATTCCAGTTTTTCTTTAAAAATGGTACAAACTCTTGATTATCCATAATTCCCTCTATTTCTTATCAGCATCAAAAACAATGCCTGCACTTTTTCGCATATCATAGATTACTTGGTTCACATTTCTGGCTAATTCCACCCATTCTTCATAATCCGTCCCAAGTTTGCGGTCAGTAGGGTTTAGAATGACCTGCGCAAACACGTTAGCTTCTTCAACCATCGGATTTTCTAATTGGTGAACGTTCAGTTTTTCTCTTCGCTGATGATCACGATCATGAAAAACAGCTTCGCTAATCGAATTCACCGCATTCATAACTAACGTTCCATTCGTTAAATAGATTTCTGACTGTTGGAAGCTGTCTCCAATTTTGCCTGTTCGAATCGTCACATCAAAGTTCTCATACCGTAAAATACCGGTGCCCATTCCGTCAACGCCTGTCGAAAGCTTTTGTCCAAAATAAATACTTTCCTTAGGCATTCCGAACCAAGCCAGTGCCGCATAAATCGGATAAACGCCTAAATCAGCTAACGCGCCTCCAGAAAAGTGTGGTGAAAAGATATTCGGTTCTTGTCCATCCAACACTTGATCGTAGCGAGAAGAATACTTCATAAAACTAAAGTCCGCACCGATAATACGATCTTTGTAAGGAAGAAAGTCTGCCACTGTTTTAAAGGATTGCTCATGGATATTACGAGCCGCTTCAAAGAAAAAGACTCTTTTTTGATTTGCTAACTCGATAATTTCATCCATCTCTTGCGGTGTTGAGAAGGCTGGTTTTTCAACGATCACATTTTTTCCTGCAAGGATGCCTTGCTTTGCTTGTTCAAAATGCAGACTATTTGGTGAGGCAATATACACAGTGTTCAAATGTTCAATGTCAAAGAATGTCTTAAGATCTGTGGCATACTCTACGTCGCCATATTTTTCACCAAATTTTTGCGCTGTTTCAAGTCGTCGTGAATAAACAGCCGCCAGTTGATACTGTCCTGTCTCATGCGCAGCTTGAACAAATTGATCCGTGATCCAATTCGTTCCAATAATCCCTAAATTAATCATGCTTATTTCCTCCCTATTTTTGAGTCTTTCAATTTTCTTGCTTTGAAAAATACATATACATTTTACTTTTGATAGCTTATTAACCCTTGTGTACTCACAAATTAGGATCAATAAATGCTTGCTCTAAATCAAATGGAACCGCCTGTTTGATTGAAATCGTTTCTTGATCCACGTCACAATTATACGCTAAAACTTGAACTCCGTCTCCTTCAGCCATTTCTACCGCCTCATAAAGTTTCGGCTGCATCACACGATGAATTGTCGCCGCTTGGATGTTCGGAAACTGGACAATGAATAATAGATAGCAATGATACCCCATGGCTTGCGCCAGACGCAGCTCTTCTACGTGCTTCAGACCTCGTAATGTTGGCGCATCAGGAAACGCACCGATCCTATAATTTTCAAGGGTCAATCCCTTTACCTCGACAAAGCCTTTTTCCTGAAAATCCGTTTCAAAATAAATATCAAATTTTGACCGTTCAAACGTATACTCCCGTTTTAAATAATTAATTGTCCCCTTTAATCCAGGCAACGTAATCTTTCCAGATAAAACTCCCTCAGCTGCCAAAGCATTAGGGATTTGTGAGTCAATATTGATCCACATCTCTCTCTTTTTGACTGCGATTAAATCATAAGCCGTTTTCCGTTTTTCTGACGGCTGATGGTTCACCGCTACTAGAGCGTTCGGAACAAGTAGTTCTTTACTACGCCCAGTATTTTTTACGTGGGTGACAATTTCTTCGCCTGAATCAAATAGGCGGCAGCGAGCAATAAACCGATTGCTCCTTTCAATAAAAATAGCTAAGTGAATGGCAGAATACTTCATTTTTTATCAAAATCCTTCTAAAAAAAGTTAAATAGTCCTTAAGGCTGATGGTAAGATGACAGACTTTATTATATAGTATAACAAAGCCCGTGTGAAAGTATTCTCGTACAACTTTTTCAAGTGTTTTCAGAGAACTAGCGATTAGCTAGAACGATCTCAAATCAGGATTCTGGCTTAAAAATTATTCAGCAATTTTTTATTGGTATTCGTAAGGTTGAGAAAGGAGTTTTTTGATGAGATTGAAATGGCCCGTCTTCCTCAGTGCGACATCTCTCGGTGTAGCTGCAGTGAGTTCAAAATTTGTCCGCAAACGTGAAGCGAAGGACCTTAATAGCAGGTATGTCGGTTCTTGGGAGTTCACTCATCCAAAAGAACACAAACATCATACCATAACGATTTACCCTGACTTATCGATTATTTTAGATGGCACAGCCATCATCTACCAACTGATTGAATTGAGTGAACAAAAATTAGCGATTCAAGATCAATATGGCTATCATTTATTGATTAAAACAAAAAATGGTACGCCAGACACTCTCTATGATGAATTAGATGATGTGTCCTTTCCTATCGTCCCTGTAAAAAAATAAAAAAGATGCCTAATGGCATCTTTTTTTATTGATGAATCAAAGACCGTAAGATCTGATCCACGTTTTCTGCAGCTTTACGTCCTTCACGAATTCCCCAGATCACAAGACTAGGGCCCCTTCTAGCATCGCCTGCCACATATACTTTTTCATTATTTGTTGTATAGTCTTCATAAATCTCATGAACATCGAAGGCGTCCAATAGATTTTTCTCTGCACCAGTAAAGCCCATCGCCAGCAATACTAAATCTGCCTTCAGGGTTTTCTCCGTACCCTTGATTGGCTGGAAGCGTGCATCGACCTGAGTCGTTTCAATCGCAATTACCTGTCCTCGTTCCGCACCGATAAAGGACGTTGTGGAGGTACTATAAGTCGTTAGCTCATCATTTTTCAACGCTCCCTCTTCTTGACCATACCCTTGGCGATTGATCATAGAATATTCTGGCCAAGGATTATCAGGTGTTCGGTTTGAAGGTAGCTGAGGCGTGATTTCCAGCTGTTTGACAGAAGCAGCACCTTGACGAATTGCTGATCCGATACAGTCATTTCCTGTGTCTCCACCACCAATAACGATCACATGCTTGCCTGCTAACTTCTGATCCGTTACTTTCTTTCCTTGCTGTAAAACAGTTTTCGTGCATTCCGTTAAATAATCTACCGCAAACTGAATGCCATGCAGTTCACGTCCTTTGATCTTTAAGTCTCGAGGCACGCCGGCACCGCTGGCAATAATGACACGATCATAATCTTTTTGCAAGTCAGGGGCACTAATATCTGTTCCAACCTCGGTATTTAAAACAAAGGTGATTCCGACTTCCTTCATTACATCAATTCGACGCTGAACGATTTCTTTATCCAACTTCATATTGGGAATCCCATACATCAACAAGCCGCCGGCACGGTCACTACGTTCATAAACCGTTACTTGATGGCCCAGCTGATTTAAGCGCCACGCGGCTGAAAGTCCAGCCGGACCAGAGCCAATGATCGCTACTTTAAAATCTGTCCGTTCATCCGGCAGCCCATCTGCTTTGACCCAATCATTTTCAAAGGCATGATCGATAATGAAGCGTTCATTATCATGGATCGCCACGCCAGAACCGTTCAATCCTTCTGTACAAGATTTTTCACATGGCGCAGGACATACTCGACCTGTCATCTCTGGTAGTGGGTTAGTCTTTGCCAATCGATCAAAGGCGTTCTTAAAATCGCCACGAAAAACAAAATCATTCCATTCAGGAATCAGGTTATCGTTAGGGCACCCTGATACCGCACGCTTTCCGCCATAAAAAATTCCTGTATGACAAAATGGAATCCCGCAATTCATACAACGAGCCGCTTGTTCTTTCCGTTCCTCTACATTGAGGGGTGTTTGTAATTCTTCCCAATCTTGAATTCGTTCTTCGACTGGACGATAAGGATTGTCCTTTCGGGGGTATTTTAAAAATCCAAATGGATCTGCCATCCTAGCCACGCTCCTTTCCAGCCGGTACCGTTTGTTCGCCGATCACTTCGATGAAGGCTTTCTCAATTAACTCGTCACCTTTTAGACCTGTTTTCGCTAATTCCTCTGTTACTCGAACCATTTCGTGGTATTCTCTTGGGTACACTTTGACAAAATGTTTTTGAGCATTTTCCCAATCATTCAATAATTCAGCTGCTTTTAATGAATCAGTATAGGCAAGATGCTTCTCAATCATTTCCTTCAAGACCGCATCATCGCCAGCTTCACCTAATTTGAAAAGATCCACCATCTCTAAGTTACATTTATCGGCAAAAGTCCCTGTCGGATCATAAACATAAGCCACCCCGCCAGACATTCCCGCAGCAAAGTTTCGACCAGTTGGCCCTAAGATGACCGCAACTCCGCCAGTCATATACTCACAGCCATGATCACCGACGCCTTCGACGACCACATTCGCCCCGCTATTACGGACACAGAAACGTTCGCCTGCTTTCCCTCGGAAGTATCCTTCTCCGCGATTTGCACCAAAGCAGACCACATTCCCAACGATTGGTGAATTTTCTACATCGTAAGCTGCATCCTTTGGCGGTACGATAATTACACGGCCGCCGCTAAGACCTTTCGCCACGTAGTCATTTCCTTCACCGATGAGTTTTAATTCCATGCCTTGGGTGATGAACGAGCCGAAGCTTTGACCTGCGATACCGGTATAAGTGTATTTGATCTGACCAGGCATCAGCTGGTAGTTTCCAAATCGCTCAGCGATCCAGCCGCCCATTCGTGCACCGACTGTTCGATTGACATTATTGATTGGATAGGTCATCACCACTTGCTCACCATTTTTAATGGCACCTTCAGCAAAATGATCCAATTCAGGCCATTCACGTTTTTCTTTGAATGGATCTTCTGTTTTCCGTTCAATACCAACGCTTGTTGATAGAATTCTTGAGAAGTCTAACGATTTTGCCTTGCCCTTCGCAATAAAGCGCGGCGCTAAAACTTCTGTGTGTCCGATCATCTCGTCGATACTTCTGAAGCCTAATTCCGCCATAATTTCGCGTAAATCCTCTGCGATGAAATACATCATATTCACTAAGTGTTCCGGTTTGCCAACAAAGAATTTTCGCAACGCCGGATTTTGTGTCGCTACCCCCACTGGACAGGTGTTCAAGCTGCAAACCCGCATCATTACACAACCGATCGCCACTAAAGCTAACGAAGCAAAGCTGTATTCCTCAGCACCTAATAAGATCGCCATCGCCACATCGCGGCCCGTCATTAATTTGCCATCAGTTTCTAGTGTCATCCGCTGACGTAAATTGTTCATAGCTAATGTTTGGTGCGCCTCAGCAACTCCCATTTCCCATGGCAGTCCAGCATCACGTATCGAATTACGCGGTGAAGCGCCTGTTCCACCATCATAGCCAGAGATTACGACAACATCTGCTCCAGCTTTAACCACGCCTGTTGCAATCGTCCCAACCCCTGTACTTGAAACCAGCTTAACATTAATTTTCGCATACGGATTGATTGCCTTCAGGTCATAGATTAACTGAGCCAAATCTTCAATCGAATAGATATCATGATGCGGCGGAGGCGAAATCAATCGCACACCTGGTGTAGATCCGCGAATTTCTGCCACCCAAGGGAAAACTTTATTGCCAGGTAATTGTCCGCCTTCTCCTGGTTTTGCACCTTGAGCCATCTTAATCTGTAGTTCTTCGGCACTCATCAGATATTCCGCATTTACACCGAAACGTCCCGAAGCGACCTGCTTGATTTTACTGTTGAAGTTCTTGCCATCCGCTTGCGGTTTGAATCGTTTGCGATTTTCTCCACCTTCACCGCTGTTGGATTTCGCGCCAATACTGTTCATGGCTTCAGCGATACATTGATGAGCTTCCTCACTTAATGAACCATATGACATAGCTCCAACTTTGAAGCGTTTCACGATTTTACTAGCAGGCTCCACTTCAGAAAGTTTCACTGCTGGACGATCCTTTTTAAATTCCCAAAGCGCTCGTAAATTTGTTGGTTCGTCTAAGGCCTCCTGATTCATTTGTTCAACATAATGTTTGAACAATTGATAATCCCCTGCTCGAACGGCTTGTTGGAAATTATAAATTGTCTTCGGATTGAATAAATGATGTTCGCCATCTGCCTTGTATTGGAAGCTTCCTCCTGAAGCCAACAAATCATTTTGTTGTGGACCATAGGCTAGAGAATGACGCTGCAAATACTCTTCTTCAATTTGATAAAGCGACAATCCGCCGATACGGCTGGCAGTCCCAGTAAAGTATTTATCTGTTACTGGCTGACTGATCCCCACAACTTCAAACAGCTGTGCACCGTGGTAACCGGCAATGGTCGAAATACCCATGCGGGACATCACCTTTACGATCCCTTTTTCAGCGGCTTTACGGTAATTTTCCAAGCCATTTTCAATGTCAAAGTCATTTAACGTCGCATACGCACCATAAGGATGGATACCGCTAGCACCATATCCAATTAAAGTGGCAAAATGATGAACCTCGCAAACTTCCGCAGAGTCAACAACCAAACTTGCCAACGATGCTTTTCCTTTACGGACCAAATGATTATGCAACCCTGATACAGCTAATAAAATAGGCATCGCCATTTTTTCCTGAACAGCCCCACGATCACTTAAAATCAAGATCGTAGCGCCCTTATCAATCGCAGATTCAGCCTCTTTAAACATCTGTTCTAAGCCATCTTCTAAAGCATTTCTATTCCCGATAGGATACAGTGTTGAAATGGTTACGGCTTTTTGCTCTTTAGTATTTAACTGAGCAATTTTTAGAAAATCTGCGCTGCTGAGAACTGGGCTCTTAATTTTTAGTTTTTGACAGTTATGAGCGTCGTCTACCCGAATATCGCCGTCACGCCCTAAGAACATCTCTGTTCCGATAACCAATTGTTCACGGATCGCGTCAATCGGCGGATTCGTCACTTGAGCAAACTGCTGCTTGAAGTACGTAAACAATGATTGCGGCTTGTCACTCAAAACAGCTAACGGAGAATCATACCCCATAGAAAGTACCGGCTCTTCTCCCTTCTCTGCCATTTGCAGCAAGGCTCCGCGAATAATTTCATCTGTATAGCCGTTCAGCTTCCACATTCTTTGCAATTCTTTGCCCGTAACTGCGGCTTCTTGAACTTCTGTTTCAGCAAGCTGAGAAAGCTCAATACGATTTTCAGCTAACCATTCTTTGTAGGTATGAGCCTTTGCATATTTTTCTTTGATCTCTTGATTGCGGTAAAATTTCCCATTGATGGTATCAACTAAGATCATATTCGCAGGTCCTAACACACCTTTTTCAATCACATTAGAAGGAGCAAAATCCACGACACCTGATTCAGATGCTACCTGAACAAAGCCATCCTTTGTTATAGAATAGCGAGAAGGTCGTAACCCGTTCCGGTCCAACGTCGCACCAACCATTTCACCATCCGTGAAACATAAAGCCGCCGGTCCATCCCAAGGCGCCATAAAGCTGGCATTGTATTCTTGGAAGGCGGTCATTTCCTCGCCTAACCCTGCTTCTTCCGACCAAGCCTCTGGTACCATCATCATTAAAGCGTGAGGAATATCACGTCCATTACGATACAAATACTCCATACAATTTTCTAGCTTGGCCGAGTCAGAATCCTCTTCGTTATATACTTCGATGCCATGACTCTTCATCCAGTTTTCTGATCCACGCAGGGTATTGATTTCCCCATTATGAGCTAAGAAACGGAATGGCTGAGCGCGGTCCCAACTTGGAAATGTGTTGGTAGAAAAGCGAGAATGTACAACTGCGATACTCGCTGCAAAGTCTTCATCCTGCAAATCATCATAAAAAATACCAACCTGATAAGCATGCAGCATTCCTTTATAAACAATCGTTTTACTAGATAAGCTGCAAATCGCCATTTCTCCTGCGTGATATGTTTTCTCCAATTTACGACGCAAGCGATACAACCGATCCTCAAAATCTCGATCTGTCTGTACTTCCAACGGTCGTTTTATGAATAATTGCACAAAGCTAGGCATCACTTTTTGGGCACCAGGGCCACAATTTTCATACTGGAACGGTACGTCGCGCTGCCAAAGAACCAAATAACCAGCAGCTTCAATTTCTTTTACAAGCGCCTGCTGCAAGCCATTCTTATGTTCTTCTTCTGCAGGCAAAAAGAACATACCTACTGCGTACTGTCCACGATCAGGTAAACTTACGCCTGCCGCTTTTGCTTCACGTTGAAAGAATTTATCTGGAATCGTCGCTAATATTCCTGCGCCATCACCAGTTTCTGGTTCTGCACCAGTTCCGCCGCGGTGGTTCATTCGTTCTAACATTGTTAGTGCATGCTTCACTAATTGATGTGAAGCTGTACCTTCCATCTGAGCAATAAAGCCCATACCACATGCATCCTTCTCAAAAGAGAGATCATACATGGTCGGGGCCGCTGTTACTTGTTGCTTTGTCATTGACATCAATCCTTTAAATAGTTTGACAATTCTCATTTATTTTTAATATACTACCTTTTTTTAAAAAGATAGGCAAGTGTTCTTAGAAATTTTTTTTAATTACCTGTGTTATTACGGCTCTGAGACTTAAAAAGAAAAGACCAATCAAATGGAAAAAATAAAAAATATTTGGTAAACTTAATCTGATATGCTTCGTTACGAAAGGATGAACATCAATGACACCGAATCGCGAAGATTACTTAAAATTAATATTAGAATTAGGTGGCGACAAAGAAAAAGTTAGCAATAAAAAAATCGTTGCAGGTTTATCCATTTCTGGTGCTTCTGTCAGTGAGATGATTAATAAACTAGTTAAAGAAGGCTTAGTTGAACATTCTCCTTATCAAGGTGTTCAATTGACACCTGCAGGTTTGGAAAAAGCGAGCACGCTCGTTCGTAAACATCGATTATGGGAAGTTTTTCTAGTCGATCATCTTGGCTATTCGTGGAATGAAGTCCATGATGAAGCAGAAGTATTAGAGCATGTGACCTCCTCACAATTGGAACAGAAATTGGATAATTACTTGAACCATCCAACTTTTTGTCCTCATGGTGGGATGATTCCGCAGCAGGATCAAACCGTCCACGAAGAAGACCGCCAAACACTGACAAATTATCCAGTAGGTACGAAAATACGTATTGCCCGTGTCTTGGATGAAAAAGAGCTGCTTGACTATTTGATGGATCTTGGCGTAAAAATCCATGAAGAATACGAAATTTCAACGATTGCGGCCTATGAAGGACCAATTACTTTACAAAATGACCAAAAAGAGGTTTCAATTAGTTACAAAGCAGCGTCAACAATTTTTGTTGATTCATTATAAAATGAGTCCCCGTCCACCTTTTGCAGTTTTGACAACGCAAATGATAAAAACAAGCTCTGCTCTCTTGGATGGTAGATGCTCTAAAAATGAATACATTATTAGGAACTAGGAGTGAATCATATGGAACAAGCAGCATTATTCACCATCTTCGGCGGTACAGGTGATTTAGCAAAGAGAAAGCTTTACCCTTCATTATTTCGTTTATATAAAAAAGGAAATTTAGCAAAACATTTCGCCGTCATTGGTACGGCTAGAAGACCTTGGAGCGATGAGCATTATCGCGAAATTGTGCGTGATACGATCAAAGATATTGCCCTTACTGATGAAGAGGCACAAGAATTTTCCAATCACTTTTTCTACCTTTCACATGATGTGAATGATACAGAACATTATGATCAATTAAAGAATTTAGCGGATGAATTAGATGAAAAATATGGTCTACAGGGCAACCGTCTATATTACTTAGCCATGGCACCTCAATTTTTTGGAACAATTGTTAATCATTTGAAGTCGCAAGAAATTTTAACCACAACAGGGTATAACCGATTAGTGATCGAGAAACCGTTCGGCTTTGACTACGATTCTGCGAATGAACTGAATAATCAGATCCGAAAAGTTTTCCCCGAACAAGATATTTTCCGAATTGATCATTACTTAGGAAAAGAAATGATTCAAAATATTTCCGTGATTCGTTTTGGGAATAATATCTTTGAATCCCTTTGGAATAACCGATATATCGAAAATGTACAGATTACCTTTTCTGAAGCCCTTGGTGTAGAAGACCGCGGTGGCTACTATGAACATAGCGGTGCATTAAAAGATATGGTTCAAAATCATATCCTGCAAGTCGTTGCCCTACTAGCAATGGAAGTCCCAACTTCTTTCTCTAATAAATCTATTCGTGAGGAAAAAGTAAAAGTTTTGCAAGCCATTCGTCGCTATAACTCAGAAGAAGTGTTACAAAATTTTGTCCGCGGCCAATATGACGCGGGTACGTTAGATGATAAACAATTCGTCGCCTACCATGATGAACCAAATGTCTCAAAAGATTCTTTAATGGAAACGTTTGTCGCTGGTAAATTTTTAATTGATAACTTCCGTTGGTCAGGTGTTCCTTTTTATGTTCGAACTGGCAAACGGATGACAGAAAAAGGCACCCGCATCAATATTGTCTTTAAACAGGTTCCCGTCAATGTCTTTAATTTTGAACAAGCAGAAGTCGATGGAGAAGAGTTACCACAAAATATTTTAACCATTTATATCCAACCAACAGAAGGCTTCTCCTTAACCTTAAATGGAAAGAAAATTGGACAAGGCTTCAATACTGAACCAGTAAAATTGGATTTCCGTCAGAGTGCCGAGGTCACTGAAAATAGTCCTGAAGCCTATGAAAAATTACTACTAGATGCATTAAACGGCGACAGCACTAACTTCTCTCACTGGGATGAAGTAGCAAACTCATGGGAGATTGTTGATCGCATTCGTACTACCTGGGATCAAACTACACCAGGATTTCCAAACTATGCTGCTGGAACTATGGGACCACAATGTGCCTTTGATCTCTTAGCTAAAAATGGTCACGAATGGGCGTGGCAGCCGGATCAATGGTATCGTGAACGTGGAAAATTAGAATAATTCAAAAAAAGCTTACGGCTAAAACCGTAAGCTTTTTTCTACGTCAAGAAACCCGTGTGACGCAAATCAACACGGGTTTCTTCTATTATAAAGGGTTATTCCAATCCTTCAGCTACTGCCTCTGGATAATTTTCTTCAACGATATGCGCACATGAAGCACATAAATTTGGAAGTTTTTCATCTTCACCAACTGTCGTACGTACTTGACGACAACGATCACACACTTCCCCTTCAGCTTTTTCAACTAAGATCGCGACATCTTCAAATGTCATGGCATTTTCAGGTGCTGCTTCTTTTGAAATACTGAATGAATCTGGCGATACGATCAATAACTGTGCAAGGTCCGCATCTAGTGCTGTTAATAGAGCACCTACTTGTTCATTTGGATAAATGGTCACCTTCGCTTCTAGAGACTTACCGATAATTTTCTCATTACGGGCCTCTTCTAAAGCCTTCAAGACGTTGTCGCGGAAATCCATAAAGGCCTTCCATGTATCTAACAATTCGGCTTGATTAGGGTATTCATCATAGCTTGGCAATTCTGCTAACTGAACATACTCCTCCTCTTCTTTCAAATAGCTCCAGATTTCCTCCGTTGTGTGAGGGATGATCGGCGTCAATAATTTTGTTAATGCAACTGCCGCTTGATAAAAGACTGTCTGCATACAACGGCGTTCATAACTGTTTTCCGCTTGAATATAAACAACGTCCTTCGCGAAATCCAAATAGAACGAAGACAAATCAACCGTTAAGAAATTCACGACTGTTTTGTAAATTTGAGTAAAATCGTATGCTTCATAACCATCTTCACGAACAGTTTTAATTACTTGATTCAAACGAACTAACAAGTATTTATCCACTGAACGTAAATCATCATAGGCTACTGCGTGTTTTGTTGGTTCAAAATCACTCGTATTGGCTAATAAGAAACGCATCGTATTACGGATTTTACGATAAACTTCCGATACTTGATTCAAGATATCCATTGATACTCGAACGTCCGCTTCATAGTCTACACTGCTGACCCATAGACGCAAGATGTCTGCACCCATTTGCTTGATTACTTTATCCGGTACGATTGTATTTCCTAGAGATTTACTCATTTTTCGGCCTTCACCATCTAAAGTAAACCCTTGAGAAAGAACTGATTTGTATGGAGCGACGCCATTAATAGCGACACTAGTCGTGATACTTGAGTTGAACCAGCCACGATACTGGTCAGAACCTTCCAAATACATGTCAGCTGGGAACGTTAAGTTATCACGTTGACGTAACACCGCTTCGTGAGAAGATCCTGAATCGAACCACACATCCATAATATCTGTTTCTTTTGTAAATTCTCCATTTGGTGAACTTGGATGAGTAAATCCTTCCGGCAATAAATCCTTCGCTTCACGTTCAAACCAAATGTTAGAACCATACGCAGCGAATAGCTGTGCCACATGTTCTGTTGTTTCCGGTGTGATGATTGCCTCACCGTTTTCACCATAGAAGATTGGCAATGGAACTCCCCATGCACGCTGACGAGAAATGACCCAATCCCCACGGTCACGAATCATATTGTACAAACGAGTTTTTCCCCATGGGATGATCCAATCGACTTTTTCAATTTCGTCTAAGATATCTTGACGGAATTTATCAATAGAAGCAAACCATTGAGGCGTTGCACGATAAATGATTGGTTTCTTTGTACGCCAGTCATGAGGATAACTATGCGTAAAGAATTCTAATTTCAATAAAGCCCCATTTTTTTCTAACAGTTCTGTGACCATTGGATTGACCTTGTCATAAAAGACTCCTTCAAACCCAGGCGCATCAGCAGTCATAACACCGCGATCATCAACGGGGGAAATGATGTCTTTACGATATTTCTTCCAGGCAAAATAATCATCTTCCCCATGTCCAGGCGCTGTATGAACCAGTCCAGTACCGGCATCTAATGTGACGTGATCGCCTAAGATGACTAGAGATTCTCGATCATAAAATGGATGCTGCGCAGTCATATACTCTAAGTCTTTTCCGTTAACTTCTTTAATAACCTTAGGATCTGTCCAATCTAACTCCTCAGCAACATTTGCCAATAAGTCTTTCGCAACAACAAATTTTCTCCCATCTGCTTCCACCACCACGTAAGTATACGCTGGGTTTGCAGAAATTCCTTGGTTAGCTGGTAAAGTCCATGGAGTCGTTGTCCAGATAATAAATGAAGTATCTGTATCCAGAATTCCTTTACCATCCTTAACCTTAAAAGCAACAAAAATAGAAGGCGATTTAACATCCTTATATTCAACTTCCGCTTCGGCCAATGATGACTCACTAGATGGTGACCAATAGATTGGTTTTAATCCTTTATAAATGTAGCCCTTTTCCGCCATTTTACCGAACACACGAATTTCAGCTGCCTCGTAATCAGGAGTAAGAGTGATGTAAGGATTGTCCCACTCACCAGCGATCCCTAACCGTTTGAAATCATCTCGCTGCTTATCCACTTGTGATAGCGCATATTCTTCACATTTTTTTCGATACTCAGCCATCGTCATTTCTTTTCGTTTGATTCCTTTATTAGCAAGAACTTGTTCGATTGGCAATCCATGTGTATCCCAGCCCGGTACATAAGGTGCACGAAAACCTGACATTGATTTTGAGCGCACGATGATATCTTTACTAATTTTATTTAGTGCATGTCCAATATGGATGTTTCCATTAGCATATGGAGGGCCATCGTGGAGAACAAAGGTTGGTTTTCCTTCATTTAATTTTTGACGCTTTTCGTAAATTTTATTTTCTTCCCATTCTTTTTCCCATTGTCCTTCACGATTTGGCAAATTGCCACGCATCGGGAACCCAGTTTTACCTAGTTGAAGGGTCTCTTTTGTCTTCACTATCAATCGTCTCCTTTTTCTATTTTAAGGTACTACTCAAGATTGAATAGTCCTTGATAAATCAAAAGTTTAAAAACACAAAAAAACAAGCTTGTCCGCAAAGGGACGAGCTTGTCGTGGTACCACCCAAAATTTGAAACCAAAAAGTTTCCTCTAATCATTGTTAACGGAATGACCCGTCGATTGCTACTAATATTTCACAACCGCATGATCTAGAGGATCTTTCTAATTAGAGGGTCTGCCGAACTTCCACTATCATCGGCTCGCTAAAAGAATCTAATCAGCTTTTCTATTCTAGATTAGCTTAGTTTTCGTCTGATTTAATTAATTCAGGAATGTCAATCGTTAATCCCATATCTTCTTCAGGTTCAGGAGTAATAATTGCTTCATCTGAGTCTACTGCAACCACATCATCGTTGTCAAGTTCATTAGCTAAAACTTCTTTCAGAACTTCATGTCCATCTCCCACATAGGAAGACATTGGTTTTAGGACTTCTTCCCAATCGCCACTGCGCGCTTGATCGATTTGTGTTTCTAACAGCAATAATAATTGTTGATGGAAAACACGCGTTTTCTTTTTCAAGTCATTTGTTTCCGCAGCTAATTGACGAGCTTTAGAAGTAGCATCAGTTAGAATTTCTTTTGCTTTGTCTTCAGCAGTTGTCGTTAACAAGTTAGCCTTTTGCATTGCGTTAGAAATCAGCTCATCTGCACGGTTTTGAGCAGATGTGACAATTACTTCAGATTCCTTGCTTGCAGAAGATTTAACCTTATCAGCGGTATCTTGTGCTACAACGATTGATTGGTTCAACGCTTCCTTCAATTCATTGAAGTACTCTAATTTTTCCTCTGAATGCTTCAATGCTTTTTCTAATTCACGATTTTTTGCGATACTGTCTTCATAATCGCGAACGATCATATCTAAGAAGTCATCGACCTCATCTTGGTTATAGCCACGCATTTTCGTGGAGAAATTCTTATTTTGAATATCTAATGGAGTTAATGCCATTTTTTTGTTCACCTCATAAATTTTATTTTCGCAAAACGCCTAAACGCAAACGAAATTTCTCTTTCTTTGTTTTTCCCTCTAATCCTTGAATCTGAATTCGACCAAATCCCCGGACTGAAACGACATCTAATAAATCTAGCAAATAATCTGGGCGTTCATTTACTGACCAGTTGACTTTCACCTTGCCGGCTTCCACTAACTGTTTTGAACGCTGACGTGATATATTGTAGACGGTTGAAACAATTGCATCCAGTCGCAGAGAAGTTGCTGTAGTAGTTTCCTCTAACCAACTATCCTTAGGAATAATAATGTCTGTGTAAGGCCGTTCCTCTAAATGAACTGTCACACGACCAATTTTTGTTACTTGACTAACGATATAGCTAGCAGATTCTTTTGCTAAAAAGATTTGCCAACGATCACCGTCAGAAATAATATCCCCAAAATAGTCACGCTTAATTCCCGCATTCATTAACGTCCCCAGAATCTTTCCATGAGAAAGTTCAGTGAACTTTTGTGGATAGTTAATCTCAATCATCACCAGTTCAAAATCGTCGATCTGCGGCTCGTAATAATCAGGATAAATCATGCAGCGACAACGTTCTGCATCTTCATAACCGCCATAAAAAGAAAATTTTAATTCGCTATTTTCACGAATTAATGTTTCTAAAATATACGCCTGACGAGGATCTAAAAAATTCGTCAAATAAGGAGCGTACTGGCTTTCAACTTGTTCTAGCCAATCGCCAACACTGTCAACAAATGGATGCTCTTCTGGTCTAAAATGTTGATAGACATTCGCATTCATAGTGCCACCTCCTTAATAAATAATATTTATCAGAATTCTTTGTAATACCCCCATTGCAAAATTTAACGCTAAAATCGCAGCCATCACTGAAAAATCAATCCCGCCAAATTGTAATGGCAACCGTCGAAACAAATTAAGAAACGGCTCACAAATTCGACCTAAAAGCTGACCAAATCTAGATTGGTAGGCTCCTGGGAACCATGACATCAACGCATAAACAACTAAAAGTATCGTATAGAGATAAACTAAACGATTTAAATAGTAAAAAAGTGTAATAAGTAGATTCAAATAAGCGGCTCCTTTACATTCCTAATCCATAAATATCATCATCAACCATTGAGCTCAATGCAGTATTCGTAATTTCAACATTTGTCGGCGTACATAAGAACATCTCATTGCCAACGCGCTTAATATCGCCGTCAATCATAAATACCGCGCCCGTTAGAAAATCAACCACACGTCGTGCCTTCATCTCATCTAAAGATTGAAAATTAATTAGAACCACTTCGCCTTGTCCAACACGTTTGGCGATTGTCATCGCTTCATTATAGGCTCTTGGTTCAACCACTGAGATGCGGTCTTTTTTCTTTTCTTCCATTCTTGGAGCAAATCGTTGTGCCCGACTGTTATTATTTGGCATAGAAACGACTTTTTCACTTTTCTTAGGCATACTTTCTGCTTTTTTCATTACAGCCTCTGCCCGTCGATTCGTAGGAGTTTCAACAACTGGTTGTTGTACTCGCTCCTGTACTTTTTGCTGTACTCTTTCTTTTGGTCTTTCTTGCTTTTGGTATGTTGAACGTGCCGTTACGCGTTCTTTTTTAGGCGCGCTTTGTGGGCGGCTAACCTGCTTCTTTGGGGCAGGTGCTGCTACTTCTTCATACATATCATCATCTGCTAAACCAAAAAAATCAGTGATCTTTGCTAGACTAATTCCCATTAACTTTACCTAACCTTTCCTAAATAATGCCGTTCCAATTCGAACAAATGTGGCGCCTTCTTCAATTGCCGTTTTGAAGTCTTGGCTCATTCCCATACTCAATTCTGTGCATGGGGCGTATTGCAAGTTTAGTTTTTTCACACTTTCTTGAAGATCTTTCAAGGTTGAAAAAATTGTTCGAACTTCCTGCTCACTCGCTTCATAAGGAGCCATGGTCATCAAGCCAATCACTCGTATCTTATCCAACCCTGCTATTTCCTGAATAAAAGAATGAAGTTCTGCTGGTTTGATCCCATGCTTCGATTCTTCACCAGAAACATTTATCTCAATAAAACAATCTATTTGATGTTCCGCACGTTTTTGAATTTCTTGTGCTAAACGCAAACTGTCCAGTGCATGAAAAAAATCAATTTCATTTATAATCAATTTTACCTTGCGACGCTGTAAATTACCAATAAGATGCCATTTGATCTGCTGATGTTGTGAAAGACTTTGCTTTTTCTCTAGTAATTTATCTACCCTATTTTCCGCTAAATCCAAAATTCCCAACTCAACGAGTTCACTTGCTGTTTTGGAGTCGACACTCTTGGTCACCGCAACCATTGTAACATCCTTTGGGTTACGTGAAACAAGAGCACACGACTCCTGAATTTCTTGCTCGATTTTATGCAAGTTTTCAGCGATCATGTGCTCTCCCCCTTTTATTTTCTACGGCGAAAGAATGGTGGTGTATCTAGTTCTTCGTCTTTTTCAGGTTTTACTTCTTCACGATTGAAGGTTTCGAATTCTTTCTTTTCGATGTTATCAAATTGTGTTTCTTCAACCTTCGGGCGGATATTTTCTTCTTTACGAATATCCCATTCGCCAAATGCAGATTGCCCTTCATTATTTCTTGAAGGTTCGATATCTAAATTTTGCTTTTGTGGAACTGATTGGATTTGACTAGCACGTTGTGTGTTACGTGTAGCCTTACGCTCCTTTTTTGTTGGGTCAATTCCTGTCGCAATTACTGTCACGCGAATTTCATCGCCTAATTCTTCGCTGATTGATGTACCTAAAATAATATTTACATCGCCTGTAGCTGCACTAGCAACGATGTCAGAAGCATCTTGTGCCTCAAATAGCGTCATATCTAAACCGCCAGTAATATTTAACAATACTTGTTCTGCACCATCAATGGATGTTTCTAATAATGGAGAAGAAATAGCTTTCTTCGTCGCTTCGACAACACGATCTTCACCGCTAGCAACACCAATACCCATCAAAGCAGTACCTTGATTAGCCATAACTGTTTTCACATCAGCGAAGTCCAAGTTGACATAGCCAGGAGCTGTAATCAAATCAGAAATCCCTTGCACTCCTTGACGTAAAACATTGTCTGCTTCACGGAAGGCCTCAAGCATTGGCGTCTTCTTATCAACAACTTCAAGTAAACGATTGTTTGAAATGATTAATAGTGTATCAACGTTTTCTTTAAGCAATGAAATACCTTCTGCGGCAAAACGTCCGCGTTTTGGTCCTTCAAAGCTAAATGGACGAGTAACGACTCCTACTGTTAATGCACCTAAATCTTTAGCGATTTTCGCAACAATCGGTGCTGCACCAGTACCAGTTCCCCCACCCATTCCGGCAGTAATAAAGACCATGTCAGCACCTTCTAATGCATCACGGATTGCTTGTTCACTTTCTTCTGCTGATTTTTGACCAACTTCAGGCTGTGAACCAGCACCTAAACCGCGTGTATATTTAGGGCCTAATTGAATAACTGTTTCTGCTTTTGAATTTTTAAGAGCTTGTACATCAGTGTTTGACGCGATAAATTCAACGCCTTTGACGTTTTCCTCGATCATACGGTTGATGGCATTGCCACCGCCACCGCCAACACCGATAACTTTAATAACTGCACCTTCGTTAATATTGTTATCTATTGAGAATTCCATATTTTCTATTCCTCCTACAAATTAGTCAAAAATATTAGAGAAGAAGTCTTTAATCTTCCCGGTTACTTTTTCTTCATTTTTTGGTTTTGATTCTTCTTCGTAATCATTTGAAGCTTCGTAATCGTCATACACAGGTGCTGTCGAGACAGCGCTCGTTTGAGGTGAAGCAGATAAAGAAACTTTTTCACCGGTCACAGCTGATTTTGCCAAATGATATACATCGCTTAATTCAGCTGAATAATTAACGATACTAATGACATTTGTAAAGACTGGATTTCTCAAGCCCATTTGGTTTGGTACGTGAAGTTTCACTGTCGTCCCAAAAATATCTTCAGCTAAGTCAACTACGCCTGGCAAGCTTGCAGCACCACCAGTTAACACGACTCCACCTGGTAAGTCAAGCGCTTCGATTTCATCCAAAGCTTCTTTTGCTTTGCGGAATATTTGTTCTAAACGTGCTTCAATGATTTCAGCTAAATAGCGCTCATCGACTTTAATCGGATCTGTTTTACCAATCACATCTACAGGGAAATCTTCATCCGCTGATGTGCGGCTTGGGTAAGCATCCCCATAGTTAATTTTTAATGCTTCCGCATTGTTAAATGACGTGTTCAAAACAATCGAGATATCTTTAGTAACAAATTCTCCACCTTCTTGATCCACGTGGGTGAATTTTAATTGTTTATCATGCATAACGGCCGTTGTTGTTTGTCCGCCACCCATGTCAATAACAATCGTACCAAAATCTTTTTCTCCATCAGATAATGTAGATTCTGTCAGAGCCAAAGATGTAATTACTGTCTCAGCAACAGACAGTCCCGCTTTTTCAACACATTTGGTAATGTTATGAATGATTGTCTTAGGACCAGTAAATACTAATCCGAACATCTCAAGACGTACACCTATCATACCGCGTGGATCTTTGATCCCTTCAAAACCATCGACGGTAAACTCTTGAGGCAATAGTGCAACTATTTGTCTTTCAGGAGGAACCGAACGAACCATTGCTGCTGAAGCGACATTACGAACATCTTCATCCATAATCTCTTTAGACTCATTATTCACAGCGATCATACCTTGGCAAGGCTCAACTTCTAATAAGTTGGCAGGTAATCCTACACTGACACTTTTAATCTGAATCCCAGCTTTTTCCTCGGCCTGTTTTACTGCTCGTTGAATCGCCTGTACTGTTTTATCAATATCTACGATAATCCCACGATTGATTCCTTCTGATTTTGCGTTTCCAACACCAATGATATTCATTTGGCTATCGATGTACTCGGCTACAACAACTTTTATCGATGTTGTCCCGATATCAAGGCCTACATACATTCCTGCTTTTGCCATGAATGGGATTCCCTCCTATTTTCAAATAAATGCTTTATTCAGATTTAATATTTTAAGTTACTGTTAAGCATGAAATATAATTTTTTGCAAGTAATTCACTGCCTTCAATTTTAACACATTTTGCCTAGAATGAAAAAGAAGATTCAACATTTTCTTGTAATAAATTTAATCATTTCCAACTGGCGTTTCAGATTGTTCTGTCGAGTCTTGAGTTGAATCCTCAGTAGCTGAATTTTCAGTGTACGGATAGCTGTATATTCCAGCTTCCATGTCAACTACGCCTTTAATCTCTTTATCGCTCATTTCTTTAGCAATTTGAGGGTAGTATTTCATTTTATCCCCTAGATCGTTGATACTAACCAACACTTTATTCCCATCATTCATGAAAATTTCCAGTAACTCTTTGTTTTCACTTGTCGGAGCATATTTTATCTGAGATATTCCTTGTTTTACTTCTTCAGATAACTTTTTATATCCTTCAAGAACTTTCAATATTCGTTTTGATCCAGTGAAGTTCTCCAAAATTGGCAGCTCTCCATCGCTTTTTTCAACTTCGACTGGAATAATCTTTCCATTCGAAATTACAGGTGAGTATTTCCCATCACTTTCTAAATAGGCGACCTCTGGATACTCTTTCACTTTCACTTCAAAATGATTGAAGCCATCGATGTGAACTTCCGCATCCTCAATCTGAAGTTCTTGCTTTTTCAAATTTTTCACATTGTCACTACGATCAAAATATTGACTCCAAAGATTATCTCCAACTGAAAAATTGAGTTCTTTTTTGATTATCTCTGCCGAAATTTTTTCATTTCCAGTAATGCTTACTCCACCTAACTTACCTAAGGGTGAAATGTAATATAATAGTAGTATCGCCGGGATTGAAAATAATCCAATTAAAATGGAAGATCTTCGAACGAGACGACGATTTCGTTCATGTTTAATATTGGGGAGACGCTCTAAGAACGAACCGCTTTTTGGACCTTTGGCAGAATCTGGTGCTTCTTTTTCTTCTGTGTCTTCCAGATCCTCATCAACAGTCGGCGGATCATCCATATCTGCTGCTTCTTTTTTTTCATCGGCGGGTTCACTAGTATTTGTGTTTTCAGCTGACGATTCAGAAGATTTAGGCGGTGTTTCAGGTTCGCCCTTCTCGAGCGCTTTTTGCTTTAAATACTCCATGTTTGCTAGTTGCCACGGAGTCAAATTCTCTTGTTTTGTTTTTTCTTCTTTTTCTTTATTTTCTTCTGGAAACTCTTCACGACTAATGATCCTCACCTCCAATAATTATTTAACGATCTCGTTTACCAATGACCACATGCGTTCAGCTGCGTCAGGAATTCCTTCTTGACGAGAGGCTTTTGCCATTATTTCTCTTTTTTCATTGTTATTCATGATTTCATCTACTGCTTCAACAAGATTTTCACCTGTTAAATTAGCATCTGCAATCATTTTAACAGCACCCGCGTTTACCAAGCTCTGTGCGTTTTTTGTTTGGTGGTCATTGGTAACATATGGACTCGGAATTAAGATGGCTGGTAGTCCCAATGCAGTAAACTCTGCTATGGATGTTGCTCCAGCTCTACCTATCAATAAGTCTACATTTGCCATAACATCTGTCATATTTTTTATATAAGGTTGAAGTGACAAGTTGCGACTGATTTTTTCTACATCAATTTTTTCGGAAATCTCGTTATAATAACGGTCTCCAGAAGCATATAATACCTGATAATCTTTTTGCGAGAATTTGGGTAACGCCTGTATGACTGCTTGGTTTATTTTAAGTGCACCCTGACTGCCGCCGAAAATTAATACTGTTGGGGTATCTGGCAACAAATTGTATTGTTCCAATACGTCTGATTTTCCACTAGTGACTACTTCTTGCGCTCGAGGATTTCCAACTAATACAGTCTTATTTTCTGGAAAATATTGAGCAGCATCAGGAAAACAGATGCCCACCTTATCAGCAAAACGACTCAAAAATTTATTTGTAATACCCGGTACGCTATTTTGCTCGTGAACAATCGTCGGAATTTTCATTCTTGCTGCCGCATAAACAACCGATCCAGAAACATATCCGCCTGTACCAATCACAACATCTGGCTTAAATTCTCGCAATATTTCCTTCGAGCGTTTGATACTCTCTAGAAACAGCTGTACGGTTTTTAAATTATCAAACGAAAGTTTCCGTTTAAATCCTTGAATTTTAATTGTCTTAAAAGAGATGCCTGTTTCAGGCACAATTTTATTTTCCAAACCTCGATGCGTCCCTACATATAGAAATTCAGAATCAGGTTGGATTTTTTGTACGTAACGGATAAATGCCAGAGCTGGATAGATATGTCCACCAGTGCCACCGCCTGTAACAAGTATTCTCATTTCATTTCCCTACTTTTCTAGTTGTTTCACAGCATGCATAAATTTATCTCCGCGTATTTCAAAGTTTGGGTATTGATCCCAGCTTGCATTTGCAGGAGATAATAAAATGCTGTCGCCATCTTCACTCTGTTCATAAGCCAAAGGAACAGCCGTTTCAACATTAGAGGTCAAAATAATTGTCTGAATCCCTGCTCTTCTTGCAGTATCAGCCAGTTTGTCCTTCGTTTCCCCAAAAAGAATCACTGCTTTGACACCTTCTAGTGACGGAATTAGCTCATCAAATTCATTTCCACGATCCAAGCCGCCCGCCAGTAAAATTAAACGATCATTATCAAAGCCACTTAGCGCCATTTCGGTCGCTAAGCTGTTTGTTGCCTTTGAATCATTGTAAAACTTGCGTCCATTGATCGTATCCACGTATTGTGTTCGATGAGGAACACCATGAAAATTACTTAACGCTTTACGAATTCCTTCATTAGAAATACCTTTTAATTTTGCTACTGCAATTGCTGCCAAAGCATTCTCAATATTATGAGCGCCAGGTACACCTAAATCAGAAGCGGCCATAATCTTTTCTTTTTTGAAACACAGCTGTCCATCTGATAGGTAAGCCCCATTATCTAACTTTTCTGTTGTAGAAAAAGGAACAATTTGTGCCCCAGTTTGTGTGCTCAACTCTTGTAATTCTGTTGAATTCCAGTTTAAAACTAAATAATCATCTGCGGTCATTTTTTGTTGGATTGCCCATTTAGCTGCTACGTAATTTTCACGCGTTTTATGATAATCTAAATGCGCTTCATAAATATTGGTAATAACTGCTATTTGTGGCTTAAAGCTTTTAATTCCCATCAATTGAAAACTCGACAATTCCATAACGATGTCGTCATCTGCTGTAGCCTTAGAAGCTACTTCACTAGCAGGAAAACCAATATTCCCAGCTAAGTGTGCTTTACCAGTCTTTCTCTCTTGATTCAATAATAGACCGATCATGGTAGTTGTTGTCGTTTTCCCATTCGTTCCGGTGATACCAACGATAGGACATTCTGCGACTTGATAAGCCAACTCCACTTCGGTCAAAATTGGAATATGCAATTCTTCGGCTTTCGCCACTAAGGGATTATCATAAGGAATACCTGGGTTTTTTACCATTAATGAAAAGTCTTCATCTAGTAATTCGATTGGATGGTGACCTGTAATCACTCGAACTCCTTGCTCCAACAGTCCTTGGGCCTCAGGGTTTTCCTCGAAAGGTTTTCCATCGTTTACCGTAACAAGTGCGCCCAAGTCGTTTAATAACTTGGCCGCACTAAATCCACTCTTCGCTAATCCTAACACTAATACCTTTTCGTTTTCATATTGTTTGATTTGTTTCATTTCCTAGTCATCTCCTACAGTACGATCAATAAAACAATAATAGATGCAATCAGTCCGATTGCCCAAAAAACAGTATCTACTTTCCATTCGGACCAACCTGACATCTCAAAATGATGATGCAACGGTGACATCTTAAAAACACGTTTCCCTGTCATTTTAAAGGAAGTAACTTGAATAATCACGCTTGCTGTTTCAAAAATATATACCAGACCGACTAATAGCAATGTCCATTCTTGATGTAGAACAATTGAAATAGCTGCCAACAATCCGCCTAAAGCGAGAGAACCGACATCTCCCATAAAAATTTTCGCAGGTTTTCTATTGTAGGGAAAGAAACCGACTAATCCACCCATTACAGCTAGGCACACGATTAAAACTTCATATTGTTGTTGGTTCCAAGCAATAATACCGTATGTTGCAAATGAGATTGTCCCTAAGCCTGAAACTAGCCCGTCGATTCCATCAGTTAGATTTACTGCATTTGAGAAACCAACCAACCAAAAAATCGCAAAAAGTCCATAGACAATATTTAAGGGTAAATCGATGCCAAAGAAATTCAACGTATTTGGATAACCTTCCATTCGATAGATTAAATAGAAGACTATCGCAACAACAACTTGGGCAATGAATTTCTGCTTTGAAGTTAATCCTTCATTTTGCTTCTTAGCTAATTTGATAAAATCGTCCAGAAATCCAATGATTCCATAAAGTAATAATACGAATACTAGAATTAATAACGAGGTTGTCATTTGCTGCGTCCAAAGACTAAACCAGATTGATGTAATCACTGCAGCGGCTAGAAAACCTAAACCACCCATCGTTGGTGTGCCAGCTTTTGTATTATGCCATTTTGGCCCTTCATCACGAATTTCTTGTCCTTGTTTCTTCATCCTAAAATAGCCAATAATAAATGGCATGCCTGCAACAGTAATTGCGAAACTACTGGCAAAAGCGATAAATAGTTGTGCCGGTTGCATTTTTTTCTCTCCAGTCTAACCTAACGTAATTTTCAATTTCTTCTTCGATATTTCCGAATAGGGAGCAATATTTTGTTTCGTACAGTAGCCGTCCCCTTTAAATGTGACATCAATATCCAGCAAATTAGTCAACTTCAAAATATCTGCTTTAGACCAGCCACGAACATCAGGCATCTCTTTCTTGCCGTCTGTCAACAAAATAAGATGTTCATTTGCCATTACCTTTTCACCTGGTTTGGCAGACTGCTGTACAACCTTATCTCCATCGCCAACTACTACAGCTGTCAGTCCACGTTTATTGGCATCTGCTGCAGCTTTTGATGTTGAAAGATTACGATAATCTTCTACAGTAACCTTAGTATTACTTTCTTCCTCTGAAGAATCAGATTCATTATTTTGGAATTCCATTGCACGACTCAATAAAGGATTAGCTATTTCTCCCAAAATACCTTCTTTATTTTCCTGTGGCTGTTTCATTGTTAAATATAAAATGTATTCTGGATCCTCTGAAGGAAGCATCAACGCAATTGAATAAATATAGTTTGTATCACCTGTCAGATATCTACCATTCTCAGCAATTTGAGCGGTCCCTGTTTTAGCAGAAATATGATATCCGGGTACTTTGTATTGATCATAAGCAGAACCGTAATTTTCACTTTCTACGGTATCACGCATGTATTCACGCACCTTTTGTGCGGTCTCAGCCGTAATTGGTTCACCTACGACTTCTGGCTTTGTAATAATTTCTTTACCTGTATTAGGGTTAGCTATTTTTTCAACATAATGGGGTTGCAGCATTTTTCCGTCATTTGCAACAGCAGTAAAGCCGCGCATCATTTGAAAATTCGTCACCCCAATAGCTTGTCCATATGAACTCATCGCCTGGTCAACGATATTACTCGTCGGCAGAGTTCCTTTTGATTCACCAGGCAAACCAGAATAAGTACTTTGACCAAATCCAAATCGTTTCACGTATTCAGGCCAACGATCCCCAAGTTTTTCTTCCAACTTCACCATTCCGACATTACTAGACCAAGATAACGCTTGGCGCATTGTTAATATTCCTTTTTTGCCTAAGTCCCAGTCATTAATGGTCGCATCAGCCACTTGGATCTTTCCAGAAACGTAGCTTTCATTTTCATTAAAGACGCCTTCGTTAACGGCTGCGGCAGTGGTAAAAACCTTCATAGTTGATCCTGGCTCATAGCTATCTTCTACTAAGAAGTTTCGCCATGCGTCAGATTCCCCGAGCCCTTCCTTAGTCTCTGGGTTGAATGTTGGTCGTTGAGACATTGCTAGAATATCCCCTGTTTTCGCCTGCATCAGCATAGCTGTCATCTCTGTAGGATTGGCTTCTGAATTCACTTTGTCCAACAACGTTTCTAAATAGCTTTGTAAGCCTGCGTCTAAAGTAGTATAGATATCTTCTCCGTCGACTGCTTTCTTTTCTTCTGCAACACTGCCAGGAATTGGACGTTGGTTTTCGTCCTTTTGATAAACTACTTTTCCATCTTTCCCTTTTAAAACATCGTCGTAAGCAGCTTCGACACCCATCATCCCAACTAAATTTTCGTTTTTGTCTGGTTGAGCATAACCTATGAAGTGAGAAGCAAAATTTCCATTCGGATACATTCGATCAGTGTGATCGGTGAAATATAGTCCTTTGATTTTAGCTTTCTTCATCGCATCTTCGATATTTTGTTTGGTCTCCTCGGAAATGTTTTTTCCCTTATTGCCAAACTCAACTTGGTAATACTTACTTGTCCCGTCACTATTTATGCCGCTCTTTAATGTTTTCAAAGCTGTTTTTTCTTTAATCCCTAAATACTTATGTAATATAGAAGCTAATTCATCAAAGTTTTTCTCTTGGGCGTAAAGTTTATCTTTTCCTGAAACATAGCTTTCCGAAAGAATTGCATAAACGGAATAAGAGGTAGCATCTTCTGCTATAACCTCACCGTTACGATCATAAATCGTCCCTCGTTTAGCCTTGACAACTTCACCACCATGATAAAGCTCTTCCGTCTTAGCTTTTAATGATGTTCCTGCTACATGTCCACCTGCCACCACATAAATCATGCGAACGGCAAATAAAAAGAACAATCCAATACTCGTAGCAAACAAAATAACGCCTACTTTTTTGCGATTGTTCATCGGAGTCAAATTCTTTTTTCGGATTTTTCTTCTTAGCCTTTTAAAGCTCATTTACTTCACTTTCCTTAAATTCGCGTCATTGATAGAAAGACCCGCTTTTTCCGCAACTTCTTTCAAACGATCAGATCGAGACAATTCACTTTTTTCTTGTTGTAATTGCGTCGCTGTTTTTTCTTTCGCATCAATATCGGTTTGAATACTAGTAATTTCATTTTGTGTTTTGCTGATTTCATTACGATAATTTACCATCACGATTGACAGCCCAATTAACATCACTAAGAAAGCTAACACGGCAAATTTTTCTACTCGTGTAATTTTCTTTAAACGATCTCCAGGAGAAACGAAGACTTTGAAAGAATCTGGCGTTTGTTGAATCTCATCTTGCTGAGAATCAAATTGAAATGGTTGTTTATTTTTTAATTCTGCCATAATTCCTATCCTTTCTTCACTTTCTCAGCGATCCGCAATTTTGCACTTCTCGCACGATTGTTCTCATTTAATTCCTCTTCTGAAGGAATAATTGGTTTTCGATTTACTAATTTTAGCATTGGCTGAAATTCTTCCGGTACCATTGGTAAGCCAGGTGGCATATCCTTAGGTGTGCTAAATTCTTTAAACATGGTCTTCACGATTCGATCTTCTAATGAATGAAACGTAATTACACTGACTCTTCCGTTAACAGATAGCATATCAATCGCTTGTTCCAAAGAACTCTCAATTGCTCCTAGCTCATCATTCACAGCAATCCGAATAGCTTGGAAAACCCTTTTTGCAGGATGACCGCCTTTTCGTCTTGCCGGAGCTGGAATAGCTTCCTTAATTATATCAACGAGCTCGCCTGTAGTTTCTATTGGCTTTTCTTCACGTTTGCGTTCAATCAAACGTGCGATTTGTTTAGAGAATTTTTCTTCCCCGTAGCGAAAGAAGATTTTTACTAATTCATGGTAAGAGTAATCATTTACAACTTGATAGGCACTCAAGGGAGCATCCTGATCCATCCGCATATCTAATGGAGCATCTTGATGGTAACTAAACCCACGTTCAGCTTCATCTAGTTGCGGAGAGGAAACGCCCAAATCATATAAAATCCCGTCGACTTCTGTCACACCTAAATAATTCAGTTCTTCTTTTAGATTTCTGAAATTAGCTTTAATAAAAGTCACTTGCTTTTTTTCGACATATTTTGCCAAACGAATTTTCGCGTTATTAATCGCTTTTTGATCTTGATCAAAAGCATAAAGATGTCCATCTGCGTTTAACTGGCTTAGCAAGTACTCACTGTGCCCAGCACCGCCTAATGTACAATCAACATAAATACCGTCTGGTTTGATTGCTAGACCATCAACTGTCTCGCGAAGCAAAACGGTTGTATGTTGAAAGTCTGTCATTGATAATCCTCTTCTCTAAAATCCAAAATCGACCATTGTCTCTGCAATGTCGTCGAAACTAGCTTCTGTTTCTTTTGTAAAATCATTCCAACGAGTTTGATCCCAAATTTCAATGCGATTGGCTACACCAATGATGACGCATTCTTTTTCCAAAGAAGCGTGACTACGCAAAGATGCCGGTATGTTAATCCGACCTTGTTTATCAATCTCACACTCGGTAGCAGCAGAATAAAAGAAACGAACAAATGCACGCGCATCTTTCTTTGAAAGCGGCATTTCATTTAGCTTTGTTTCTAATTGATTCCACTCGGCTAAAGGGTAACCGAACAAACACCCATCCATACCTCGGGTAACAACAAACTTCTCGCCTAACTGTTCACGTAATTTTGATGGAACGATCAATCGACCTTTTGCATCAATATTGTGTTGAAATTCACCCATGAACATCTAGACCTCACCCCTTTTTACCACCGCATGAGATTAGTCTACCACAATCCCCCACAATCTACCACACTTTACAAAAAACAAAAATAACAGTTTCTTGACCTTCTCTAACCATATTGGTTTATCGGGAAATACGTAGGTAATAAAGAGTTTTTTTAAAGTTTTTTTCATTTATAAGGCATTAATAATACTTGCAATAATCAAAATAAAATAGACCAAAACTGATAATAAAAACGTTAAGCGCCAAAACATTTTGAAAAAGCGACCATACATGATTTCACGATAGCGATAGGCTTGGAAAACGACGACGCTAATACCCAATAATAGAATGGATAGTAAAAAATATGGTAAAATTGAAAACGTACTGATACTTTTTGATATTTCGTGCATTCCAACGATTAAAAATGGTACAGTAATATCTGGCGTTTTCAAATTGAAGCGTTGTTTTAATTTAAAAGTTGTTACGATATAATCAGACGCTAAAAAGACGATAATCGGGAAAATGTACCATAACAACAAAATTGGTGAAAATGATGCCAACAAATACAGTCCTTCCTCTTCTAACTACTACCTTCACTATACTGCATTATCGTTACATTCGTGTTTCAATTCATTTAAAATATAAAGGATTTAGCAAGTTTTAACAATTGAATTCGCAATATTGACGCGAAAAGATTTCTTAGTATTTTTTAAAAGTTTTTTCAGTTATTTGCGGAGTTTCAAGAAATGAAGTATGATGAATTTGAGATTTTTTTGAGGATGGTGACGGCATGAATAACAAAAAATCTACCAGTACTTTTTCTAAAGTTACCAAGATTGTTATTTGGACCATGTTAATTTTAACAATCGGTTCATTGGTTTTGAGTAGTCTACTAAGTATTATGTAAGCAAATAGCCGGAGCATGAGCTCCGGCTATTTTTTTGCTAATTGCAATAATTCTTTTGCATGCTTGACAGTTAAATCTGTAATCTCTGCTCCTGCTAACATACGAGCAATTTCGTCAATACGATCCCTTTCAGTTAACTCCTCTACCTTAGTTAAAGTCCTTCCATCAACTATCTCTTTACGAATAAATAGTTGATGATCGGCTTTAGCAGCTACTTGAGGTAAATGAGTGATACATAAGGCCTGTGAATTCAGACCAATTTGATAAATCTTGTCTGCAATCGCTTGGGCGACTCGCCCACTCACTCCAGTATCTACTTCATCAAAAACAATACTCGTTAATCCCTGAGTTTTTGAGAAAATGGTCTTTAAAGCCAACATGACTCGAGAAATTTCTCCTCCTGATGCCACTTTAACTAGAGGTTTCAATGGCTCTCCAGGATTAGTCGTTATGTAAAACTCTACCTCATCTACTCCCTCTGCATTAAAAGAGCTCTCTTTAAAACTAACTTCAAACCGAGCATTCTCCATGTACAAATCCTTCAGTTCATTTTGGATTGCTGATTCTAATTTTTTCGCCATCTTTTTTCGCGCCACTTGTAACATCTCAGCTAAGTGTTTTAATTCGTTTTCTTTTTCATATAGTTCTTTTTCTAATCTTTCCAATTTGTCTCCAGAGAAGTCTGAATCCAAAAGTTCTTCACTAATCTTATCATAATAGTTTAGAATGATCTCGATCGAATCTCCATACTTTCTTTTCAATTGATGAATTAGTTCAAGCCTTTCATTAACTATATCCAAGCGCTCCTCATCTAACTCTAGCAAATCTAATTGACGCCCGATTTCACTGACCGCATCTTGCAAAAGATAATAGGCACTATGAACATTATCAGAAATGCTTTCATAGTCAGCATCTAAAGAAGCTATTGTTTGAAGTTCCTGACTAGCTGAACCTATCGCGTCTAAAGAGTTTGTTTCTTCATTTGTCATAGCTTGATAACTATAAGAAAGACTATCTACTATTTTCTGATAGTTCGTAAGTTTCTCCCGCTCTTCCATCAGTTTTTCTTCTTCACCAATAGATAGCTCTGCATTTCCAATTTCTTCTTGTTGAAAAGTTAGCATATCGATTCTTTGAACAAAAGATTGTTCATTTTGTTTAAATTTCCTAACTTGATTCATTAAAGTTATATAGCTATGATACGCGGTCTGATACCTATTTTTTTTCTCTTGAAAAGCCGAGTCACCAAAACTATCTAAAAGACGGAGATGCGATTCTGGATGCATCAATTCCTGGTGGTCGTTTTGGCCTTGAATGTCTACTAAGAATTGACCAATTCTTCGTAAGTTCGCCAAAGTAATAATTCTTCCGTTCACTCGTGAGACACTTTTTCCTGAGATATTCAAATCTCTTTGAACAATCAATCCTGCATCATCTACTTCAATTCCAAGTTCTTCCATTAGTAGACTGAACTCATGTTGCTTAGGCAAATCAAAAAGCCCCTCAACTAAACATTTATCACTACCTTGGCGAATATATTCGATGGATGAACGAGCTCCAGCTAACAAGCTAACTGCATCAATAATAATTGATTTTCCAGCGCCTGTTTCGCCAGTTAGAGCTGTCATTCCATCAGTAAATCCTAAATGCAACGAAGAAATGATCGCAAAATTTTTGATTGTTAGCTCTTGCAACATTTTCATATTCTCCTTTTAATGAGACTTACTAATTATTCTGGCTTTTTTCAACGATATCTTGTTTTATATATTTTGCATCGTCTTCTGTTCTTGCAATCATCAAAACACTATCATCATCATTCAAGGTCGTAAATAAATTTTTCATGAATTGTTTTTCTAATAGATTTGCACAGGCAGACGCATTTCCCGGAAGTGTTTTAACACTGATAAATTTCTCCATTTGATCAATAGAAACCATGGCATCTTTTAACAAATCAGCCAGTTTTTCATTCACGTCTTCCTGTTCTTGAAGGGGCATACTGTATCGATACCCACCATTCGGAGAAGGTACCTTAATGAGTTTCATTTCCTTGATATCACGTGAAATTGTTGCTTGAGTTACTTTCACACCTTCTCGCGCAAGAACTGTTACAAATTCCTCCTGCTTCTTCACATCATACTCGCTCAATAACTTAGTAATAATGCGATGGCGCTCGTCTTTTCGCATTTCTTTTCCTCCTGATCATTTATCTAATTGCTGATGAGCCTCTGCTACAACCATTTCCAAATTAATTTCTGATTTTAAACAACCTGTTTCAGGTACTTTTTTCAAATGAGCCAAAAACTCAATGTTTCCTTCCCCACCAGTAATAGGAGAAAAAGTCAGTTCTTCTACATTAAAACCATGCGCTATTGCAAAATCAGTAATTTCCTTTAACACCATCAAATGTGTTTTTGGGTCCTTAACAATTCCCTTTTTCCCTACAAATTCTCTTCCCGCTTCAAATTGTGGTTTAATCAACGCGACCACGTCACCGTTATCCATCAAAATTTCATGTAAGGGAGGTAAAATCAGCTTTAAAGAGATAAAGGAAACATCAATTGTTGCAAAATTTGGTTGTCCCTTCTTAAAATCTGCTAACTTAGAATAACGGAAATTCGTTCGTTCCATGACAACTACTCGCTCATCCTGACGTAGTTTCCAAGCCAATTGATTATAGCCAACATCTAAGGCATAGCTTAACAAAGCACCGTTTTGCAATGCAACGTCTGTGAACCCGCCTGTAGAAGATCCTATGTCCAACAGAATTTTTTGATCAATATCTACATCAAAACTTTTTAGAGCCTTTTCTAATTTTAATCCACCACGAGAAACATACGCTAAGCTTTGCCCTTTTACTTGTAAAACTGTCTCAATTGAAATTTTTTCACCAGGTTTATCTAGTCGTTCATTTTTTTGATCATATACTAAACCAGCCATCACGCCGCGTTTAGCCTTTTCTCTGGTTTCAAAAAGTCCCTGATTAAAAGCCAACACGTCGACACGTTCTTTTTTCATGATATCTCCTATTTCTTATAATAGATTTAACTTCATTCAACACATTATTTCTTCAGAGCAAAGAGCGCTAGTAAATCTTCGAAAATTTCAGGCTGAACTTCTGCCACTTTTGATAATTGTTGGATTGTATCTTCAGCTTGACTTAACTCGTCTACCAGAGACTGCTTAGCCCCTTCAACTCCCAATAATGCTGGGTATGTGCTTTTATCTGATTTTTCGTCCTGACCGACTTGCTTTCCTAATTCTTCTGTTGAACTCACAATATCCAATAAATCATCCCGAATTTGAAAAGCCAAACCAATGTGCCCACCAAGTTTTTTTAGAAGTTCAAGCACATACTCCGTTTGATTCGCAAGGATTCCTCCAGCTACGAAAGCATAAGTCAACAAAGCACCTGTTTTCCCACGATGAATTATCTTTAATTCATCTAATGAAACATGCTGCTTTTCTGCCGCCATATCTCCCGCTTGTCCTGCAACCATGCCTCCAGTCCCAGCAGCCTTTGCTAATAACTGGATCAACAAGACAGTTTCAGTGGAGTCTAAAATAGTTTCACTGAGCAGTTGAAACGCACCCGTTAAAAGGCCATCTCCTGCTAAAATTGCTAATGCTTCACCGAAAACCTTATGATTCGTCGGTTTCCCACGTCGTAAATCATCGTCGTCCATTGCTGGAAGATCATCATGGATTAACGAATAGGTGTGAATCATTTCTAATGCTCCCGCAGTCTGGTAAACGGGCAAAGACAACTCTTTTTGAAAAGCTTTTACTGTCGCCAATACTATTAACGGGCGAATCCTTTTTCCCCCCGCATTAATTGAATAAAGCATACTTTCCTTTAACTCTTCATGTGTTGTGTAGGTGTTGATAAAATCAATTATTTCTTTTTCAACTTTAGGTAGCTCTTCAGCAGAAAGCTGCTGTAACATTAGGCTCCCTCCTCACCTGTAAAAGGCACTTCTTCATCTTCACTCATCATCTTGGTTAATGTCTTTTCTGCTTTCGTTAAAGTATCCTGACATTGCTTGCTTAAAACCATACCTTTTTGAAATGCTTCAAGTGCTTCTTCTAATGGCACATCGCCACGTTCTAATTGTGACACAATATTTTCTAGTTGAGTAATTGATTCTTCAAAGGTTATATTTTCCATTATTTTTTTCCTTCCTCAATTTCTAAGATTGATGCCTTTACATTTCCATCAACAAAATGCACGACCATTTCTTTTTCTTTTAAATTCTTAACAGAACGAATTACTTGGTCATCTTGGGTCGTATATGTAAACCCTCGTCCCATCGTTTTTAGTGGACTTAATAAATCAAGAGACATAACTGCCTGCTGTAATCTACGCTGTTGAGCTTCTATATATCCCTGCATTTGCTGCTGTAGCCGTTCCTGTAAATATGTCATTTGCTGTTGCGCTTGTTTCAAACGATTGATAGGATTGGCTTGGGCCAAGCGACTGCTGTACTGCATCAATTCGCGTTCTCGCTGATTGACTAAAACAGTCATATTTTGTTGCAATTGTTGTACTAATCGATCCAATCGCACACTTTGCGCTTCGTATAATCGTGCAGGCTGTCTAAAGATATAGGATTGCTGCAAACGTTCAAAACGGTCTTTTTTTCGTTGTAATTGATGCATAAAGGCTTGTTCTAGACGTGCTTGTTTCTCTTTAACTCGTAAAATTTCTTCCGATAAAACAGGTACCGCTAATTCTGCAGCTGCTGTTGGCGTTGCTGCTCGGACATCTGCAACTAAATCAGCGATCGTCGTATCCGTTTCGTGCCCGACTGAAGAGATGACGGGAATCGGAGATGCTGCAATTGCTCGAGCGACAATCTCTTCATTAAAGGGCCAAAGATCTTCAATCGATCCCCCACCTCGACCAATAATCATAGTATCAAAATTCAACTTCTCGGCCTTTTTGATATTTGAGACAATATCTGCAGCAGCTTTATCTCCCTGAACCAATGTGGGAAATAAAACCAGTTGCACAATGGGATATCGGCGTTTTACTGTTGTAATAATATCTCTGATCACTGCGCCACTAGGACTAGTGATTACAGCGATTCGTTTCGGAAAGCGAGGCAATGACTTTTTGGGGAGAGAAAACAATCCTTCTTTATCCAATTTCTCTCGCAATTCTGCTAATGCTTGATAGAGCGCACCGACACCGTCAGGCTCCATATGATCTATATAAATCTGATAGTTGCCACTAGCTTCATACAATGCCACGCGACCTACCACTAATACTTTCATACCTTCTTTTGGCGTAAACCTCAGCTTTTGAAACGCTCCTTTAAACATAATAGCACTTATTTTGGAACGTTCATCCTTTAAACTAAAGTATTGATGACTGTTTGCTCGCATACGGAAATTTGATATCTCTCCGGTCAAATAGACCCGCTCTAAATAGGGGTCTACATCGAACTTCCGTTTAATATACTTGTTTAAAGCACTGACGGTTAAATATTCTTGTGCCATTTAAACACCTCTTTGTTATTCGTGATTCAGTACTTGTCGCTCACAACATTCGACTGTTTGCTGCATTAACATAGTGATGGTCATAGGTCCTACTCCCCCAGGAACCGGGGTAATGTAGCTAGCGATTGGTTCGACTTCATCGAACTTCACATCACCTATTAATTTTCCTTCTTCATTTCGATTCATTCCAACATCAATGACAACTGCTCCTGGCTTAACAAATTCTTTTGTAACGAAGTGGCCTCTGCCGATTGCTACAACTAAAATATCCGCCTTACTAGCTACTTTTGCCAAATCTTTCGTTTTTGAATGGGTTAATGTGACTGTTGCATCCGCCTCTAATAATAAAATCGCCATTGGTTTACCCACAATATTGCTTCGACCTATCACTACTGCCTGTTTACCTGCCAAAGGGATATCATATTCTTCAAACATTTTCATAATGCCATAAGGAGTACAAGGAATCGTATGGGGCATTCCAGCAAATAATCTTCCCATATTCATTGGATGAAACCCATCAACGTCCTTTAAAGGATTAATTGCCAGTAAAACCTTTTCTTCATCAATATGATCTGGCAAAGGTAACTGAACTAATATTCCATGAAATTCATCTGATTGATTAAATTGTTCGATTTCTCTAATCAGCTCAGTTTCAGTAATACTTTCAGGATAACGTTTTACCTCTGAATGGATACCAATTTTCTTAGCAGCCCGTTCTTTATTTCTTACATAGATCTGGCTGGCTGGGTTTTCTCCGACCAATAGGACAACCAATCCAGGATAAATTCCTTTTTCTGCCAACGTATTCACTTGACTTGCTGTTTCTTTTTGAAGTTTTTCTGCCAATTTTTTACCATCGATAATTTGCGCCATATTAATCCCCACTTCTTTTTCTGTATAGTTTAAATGAAGCTGGGAAAAATAGCTTTATTAGCTATTTGCCCCAGCTTCATCGATCTCTTTCATTACATTAGATAAGATACCATTGACAAACTTTCTTGACTGGTCGTCACTGAAAGTTTTGGCTAACTCGATTGCTTCGTTTAAAACTACTCGATTGGGTACTTGCGTGTTGTACAACATTTCATAGATTCCTAGTCGCAAAATAATCAAATCCATTTTTGCAATTCGTTGAATCGTCCAGTTAGAACGCAGGTGTTTTTTTATAATTTCATCCAGCTCTGTTTGATGATCGACAACTCCACCAACTAATTCATCCAGATAGATGGGAACAAATGCTTCTTCGTCATCACTGACAAATTCTTGTTGATCAATACTTAAAGCATGGTTGATCGCATCTTTTTTAGTTAACTCTTGATTAAAATCTAAGGGAAATAATGCCTGCAATGCTTTTTCCCGAATCTCGTGACGTGACAATTCTTTACTCATTATTTTCCTCTTCATCATTAAATAATTCTTCTAGGGTCGGTTGTTCCAATTTTTCCGCAACTACACCTACAACATGAATGTTTACTTCACTTAAAGCTAAATCAGTCATGAACAATACTTGCTGTTTTACACGTTCCTGCATTGCCATCGCTACTTTTGGTACAGAAGTTCCATAATCAAAGTAAGAATAGATATCGACTTTTAAACCATCTTCATCGTTTTTAAGATAAACGCCTTTACCGTGTGCTGATTTACCAAGCAATTCAGTGACATTGCTAGCTAAGGAACCACGCATACCATAGACACCATCAACTTTTGAGGCTGCAATTCCGATAATTACTTCGATTACTTCTGGCGCAATAATAATCTCACCAAGTTCTGGGCTTTCGCCTAAAACTAAATTTTTTTCATCTGCCATTTTACTCTCTCCTTATTCCTCCAAATATCCTTATTTCTCTAAAGAAAAATAAGGCCGTTACTGATATCGTATATCATCTAACAGAATATACATAATTAATTTAATTTAAAAATCTCTATTCATAAGAAATTAAATATTAATGACGTTTCTAAATCTTCAACTAATCAAAATAGAACAGCAAAAACGATTATGCTCGAGAAACATAACTGCCATCTTGTGTATTAACAATCAGCTTATCTCCTTGATTTACGAAGAATGGTACATTTACTGTCAAGCCAGTTTCCATTACAGCGGGTTTTGAACCACCTGATGATGTATCACCCTTGATATTGGGCTCCGTTTCTGCAACCTCTAGAGTAACAGTATTAGGAAGGTCCACCCCTAATACCTCATTACCATACATAATAACAGTAAGTTCAGTGTTTTCTAACACGTAGAGCATTTCTTCTGCCACTTGTTGTTTAGGCATCTCAATTTGTTCATAGCTCTGCATATCCATGAAAACATAGTTGTCTCCGTCATCATAAAGGTATTGCATTTTTTTATTGTCAATTTGAGCTTTCGCTACTTTTTCACCTGCACGGAACGTTTTTTCTTGAACTGCTCCAGTACGTAAATTTTTAAGTTTTGAACGAACGAAGGCCGCACCTTTACCTGGTTTTACATGTTGAAAGTCAACTACGCGCCAAATGCCGCCATCCACCTCGATAGTCAAACCAGTTTTAAAATCGTTTACTGAAATCATGATACTTCCTCCTAATTCACTAAAAGATAATCAAAAGAAGTGATTATCTACCTATTACCCCATCTTTACAGATTTGGTTCTAGTTTATCATTTCTTGTTTACTTACGCTACCACTACTCTGTTTAGGTCATTCGTTTTTAATGAAACTATTTCTTAACAAAAAACACAGCCTTGTTTCCACTAAGTTTTTAACAAGGGATACAAAAGCAAAAAGTTTATAAAATAATCAGTTCTTTTGATGATTGAGTTAAGATTCGATTGCCCTCAGCTAAAATCACTAGATCATCTTCTATTCGCACACCACCTAAACCAGCTATGTAAATTCCTGGTTCATCCGTGATAACATTGCCCACCGCTAAGGTTTTTTCATTGGAACGGCTAATATTTGGTCCTTCGTGAATGTCCAAGCCAATACCATGTCCAGTAGAATGTCCGAAAGCTTCACCATATCCAGCTTCCGTAATAATGTTCCGAGCGACGGCATCCAATTGTGCACCAGTTACACCAACTTGTGCTGCAGCCAGAACGTGTAATTGCGCATCTAATACAATTTGATAAATATCTTTTAACTCTTGACCAGGGTCACCTATCGCAAAAGTTCGTGTAATGTCTGACACGTAACCTTGATATACACAGCCAAAATCAAGTGTAATTAAATCTCCCTGCTCGATCATTTTTTCACTGGCTACACCGTGGGGTAAAGCGGAACGTACACCACTTGCAACAATCGTATCAAACGATGTTCCTGTTGCACCAAGTGAACGCATGAAGAAATCTAGCTGGTTAGCCACCTCAATCTCTGTCATTCCAGGACGAATCATTTTTAAAACATGTTCAAAACCTTCATCAGCAATGGCACATGCTTTTTCAATAATGGCGATTTCACCAGAGTCTTTCTGCTCTCTTAATTTTTCAATTAGTCCACTTGCTGGAGCCAATTCAGCATCAATCACTTCCTCAAAAACAGAATAATCCGCATAAGTCATAAACGAATCCTCAAATCCTAAAACATTGACTTCTTCATGTTCTATCAGCTTGAGAATCTCACTTACAATATCTCCTTGATGTTGAATGATTGTCATGGCTTGAACTTGTTCACTTGCCTGCTCAGTGTAACGAAAATCTGTAATAAAGAACGCATTATTTAATGTGATAAATGCCAACCCTGCCGTTCCGGTAAAATTTGTCAAATAACGAAGGTTAGCTGGACTTGTTACTAAGTAAGCATCAATTACTTCTTTTTTCATCAGTGTACGTAATTTTTCAATTCGTTTTATCATTCTTATCACCCATTATCCATTATAACAAAGTGTGTCAAAAAGCTGAACGAACACGTCTAGAAAAACAATAGAAGCTTCACAAAAAAAACAGAAGCCGAAAATCGACTTCTGTTAATTCATTATCATCGTCTTCCAGTGAAGAAAGAAACGACTGCTACAACTACGACAGCTCCTAGAATAGAAGGAACTAACGCCATTCCTGCTAAATGAGGACCCCAGTGACCAAAAATCGCTTGACCTATATAGGAACCGGCTAAACCAGCGATAATATTAAAGAGACAACCCATCTGCTTTCCACGTCCTGAAAGGCTACCGCCGATTGCCCCAATGACAGCACCTACTATTAATGTCCAAATCATCATTACCCCTCCATTCTTGATACTAAATCTAGTTTAATTTTTAATATTAGGTCATTGTCAATAGCCTAATATTAGTTTCATAAAAAAGTTTCGCAGTTGTGAAACCAAACAAAACGTTGATATAAAAACTTTTTCGTAATTGTAAGCGGCTAAATTGATTGATAAAAACGCTTTTTTATCTCTGCCTGTGAATAACTTTTTATTTCAGTAAATCCGTTCCTAGTTTTATGCTGTTTTTACACCAATCCACTCTATCTAAATAATATGGAAAATCACCATTTAAGGAAAAAGTATCGGGTTCTGGTACATTGATTTTATTCATCCTTGCACTACCTTTTGCTAAATAACCTGTACCCATTTTCAACATGTCTTTTAAATTAAGATTACTACCGGAATACTCTTTGACCGTACCATAATTATTAGTGATAGATGATAAACGAGGACGCACTGTTTTTCGCTTCATCAATCGAATGATGTCTTCTTGCCGTTCAAAAACATCCATTCGACCATCTTCATCAATTTGATAACTGATATAAGCATCAATTTCCTCTAGTGTCATTCGTTGTTTTCCTTTTGTAAACCGTTGACCATTTTTTAAAGCAACAAAGTTTTTATAAACTGTCACTGGCATTTTACCATCTTCTTCAAGTCCCACTTCTTTCACACCAAGTAGACTGTCTTCTTTTTTTAAAATCAAATATTTTTTTACTTCTATAGAAAAAGCGAGTGAAAAATAGGCTAAAAATTTTTCAATCGGCACTTGAGTATACAACTCACCCAGTGTCACCTTTTTAATTTTTATTTCTGGAGAAATCCGCAACAGACTGTTTACTCCGCTAGTTAAGTCATAGACAAAAAAACTTGAACAAGCTTGGTCATCAAATACAAATAAAACTTTCATGACGATCTTCCTCTCTAAAACAAGTTTATTAAAGATAAAAAGAAAAAACATCCGCCGCAAGTCTGAAAGTCATTCTTTTTCATGCTATTTATCTAAATAATGATACAATAAACATGAATTAAAAACGAAACCTTTCACACAAAAGGAGCATGTCATGAATACAATTAGTTACGTTGTTTTAGCTATGCTTGTTCGGTCACCTCTAACTGGCTATGAATTAAAGCGTTTTTTGAATCTTTTTTGGGAGGCGCATCATAGTCAGATTTACCCGACGTTAAAAGAATTACGCAAACAAGGGTTAATCGAAATTATTGATATTCCTGATGGAAAACGTAAAGTCTATGATATTACTGCATCGGGAAAAAAATTAGTAAAGGAATGGGTACTTATAAAAAGTCCTACACCGTCTCAAAAAGATGAGTTCTTGGCAAAAATCTTTACTATATCCGCATTAGATCGTGACACTGCTAAATTTTTGATTATGGAACGTAAACAACTTTTCAACGAGCAATTAAGTGAGTACTCAAAAGTACTGAACAATTTGAACGATCTCACTGGAGAAGAGTATAAAAAAAATTTTGGAAGAGAATTAATTGTTGAACGAAAGATTCGTTTATGCAAGGAAGAACTTTATTGGTGCGAATGGGCAGAAGAAAAAATCGAAGAGTATTTTACTGAATAATCATGTTAACACAGCTTTTCTTTAAAAGCTGTGTTTTTTTACCAGAAATTATATGTAAATTTATTTATGTAAATATTGACACAAATAAACATTATGATTAAACTATTGAATGGAAAGTGGTGACCTAATGGAAAATTTAAATGAAAACTTAGTAACGGAAAAAGAAAATGGCAAAGCTGCGTATGTCGTCGCATTTGCTTGCATGATCGCTTTTATGGGAATCGGGTTAGTAGATCCCATTTTGAATTCGATCGCCAAATCTTTACAAGCTACACCAGCTCAAACAACGCTCTTGTTTACTAGTTATATGATGGTAACGGGAATTGTTATGCTATTTACTGGTTTTGTTTCTAGCCGAATTGGTATGAAGAAAACCTTAATGTTAGGACTATTTATTATTATCGTTTTTGCACTTTTTGCTGGATTATCTAATACAATCAATGCTTTAATCTACTTTAGAGCTGGTTGGGGATTAGGAAACGCGTTATTTATTTCAACCGCGTTGTCCGCAATCGTTAGTGTTTTAATCGGTCAAACAGAAAAATCAATCATGCTTTATGAAGCTGCAATGGGATTGGGAATGTCAATTGGACCACTTGTTGGTGGTTCACTCGGTTCTGTCTCTTGGCGATTGCCTTTTGCTGGTGTATCCATTCTGATGCTGATCTCCTTTTTATCAATATCGATCATGTTTAAAGAACCTAAGGATAGTACCAAAGAAAAAATTGATTTTTTTGCCGGTGCTAAAGCTATGAAAAATCATAAATTACGCTCTATCGGTTTGATTGCCTTACTATATAATTTTGGCTTTTTTACTTTACTCGCGTATGCCCCTTTCTTGATGCCTAACTTTTCAGAAATGGAAATTGGCATAACTTTTTTTGGGTGGGGAATTTTGTTAGCAATTTCCTCAATTTTCCTAGCAACACGATTTGAAAGAAAAATTGGTACCTTTTATACTTTGATGATTGGTTTTATTGGATTTGTCATTTGCTTGCTGTTAATGGGGATTAATGCGGATCAGCCGACACTTGTTGCAGCGGCTTTAATCGTAGCGGGCTTCTTCCAAGGAATCATTAATACACTGATGACTACTATCGCGATGGAAATTCCAGGTATCAAACGCAACATTGCTTCCTCTACTTATAGCTTTGTTCGTTTCTTCGGTGGTTCATTAGCACCGTTTGTCGCAGGAATGATCGGTGCAAAGTTCGGGGGCAACTACACTTTCTATATTGCCAGTGCTATGGTCCTGATTGGAATTATATTGGTTAAAGTTCATTCACAATACTTTGAAACAGTAGAAGAGGAAGAAAGCGAAGAGAATCTATAAAAGACTAAAGGGAGCCTATCAAGGGCTCCCTTTAGTCTTTTATAGATTGTTTGAATTTCATTTTCAAAGCTTAATACATTATTTTAATCTAAATAAATTGCAGCCTCTTTATCTAAAAGCACTGTCACATTAGGATGCAGGCGCAAAACTGATGCCGGCACATCCTCTGTTATCGGTCCTTCTAAAGCTTGTTTAATAATAGATGCCTTCTTTTCACCACTAGCTATTAACACTAGTTCTTTCGCCCCTAGAATCGTTTGAGTACCAAATGTGACCATCTCTTTTCCTGGTGTATAAGGCGTCATCCCATCGATTAGCTTGTACATCTCATCTGCAGGATCAATAGGGACACGATACACCCCATAATCAAAGGACATAAATTCTGGCATATTCCCACAAAAGTGACCATCATTACCAATTCCCATCAATACAAGATCTAAACCGCCATCCTCAGCAATTTTTCGATCGTAAGTCTGATAGTTCTTTGCGTCTAAAACTTCAATGTTCTCATCTTTAATTCCTAGCGGGTGATATAGCTCTTCTTGTAGGGCTTGCATTGTCAACCCGTATTTTTGATTCATCAAAGTGATTTCATCAAAATTATAAAAATGTGCCAAGCTCTTATCAAAGTCCACTTGCTTTAACCGATCAGCCAAGATCTTATAGGCACGCTTAGGAGAAGAACCTGCAGTTAACGCCAAGTTCATACGACGATTCTCCGCCCATTTCATTAAAATAATATCTGCCGTAAGTTGGCTTAATGTCTCATAATTTTCTGTTACTATTAATCTCAATTCAATACCTGCCTTCTTTAAAGAATAGTAGAAAATGAAAAGGATCTCCAATTAAGTAAGAAATCAATTTGGAACCTTTTCTTTTACTGGCATCTTCAAAATACAATTTTGCGGGCAAGCCTCTATACAGTCGCCGCAATTAATACAAATATCTGGATCAATTACTGCTACATTATTTTCCATTTTAATGGCTTTTTGTGGACAAGCTTTCACACAACGATTGCAGGTGATACAACCAACATCGCAAATTTTTCGGACACTGCCGCCTTTATCTTGATTCGAACAAGAAACGATTGATGTATTTTCTGCTGGCAGCATTTTTATCAAATTTTTAGGGCATGCGTTAATACATTTCAAGCAACCAACACATTTGTCTGGGTCTACCTTTGCAACCCCATCAATAATATGAAGCGCATCGTATTCGCAAACTGCCGCGCAGTCACCAAATCCCATACACCCAAATCGACAATCCTGCGGTCCGCCAAAAATTTGATTCGCTCCATAGCAAGTAGTCGTCCCAGTATAATCCATTTTGCTATTTGTAAACTCACAGGTTCCATTACATCGGACAAATGCCGCGATTTTTTGTACATCGTCAACTTCGACACCTAGAATCTCTGATAATGCTTGGCGTGTTGATGCTCCTCCAGGGGTACAATTAGTGGCCCCTGCATTCCCCTCTGCCATTGCTTTTGCATATCCATCACAGCCAGAAAAACCACAAGCACCGCAATTGATTCCGGGTAGAGCACCTCGTAAAGCTTCTTCTTTTTCATCAACCGGTTTATGAAAAATGATCGTTGCGAGTGAAAGAATGACCCCTGCGATCAATCCCATAACGCTGACAATGCCAATGGGTATCATGATTTCTGTCATTTTTTCTCCTCCCTTAACGGAATAATCCTTCTGCCAAACCGGCAAAACCAAGAAATGATAATGAAACAATAGCCGCAGCAATCAATGTTATAGGTAACCCTTGCAAAGAATCTGGAATATCATTTCCTTCAAGTCGTCCACGTACACCAGCAAAGATAACCATAGCAACTAAAAATCCGACACCCGCTGCAAAGGAATTGACCATTGATTGTATGAACGAATAATTTTTAGAAAAATTCAGAATCGTTACACCTAATACCGCACAGTTTGTGGTGATTAAAGGTAAATAGATGCCTAATGCATTGTAAAGTGAAGTCATGTAGCGTTTCATCACAACCTCTACTAGCTGCACCAATGCAGCAATCGTTAAAATAAAAACGATTGTCTGCAAATAATCCAAACCCAACGGAATCAATAGAGAAGCATATATTGGATACGTCACTAATGTTGCTAATACCATAACGAAGGTTACCGCCAATGACATGCCGACCGCCGTATCTAATTTCTTAGACACTCCTAAAAATGGACAAATACCTAAAAACTGCGATAACACAAAATTATCGGTCAAAATCCCTGCTACTAAAATCGTTACAAAAATCTGCATTACTGATCACCCGCCTTTTCATCACAAACTGTCGTACAGGCTTCAGCGATGGGACATGCTGTACAATCGATTTCTTTTGTTTTGCGATCACTTAACTTATTCGCCGCCATAACCAGCATTCCAAAAACGAAAAATCCACCTGGCGGCAAGAGCATGATTGTCATCGGCGGAACCACTCCTGCAGTAATCGGCATCCCAAACAAGGTACCACTGCCAAACAATTCGCGAATTCCTCCCATACAAAGAAGCGCCATCGTGAATCCGACTCCCATACCTAAGCCATCTAATGCTGAATGAAGTACTGTGTGGTCTTTGGCATAAGCTTCTGCCCGCCCTAGGATAATACAGTTCACTACGATTAAAGGTAAATAGATTCCCAACGTTGCATCTAAGGCGGGAGCCAACGCCTTTACTACTAATTGAACCACCGTCACAAAGCCCGCGATAATGGTAATAAATGCTGGAATACGGACACGGTCAGGAATTACTTTACGTAAGAGAGAAATTACGACATTGGAGCCTAAAAGAACTACTGTCGCTGCAATCCCCATTCCTATTCCGTTAATAGCTGATGTGGTAACTGCCAATGTTGGACAAGTCCCTAACATGAGACGCAGGACAGGATTTTCCTTGATTAAGCCTTTACTAAAAATAGCTGATGCTTTTTCTTTTTCCACTAGTTCTCCCTCCTATTTCTCTGACTTAGTCACTTGCTCAAACAACGCAAGTGCTTCTTTGACCGATGTGGCTACAGCATTAGAAGATTTGGTTGCTCCTGTGACTGCTTCGACTTGGTTTTTACTCGAAGGAGAATTCTTGACAACTTCTAGCGTCTCATTAAGACCAGAAAATTGATCCGCAAATTCTTTTTTTGTGACGTTTTGTCCGAGTCCAGGGGTTTCATTTGAAGCGTCTAAAACATTTACCCCGACAATTTTTCCATTCTCAACAGCACTCATAACACTTACATCACTGCCATAGCCATATGATTTAGTCACAAAGAGATACCCCAAAATCTTACCTGAAGAGTCCAGTGCCTTATAGCCTTGATTTTCTCCAGTCACTTTAACTTCTTGAAAATCATCTGCTTTAATCAACTGACTCATAACACTTTGCGTCTGCTCCCATTCTTGCTTTGCAATACGCTCCTTAAACATAGCCCGTGTTCCTGCGACAGCAAAAGTGATGACCAGACAAATGATAAATAAACAAAGCGCATCAGTAAAAATTACTTTAGAACCTGATCGTTTCATTTTACCTTCGCCCCCTCACCAAAAACCTTAGGAATGGTTAGATTCTCAATATGAGGGACAAGGATATTCATCAATAAAATTGCATAGGAAACACCCTCTGGCAACGCAGCGAAGAAACGGATCAAAACAGTGATAACTCCACATCCGACTCCAAAAATAATTTTGCCATTTCTTGTAATTGGAGATGTTGTATAATCAGTCGCCATGAAAATAGCTCCTAGTAATAATCCCCCAGACATCATTTGATACAAAGGATCCCCACCTAATATAGTAGAAAAAATAACTACGGTACCAATAAAGCAGAGAGGAATAATTGGCGAAATCACTTTTCGAACAACTAAATAAACCCCTCCGATCAAAAGAGCCAATGCACATGTCTCTCCCAAACTTCCTGCTCGAACTCCTAGAAACATATTAAGTAGTGAAGGGATAGGCTGTCCGGTCTGAGAAGCTGAAAAGTAGGTTGCCGACGAAATGACGTCTGGTTGAAACATGTAATAGTTCAATGGTGGCTGCCAAGTGCTCATCTGTGAAGCAAAAGACATCATCAAGATGATACGGGCAGTAATTGCTGGATTTACGAAGTTCTGTCCAATCCCTCCAAAGAATTCTTTTACGATTACAATTGCGATTACACCACCTAGAATGGCCATCCAAAAGGGCAGCGTTACGGGTAGATTCAATGCTAACAATATTCCTGTAACAACCGCTGTCAAATTGTGTATTGTGTCTGGACGTTTTAGAATCTTTCTCGTTACATACTCACTGATGACACAAGCACCAACCGTTACTATAATTAAAATAAGAGCACGAAAACCAAAAATAATTGTCGACGCGATGACTGCTGGAATTAAAGCAATAATCACATCTAACATAATACTGCGACTACTGCGTCCACAGTGAAGGTGCGGCGAGATGGATACAGGTAATTTGTTCATTGAGCAGCCTCCCTTTCTAACTGTTTTGCTCGTTTCATGGATTGAACAAGTCTACGTCCCGCAGGACAAACAAATGCGCAACAACCGCATTCCATACAGGCCGATACATTCAGATTCTTCAAGCCAGCTACATCATTATTTCTTGTGCAGCGTTCAATCTGTACAGGCAACAATGACATTGGGCAAGCCTCTACACAACGACCACAACGGATACATGGGGATTCCTCCGGTAAGCTTTGCTCGGCTGATAAAATTGTGATGGCATTCGTTTGCTTAGTAATCGGCAATTCTGTAGAAAATTGTGCCATCCCCATCATAGGTCCGCCTAAAATAATCTTACTCGGCTCATCAATCAATCCACCACAGAACTTTATAACCTCACCAATTGGCGTACCGACTGGAACTACAACGTTTTTTGGCTGCGCAACATTTCCATCAACTGTTATTCTTTTATGGGTCAGTGGCATCCCAATCTCAATGTATCTTTGTAAAAGAGAGACTGTCGAGATATTCGTAATCAAGCACCCTACCTCAGATGGCAGCTTGCCTGGTGGAATTTTTCTACCAGTTGTTGCATATACCAACATTTTTTCCGCCCCTTGAGGATATAAAGAAGGAATCTCCATCACATCAATCCGTGGATCAAGATCTGCTAACTCATTCAAATGCTCCCGGAGTTTTTTCAACCCTTTTGGTTTATTACTTTCAATTCCAATCACCCCGTGAGGAATATTCAAGTAAGTCATCAACGCTTGCATTCCTGCGATAATTCGTTCCGGATACTCCAAGCTTTCGCGATAGTCAGATGTGATAAATGGTTCACACTCTGCTCCATTTATCACCAATGTATCAATTGGTGTATCTTCTTTGACATTCAACTTCACATGCAATGGAAATCCCGCTCCGCCGATCCCTACAATACCGCTGTCTCGTGCGGCCTTCAGTAAATCTTCCTTAGAATTAATCTTAATCGGTGTTGGTTCTGGGAACTCTACTGGTAACCCATCACTTGCAATATGAATAGCCTCACACATTTGACCGTTCGCCATTAGAATGGGTTTGATCCCTTTTACCTTGCCAGAAACAGAAGCATGGATTGGTGCTGAAACAAAAGCCTCTGAGTCACCAATAACTTGCCCAACTGTAACAGTGTCCCCTTTTTTTACCGTCGGTGTACAAACACCTCCAATATGTTGTTGCATTGGAATAGTTACAATTTTCGGCGGCTCCATAAAAACGCTTTCATATTCTGCCGTGTTTTTATTGTGGGGAACCTTAACGCCTCCTTTAAACTTTGCGATAGCCTTAGTTATTGTATCCATAGACAAACCTCCCTTGTAATTCGAAAATATTCTGTAACTCAATTATTATTATATACTCACGTTTTTTCAATGAAAATGAGCACAATCTTAATTCAAAAATATATACCTGCAAAACAAATTAACCTAGAATAACAGATTACTATCCACTTTCAACCATCTTTGATAAAACATTGAGAAATTTTTTCACAAATTTTTTTTACCACTAATTTAGCTTTCTTCTGTATATTACTATATTTATGATAGCACAGTGAAAAACAAATGTAATTAGTTTTCACAAACTCAGCAAAAAAAATACCTAGTGCTCAACTAGGTATTTTTCGGGTTCGTCATTTATGGTGTATTAGATAATGTCCATTGTAAAACAGTTTGATAACTACCAGATTGTCTCTGTGTATTTTTAGGCACAAAAAGCTCAAATTGGTTCAATGGGATTTCTACGTATCCTGAAGCTGTGGTGTTACTTAAAGACATCAGTGTTACCTGATTATCAGGAGTTACTTGAACCTTTTGATTAGATAATCCAGAATAGTTAGAAAAATTCGTAGTTAATGCTCCTAAAGAAATATCTAGCTGGGCATTGTTCAAATTATTTTGCCCATTGTTCCAATTACTAGCCTGACTTACCTTTAGCTGCCAAGCTTTCGCGATTGTTCGAGTATCCTCTATTCGAATCATTCCGGTTTGAATCGGATTGCTACTGTTGCCACCAATATAGGCTTTCCAAGTTTCATCAGCTACTGTTTGGATCGGATGAGTTCCGAAGTTTAAATTTGTAGGCAGCAAATCACTTTTCATTGTCAGTGAACCAGCTGAGAAATAAATATTCGTATTACCACCAAAGTTACTCAATAACTGAATAACGATATCATCACTTTGAATGATTCCACCACGAATACTTGCCCTGTAATCTTGTGTTAAAACTATTGGACTAGAAACAAATGTCGGAATTGAAACATTCGTGGCTCCTAAGAGTGAAGCCGAAACAAGATTTGTACTACTCGTCGAATCTGGATTTTCTAAGGAAGCTATTAAACTATTCACACTAGATAATACAGAAGTAAGAATAGTCCCTACTAATCCTAACGGCAACGTATCTAAAATATTTTTTAAATCCTTCAGTCGTGTAGCTAATGTACTGCTTAATATTGGTAATAGTCCTTGACTGATATTAACGCCTAGTAAAGTAGAAGAAAGCTGTTCGGTTGAAATTGGAATATTATGAGTACCAAAATCTTCATTCTTAAGATTGGTAATTGCTTGATTGATACTCGTAATTGTTGGTCGCAAAGTAGGAAGCAAATTAAGAACGGAAATTAAGCTATTCAATAAATCCAACAATCCCCCAACAGGCAAATCAGCCGCCGGAATCGTTACTGCAGTTGTCACAGACGCTGCTCCATTCGGTACGACTTTGCTTGATAGTTCTGTTGGAACCGAAATCAACGCGTATTTTTTCCCGTTTTTTATCAATCCTACACCAGTAGTCGTCCCATCAATAGTAAAGGTCACTGGTTTTTGACTCACATTTAAATAGGGTGTTGCTGCTGTCGTTCCACTGTCATTATTTACTTGAGTATTCCCAAATAAATCAACAGATACCGCACTGACAATTATGTTAGAGCTTGTCAAGAAAAGGAAAAAAACTAAACTAATGAACCAAATTTTCCGAAATAAATGATACCTTTTTTTCTTCATCCTCTCTCCTCCTTGTGCTAGTTCATTTTTGAGTCTGTCAATAATTTCCTCCAAAAGAAAATAATCGAAAATCATCTATTTTTTCATCCAAAGTACATGATTACCGCTTTCAAACACATAGTTTTCTCAATAAATATACTGATATAACACGGGTTCTCACTACTAATTAAACAGATAAATCTCTTGTCTAGAAAATTTTATGCTCACGTGTAAAGACAGTCCGAGCAATTTTATACCACTTTTAGAGATTCTGGCTATATAATCACCGCATAAGTTTCACACCCTTTTCTGCGCAGAAAAGAGCTAGTTTTGCCGCTTGCATAATATTGAGAAAGGAGGAGAGAATTGAAGAAGCCAATAGTGATCATCCTGTGGTTACTGTTGTTCTTTGGCGCTCTTTCTCCATTGGCTGAAGCTGCAGTAACCGACGGAAAAGTTCAATATTATTACGAAAGTAGTACGTCTACCAGCACTAGTCATTCATCCAGTAGCACAACAAAAGCTTCAGCATCCTTACACTCAGAATCCGGCAGCACAACTAAAAGCCAAACATCGGCTTCAACCAACATTCAAAGTGGAAGCATGTATTCAAAAATTGCACATTTCCTAAAAACAAATGATCAAAAAAATGTTTTTTTAATCGTCATTGGATTTTTGATTCTTGCGATTACCTTTTTAGGAATAAGAATTACTCATAATAGGAGGAAAAACTAATGAAAAAACAATTTGCTTTGCTGATTGCTGGGCTCTTTGCTGGCAGCCTGTTTGCTTTTTCAAATACTGCCCAAGCAGTAGATACCACTGGGACCGTTGATTATACCGATGGTGGCATCACCTTTGACCCACAAGTCCCAGGAAATGCTAGTGCTTCATTACCAAAGAACTTAAATTTTGGTTCTCATGCCATCCAGACAACCAAGGACGAAATATGGACCGCAACATCAGATGGTGTACAAACATCACCCGCCACTACAGGACAAATTGCAGTTAGTGATAACCGTGGTGGAACTTCAACTGGTTGGTCGGTGAAGGTTAATCAACCTACCCAATTCACAGCAAACTCAAATACTCTGACAGGTGCAGCTCTGAGCTTTACGGTAGGAACATTAACTAATAATGTGAACTCCGCACCAACTGGAACCCGTATTGCCAATGGCGCAAAAACAACAATGCTTGTTAATCAATCCGTTTCCGTTCTAACCGCACAAGCGAATGAAGGCGTCGGTGAAACTGCCTTGCCGATTTCTAAGTTTGAGTTGGATGTTCCGAAAGATACAGCCAAACAACAAGCACAATACCAGACAACATTAGTTTGGACATTCTCAGCGACACCTAGCTAAAAAAACTAGGATGGAGTTCCACCAATAGTCTCGTCTACTGAGAAGACGGCTACAGGCTATTCGGTCCTGGCTCCATCCTTTAAAATATACAAAGGGGAAAAGTAAATTGAGAGAGACTCTTCCATTACGCGGAAAATACAATTGAAGTAAGGAGATAGAAAATGCTGAAGAATCATTTAAGCTTAGTAGCACGAGGCCTGTTCCTCATTTTCGCTTTTTCATTTTTACCAATTGTCGCTCATGGAGAGTCATTGGATACCTTCGATGCGGTGATCCACCCTTCGGAGCATCAAATTGATAAAAATCAGCTTTATTATGATTTGCAGTATCAACCAGATGAAGCTGAACGTCTGACGGTTACTTTGACCAATCGGACAGATCAGTCAATTAAGTTGAAAGCATCATTTAATCGAGCTATTACAAATAGTTTGGGCGTTATTGAATATTCGGGGATGAATATGGATGAGAGCCATTTTGGACCCAATATTACCGACTATGTGAAGCTTAGTGATAAAGAAATCAACTTAGCGGCAAACCAATCAAAGGATGTCTATCTAGATGTAAAGATGCCTTCAAAAGAATTTGAAGGTGTCTTAGCTGGCGGCTTGTATATCGAGCAAATATCTGACATAAAAGTCGATGGAAATATCAAAAACGTTTTTTCACGGGAAATTGCTGTGTTGCTTCAAAACACCACCGACGAGATAAGCCCAGAGTTAAAGATCATCAATGCACAGGCCATACAAGCCAATAGTCGTAACGCAATAAATGTAACTGTAGACAATGAAAAGGCAACCTACGTTAAAGATGTGACAATAAACTATCAAGTCGAAAAAGACGGTAAAACCATTGTTAAAGATAAAAAAGAACAGTTATCATTGGCACCAAGTTCTAGCATGCCCTTTTTGATTCAGATGAACAATACAGAGTTTTCACCTGGTACTTATACAGTCAAGATGACTATCAACTCTGGAGGTCAAAAATGGACAGGCACACCAACATTCACTGTCAATCAAGAGAAAGCAAAAGAGTACAACGAAAAAGATGTCTCAATCGAAGATAAATCGACAAATCTTTGGATCTGGATCGGACTTGCAGTGATTATCGTGTTATTAGCTATCGTGATAGTAATGTATAATCGAAATAGAAACTTGAAGAAAAAAATAAATGGACAATAATTGTTTAGATTCGGTGCTTCGTAATTGAAACACCGTTTTTTTGTGTGACTCAATAGTTTGAACGCTTGACTAAACGTTAGAAACAAAATACTATAAAGTATAGTAGTCTCTTAAATATCACTCGTGTATATAGCATAAAAATATAAGAGGAGAAGTTATCATGCGGACAATAGATTTGATTGTTCTAGGGGTCTTAAAAAAGGAAGATCTTAGTGCCTATGATATTCAAAAATTGATTGAATATCAGAATATTTCTCAATGGGTAAAGGTCAGTACGCCAACCATCTACAAAAAAATGTTACAGCTTGAAAAGCAAGGATATGTCAAAAGTAGGTTGATGAAAAATGGCAAGATGCCTGAAAAGGCTATCTACTCATTAACAGCAAAAGGCCAAACAGAATTTGAAAAGTTGATGCTGGGAATCGCTGCACGTCCGATCAATATTTACTTGGATTTTAATGCGGTCATTTTAAACTTAGACAGCTTAGCTCCTACTGATCAAAGAGCCTGCATCAGTATCATCGAAGCCAATGTAAAGAAAATGAAGGTGGAAATGGACAATCAGTGGGTAAACACCCAGAATTCAACTGTCATTCCAGAAACTGGAAAAGTCGTTATACGACAACAGTTTTATTTATTTGAAGCAATCGAGAAATGGATTGAAGAAATTAAAAAAGGATTCTAATAAGATGCTGTTGAAAGGTGATTCCCATGCTAAATAATGAAAGCATTTCTCAAAGTACTTTACCTAAAATAAACGCAGATTCCATCATCATGAGACCCCATGAGGCGTTACTTCCATACATAGCAAATTATACTTTTACCAATCCCAGTAAAATGTCTACACAGCAAACAATTTTGCCCACAATCAGTTCAACTTTGGTTTGTACCTTTCAAAATGGAAAATTTACAGCTGGTTTGCGAGGTGTGAATACCCGTTCAACAATGATTGCTGATTATGCACGTCAATTTGATTTTATGTTTCTTGTTGAATTTCATGCTGCAGGGTTATATCCATTCTTACAAATTGATCAAAATTATCTGGCGGATGATGGGTTTCTTTTTAATGACTTAAACCGTAGTTTGTCCCAACAAATCGCTGAAGGTTATTTCACAGCTAAAGACATTCTCTCCTTGACAAATAAATTGGACCACATTTTCTTGACACATCTGACTAACAAACAAATCAACCCCACCTTCTCGATTGCCTTTGAAAAGCTGCTTAAATGCAAAGGCGATATTCGCGTAAAGGACTTGGCTAGTGAAACATATTATAGTGAAAAGCAATTGAACCGCTTGTTTATGAAATATGCCGGCGCACAAATAAAAACGTGTTCACGAATTATTCGGATGAAAAACGCAACACATCTGTTACAGGAAAATCAACGAATTAGTCGCTTGTTCGAACAAACAGGGCATCATGATGACGCTCATTTTCTACGTGATTTTAGCGACATTTATGGTATCACTCCAAAAAAATACTTAGAGAATATGTCTGTTTTTTACAATGACCCCTATAAATTGTGAGCGTATACTCTTGTTTAAATAAATCAACAAGAAAAGGTGGTCGATCCTATGTTTACGCCCTATATCCATTTTAATGGCAATTGTGAAGAAGCTTTTTTATGGTATGCGCAAGTTTTCAACGGAAAAGTTCAACACTTATCCAGATACAGCGATAGCTCTCCTAATTCAGACATTTTCTCAACTGATAAGCTGAACGGTAAAGTAATGCATGCCAGACTAACCATTACAGATTTTAATGGGCTTACTGGTGGCGATTATCTAGAGCCCATTGAAAAAAATGGCAACATTTCAATTCAGGCACATCTACCTGAAGAAGCTTTTGCCAGAAAAGTTTTTTCAGAGTTATCAAGTAAAGGAACTATCATAGCAGAAATTGTTGAAAATCCTCCACCAGATGATCGCAGCATCAGTGGCTGTGTCCAAGACAAATATGGGGTTACCTGGATTGTCTCTGCGATGAAAACTGTTTGATTGTAAGAAAGTCCATAGATAGTATAATGGGCTTTCTTTTTTTGCACCAAATTGACCTATTAGGTAATGGATGATAGAATGATGTTGATCTATTAGGTAAAGGAGTAGAATTTATGACCGATTTTAATACCAACGACCCAAAGATTCAAAGAATTATAAATGCGGCGTTAAAAGAATTTTCTCTGAGAGGCTATGATGAAGCCTCTACTAATCGAATTGCCAAAGCGGCTGGACTATCTAAACCATTGATGTTTCATTATGTAAAAAGTAAAGAGGATCTGTTTTGGCTGCTTGTAGATTATTGTCAAAAAACAATTGATGAAGACTACTTAAAACAAATGGATTTTCAAGAAAAAGATCTTTTTAAACGGTTACGTCAGTCTTATGTCCTACAGATTGAACTAATGAAAAAAAATCCATGGATTATTGATTTTTCTAATAAAACATTCGAGTCAAAATCAGAAACAATCAACGCCAAACTAACTGATCGTTCCAAACAGGATTGTTTCCATTGTAAAAATCCTTTATTTGAGCAAATTGATGAATCAAAATTTCGATCTGAGCTCACAGTTGATCAATACAAACAATTGATTTATTGGGGAAATATCGGGTTTACGACTGAAGTTTTAGCTGAATTGAAAAATGTGAAGTATGAAGCTATTGATTATCAGGAAATCACCGACAAATTGTTACAATATCTTGAAAATCTCAGCAGGATTTTCTATCAATAAAAATTGAGAGGTGCTCGATGAGAAGAAAACTATATTTAATTGGCAGCTTCCTATTTTTATCAATTGTCGGCTTTACTCAAGCAACAAAGAATTTCTCCCAGCAGAAAGAGGGATTTACAATGACACAATCAAAAATTTCCATTGCTTTTCCTTTACGTGGCGAATGGTTCACAGAAACAAGCCCGGCTGATCGTGTCCCAAGTCATGGAACCAATCATTTTGGACTGCGTTACGCTTTTGATTTCATTCAAAAAGATCGGAAAGGTGCCTCTCATACAGGTGGAGCAGCTGATTATATTTTCAAAGGCATTCCTTTAGATAACTATTATTGTTTTGGTCAATCGGTGTTTGCCCCATTTGACGGAGAAGTAATTAGTGTAAAAGATAATACGCTCGATGGCGAAATGGCCTCCTGGATTCACGATCAAACCACAGCGATTCGCCACTCCCTCTTTTTTAACCCAGAACGAGATGGTTTTGAAGCAATCGCTGGTAATTATGTCATCATCAAACAATCTGAGGGGATTTATGCAGCCTTTTGCCATTTGCAAAAGGAATCAATTGCCGTCACAGAAGGCGAATTCATTCAACAGAACGCTTATCTCGGTAATGTTGGTCACTCTGGTAATTCTACTGAGCCTCATCTACATTTTCAACTGATGGACTCATCTACGATCGAATTAGCAAAGGGGCTTCCCTTCGTATTTAAAGCGTATGAAAAATATGATGGTCAATCATGGATACCTGTTACTAATGAAATTCCCGCTGTAGGCGAACGAATTCGCTTCTTAGACTAACTCAGAAAGCAACTTTAAAGCAGAACTATTTATTTAATGCAGTCTATTATACGAGTACAATTGGATTACTATTGAAAAAGCCGAAAAAAAAAGAACTTCCAACGATTTGCGTGTTTTATTTTTTCTTTCCTTTGAAAAATAGCGTAAAATAACTCTATATTCGTAAGGTTAGGAGGAACGGAATGGAAAAATCGGAGAACTATAGTATTAGAATCGATATTCCTGAAGTAGAAGAGTATCTTGCTTTACGCAAAATTTGCGGGCTATCAGCTCGAGGAAAAGAAGCCAGTAAAACAGGGTTGAGTAATAGCATCTACTCTGTCATTATTCGACGAAATAAGGACCAAAAGCTAGCTGGAATGGGGCGGCTGATCGGCGATGGCGGTACAGCTTATCAAATCGTTGATATCGCTGTTCTTCCTACTGAACAGGGAAAAGGATTAGCAAAGACAATCATGCAACTCCTAATGACTTATATTGAAAGTGAAATTGATCCTCAGGCTTATGTGAATCTGATTGCCGATCGTCCTGCTGATAACCTTTATAAGCAGTTTGGTTTCGTTGAAACAGCACCAGAAAGTCTAGGAATGTATTTGAAAAGATAAAAAATAAAGGACTCCTTTTTCAGGAATCCTTTTTATTTTGTAAATACCACAAATCCTGGTAATTCTGGATGATCGACAATCAGCCCCTCTTGAACCGAACGTGCACCCCAAAAAATCAGTAAATCTCCTGCTGCCATGAAAATATTGAAAGCGGAAAGTAAAATTAGTTCGGTATTCGGAAATATTAGTGAGAGAAGAAAACTGCCCCCGCCTAATATAATAACTGGTGCCAATACACCAATTTTATACGCTTTTACTTCTAAAGCTTCTTTGCAGTGACAATACGGCATGAACTCTTTAAGATTGAATCCAAAGGTGATACTTTCCATTTTATTCTTCGCATAGTGTGCCCAAGCCAAGCCATGAATCAGCTCATGAATGAAAATGGATAAGATGAATGAAAAAAGAAATCTAAGAAAATTGATTTCCCAAAGTGGTGTGGCCTCCGCCCCCCAGCGCCAAAAGAATCCCACAACAACCACGATGATAAATGGTACAGGTAACAACAGACCTTGCGTGCCAGCTTCCTTTGCTGAGAATGTTTTGTCTTTTTTATGATAGTTTTTTTCTTGCATCTCCTGACAGATCGCATCAAATCGTTCATATTTCTTATCCTTTTTCCGCCTTTTCCTTGTCTCCATAACTATTCCCCCATCCCCATGTTCCACATAGATCTACCCTTTAATTTTTTAACTTACCCTTTCCATCATGATATAGGCAGGACTCTGCTACGTCAAAATCTAAATTCATAAGAAATTCTTCATCAATGAGTTTTTAGGTGAATAAAAAACAGCTAAAAACTCTTTCTTTCAAGAATTTAGCTGCTTTTATATCCAATTTTTTTCTGATGTGCTCTTTCAAACAGAAAATCTACCTTCCTAGAAAATGGCATTCGTGAACAAAGATTGTGTACATGAAGAGAGGAAGCCACAACTTTATCATATTCTTATTTTCCCTTGAATTCCTGCTGACATTCTTCTCAAAAACTAGTAAGGTTAGGTCGAAAGGTTAGATGACAACAAAAGAAATTGAACGGCTGTCTACAACTCTATATAAAAACCATTCTCCCCTCAATTATATTATACCTATTTGTGTACTGTTTCACGTTTTCGTTTTTTTGATAGTTTAACAAATTATTGGGATTAGTCAAAAGAAGCCACCGAAAGAACCGATGACTTCTAAAAATGCTTGTTTTTATCGTAGCTTCTGATTAATTTTCTCAATTTCTCGTTTGTATTTCAAATAATAAAAAATCCAAATTGCAAAAAAGATAAAGAAGAAGGACGTCGATGCTGATAAAATGACCTGCCATTTAAAAGGAAACCATTGATTTACTCCAGCTGCAACAATGAAGGCGAGAAAACTTCCACCCATATGAATCAAGGTTTGTGCTAAAATCGGTAGTTTTTTCACATTATATATCATGCTTAACAGGCCAATTACAACAGAAAGCAAAACAAAGCTTGCGACAATTTTTCTTACTTCGCTATCAGCAAAAATATAGGCAAAGAGCATACAAAGGGTACTGCCAATTCCGATTGATTGTATTAATAGCTTTATTGTTTTTTTCATTTTTAGCTCCTCCATTAAATACTTAAATGTTTTTTCAACTGATCAACAAAACGTCTGGAAACAGTGATTCTCTGCCCATTTTTCAAATAGGCATATAAGCTGCCTGAAAAAGCAACCTCTAGTTTTTTGATTTCTTTCGTATTCACTATTGCAGATTTAGAAACCTGTAAAAATTGCTCTTTTGGAAGCTCTTCTTTTAGCGCTGCCAGTGATTTACGATAGGAATAGTTTTCGTCTGCTGTATACAAAGTCATCACCTTATTGAAGACTTCTAAATAAATAATTTCTGATTTGTTTAGCAGGACAAACCCCTCTTTCATTTTGACCACTAATTGGTTTTCTTGATAATCCTTTAATCGCTCTGCAATTTGAGCCCCTATCTCTTCCTCGTCTGCACGGATTCGGACTTCCGGCTCTACCCAGTTCTTCCCAATCTCCATATGAATCTTCAACCCTTTAAACATGTGCCACCCCCGTCTGTATCTCTATAGTAAGTCATTTGCTTTCTAGAAAATAGACTTTTTTCCTTTCCGGTGTAATAGGCGTCCTATCCGGTACCAGCTCGTTTTATTACTATGAGAACAAAAAAACCAGAGACCTAAAAAGGTTTCTGGTTATTCCTTATTCCTGAACCATCTCTACACCCGCTGGATCAGTTGCGTAATCAAACTGGCTTTCTGTCTCTGTTTGTTCTTCCCTTAAATCAAGTACCAGCTGATGTTCCTGCAGCGCTGAAATTTTTTCTGTGATTAACAGTAATAGCTGCTTCAAGCTTTCTTCAGTGTTGACCTTATTCTCTACAATTGCTTGGCAAAGATATTCGATTTGATGGCTTTGCTCAAACAACTCTAAGTAGCTTTCCACTGAATGATCCGCTTCACTAATAAGCTGCCAATCAGTATCATGATAATACGTGTTGTACATCAAAAAATCTAAACGATACACTGCTAAAACAAATAAATCTCGTACTTTTTTGTTTTCTCTCAATAGCTTCGCTAGTTCTGTTGAACCGTTCGCTATTTCGCCACCCAACTCCACTAAAACAGTGTAATTATTTTCGTACTCTTTTCTCAATTTCGTAAACAGCCGTGTCGTTTTAGCAACTTCCTTCTGCTTTTCGCGATATTTCAAAAATTGGAACATCAATAATGCTGCTAAAAATGAAAAGAAGCAGCCAAAGAAAGCTGTTGACGCATTAACAAATGTCTTAATGATGTCGATGTTTTCGCTGAATAGCTCTTTGTTGAAATAGATAAAGCCTATACTCGTCAACGCGATTACTTCGCCCACCAATAAAACTACCAAAGAAACAATCACTAATTTTTGCTTTTCTGAAATCATTTTTCACCATGCATTCAAGTTGAATGCTTCTCCTTATATTTTTTTAGTCAAATTTAGAAAAATAAGTCCTCTCGCCTCCTTATTTCACTTATTAAACATTTTAAACACGATAAAATACTATTTTCTAAATCAAACACCCTATAAATAACTATTTGGTAATAAAAAATACTATTTATGTGTTTGTAAGCGTGCCTTATTATAGCATTTTTCAAATATTTATTAAACCCCTTCAAACACTTTGACTAAAAAAGTTCATTTAGTAAAAACTCGAAACGTTCCAGCAAAACGTTTCGAGCACTCCGTCTTATTCAACTAAACCTTCAACTTGAGGAAGCCCAATTCCTGCTGTATAGACTTCGATTAGACCAGATGGCAGTTCAAGATCCTCCGTATGACCTTTGACGTTCATATGAATGGTGTCTTCTTTTTCTGCTAGAATTTTTTCTTTGAAATCTGGATCAGACAGTGCAGCCACCCCCATTGAAGCAATATCTCCATAATTCAGAGCATCTAATGCTTCATCAGCGGAACGAATCGTCCCTGAGATAACTACGGGGACTCTACTCGCGACAAAATTCTTAATTACCAAACTGACTGGTTCTGTATAGTCACCTTTTTGCGGCATCGCTTTATAGGCATCTTTGCCAAAATTCCCCCCTGCAGCGGAAGAAAGATCAAGGAAATCGATGTCTTGCTCTAATAACTTATCTATTAGCTTCAACGAATCATCTAAATCGTAGCCAACCATTTCACCATGAATCTCTTCAGGAGAGACGCGATATCCAACAATCGCATTTGGATTTTCCGCCCGAGCGACTTTTAATACTTCCTTCGTTACTTCAATGGCGAAATTCATGCGCTTCTCGAAGGTCCCACCCCAATAATCCTCTCGCTGATTCGAATAGCTAGAGAAAAACTGCTGGATCAAATAATGATTTGCCCCATGGATCTCCACCCCGTCAAAGCCCGCTTTCAATAAACGCTGTGCGGCCAGACCAAAATCTTTTACTACTTGCCAAACCTCGTCTTCCGTCAATTCGGTTACCTTGTATTGCAAGAAAGGAAATTCAATCGCACTTGGTGCATAAGCTTTACCAGTCACGTAACAACCATAAGCACCTTCACGTCCTGGGTGCTGAATCTGACCGATGGCTTTACTGCCATTGCTCTTCATTGCCGCAGCTAGTTTACTGTAAGCTTCGATTGCTTTATCATTGTAAAGTGCCAATTGTTTCGGATGTCCTTGGATATTTTCTTGAACTGTGATCGCTCCAGTCAAAAGCAAATCTGCAAATTTACTGCGCCGTTCAAAGTACTTAATATCTTCCACGGTTGGTCTGCCTGTTGCTGGATCCGCCGCAAAAACTACCATCGGACACATCGCAAAACGATTTGCCAAACGTCCACCGTGTTTCAAATCGATTGGTTCAAATAGTGGTGCATATTTTTCCTTCATTTCAAGTCCTCCTTCATAATCTAAACTCGTGCATGCGTTGTATACCAGCCGCCGTCGATCGTGATAGTCGCACCAGTGATAAAGCTGGCTTTTTGTGAAGCTAGAAAGGCAAATAATTTTGCTGGTTCCCAGTCTTCTCCGATTCGACGACTAGGGATTGCCTTCAAAGCAGCTTCCGTGCCCAACATCTCCCACGCTTGATCTGGCATCAAATTTGTGCGAATCAATCCCGGACAAACCGCATTTACCCGAATAAAAGTATTGTCACCCTCGTCAATTTCTGTCACTGCTTTTGGTCGTCCAAACATATCCGCTGGATTATTGTTTAATAGTGCTGCTGCACTTTGTCGCGTATAATTCAGTAATGCTGCCTTCAAGACATTATAAGGAACCGAATCCCCAATCATGAAAGACGCTACCGAAGCAGTATGGGTAATACTCGGATTATCTGACTTGCGCAAAAGCGGTACACAATACTTAGTAAACATTGCCGCATGCAAGACATACAGCTGAAATGCTCGTTCAAATTCTCCCGAATCCACCTCTTCAACCGTACCTACGATCGCCGAACCCGCATTACAAATCAAACTGTCCAGTTTACCAAATTTTTCCTTCGCAAAAGCCACAGCCGCTTTGATCTGCTCCTCATCCGTTACATCACATTTAAATGGCAAAAAATTCTCGCCTAACTCCTTCGTCCGACTAAAATTCCGTCCAATCCCAATCACCTTTGCTCCCTGATCCAGAAACTCCTTCGTTGTCGCCAAACCGATGCCAGAAGTCGCGCCAGTAATCATTACAATATAATCATTTAACATGTTGAATCCTCCTTCTACCTCATTTTAAGGAATTCATTTTTTTCAAAAATGAGTTTTATTTTCGTCACGCATACCATTCCACTAAACATTTATCTTTGAAGCAAACTGCGTAAAGTGGAACTGGCTTAATTACTGACTGTCATCAAGCCGCCGTCAATTAACACATCGGCACCATTGATGTACTGTGCATCCGTTGAGGCTAGAAACGCAATCAGATCCGCTACTTCTTCTGGTTTTCCTGTTCGTCCACAAGTAACCTTCGCCATCTGATCGTACATCGCTAACACAGCATTTTCTTCCATGTTGACACCCTCACGCTGAAATATCGGTGTCTGAATAAAACCCGGCGACACACTATTGCAACGCACGCCAATAAAGCCCTGGGCTTGCTGTTTGGTATACAGCACCACGGCGTTTTTCGCTAAATTATATAGAGGATTTTCAGAGCTGACAGTTCGACTGGCTGCAGAAGCAGTGTTGATGATACTTGCGTTGTTTTTCGGAGCATTTAACAAAAGAGGATACAATTCTTTGGCAAACAACATAGGTGCCCGTAACAAAAGACTGAAGCAACGATCAAATTGATCGACTGTGACATCGCGAATCGTTGTATTTTCACCAAAACCTGCATTGTTCACAAATATATCCAACTCATTGTCAAAAGTGTCTTTGATAAATTTGCACGTCTTTACGATTTCATCAGCGTTTCGTACATCACAGGTATAAGGAATAAACTGATCGCCTAACTCCTTCGTTTTGCTAAAATTCCGTCCGATCCCAATCACTGTCGCACCCTCCCTGATAAACAGTCGAGCCGTAGCCAGACCGATACCAGAAGTCGCACCAGTAATCACAACTTTGTAATCTTGGAACATCGTTCTACCTCCCTTTTCCAAAGCAAAAAGACTTCAAATGAAAATAGGACAGTTGAATTTGTTCAATTGAGAGATTCTTTATGGATTTAAGTTGCGGGCAGGTTGTCTTGGTGAATCGAATAAAAAAAGAGGAATACTACACTAATACAATGATATCATTATTCGAGACAGTTAGAAAACGGATTCATGAGAAAATATGATTTTTAGCAAGTCTCTTAAACTTGTTAACTTGTGAAAAAATCGTGTCTTGACATTCAATTTGGACTACGATACGGTTAATTAAAGAGTTTTTAGTGAAGATAGGAGAATGATACTTTGGATGACGAGGACTCGTTGTGTATTAAAAAAGAGGAACTAGTGATTGATACTAGTAATCCCAAAGTGCGCTGTCTGCAAACAGGGTGCTTTTTTGCATTAGGGAGAACTATAAGGAGGAAACTTTTTGGATAACTTGAGCATAATGATTGTAGTACTGGGTATATTATTAGCTTTGTCAGCGTTTTTTTCTTCAAGTGAAACGGCCTATTCTTCATTGAATCGCATTCGAATCACTAAATTGGCAGAGGAAGGAAATAATAAGGCAAGGACTGTTTTGGACTTGTTTCATAATTTCGATCGTCTTTTGTCAGCAATTCTTATCGGAAACAATATCGTAAATATCGCAAGTTCTTCTATTGCAACTGTTCTATTTGTCCGCTATTTTGGTAACGTCGGCGTAACGCTATCGACGGTTGTAATGACGATTCTAGTTTTAACCTTTGGTGAGATATTTCCTAAAACATTGGCAAAAGAATCCCCTGAGACTTTCGCACTTTCAGTTGCTCGACCACTAAAAATTTTGGTGACCATTTTTTATCCGCTGACACTCTTTTTTTCTGTCCTAAAAGTTGGATTAATGAAACTATTACCAAACAAAGAAGCAACTCCTTCCATTACCGAAGATGAATTGTTGATCCTTGTGGAGGAAGCAGCACAAGAGGGATCGATTGATGAGGATGATGAACTTCTGATTAAGAGTGTGGTAGCATTTAATGATTTAGAAGTACAAAAAATTTTTGTGCCCCGCACAGATATCATTTCCATTAACAGTAAAAAAAGTACAGAAGAAATAGCAGAAATTTTTGAATCTTCCGGTTTATCCCGCCTCCCCTATTGTCAAGATAGTATCGATGATGTGAAGGGTGTAATAAATCAAAAGGATTTTTATTACCATGTACGAAAAGGCGAAAAAAAATTAGAAGAAATTGTCAAACCTATCAGCTTTGTGCCAAAAAGCATGAAAATTTCAGAGCTGATGAAGAAATTTCAGGCGGATCAAATTCATATCGCTATCATTATTGATGAATACGGTGGAACTGCGGGCCTCGTTACGCTAGAAGATATTATTGAAGAATTGGTCGGAGAAATCTGGGATGAATATGATAGTAAAGAACTGGATTATTACAAACTAGCAGATGGCAGCTTCTTAGTAAATGGTCGTTCAGACTTCGATTGCTTAGAGGAGCTTTTCAATATTTCTAATACCACAAATTCTGCAACGGTCGCAGGCTATATTTTATCTTCAATCGAACGAATCCCCATACAAGGTGAAACGATTCAGTTAGATGGTTTGAAGATGACTATTTCGAAGATGAGGAATCGGCGGATTGAAGAAGTTGTGGTTGAGCCGGTTGTTGAGGGTGAATAAATAGACCATCCGAATTATTATATACAAGGTCGATAAAACAAAAACAGATCGTTTAGTTTTGACTCATACATTGAATAAGTCTCGTCACGAAATAAGGTGACGAGACCTATTTTCTGTGTCCAAATCTTTTCATATTTTGTCTCAAGCAAAATTTTCTATTAAAAAACTAGAAACCCATACATCAAGGTTTCTAGCATATAAACAAGTATTACCCCACAGACCCTTCCATCTCATACTGAATCAGACGGTTAAGTTCCACAGCGTATTCCATTGGTAATTCTTTGGTGAATGGTTCAACGAATCCCATTACGATCATCTCAGTCGCTTCTTGTTCAGAGATACCGCGACTCATTAGATAGTACAATTGTTCTTCGGAGATTTTTGAAACCTTCGCTTCGTGTTCTAAAGATACATTTCCATTCAGGATCTCATTATACGGAATCGTATCCGAACTTGATTGATCATCCATGATAATCGTATCGCACTCGATGTGGCTGAATGAGCCAGCACTGTTTCGACCGAAGCGGACAGTTCCGCGGTAATCTACTGCGCCGCCGTCTTTGGCGATGGATTTTGAAACAATCGAGCTGGATGTATTTGGTGCATTATGGATCATCCGGGCACCGTTATCTAACACAATGTTTTTTCCGGCTACAGCGATTGATAGCATTGTACCTCTGGCGCCTTTACCTTCCATGTAAACACTTGGGTATTTCATGGTTACTTTTGAGCCTAAGTTGCCGTCGACCCATTCCATTGTCGCATTTTCTTGAGCTTGTCCACGTTTGGTTTCCAAACTATATACATTGTTTGACCAGTTTTGGATCGTCGTATAACGGCAGTAGCCGTCTTTTTTTACGAAAACTTCTACGACTGCCGCATGCAAGCTGTCAGAAGAATACGTTGGAGCCGTACAACCTTCGACATAGTTGATGCTGGCACCTTCGTCGACGATGATCAGTGTACGTTCGAATTGTCCGGTATTTGCCGAGTTGATACGGAAGTACGACTGGATCGGAATATCGGTTTTCACACCTTTTGGCACGTAGATAAAAGTTCCGCCAGACCAAGCAGCTGAGTTTAACGCAGCCAATTTATTGTCTGATGGTGGTACTAATGTGCCGAAGTATTCCTTGAACAATTCAGGATACTCCTTCAAGGCTGAATCGGTATCTGTAAAGACGATCCCTAATTTGGTGAACTCGTCTTTCATATTGTGATATACCACTTCTGATTCGTATTGGGCAGAAGCACCAGCTAAGTATGCACGTTCTGCTTCTGGAATCCCAAGACGTTCAAAGGTCGTCTTGATTTCTTCTGGCACATCATCCCAATCACGAGCTGGCTTATCGCTTGAACGAATGAAGTAATTAATTTTATCGTAATCCAATTCGGACAAATCAGGTCCGTAATTGGGCATATCTAATTTCCTGAATGTTTCTAAGGATTTCAAACGGAAATCCAACATCCATTCTGGTTCTCCTTTTGCGCGGGAGATTTCGCGAATGACTTCTTCTGACAGACCTTCACCCGTCGTAAAGACTGGTTCAATATCATCGTGGAAGCCAAATTGATATTCCTCTTGCATTTCAGGTACACTCATGTATTCCCGCTCCTTATTCGTTTTAATGTATTCATTTTCTGACTAAAAAAAGATTAGTCGTTCACTCATTTATTCTTTATGAAATTGCCCTTCGCGAGCTTTTCCTTGTTCGCTAGTCAAAGCTTTACCTAGTGCCTTCCAAGCCAAGGTTGAGCATTTGATTCGAGCCGGGAATTTTGCAACACCACTAAGCATCGCTGCATCTCCTAAGGCTTCTTCATCTTTTTCAGGAATCTCATTTCCTTGAACCATTTGAGCAAAAATCACTGCTAGATGTTCGGCTTCTGAAACGGGCTTGCCAATCACCGCATCTGTCATCATGGATGCACTTGCAGTGGAAATTGAGCAGCCGCTCCCAGAAAAGGCAATGTCTGTAATGACGTCGTCTTTGACGATCAATTCAAGTTCGATCACATCGCCGCAAGTCGGATTGTTCATCTCGATTGTTTGCGTAGAATCACTTAGCTTCCCGCGATGGTGTGGATGAGAGGAATGGTCCAAGATTACTTGCCGGTATAAATTGTCTAATTTAGATAGCGCCATCTTTGAAAAACTCCTTCGTCGCCTTGATTGCTTCGATCAAACGGTCCGCATCTTCTTTCGTATTATAAAAATAGAAGCTAGCCCGTGCCGTCGCTGGCAGATTTAAATAGTTCATTAACGGTTGTGCACAATGGTGTCCTGCACGTACAGCGACACCTTCCATATCTAGAGCAGTCGCCACATCATGAGGATGGATGCCATCCAAATTAAAAGCAACCACACCAGTATGATGTTCAGGATCTTGCGGTCCGTAAATAGCGATACCGCCGATCGCTTGTAATTTAGGTAAAACGTAGGCAACCAGTTCTTGCTCATAACGATGAATATTCTCCATACCAATCTCATTCAAGTAATCGATTGCTCCGCCTAGAGCGATTGCTCCAGCAATGTTCGGAGTACCAGCTTCAAATTTCCATGGCAGCTCTTTCCAAGAACTATCGTAAAGATTGACAAAATCTATCATTTCACCGCCGAATTCGACTGGCTCCATTTGTTCTAACAATTGACGTTTGCCATATAATACACCGATTCCAGTCGGCCCGCACATTTTATGCCCGCTAAAGGCGAAAAAGTCTGCATCCAACGCTTGTACATCAACTGTCATATGCGGTGCTGCTTGGGCACCATCTACGATCATCACAGCCCCGTTCCCATGAGCCATCTCTGCCAATTCTTTGATTGGATTGATGACCCCTAATACGTTGGAGACATAGGCTAAGGAAACGATCGCTGTTTTTTCATTAATCATTTCTTTTGCGGCAGTCATATCAATGAAACCTTCGTCAGTCAGTGGTAGGTAGCGTAATGTAGCCCCCTTCCGTGCCGCTAACTGTTGCCACGGAATAATATTGGAATGATGCTCCATGTAAGAAATAACGATCTCGTCACCTTCCTTAATGAAGGCATCCCCATAACTTCGTGCTAACCAATTTAATCCGGTGGTCGTACCTCGAGTAAACAACACCTCAGCTGTTTCTTTAGCGTTGATAAATGCCCGAACTTTTTCTCGACTATTCTCATAATCTTCCGTCGCCCGTTCGGCTAAAGTATGGACCCCGCGATGTACATTGGCATTATCATGTTCGTAGTAATGACGCAGTACATCTAAGACTTGCGTCGGCTTTTGTGTGGTTGCTGCATTATCTAAATAAACAAGTGGTTCATCATTTACTTCTTGTAAAAGAATCGGAAAATCTTTTCTAATCGTAGAAAAATCCCTCATTATTTACTCAACTTCCCTTCGATCGTTGCGATCAATTGCTCTTGGGTGGCTTTCACTGGAATAGCAGTAATAACAGGTCCTAAAAATCCGCGAATGACTAAGCGTTCTGCTGCCGCTTTTTCTAATCCGCGACTCATTAGATAAAACAACTCGTCAGGGTCTACTCGTCCAACACTGGCCGCGTGCCCAGCAGTTACTTCATTTTCATCAATCAAAAGAATTGGATTGGCATCTCCGCGAGATTTCTCTGACAGCATCAATACGCGACTTTCTTGTTGTGCATCGGCACCCTTTGCTCCTTTTAAGATATGCCCGATTCCATTGAAGGTCAAGGTCGATTTCTCTAAAATAACTCCATGCTGCAAAATGTGTCCAATCGTATGAGGCGCTTTGTTTGTCACTCGAGTATCAATTCCTTGAATTTGCTTACCGTCACTGATAGCTACAATCTTGACTTCTGAATGAGAGCCTTCGCCGACTAAATCAGAGTCAAAGTCTGCGATCACATTGCCATCATTCATGATCCCAATTGCCCAATCAATCATCGAATCACGCATCAAGTAGCCACGACGATTCATATAAGTAGCAATATTGGTGCCTAAGGAATCTACCGCTGAGAATTTCACACGTGCGCCGGGTTTCGTGATTACTTCGACTACGACATTTCCAGACAGCTTCTTCGCTGCTTCTCCTTGTGATTCAAAGCGCTCCAAATATGAAAACTCACTGTTGTCTTCCGCCACAATCAAGACATGCTTGAAGAAATGCGCATCGTCATCCCCATTGTGCAAGAAAAGACTTTCGATTGGCTCTTCGATCACAACATTTTTCGGTACATATAAGAAAATTCCATTATTCATAAAAGCTGCATGCAGTGCCGTCAATGAATTTTCTTCAACTGGTACAGCCTTTTGCATGTAGTATTCTTTGACTAAATCAGGATGCTCTTGCATCGCTGTCAGTAGATCAGTGAAGATTACTCCTTGCTCGGCAAGCTTTGGTGAAATTTGTTCGAAAACAGTCGTTTCACCAGCTTGTACGATCATTGGATTGTCTTTCATTTGATCAAAGCTAGGAATCGTCCCCACTGCTTCTTGGTGTTCTGGTTTTACATTGTAAAGGTTCCAACGAGCAAATTTCACTTTTTCAATCACAGGCAAAGGCAGTTCATCGATTTTATTCAACGCATTGACACGCAAGTCAGTCATCCATTGAGGTTCGCCCCATTCGGCTGAAAAAGTTTTAACGGCCTCAAGATATTCTGTCCATTTTTTCATCTATCTTGCCCTCCTAAACTTCTTCTTTGTAATCGATACCTAATTCAGCAGAAATCCCTGCATAGCCTTCAGCTTCTAAACGTTTCGCTAATTCTGCATCGCCAGTCAAGACTACTCGTCCATCCATCATAATATGCACCACATCAGGTACGATGTAGTTCAATAGACGTTGATAATGGGTAATGATCAACGCACCGAATTCTTCGCCGCGCATTTCGTTAATTCCTTTAGCTACGACTTTCAAGGCGTCAATATCTAGACCAGAATCGATTTCATCTAAGATTGCAAACGTTGGTTCGATCATTAATAACTGTAAAATTTCGTTCCGTTTCTTTTCCCCACCAGAGAAGCCTTCGTTCAAATAGCGTTCAGCCATTTCTTCTGGCATGTTCAATAGTTCCATTTTTTTATCTAATTTTTTCAAGAATTGCATAACAGAGATTTTGTCGTCTTCTTCACGACGAGCGTTCATTGCTGCCCGCATGAACTCTGCATTACTAATTCCTGGAATCTCACTTGGGTATTGCATCGCTAAAAATAGCCCTAAGCGTGCGCGCTCATCTACCTCTAAATCTAAAATATTTTTTCCGTCGAAAAGGATTTCCCCTTTTGTAACTTCGTAGTTTGGGTTCCCCATGATTGCCGCTGATAAGGTAGATTTACCTGTACCGTTTGGTCCCATGATGGCGTGGATTTCTCCCGTTTTCATCACAAGGTTTACACCTTTTAAAATCTCTTTATCTTCAATGGCAACGTGTAAGTCTTTGATTTCTAAAACTGACATGAATGTACCTCCAAAATTTTTTCTCGTTCTCACATATTTTAGACTAAATGAGAATGGAATACAAACTGATTCACCAATTTTCTTTTAAAAAAGAGCCTTTTATTTAGAATAATTATAAATTTGTTCACCCTAAAAGATGTTCCTCTGGCTCTTGGAAAAGCTTTTCCAAAAACGCAGCCTCCGTTAATTTTTCAGTCGGTTCTTTATAATGGAAGAAAGCAGGTTTTTGATCATAAAAGATTTCCTCCATTAGCTTGGCCTGATCGACTTCATCAAACAGACCCGCTGGGAAATAATACTTATCATCCGCTAGGCTATAGTAGAACAAACTGCTGCCGCACTTTTTACAGGAACCTCGTACTGCCCATTCCGATGATTGAAAACGATGCAGCTGCTCCTTTCCGGTAAAAGTAAAATCCTTCGGCGTTACCCCTGCCAATGACATAAATGGCCCGCCAAAAAACTTTTGACACATGTGACAATGACAGATGGTGATTTCTTCTGCTACATCAGAAATATTAATTTTTACCGCACCACATAGACAACTTCCTTTTACTTTCATTACAGTTATTCCTTTCCTATTTAGATTCATATGTTAAGTGTATCAGGTAGCATCTTAATAAAAAACTTTTTATAAAGGAAAAATGATTCTAACTTTAAATTCTTATCATACAAAAAAAGCGTTAGAAGAAAGTCCTCTTCTAACGCTAAATTATCACTTATTCATTTACCGGTTTTACAGAGCCATCCCATTTTTCTAAGATCCAGTCTTGTACATCTTTTTCGTGTAAGACTTTGACTAATTTCTTGACGCGAGCATCGTCTTTATCTTCCGTACGAACAGCAAGAATATTTGCATATGGTGATGTGTCTTTTTCAAGCAACACAGCATCTTTTACTGGGTTCAACCCTGCACCATAAGCAAAGTTGGCATTGATTGCTACTAAATCACCTTCGTCATTGCTGTAGGTTGTTGCTAGCAAAGCAGGATCAATCGAGTGGTCAAATTTCAATTTCTTAGGATTTTCAGCGATGTCATCAAACGTGGCTGTTTCTAAATCTACTCCATCTTTTACTTTAACTAGTCCAGCATCTTGTAAAATGGTGATAATACGACCCCAATCAGATTCAGAACTCGATGTAATTATCGTCGCACCATCTTTTAAGTCCTTGATATCTTTGATCTTCTTAGAATATAAGCCCATTGGTTCGATATGGATCGCACCGGCATCGGTGAATTTGTAGTCATTTTCTTTTACGGCTTTCTCAAAGAAAGGCTTGTGTTGGAAATAATTGGCATCGATATCCTTATCGGCTAATGCCTTATTTGGTAATACATAATCATCGAATTTTTTAATTTCTAAATTCACGCCTTCTTTTTCAAGTAACGGTTTTACATGTTCTAAAATTTCAGCGTGAGGTGTTGGAGAAGCTCCTACAACTAATGTATCACTTTTTTCTTTACTGCTGCTGTCTGATGAACCTGAATCTCCATTTCCACAAGCTGCTAATCCTACCGTTAATAAAGCTACTGCCGCAAAACCTAAAATTTTCTTTTTCATTGTTCGTTCCCCCTAATAGTTTTAATCAGTTTATATTTTCAAAGAGATAAATTTTTGTTTCTCTTGTTTTAATTGTTACCGTTTATCTGTTCGTTTTGTCAAGAAATCGCCAATCCCTTGAACAATGAATACGATAATGAGGATAATCACCGTCGCTACTAAAGTAACCGTGTAATTTCCCCGTTGATACCCTTCCTGCCAAGCTAGTGCTCCAAGTCCGCCTGCTCCTATCGCCCCAGCCATTGCGGTAAATCCAATCATGGATACCGATGTGACTGTTAGTCCTGAAATCAATGCGGGCAAGCTTTCCGGAATTAACACCTTGTAAATAGTTTGAAAATAGCTTGCTCCCATAGCATCCGCCGCTTCTAAAACTCCTGAATCCACTTCACGAAAAGCAATTTCGACTAATCGCGCATAAAATGGTGCTGCTGATAAAACCAAGGCTGGAATCGCGGCTTTGGCTCCTAACATTGTTCCTACCAAAGCTTTAGTAAACGGAATGATCAACACCATTAGGATCATAAATGGCGTGGATCGGAAAATGTTGCTAAGAATAGATACCAATCCATACAAGATACTGCGGGCTGCTGAATGCTTTCTTCCTAATGAATATAGCAGTAAACCTAACAGCAATCCTAGAACAAAAACAATCAGCATGGAAACAATGGTCATAAACAATGTATCATTGATCGCTTCTTTTAAGGTATCCCAAGACACCTGTTGAAAATTTAGATACGTTTCTGAAAAGCTCTTATCCACGATGCAGCACCTCCACTCCAACTTGTTGAGTCTCAATAAAGTTGATGGCTTCTTCGATTTTATCGGTGTCTCCTGTAAATTGAACCGTCAGTGTGCCAAAAGAATTTCCAGTTACACGTTCGATATTTCCATAGACGATACTAATACTAATTGGAAACTTGCGTATCGCCTGAGAAACGACCGGTTCATTGGCATTGTCTTCTAAGAAGTGCAAAGTCGCTAACGTGCCTTTTGGATTTTCTTTAATAAATTCTTTCAATAACTCAGATGGGTCTGCTTTTGGCTCAAGATCCTGTTGAACGAAAATCTTGGTCACTTCCTGTTGTGGATGGCGGAAAACTTCTCGAACAGAGCCTTCCTCTACGATTTTTCCTAATTCCATCACAGCGACCTTGTTACAGATTTTACGAATCACATTCATCTCATGTGTGATCAACACAATTGTCAATCCAAGCTGTTTATTGATATTTGCTAATAGCTCTAAAACTTCTTCCGTTGTCTGGGGGTCTAGTGCACTTGTCGCCTCATCACAAAGCAAGATGTCTGGATCATTGGCTAAGGCTCGTGCGATACCGACTCTTTGTTTTTGTCCACCTGATAATTGAGAAGGGTAAGCGTCCCCTCTTCCATCAAGCCCCACAAGACTCAATAATTCTTCTGCTTTCTTCTTTCGTTGATCTTTGACTACACCTGCCAACTCTAATGGTAATTGAATATTTTCGATGACCGTTCGTGACCATAATAGATTGAAATGCTGGAAAATCATTCCAACTTTTTTCCGAAATGTTCTTAAAGCAGGTCCCTGCAATGTAGCCACGTCTTCACCATTTACTAGAACTTGTCCAGCTGTTGGTGTCTCTAATCCATTCAGCAATCGAACCAGTGTGCTCTTTCCAGCACCCGAATAACCTACGATGCCGTAAACATCCTTTTCTTCGATCGCTAAATTGATTCTATTGACTGCGTGGATTGGTCCCGTTTTGCCGGTAAAACTTTTCCCTACTTGATTTAACTCAATCAATGCCATGTTTCTCTTACTCCCTTTCACATATCCAACTTGCGGATAACTATTCATCACAGATACCCTAGATAGGATCAGTCCGGCCACAGCTGGCTCGGAACTCACGAAATTCATTTCTTCTAAAACCACAAAAAAACTTCCGCCCTAAAAAATGTACGAATGTACACTTAGGACGAAAGTTTGACTTCCGTGTTACCACCTAAAATTCGTTCTGACCTTACGATCACAACCTCTGCCAGTACTTGTTTTCCACGTATACTGAGGTGCTGTAACGGGCACTCCCGTGATAGACTTGGCACCTGCTTCGTCCATCCTGCTCAAAGACCATTTTCCATCTCATTTCCGTAACTCCTTTTCAGCATACTGGAGCTCTCTTTGTACTTTAATCAGATGTACTTTTCTTTTCATCGCTTTCTCATGTGTATGAAAGGATTATATCAAGGAGATTTTATCCTGTCAAACATCAAATGAAAATTTCTTTATAAGTTTTCAAACTCGTCGACATCAACTTCACGTAATGACAAGATCCAGGCATCTAATTCTTCTTTTACATTCAGCGCGGCCGGATCAGCCAAAACTTTTTCACTAACTGAGGAAACGACACCTGTTAATGGACTTTTGAATTCTTGAACAGCTTTTTCAGCTTCAATCTCTAATAAAGGTTCTCCAGCCTTAACCGTTTGACCAATTTTTGGTAAAGAAATGAACGTCACCTCGCCAAGCGTTTCTGCCATCTCTGCTGTTAATCCCATACAAAAATCTTTATCATTGTGCAAGATCCATAGACCTTCATTTTTTTTCAAGTAACTCATTTATTTAAAACGCTCCTTCGTAAGTTGTTTCTTTAAAACCATTTAATAAAAATTGATCATCTTTGATTAACAACGGGCGCTTCACCAGCATCCCATCGCTTGCCAATAAATCACTAGCTTCTTTAACGGATAATTCAGCCATCTTATCCTTCAATCCAAGCTCACGATATTTCATGCCGCTTGTATTAAAAAATCTTCTTACAGGCAGATCACTAGCTGTGAGCCACTTTTCAAAAGTATCAGCTGAAGGTGTCTCTTGAACCAAATCAATCGTTTCATAATCAATTCCCGCTTGATCCAGCCAAGCTTTTGCTTTACGACAGGTTGAACATTTAGGATACCAATAAAATTTAAGCACTGCGTGTCCTCCTAATAGGTTTCTTATTCGCACTTTGATAGCGCATCGATAAAATTAAGCCAATCCCGATCATATTTCCTAAGATCGATGATCCTCCTTGACTGATAAATGGTAGTGGAATCCCTGTTAATGGCAGCAATCCAATATTTGCCCCAATATTTTCAAAAACATGAAACAGCATCATCATGATAATTCCTGAAGCGATATAAGCATAAAATTCATTATTCATGTCAAAGCATAACCGAATCATTCGATAAATCAAAATAAAATAAAGCAAAATCACAAAGGCCCCGCCAATAAACCCAAAATTTTCTCCGATTACAGTGAAAATCATATCGGATTCACGTACTGGCACATAGACATGACTAACATTATAGCCCGTTCCGAACATTCCGCCAGAACCAATCGCCATCAATGAACGAGCCAATTGATAGCTTTTCCCCTGAGGATCATGAAAAGGCTCTAGCCATGAGTCAATTCGGGCAAATTGATAATTCTTAAAACCAATATGAGTAAGCAGTTCTCGTCCAGAATCCGTCGTTACTAAAAAGATCAAGGTCCCGCCTACAACTACTGCTAACACAATCGCCGGAACTAAAATCAACCAAGATATTCCCGACATCAGAAACATTCCTGAAAAAATGGCTAAGAAAACTAACATCGTTCCAAAATCCTTTTGTGCCAAAATCAACCCAAGCACTGGGAGGGTCACTAGCAGCATCTTACCAATTAAAAAGACATCAGACTTTAACGAATGCAGTTTATTCGTTACGTTGTGTTTGGTAATAATCAATGCCATCATTAAAATATAGGCGATTTTCATTAATTCCGATGGCTGGAATGTAAATGTACCAAACTTGAACCAGTTTTTTGAACCTGTTGAAGCAGCCAATGCAGGATCGTAATATTTCAACAATGCCAACATAACGGCCAAACCAATAACATATAAAAATGGCGTCAGACGCCACAGGAGCTTTGCATCTAAATGAATGATAATTACAACGGCTAATGCTCCAACTACATACCAAATCGCCTGCATCGCAAGCCCACGAAAAACATTTGGATCTCTGATAGTATCATGAGTCAACGCTACATATAGTGACAGCATCCCGATCAAACATAATAAAAATACGGGTAAAATGACGCCATAATCAATCCGGCTATCATCATTATTCTTTTTTAGTCTATCCATCGTTCATCTCTTTTCCACCAGTATACTCGCTCTATTATAGACGCTTCTTTGCCTAAAGAAAAGCAAGCATCGCTGACTTTGCAAAATCTTTATTCTTCTTTCGTCTCTTGTTGTAAATAAGAAATCAGTCCCCATATTCCCAACTGTAAAATGCTGAACATCAAGACAAATTGAATTTTTTCGACCGACCAATTGCCTATTAATAATTTCAAAACAGTCACAGGATGGGCCACCAATTCGATGGAATGCACCCGATCAAATCGGCCAATATAAATTGCGATACTAGAAAGGAGCGCTAATACAGTTACACTACTCACTTTTTGTTTTTTACTGAGTTGAATAGTTGAAAATAATTTGAATACCTGAGCCATGCCAATAAAAACCATCAAGACGATCGGTAATGCTAATAAAAGATACGACCACCATCCTTGAGAGTCCATTAAAAAATGCCCGCCTGGTTGATAAATCCTTAAAGCAGCCAAGTGAAATAAATCTGTCATTAAATACGGAATGTTTGGGAAAAACAAAAGCCACAGAGGGACAAAAATCCATCGCCAAGAATCCTTTATCTGAATAAACAGCTGCGCAAAAAGAATGGGTAACCACGCTAAAAAAACATTCAATCCCATAAATGAAAAGGTTTGTTGCCCAAAATGCATAAATAAAATATAGACCCACACGGCTAAATGAAACATATAATTTTTCTTCATACTTCTCCTTAAAAAATTCTATACTTTAACGGTACCATAGAATTTACAAAAACAGTTTGAAATCTTTTTGAATTTCTTTCCCGTAATAATAAAAAGCCGCCACTATCAAAGAGTTAACTTTGACATGACGACTTGAAGTAGTGCCAGCTGCAGGCAACAACGCTTCAAGT
>NZ_JXLA01000001.1 GCF_001886185.1 Enterococcus raffinosus | reverse complement strand
TTATAAAAGCGAATTATGAAATTAGCTCACCTACAGATAATTTGATTAAAAGCACTCGAAGGTTACAGGTAGAAAAATACATGGATAGCTTTACAGACAAAGAACTATCCTTAATGGAAGCACTAGCAAAAGGTATCAATGAAGCAAGAAATATTGAAGGCTAGTCAGTAAAATTCAGATAAACAAAAAGAGCCGATAAGATGAGAGTTTCATTTCTCAAATTATCGGCTCTGCGTCTTGGCGTCTGGCTCTTTGATTGTTATTATATTCATTTTTTGAACATTAATTAAAGTTTCGTTCTTACATTTGGGGCAGTATAAAGGGAAATTTTTAAGTATAGTATCCACTCGTATTCGTAGTCTTGTTTTATTTCCACAAATAGGACACAATATCCACTTGTAGTTTATAATAACAATCTCCTCCTTTCCACTTTAATTCAAATCTATATTAAAGAATATTTCATCTTATTTAATAAGAAACCATATTTATATAACAACATAAAACGCACTAAGTTATTTTATTGAACATATATCTTACTTTATCTATCCGACTATTTAGACGACGGGTCTGGCAAACAGGTTCGCCAGTGGTAACCTGATATCCTTTTAGCTCTGCTAAACAAACACTAAGCCCATTTGTAAAAAAAGTTAAATCATTGCGATAATCTTGAATACATCGAGCAGGAATTTCTCCAATAATAATGACCTCATTATTTTTCAGTTGAGTATTTACGATATTTGCACAATATTTGGGAGCATCGTTATATGCCCGTGAAAGATATTCCTGTGGTGCATAAACTTTAAAACTAAGATATGGCTCTAACAATTCTGTTCCAGCTTTTCTAAAGGCTTGCTCCAGTACAATAGGAGTAAGCATCCGAAAATCTGCTGGAGTACTAACAGGGCTATAGTATAAACCGTACTTAAAACAGATTTTACAATCCGTCACATTCCAACCATATAATCCTTGTTCGCAACCATAGCGTATCCCTTCCATAACTGCATTTTGAAATGATTGATTTAAGTATCCAAGAGAAACCGAGCTCTCATACTGCATTCCACTTCCCAACGGAAGCGGTGATACAGATAAACCAATGGAAGCCCAGAAAGGATTTGGCGGCACTTCGATGTGAATGGTATATTCTGCATTTTTTAACGGTCTCTCCATATAAATGACTGTAGGCTCTTTTAGTTCTATCTCCACATGATACTTTTCTTGCAACAGTGCACTAATCACTTCCATTTGTACTTTCCCTAAGAAAGAAAGTATAATTTCATGTGTCGTAGAATCCACGTAATATCGTAGAAGCGGATCACTATCTGAGATTTCCAAAAGGGCATCAAGCAACATTTCTCTCTGTTCAGGTTTACTCGGTTCAACAGTTGTTTGTAGTAGAGGGTGCGGATTTTCAATCTTTTTTCTCTGTGGCAATAGTTTTGTATCTCCAAGAACACTATTTAACTTCAAAAACTCATTTTGCAAAATAACAATTTCTCCAGAATAAGCTCTATCAATCTTACATAATTCACCATTTATTGAAGTATACATTTCTGTAACTTTTATTTTTTCTTTTTCTGATACTCTAACCGAATCTCGTAAATGTAGTACTCCACTATAAAGGCGTATATATGCAAGACGTTGTCTTTTTTTTGTATATTCAATTTTGAAAACATTTCCGCAAAGTTCAGACGGACCTCGATGTGTTGATGAATAAAATTTATTAGTAATAACTTCTATAAGGTTATCAATCCCTATATTACTTTTTGCACTTCCATGATAAAGAGGGAACAGAGAACAATTCTGAAATCTTATGCTTTCCTCTTGTTCGAGTTCCAATGCTTCTAATGATTTACCGGACATATATTTCTCTAAAAGGTCATCGTTTCCCTCTATTACCGTATCCCATTGTTCAGATTCGGTAAAGTTCGTCACACACATATTAGGATACAGTTCTACCTTCTGTTTGATTACAATTTCGGCAGAAAGTTTCTCTTTAATATCCTGATAAACCGTTGATAAATCAATTCCATTTTGGTCAATCTTATTGATAAAAAAGATTGTGGGAATCCCCATTTTCCTAAGTGCATGAAATAATATACGAGTTTGTGCTTGTACGCCATCTTTTGCAGAAATCAGTAGAATTGCCCCATCTAAAACTGATAATGAACGATATACTTCTGCTAAGAAATCCATATGTCCTGGCGTGTCTATGATGTTCACCTTCGTATTTTCCCACTGAAAAGAGGTTATTCCTGTCTGAATTGTAATTCCTCTCTGACGTTCTAAAAGCGTATTATCCGTCCTCGTTGTACCTTTGTCCACGCTTCCTAATTCTGTAATCGCTCCACTGTTATATAATAAGCTTTCTGTTAAGGTAGTTTTTCCTGCATCAACATGAGCTAAAACTCCAATATTAATAATTTTCATGTGATTTTCCTCCATTCAAAAACCCAAAAGGGCATAAAAATCCCAGTGATAAATACTTTTATCACTGGGATTTTTATGCATAACCATAGGTATACAAAGCATACAGATATTCTCTGGATACTTTAGAATCACATGATAAAGGTATTCTTAAACTGGGTACAAAAAACTAAGCCCTCCTAAAAAAGGACATCTAATTATTTGTTCCCGCTATCAAATTGACAGTTTATTTAAGAATACCTTGCCGCATATTTATTAACTCCTTTTAAATAGTCACTTAAATAATAGCACGTAAGAGCATATTTGTAAAGGAATCTCCAATTTTTTATCAAAAAGAGTACATGATTACAAAGTATCTGTAATCATGTACCAATATTTGTTATTTTACAATCTTCCAATTATCTTGTTTTTCTAATATCAACTCAAATTGCGAGATTTGGGTTGCCTTTGTTTCTTGATCTAAATATTTCACAGCGACATTCACGATTACTTGGTTATCTTTTCTGGTAAAGATAGGATTCACCAATTCCTCGAAAACATATTCCTTGTTAATCATAGGTAACACATGATTACTTACATAGTAAGTCAATTCTTTTTCTGTGGCGGTAGGATAGAGCTGGAAGAACGTTTCTAAAAAGCTAATGATTTCGTCCATCGTTTCTGTATCTACTGTATGGTCACTTTCTAGCTGTTTGGGTTGGTAGTCCGATTTTTGAGGTTTCTTACTCATTGTCGGATTTTTGATAATAACCATATTATCTGATTCATCTATATGGACAACCACATGAAAGCTAGACGATATAGTTTCCTTGTCTTTGTCTTCGGTAATAACTTGTTCAACAGAAAACAGTACCTCAAAGGTGTTCTCATTCACTTGAGAAACCTGCCACACCTGTATATCGTTCACACTAGAACTAGTAGGAATATCCTTACGAATCATTTCTTCATTTAATACCTGCAATTCTTCCGTCAAATAATGGGTCAATTTCTCATTTCGTTTATCAATGGCTTCTTGGGATTGTTGCCACGAAAAGTAGTCTTTCGCAAAGGATTTCACAAAACTTTCTACTTGGTTGGTATCGACAATCTGCTGTTTAATGATTTCTGTTTCACGGACAGTATGAGTGTCAATGGCAGTAAAATTTTTATAGATTCCAAATCCGACACTACCAATCAATAAAACCCATAAAACAAAGGTTAATTTCTTATGCGTGCCAACTTTAATCATCGGAACTTTTCTTTGCTTGCTCGGTTTTTTAGATTTCTTTGGTTTCTCCTTCTTTTCTTTTCGCTCGATTTTTATAATCATTTGATTCATTCCTTTCTTAGTTATGAATAACACGTCTAGCCCCAATCAGATGGTCTTGCCAATAACGACTGCTTAAGTCGCCATAACCGATTGGGTCGCCTGCATGATAAAAGCGATTTCCCTCTAAATATATCGCCACATGAGTCACATATGTGCCTGCATTATAGGTTGAATGAAAGAAGATAAGGTCGCCTGCTTGGGCTTCTTCCATAGAGATTTCTTGCGTAGCGTCATACTGATCTTGGGCGACACGAGGGAGAGAAATGCCAGCTTTGTCATACACCCATTGTATTAAGCCACTACAATCAAAAGAGGTGGTAGGCGACGCCCCTCCAAAGACATAGGGAAACCCTTCGTATTTCAAGGCTTCGTCCATAATGACTTGCACGGTTTCATCATCAAATTCTGTTGGGGAAGTGTCGGTTAGGTATTGTGAAACCAACTGAACATAAAACTGATTTCCATAGTTATATCGCCAACCACCATTCACAGGTATGGCTATGGGATTGGGATAGTCTGCTTTTTGACCACCCGACTTCTCTTTAGAAAACTGTTCGGCTAATTCATAGGTATATTTTTTCCCATGACTCCTCACATAATTTAAAAAGCCACCGCCATAATTATAAGATTGGATAACAGAATCTATATCCACTCCTTGTTGTTCTGCACTGGTTAATAATTCACTGAAATATTTAACCCCTTGTTTGATGGACTCTTCGGTACTCAAACTGTTGGGCGGTAAACCCAAAGATTCGGAACTTTGCATAACATCTTCTGCTGTACCGCCCGATTCCACTTGCATAATGGCTAAGATATAAGAAACATAGTCTTCAATCCCATATTCCTTACCATATTTTTCAATCAACGGACGGTGTGCCAACACTTCTGGTGAAACGGTCACACCGCCTTCTGGAATAGAAGAATCCTTGTTGTTTTCGCCACTGTCCGTATCATCTGCAAAGAAAATGACTAGGAATAATAAGAGAAAAAAGAAGAGAGAGAAGACCACACTACAAATCACTGTTATTTTTAGCTTCATGTTTGTTGTCCTCGCTTATCCGTTCTTTTATTTAGCTTCCTCTGATTGAATTGCTTCGGTGGTGTCTTTTGTTTTTGCTCTTTTTTCAATGGTCGCTGATGATTTTCACGTTTAGTGTTTTGTGACAAAACAGGCGTGACGGTTTGCTGACGCTTGCGAACATGCTGCTGGTTATTCTGAACAGGAGATGATGGGTTTTCTTTTCGTCTTTTTTCTTTTGCTTTATCCAGCTCCAAACGCTTTTGAGCAATGTTCTTTCGTTTTTGCTCCTGCTGGTTCATACGCTGTTGTTTGCGTTGAGCTTTGGTATCTGCCATAGATTGTTTAAAGTCTGTTACATTATGAGTGACATTCTCTTTTCCTTGATGAAGGGCATATTTGACATGGGTTGGTGTCGCCTGTATCTGTTGTTTTGCCTGCTTTCTTTTATTGACTAGACGATTTTTCGTGTCCAATACATGGGCTGTCTTTTCACCTAATCGTTGCCCGATACCGCCTTGTTGCTTTTTCACATTGGAAAGTGCTGTTTCTTTCTTTGGTGTAGTCCGTTCATTTTGACGAGTATGGTTAGCTTTATTGGTTTGATTCTGCTTTGTTGTCATTGTCTTTTGCTTCGTTGACCCTGCTTTTCCACGAAAAATCTTACTCATACTGCGTTGAAATCTTCTGGTTTGTCGATTCATCATTTGACGAGGTCTGCGAAACACTTGTCTGCCCATGTTTTGAGAGTCGTTGCTTTGTAAAGAGAATAGGCTCATTAAATCGCCCAGTTTAAAATAAATCCCTGCAAAGGTCACAATTTGTAAAAACATAATCATGAAAAAGGGAGAACTTGCTGACAGCGAATAAAGCATAGTGGAAATACTAAAGGCAACGGTAATAATCAAGGTAATACCAGCCCTTGTCATAATCACATTAAATAACTTGGTAATGGCATGCCTGCCCATGCCATCAAAACTCGGCAACATACTTAATAGGAAACTGATTGGCAAAAACATAGCGAAAATAATAAATAGCACTTGCGAAAAAATCATGATTCCTGTTAGAAGGAAAACAAAAATCGAGATACCAATATTGAATACAAACAAAAAGAAGACTGTTCCTAATCTGGAAATCGTCTTCGGTAGGGTTAAATAGGTATTGTCATGATCTTCAATTTCTTCAATCACTACATTTTCTCTATCTTCACCATTGTTTGTATCTGGACTGGTAGACAATAAACTTTCCACACGTTCTTCCCCTAACGCTTCTACATCAGTGGAGCCATATTGAAGCAATAGCCATGGTTGCTTTACTTGAACAGAGAATAAGCTGTCACGTATCATGTCCACACTGTCTTTCCCTTGACTATCCGTGTTAGGAAGAACAATTTTTGTCCCAATATTCAGACTGGCGGTACTGACATCTTTGGAAAAATCATTGATTTTCGCAATATAATCGGGTGCATACGCAATAAAGGAAGCCGATAGAATAAACACCACGACAAAGTTTAAAACAGCTCGTATCACTTTCGTCGTTTCTCGCTTAACCAATCCTGTATAGGCAACATAGATTCCAACAATGAGAATAAAAAGAAGGAGGAAACCGACATAAAACCCTGAACTGGAAAAGCCATTCGGTGTAATGCCTGCAATCGTCTGCATGTTTTCGCCAATTGCTTGGGATGTTTGACTAATGAAATCTAAGGCATAGGCTTCTTTCACCAAATAACCTGTGGCGTTCGATAGATAAAGAGAAATTGTCCAAATAAAATTAGTAATGGCATACAATCCATACATCACCGATTGTCCTATGCCATCACTCCAATTCCATGGAAGCCAGCCCCAGCTATTGTCCACATAATAATCAAGCTGATATTGATTCAAACCATACTTGGAGTATTCATTGCTTGTATCAATGGTTTCATCAACTAAGCCTGTCGCTTGTACTGCATTGCCCAGCGTGCCTAATAAAAGTAAAATAACGCCCACACAAAGGAGCGTTATCCAACTATAGTGAAGAAATTTCTTTTGTTTTTGTGTCATTCTTCCACCTCATTTCGCACAGGCGGTCTGGTATCAAAGGCATGAAGCAACTCTTCAAAAATCGGGTGAAACTGCATAACCCCTACACGACCATAGATGTCTGAAACTAAACATTGTCCATTTTCTAATTCACGTAAGCGTTTCTGATTGTTTTCATCTTCCTTGTCCACACCAAAAAATTCTAAGGTCTTTTTGATTTCCACTAGGTCAGTGGAACGAAAGGCAAATTTCAAGCCAATATTATTCTTCATCTTTTCATCTAGTAAATCGTCCGCGTTTTGAGTAACGAAATAGACCCCTGCATTCATGGCACGTCCTGCTCGAACCAATCGCATAGATAGAGCTTTTCCTTGTGCCACTTGTAAAAAACTCCAAGCCTCATCAAGGTCAACAATTTTAAAAATGGAACGGTCAGAGTGGATAAAGTCTAAAGCAAAGGTACTAATGACAATCAGCATTGCCACACTTAATAATTCCATGGTAGTGTATTCTTCAAAAGAGCTATTGGAATCGGGTAAGACCAAATCTGCCACTTGAATAATATTGAGTTGTTTTTCCAAGCTAATGGATTGGGTGACACTGCCATCACTGAATAACAGATGGGCAAAATCATAATCGACAAAGCTTTCGATATGGTCAGCAATACTATTGCTGATGGGCGTATCTTCTTTTCGCAATTCATCAATCACCAATAACAACCCTCGTTGTTTGCTTTGAGTTACACTCCGAATAGCTTTACGCAGGACAGGAAACTTCTCGCTATCTCGGCTGGAAATACCTGTTAAGAACGTGAGAATATCAATGGCAAGGCTTTCTGAATCTTTCGGGAGTTTTAAAATCACATAAGGGTCAAGTAACCCTTTATTGTCGTTCTCACTCGTGAGATTAACAATATTGATTTCATGGGCAATATCAGGTAAGGTTTCTTTCCATTCACCACGTTCAGCTTTTGGGTCAACAATGGTTGCCTGTCCGCCAAAGAGTACTGAATAATAGACCAGCATATTGTTAGAGAATGATTTTCCGCCACCTAATGAACCAATAAAAGCGGACGCTAATGCATTTGTTACAGAGCCTTTAATTCCTTGACTTGCAAGGCTAGGTTGGAGATAAATATTTCTGCCTGTATCGAGATTGTAACCGACGTAAATACCAGAATTTTCACCAATCATTTGTGTAGCACCGAAACCAAGACCAGCCAAAAAATCCGACGTGACATATTGAATATAGTCATTGATATATCGCTTGCTTGAGGGAATAAATTCATTATGCAAGCCTAGCATATCGCCAAAAGGTCGTACTAATTTGATAGACAGATCATCATAAAAATCTTTTACTTCATCACAACGTTGTTTCAGCTCGTCCAAATTCTTTGCCGATACCCGTACCACATAGCTTAGTTTGTACATAGATTCTTTGGTTTGGTCTAAATTACTTTCTAATTCATCGACAGATTCTAAAGCGTCCACCACATTAGTACTGGTTTCGTTGTCGCTTTCCCATGCGTGGCTATCTAAATCTTTCAGTTCTTTCTTTTTATTGCGAACGGTAGATAAGGCTTTTTTATTGGCGACAATTTCAACATTCATACTGGTATCAACGGGGAAAGTAAACTGCTGTTGCTGGTAATAAAAAATTTCACTATTAGGGAAATCCAATTCACCAACAATACTATTAATTGTAAAATACGCCACATAAGTAGTGGTATCTTCCTGTTCAATCCGTAAATAGCGTTGATTTTCTTCGATTAAACAGCGAGTGGGTTTGAGAATATCGTATTTCTTTACCAACACTTTTTTATCTTCGTATCTTTTCGGTAAATGGTAGTCGTAGTCATCAAAAGGGACACCTGTTTGCCCGTAAAGATGTTCAATAATATAACCAAAATCATCTTTCTCCAATTTACGAATCTGAAAGCGTCTGGATAATTTACTTTCTAACAACTGTTCCATCTTAGAAAAGCGTTCGATTTCCGCCATAGGCATAGAAACAAAATCGCCCATTAATTTGTGATTCACACCATGAAAGAATTCCGCAAATGCTTTTTGAATTTCTTTCCCAACATTTTTTACGGATACTTCCTGTTCATTGAGGTAGAGTTTAAAACCAATAAAAAAGCGATAGTCTACTTGATTGTCACCAATCATAGAAATTAACGCTTCGGTCTGTTCATCTATTTTTTCGTAAGCTATCTCTTTTAATCGTCCAGTGATTTCTTTTTTCGATTGTTCCTGTGTGGCTCGAATACTTGATTCGGTTGCTAGTTGCAGAGCATGAATCTTGCCATCACGATTTTGGGCAATCAATTGACAGAAATTATCATGAACTTGAATTTTTTCATCGGAACTTAAAAAACTGTAATTATAGGGAATTAATTCATAATAAGCGAATACTTCGCCATCATGATTAAATACGAGATTATCTTCCATATATTTAATCGGATATGCCATCTAGTTGTTCACTCCTTACAATCGTAATCGATTCATTCATTGTTTCTTTTTTTAATCGTATTTGTTTGCCAGCGTAGGTTACTTTAGGGCGTAGAGCATAGGTAATGATAGACTTTAGAAATCCATAGGGTTTCTTTCCGTCAAAGGTCTTTTGGCACATGAACCCAGTGAGAACAATGGGAATCCCTAAGTATTTGAGTAGTGCTCCGTCAATCAGAGAAAGTGGTGGTAAACTGCCAAAGAGTATGACGACAAACAAAGAAACGATAAACCATGTCATTTGCGTAAAGGTAATTGGGAAAGGGAGTTGTAAATCATTAATCGCATAAATCACTTTTTCTACTGACCAAATACTGGTGTAACTTCTTATTTTTTTCATGTCTTCACGTCCTTTCCGTAAAAATAGAAAAAGAACAATCAAAATAGGTGATTGCTCTTTCAATGCTTTAACTATTCAATTTTATTTTTTGTCCATTTTGCAATAATACCTTCATCAGTTTCTTCATCATCTGGATTCATTGAATATCTGAAACTTAAATTGGTATCTGACCCTAATCGTTCATATAAGCTGGGTCTATACAATCTCGTTTTATTGTCATTAAAAGGACTTCGTTTTCCCAGCTCACCATTTCCCTTTAAAGGATTTCTTCTAACTGAAAAACAATATTTTTTTCTGGGATCTTCTGAATCACTTTGACTTAATGAGAAACACATGGCTTCTTTTTGGTCTTCATTTTTCTTCTCACTAACTTCTGTCGGAATAAATCGAGCAAGAGTTTGGCTAAATTGAAATAAAACATCTCCCAAGTTACTACTGTATTCGATACCAAAATATTCTCTTATTGTTTTCGTGTCTGTATATAATTTTACCGAATTAGCATAGACAGCTAGCATATCTGAAAAATCGTTTTCCTTTAAAAATTCTAGTTTTAACAGAGCATATTCTGGAACTTTTTCCTCTTTTTCAAATAGCTTAACAAGTACAATATAATTTTGCTGTTTGTAACGAAAGTAAAAGGAATCTATCACCCAGCCTTTATCTTTCATGTCTAGTTTTAATAGTTTAAGATTTTCAAATACATTTACCATAATTTATACCTCTCCGTGCTATTTATTAATTTAATTATAACACGGATTGTTAAACTTACTGACAATATTCAAATACCCCATGAGAGGTAACTAGGTAATTACCCTCTATTTCCATATCACGTCCCAAAGATTGGTAGTCAATATAATTTTGTAAATTGGAAGGGACTTCACCAAGCTGTCCTGTTTCTTCCACGTAATAACGGGCGACATCTTCCATCGAATCACAATCACTATAACAATGAATATCCTCTTTGTTTTCCAGTAATTCTTCCAAGCTACTAAACCACATGCCTTGAATTTCTTTGAGTTCATTATAAATAGGTGTACCTTCGATTTCTTGAATGGCTTCACATAGACGGTTGATTTCACTAATCGGCGTGTATTCGTCCACATCAAAAGGAAGCTCAAAATCATGTATTGCATATTCTTCGTAGTCCTCATTTAAACCGATTCTTTCTGCCATTTCTTCCTCATCAATTGGTGGAGTAAACCATGCTCCGACTAATTCACCTTCATTATACCGTCCTAAATTTGCCACATAGACTTTCATTTCCAATTCTTATCACATCCTTTTTATAAAAATAGTCATAAAAAAAGTAGCAATCAGTTAATGACGCTACTTATCAAGGTATCCGCTAATATAATCTGTAACTGTACTTGAAATACCTATTATTAGTTTTGCTTCTCTCTTTCCAATAATATTTGTATTAGGGTGTGCAAGTGAATGCCTATTTCTTGCTTCATTAAGAGAGCTAATCATTCCATTTGATGACCTTATCGTTGTCTTCACTATATCAGCAAGTTCAGTAGGTTGAATTTCTTTTTCAATTAATTGTTGTATCCTACTATATAATTTAGATAGATTTTCGTCTCTAGGAACTGTAATTTCATATTTTTTTAGTATTTCAATTAAATATCCATGAAAAGCAGTGTGAACTCTGTCAAAGGCACGTTGATATTCACCATTACTCATAAAAGACTCAGCGTCTTCAATAGCTTGTGAAACCACATCACTAATTTTCAACTGACTAAAGTTAATTACTTCGTAATTCTCTGGAAGTGGTACTAAAATAGTATCCACTAATACATTATCACCTTGTTTATCATATATGGAGCTTGCTGTCTGGGTAATCAAATCTTTATGACTTTCAAAAAAGTCTAAATCATCAAAAGGAACTCTTATTTTAAGATATGTGCAAAGCGTATTCCAGCCCTTTTTATATCCTTTATAATAAGTAAAATCGTCAGTCTCATCTAAAGTTACCTCTGATATTTTCATTTTAGAAACAATCTCGTTACCTCCTTCATAATAATTTGAAGAGCTCTTTCTTTCTAATGTTTTAATTAAAAGAGATTTAAATTGATCATTTGTAAACATATTCATAAATCCTTTCATAACAAAATATATACTTCCTATTTTATCATGAAAAATATCTGTTAAGCACCAATGATTCGGTTAAATAAGTTTAATAACACATCTTTCACGCCAGCTGCATTGAACACAAGTCCGACGGCGATTAGAGCAATAATCAAGAAGCCAATGAGTTTTGAAAATTCTCGTTTAAAACCTAAAAACAGTCCAATGACAACAATCGCTAACAATACCAATGACTGTGCATTATCCAAGAACCAGTTGTACAAATTCTGCCCAAAATTCATGTGATTGTCCTCCTTTCCTTAAGATATTTTTCTCGATAATAGATATAGCTTTTTACACGCCTTAATAATTGAAAAGGGGTTAAATGCTCTCCATAGACGGTTACTCGATTGGTATAATTATTATAAAATCTCACCTTGTAAAAATCATAGGTATAGATGGTATCACCAGCTTGCCGTTTTCCCTCAATAATGAGAGACGTATATTTCCCTGTATTTTGTATATACGCTTGAAACTCAATGCCACACTGAAACCCTAACTTCTTTAATTCTTTTGTTAAAAGGCTCATGTAATCAAATCCTCCATGGCTAGATGTTGTTGTTCAATTAATTTCTCATGTTTTTCTGTCAGTTTGGCTTCCTGAATCATGGTGGAGATAATGGTTGTACCGTTGAGAACATCTAAAATGCTTGCGATTTTTAATGTAGGGGCGACTTGATGATGTAACCAGTTCAATGTTCGTTCAAAAGAATAAGGCTCTGGCTGTGTGGTTAGGCGTAATGCTCCACGATTTTTACCGATAAACCATTCCCAACGTTCATTAGTTTTCCAATCACTCCGACGTTTAGTGTCGTCTTTATCTGCAAAGCGGATATAGCGATTGATAATTTCAAAGGCTGTTTTTTCCGCCTGTTGATGTGCCAATAAATCTTTCATGGCTTGGGTGGCTCGGTCATTTTTTAACCGAATTTCAAACCGATTCTTTACTTCTGCGTCTTCTAAGGGAACATCATTTTTCACGTATTGCTCATAATCTTTCTCATATATACAGAAATAGACTTCACTTTTTAATGAGCCAATATAAAGTGTGTTTCCCATGTATGGTTTTTCATCACGGTGAACCAATTCACCACTGCGATAATTTTTAAAGCTTCGAAAGACGGAAATGCATTCTTCCTGTTTACATTTCTTTGCCAAATCTGGAATATTCAAAATCCCTGTTTTATCGTTGATAGCTAAATCCAAGCGTTTGAAAATACCTTTATGTTCCATGCAATCTTGAAAGAAATCATACCAGCTCCGATGTTGAGCCAATAGAAAGTTTTCAAATTGCCGACAGCCTTTTCCTTTCAGTTCTAATAAAACACCTTTACTTACATCATGAGAGACTAGGACAACAATATCACCGAAACGATAGTGTTCGGGATAAGAATAATAGCCAAAGTCTTCGTGTAGCATATAATCCATATTCAAACGTAAAACCTCACCGATAATTTGAACCACATCATTGGTAGGGAATCGAATCCGTACATAGTCGAATAACATCTCCAATGGGTTATCGGGATTGAAGCGTTCCAAAGCGTTCAGTAAATCTTCTTTCACCTGTTGAGTAGGGACTGCCTTGCCTGTTTCAATATCCGATAGGTAAGGTCTGGTAATATGAGAAGCAACCGCCAGTTTATTTTGAGAAACGCCATAAGCCAGTCGCTTTTCTTTCAATTCCTTAATCCAAATTTTTTCGTTTTCCATTCGCAAACCTCCAATCTAAAAAAGATGTAAACTATGACCCTTGAGTTTACACCTTTCATATTTTCCGCAATCCTTTGTACCATCAACATTGGTTGATGAGAATTGCCTGTTTTCAGTTGTATTTGTGCCCCCCTGTTAGATAGAGGGGGCTAAAGGATTGGCGTGGCTAACGCCACACCAGTCAAAGCAAGTCTGAACCTGTACCTTTCACTTCGTGCGGTACAGGCTCAGATTGCTTTTTTTGAATGACTTTTCCTATTTCTCCTAAGAAATCGTACCTTTTTGGTACAAGGGGTGTATAAAACTCACTAATCACACTTTTTCCTGTATCCACGTAACCTCTTCCCTTGATGGGTTTTAAGAAAAATTGTTTTTGTGTATCGCTTCCGAACATCATACCAAAGCCCATTTCAGACATACGACCCAAAGCCACACGGAAGTTAAAGTTGTCCCGAATCCCATCACTAAAATATTTTGCGTCTGGACGTTGACAGGCAAGAATTAAAAAGAAGCCTGCTTGTCGTCCTAACATTACAATTTGTTTGAGTTTATGAATAACGGTGGTACTTTCACGACCTAGCATATCCATCATTGCCACATATTCATCAAAAATAAGAAAATTGGCAGACAAACCAAGATAAGCATAATTTTCTCCTGTTTTATAGTTAGGGTGTTGTTTCATGGTTTCACTGCGATCAATCATATCTTCGTAAAATTGATTGATACATGCCAACATATCTTCTTTACGGTAATAGACATTATTCATGACCGCCCCTAAGTCTGCCAAATCAGCATTTTTAGGGTCAAGAATATAAAGCTTTGCATTTGTATGCAGGAGAGATTCAATCAATGTGAGAATAAAATAGGATTTTCCACTACCAGTGCCCCCAGCAATTAACATGTGAGGGAGAGAATCGAACTCCCAATAGACCGATTCCATCAATTTGACACGTCCATCTTGAGCTACCACGTCTTCAATGCCAATTCGATTGCCAATAGTATCATAAAGTAGGACATACTCTACATAAGAATCTTTCAACGTTTTTTCCACTAATTCACAATACAATCCTGTTTCTAGTTTGTTTTCTAGGTGCAAAAGCTGATCTTGATATTTCCCTAAGGTGATTTCTACATGAATATGGATTAGTCCATCTTTCATTCGATAATATATTTTAGGAAAATGGCGGATTCGTTGTTTGGTTTTCTTGCTGGGTAAATCTTTAAAGAATCCCTCTGATTGAGTTTCTTCGGCTTCATACCAATGATTTTCTAAAATCATACGAGCTAACTTTTGACGGTGCTCTAACTGTTTTATAGAATCTATACGATAGTGATAATAAAGCCAGCTGATAAGTCCGCATACAAAAAGAGCAGTGAGAATACTGCTCCAAAAGTATGGCGTATGAAGTTGATAGAAAAATGTATCTAACTGAACTGCTTGCCAGTTCACCGATTGTAACGCTCTCCAATGAAAAGGGAGTAGGACGACTAGAAAAACTACCAGCAATGAAATTAGTACAAAATGATAGACCAAGTGCTTATCGTTGGCTTTGATTCGCTCTCCTCTGTCATGAAGCAATGGCATAAAAATCCTCCTTTCCACCTATCAAAATAATTGTGTATTGTAGATACGAGCCTGTTTATCAAAAGTTGGTTGAGAAATGGCTTCATATTTCTGATAAGCGATTCGCTTTTCAAAGCGTAAATTTTTTTCTTTCGGATAATAATGACGTCGATAGAGAGTGTGTCCTAACAGTTTTTTCGCTTCTTTTGTCAACGGATAGAGATAGCGAAACATGCGTCCATTGATTTTCTCAATCCCTTTGTATTCGCAAAATGCCTGGGAAAGCCAATGCTTTTTCTCTACCTGTTCAAAGCGAGCATTTTCCTCTAATAAAAGGCGAGCACTTCGAGGGTGTATCTTTTCCCATGACTGCTTATCACGATAGACACTTGTCTTGAAATACCCGCAGTAAAAGAAGTTGGACGCTTGATAGACATAGCCACATTTTCCCTCAATTCCATCTGCCAGTGTATATAAAAAATGACAGTCCGTATGTTCTTTCAACCACTTAATTAGAGCTGAAAGAGCTTGACTGCCAAAATAATTGGTTTGATTCATTTCTGGAAGAAAACACATCTTTCCAATTTCTAAATAATCTGTGGTTTGAAGGGAACTGTCGGGAAAGAGTTTGCGTATGGTTTGTAGGGGTTGCGTACCCCAGCCTAATTCCACAACGCCTAATAATTTTTCTTCTGAAAAAATCCCTAGAAAGTATTTACACAATCTAGGGAGTATCTTTGAATAATGGTATTGCCGAATAAAAGAAATGGCTTCATCTTTCGGAATTTCTTTCAAAATCAATGGTGTGTTTGTCATAAGCAACACCTATTTTTCACTTTCGGACGCTTCTTTTTTATATTTCTGATGAGGTTTTGTCTGTCCTTTTAATACAAGATCGTCTGCTTTCACGTACCAATCAACGTCTGCCCCTCGAAAAGTAGCCGTCGCTACGGTATCTGCCACAGGATTGATTAATTCCACTTCTGCGTTGTAGTCAAATTCTTTCAAAGGAACAGAAGCGGGGATACTGACTTGTATCATGCGTCCTTGTCCTTTTGATTTTAAGTCATAGGTACGTTCTTTAATTTCTTCGGAAACCGTACCATCTTCATTCTGGATACGAACCTCACGACGCAAGGCGGAAAATTTCAATGTGCCAAATGTCTGGTCTTTTTCAATCACAATACCTTCTGCTAATCTCATATTTTTTCACCTTTCCTTTCTTATGCTTTTACCATATCGTCTGCGTGCATAATGTAATTGGTAAATCCTCGATTGCCAATTTTATAACCTTCTGCGGTAATATGTGGGTTGATGAGTTTGACTTTTTCGTCGGATTCAAAATGTTTCTCGCCAGCTTCGGAGGGAAGAATGACAACAATATCATCTGCTCGTTGAATCGTTGAGTATAAATTGTAACTACGAGAGAGAATGGTTGGTCTGCCATTTATTCGACGTTGTTCAATGTTCCCTTCACCAGCATATTCTAATTGTCCAAATGTTTTTTCCATATTGGGAATGACATATTTAAGTTCCATATTTTTACCTATCCTTTCTGTTTTTATGTTTGAATGAATCTTATTTGTGTGATGGTTTTAAAGGGGGGAGAGCGACCTTTTGATTCTTGATTTTTTATTTTCATAAGTTCACTTCCTTTCAAAATTGGGTAAAAAAATAGACGCTCCGTACTGAGCGTCCGATTCCTACTATATTTAAAACAACGACTACCTAGGTATTTTAAATATTATAATCAAATTCTATTTTATCTAATAATTGAGTGGGATAAAGCAAGTCTCCTTTACTCGTAAAATAACCCACCTCTGAGAAAAGAAATAAATTATTTTTTGCTCTTGAACAAATTACGTATAGTAGTTTTCTCGCTGAACTAATTCCTTTATCAGAAACATTAAAAATTTCATTCCAATGAGGAATTTTCCCGTTTAGAAGATTAATAGCGATAACAGTATCATACTCATTTCCTTTAACTTTATGTGCTGTAGTAAGTGTGATACCATCTCGAGATTTAAACATCTTCTTAAAACTAGATACACTACTAGATAATGAATTATTTTTTATCCGATCTTCTACTTCGTTAATAAAAAATAGATAGTGCTTAAAAATAGACGGGTAATTTTTCTCGTCAATATTAAGATTAACAAATATATGTTTGGTAACAAATTTGTATAAATCAACACCGTTGTCGTCTCCACTATACATTCTTTTCACACTGTTTATTAGCTGTAATAAATCTAAGTCAATAAAATAATCTTTAACTTCTATTCCAAATTCATTTTTTAATATAATTAAAATATCGTTTGCAATTAGCTTTCTTCTTCGAACCTTTTCACCTGATTCAGTAAAGTACAAAATTGCTAACTTGAAAAATAAACTATGATTATTTACCTTAATTGGTGATATATTTATAGCATCAAAATTGCAATACGGTAATTCTTTCTTTAAATACTCACCCAGTGAAAACAGAGGATAGTGTTGAGGAGCAAGTACACAAATATCTTTTTCATGAATGCCGCTTTCAATCTTTTCCTTTATTATATTTTTTATTATGTTGGGTAAATCCTCCTTAGTAACTTTGCAATCATAACTTATAAAACCACGGTCGTTTTTATTATTCCCTCTGCTTTCAATCTCGTAAGGACAACTCTGAAAATTAGAGTAGAAGTCTACTAATCTCTGATTAGACCTGTAACAGCCATGTAGCGTCTTTGATTGAAAAGTGTGACTAGTTAGCATTTCTAGTTCTTCAACTGATTTAGCTATACCATCTAATGATCCATAAATTGCTTGGTCAATATCTCCAACAAACATTGACTGAATTTGAGGGTTGTTTTGAAGTAATTTAGCTATTACATTGTATTGTAATTCTCTAGTATCTTGAAATTCATCCACATAAATCGCCCTTATATTACTAGCAATATTACGTGCAACGTTACTGTTTACAGTTAAAATTTTATACGCTACTAGTAAAATCATATCAAAATCAATTTCTTTATTTTTTTCCAACATAGTGTGATACATTTCAGAAACTTGAGTATACTGAACTTCATTAATTTTAAAATCATGAGAAAGTGACAAATCAATTTTGTTCAGTTCATACGTTTTGAGATTTAAATTCAGCATATTATTAATTTGGCTGACGTAAGCTCTTTGAGTATAATCATCAATAATTGTAAATCCTTTTGATACTCTTGAGAGATTCATTTTAAAAGGATAAATAATAAATTCAAGACAAAACTGATGTATTGTCCCCACCCAAATATTAATATCATCATCTATACTAAGTAAACTTAGGCGTTCCTTAATTTCTTCAGCAGCTCTATTAGTGTATGTGATAGCAATTATTCTTTTTAGTGATCCATCGTGTTTAATTGCTTGGTAAGCAATTTTCCTTGTAAGTACCCTTGTTTTCCCACTCCCAGGACATGCATTTACATAAAGGTTATCTTCACTTTCCACAACATCTTTTTGTTCTAAATTTAAATCATTTACGATTTTTTCGAAGATATTTGTCATTTTGAAACCTCAGCATAAAGTATTTTTGTGTAATTTTCTATCTGATTGATTAGATACACAACATCCTCATCTTTACCAAAGTACTCTAATAAAGAAATTATTGCTATATTCAAATCAGCTGTATCACTTGTTTTTAAACTAGCTGATAAAGCTGACAATTCTGTAGTTTCCTCGTACAAGTCGATTGTATGGAGTAGAATTTTTTTATAAATTGAGAGATCTACTATTTCCTGACATGCAAAAGCAATAGCATTAAGAATATACTTAGGAATTTTGATTAAAAAGTCAATTTTTTCACCTAACTCAATTGCAAACCACCCCTTACCAACATGATTGGCTAGTTTTAACATCGCTAAATTTCTTTCTAAATATTGTTCACTTTGTATTTCTTCTTTATAAGCAGTTATTGTTTTTTTATCTTTGAATGCGTCATCTATAATTGGACTGACATAAGTTAGAATATTTTCTTTATTCACATCTAAAAACTCAATTTCAAATGTTGTATTAGCATAAAAACAATTAACCCAATTGTTTTCATTAAAAAGGGAGGATAATTTTTCTTTTCTTGCTTGACCTTTCTCTTGTGCAGTGCTTTTATACAATCGATGTTCTGATGGGATTGCCTGTTCATCTAAATCAGTTACAATAGCACACTTTCTCTGTATTCTATCATCGTCAAACAAGCTAGCGATATATTCAAACGAAGTACTACCAACATTAATCAAACCTATTCCAAGTTCGTCTAAGTTTATACCAAATAATTTTTTTACTATTTGAGGAATAAGTATTTCTTCAGCATCTCCTTCAACTAAGATAACACCTTTAGAAAAAAGCAATCCATTTCTTTTAACATCTAAATATCTCTCTACTGCGTTTATTAGATTTAGATTGTTCTTTTTTAACTTTTCTTTAGCAAATGAGTTCAGATTATTTGCTGGATTCATAACGATAGATTTGCCATTAAACGATTTTAATACATTCATCCGAGATATTTCAGACACTTCAGCTAAATGTACAGAATGTGTGGTCATGAGAATCTGAGTATAGTTTTTTTGAAGATTTAATCCTTCGAACAGAGTTTTTTGAATATGATGATGAATATGAGCTTCTGGTTCTTCAATCAACATAATATTAAGTAGTTCTCTTGAACGACACGCTTCAAATTCGACTATTTTCAAAGCTAAATAAATCATATTTAGATGTCCTAACCCTAGTAAGTCTAAGTCGATATTTTGTTCTGGCTTCATTGAAAGAAATTTTGCTAAAGAACCCATATCATCTGACATAGTTGAGGAAAGAAGAAGATTAGGAGAATACACTGAACCAATTATGCTATTTAGTTGCCGATTAATATTTTCGCCAATTTTCCTAATTTCAGGAACACTGGTAATAGTCTCATTTAATTGCTGTATAATTGTTTTTAATGACTCAACATTATCTGATGATATTTTTGATTCAATTGTTTCCATGATTCTTTTGACAGGGTTTCGATTGTTTTTCATTTCTCTAAGAACATCTCGAAGAGCGTCAACATAAACAACCGAAATATGCTTGAAAATATCTGACATGTCAATTCTTGAGCCCAAAAGAGCTTCATCGTCTTCTTCAGGATTACTAGCTATATTGTCATTGAGTCTTCCTACCAATTTATCATAATTTTCATTGATACAGAAATTTAGATTTGATTTAGATGTGTAGTAAAATTCATAGTCGGATAGACGAATAGAATTTCTAAATTCGTTAAATTGATGAGAGTCTAATTCAGTGGAAATATCAAATAATTGCTTTCTAATAGCTTTGTTAGGTCTAATAAATAGAGAAATACTACCTACACCTTTATCTGCATTTGAAATCAATTCTTCTAAGATTGTTTGACTTTCAGAATTTAAAGAAATGGAAGCACAAATCTCATTGTCAAATTCTTCTTCGCTGATTCCTTCAAATGTCGCAGAGATAATAATCCAATGCCCTTGCCACCCATTTTGAATTCCATGAAAAAAATCTGATTCTTTCAGTGTTTTACTACTATAGTAATAACTATCATCTAATAAGATTCTCAATGCAGTAAGAGCATTGGTTTTCCCTGAATCATTCTCACCTATAATAGTATTTGTCTCATTATCGAATCGAAAGATTTCGGATTCATAATTTCTAAAATTTCGAATTTGAAGAGTAGATATAAACATAAGCAGATCTCCTAACTATTTAATTAATATGATTATATAGTAAGTTTATCATAAATTATGTTAGTAAAAGTTCTCATTATAAGGGAGCGTCAATAATTTTGTGTAAATGATTCTTCCCTACTGCAGATTGTTTCTAATTCTCAATCAGTTGGCTTAGCATTTGTTCAAGTTCGCCTTCGGCCTGTTGAAAGCCTTTATGACTGCGACCTAGGAATTTTTGGTTGTAAGTATCAAAAGACGAGACTAAGAAACGTTCCATCGACTCTTCGTTTTGGAACTGTTCCTTGCGGTGGCTGTATTTCTTGATTTGCTTATTAAAGGATTCAATCAAGTTCGTAGAATAAATACTCTTGCGTATGGCCAAGGGGAAATCATAGAAAGTGAGCAAGTGATCGTTCGAAAGAATCGATTCAACCACTTTTGGATAGCTGGTTTTCCTTTTTTCCGCAAAAGCACCACGTGCTTCCAACGCCACCTCTTTAGATGAGGCTTGATACACCATTTTAAAATCATCACAGACTTCCTTACGATCATCGACACGCACTTTGTGACTGATATTACGGGAAACGTGTACACAACAATGTTGAAAACGAGCTTTGGGATAGAACCGACTAATCGCTCCTACCATCCCCTTTAAGCCATCCGTGATGAACAGGAGGACATTTTTCAAACCGCGCTCTTGAAGGTCCAATAAAATTTCCTCCCAAATCGTGATGGATTCAGTCGGTGCAATCGCATAGCTCAATACTTCCTTTGATCCGTCCGGGCGAATGCCAACTGCGATATGAATAGCTTCCTTGGCGACGGTTTTCCGCTTTAACGGAATATACGTTGCGTCCATATAAATAGCAGCATAACGGTCATGAAGCTCCCGCCCTTTAAACGCCGTTACCTCTTCTGTAAATGATTTTGTTATATTGGACATGGTTTGGGGCGTGTAGTAATGCCCATACATTTTCTCAATCAAGTCTGCGATTTCCGACATGGTAATACCTTTTCGGAAGAGGTGAATGACGGTCTCCTCTAACGTGTCATTCGTCCGTCTATAAGCAGGAACAGTCTGTTGCTTGAACTCACCATTGCGGTCGCGCGGAATCTGGAGATGAAGTTCCCCATACTCGGTCTTGACCGTACGGTCATAGGAGCCGTTACGAGAATTACCCGTGTTAAAACCAATGCGATCATACTTTTCGTAATCTAGGAAAGCCGTTAACTCCGTTTTGAGAAGCGTATTGACTGCTTTCTCCAAATGGACACGGAATAATTCATTCAAATCGCCTTTGTTCGCTAGAGTCTTTAGAATTTCTGTAGTAAAATCGTTCATAGGGAAGTCCTCTCTTCTGTGAATGTGTTGTGGTAACTCTATTCTACAGAAGGGACTTCCTTTTTTCTATTTACACAAAATATTTTACACTCTCCATTATAACAATTGGGTTAAAAAGAAAATAGATAGTATTCTACCTCATATTTATTTGAAAGTAATATATAAAAGACGTTCAAATTCGAACGCCTCTCGTTAACCAAATATTGGATTCAGAATCTAGTTTTCATATATAAACAGAGTATGATTAGGTGCAAAAATTGCACTTTTATTGCACTTTTATTTTTATTTATAGTGTTTTACTGTTCTGTATATTGTTTTAACTCCCTTGATAGTATCGCATTCTGTTTTATACACTTTACGTTGAAAACAGAGTGGGAATAATATACAGGTGAATCAATTCTAGGATTGTTGATCTAATAGCATTTAATTCCAAGGCTACATTGAGATTTCACCGAATGTAAGCTTGAAAATTTCTAGCATGTGACCGTAAATGTGTCCACAGGTCAGTCGAGAAATCGGCTGGCTTTTTTTACTTTGCCAATCATACTACGCACGACTTATTTGATGGAATATATTGGAACTATTCAATTCACATTATTTTCAGAAGATGATATTTATGTTACATCGGGAATAAATCCTTGTTTTGTATTTAATGATTAATAAACTAAAAATCAAAGTGTGTAGTAGTGGAGAGAAACAGCTATAAACATTGAGTAGACAGTGTTTATAGCTGTTTCTTTGTTATAAAGTTTGTATTTACTACTCCTTAGTTAGATACTGGAGGTTGGTTGAAATTTAGTTTCTTCAACTATGAAACATATTTCCTGACTTGAAATTCTTCTATAACTAGATAACAGAATAGTCTATAATTATTATCTAAGCAATGATTTAAAGGAGGTACATTTTGAATAAAGATAAAATTATCAATCTCTTAAAAAAGTTCTATGCGCATTATAGTGAATATTTTCAAGATTCTCTCACTAACAAACCTGAATGGACAAAGGATATTGAAGTTGGATTGGGCATTTTTGAAAAAAATTACGATTCTTTATTAGCACTGATTGAAAATAGGGATTCTTTCTCTGATCGACTTTATGACTTATTTATTAAAAATCTGGGTTTCAATAAAGATTCTGATAGTTTTCAAGATACTTATTTTTCCAATTCTCCAGAATCTTTAAAGCAAAAACAAACTTCTTTAAATCAACTATATTACTTAACTATTATTGATGGTGAAAAGAACGCTGTTATAATCGGAGGAAACGGTTCAGGAAAGAGCTCCCTTGTTAGTTTTTTCAAAAACATAATTGCCACTAATATTGCAGTTATTCCAGCCAGAAAAAATTTATTTGTAAATAGTGATAGTGGAGGATTTTACAATACCAGTAAGGAGAATATACAGCAAACTCTTCTAACCAAGGATGTAAAACAACAAAATATCCATGAAATCTATGAGAATGACTTCTCCAAAATGATTGTGGCTTTAGTTAATGAATACTTTAGCCAAATTAACTTTGAATGGAACGATGGTCGAGGAAAAGATCCCAACACTGACAATATTTTTTACCAATTCAAGCGACTGTATCAAAAATTAATTCCAGATATCGATTTTGAAAATCCAGATAATACAAATAAGACTATAGCGCCTATAAAAAACGGAAGCGTATACTCAATAAATGAAATGAGTGATGGAGAAAGAATTATTATTTACTACATTATTCAAGTTTTACTAGCAGTTGAAAATTCAACGATTATCATTGATGAACCCGAGCTTTATTTAAATACTTCTATCTATAACCGCTTATGGAATGAACTTGAATCGCTTAGAGCTGATTGCCGTTTCATCTATGTTTCCCATCGAATTGACTTTATTGAGAGTAGAGTTAACTCAGATTTTATTTGGTGCAAAAGATATAGCTACCCTAATAAATGGGAAATTGAGTTTTTGAAAGATACACAATATGATAGCTTTCCTAAAGAGATGCTATTGGAACTAATAGGTGCAAAGAAAAACGTAATCTTTTGCGAGGGGAAAACAAATTCTAGCATCGACTATTCCTTATACTCCGTTCTTTTCTCAAATTTCGCAGTAATCCCTGTTGAAAACTGTGATCAAGTTAAAAGATATGTTAAAGCTTATAACAATCAGAAGAGTATCTTTCAAAATACTGCATTAGGTATCATTGATAATGATATGCGAACAGATGAAGAAATTAAAGAACTAAAAAAGGAGAAGATATTTACAACTAAATTTTTAGAAATAGAGATGTTACTATGTGATGAGAACGTAATTAGTGGTACTCTAAAAGCTCAATTCGATGAAGAAATCACTAAAAAAATAGAACTTTTCAAAGATAAATTTTTTCAAAAACTCACAGAAAGAAAAGAACAACTTGTACAAAGGCGTTTAAAAAAAGTTTTCGAACGACAACTTCATGACACTCATTTCAACACTAAAGAAAACTTAGATAGTAATATCCAAAACTTAACAATCGGACTCTCTAACTTGAAAAATATGGAGCAATTTTTTTCGGATTATGTTGATAACATTTTACAAACTCGAGATTACAATAAATGGTTAGAGATTTGTACTCTAGAGCATGACGAGATACTTAAAGGAATAGCTGATCAAGTAATTGACAAAGGCTACAAGAAAAAAGCACAACAATTTATAAAAAATGACCCCGATATACAAAACTATCTTCGGGGCACTTATTTTTCTGAACTACTATTACTTTTGAATTAAATTGTCCTTTTAAAATTATATAGATTAGCTACTCTCTAATCTATTCTACAAAAGAAACTAGAGATCAGCTTTTTAAATGGATAATGAAGTTTTATAAGCTCATTTTAAGATTAGTATATTCCACTTGAATTGCACTTTTTATAATTTCCAAACTCATTTTTCTGATTCCATGGTCCCTAATAGTTGTTGATATTACGCCATTCTCTATCATAACCCCAACTCCAAAAATTGAGTGGGGATAGCCTACAAACGCAAATTGGTTTGTTTATGCGGATTTGACGGCTTTTCTATTATTATAAAAGGGATAAAATTGATTAAAAATTAAATAGTTTCCCACCAAAAACCCCGCCAAGAATTTTCTTAGCGGGGGTATTTTTGTAAGAATAATCTTTTAGTAAAAGAAACCTAACTCATCTTTATCATTTAAGATATCCATTCAATTATCATTCATACTCAAAATATGAACGTCAGTTCTTTTTATGATATAATAGACTTGTATTATAACTTTTTTTGTTAAGGAGGATTCATTTTTTTGAAAGATATCACGTCAGAAGTTCTTACCTGCTTTGAAGATGAAATACCGCTTATTTTTAAAAATGGAGCTAGCGTTCGGCAACATCAAGTCCAAATGGCTTTGGATGTAGCTGATTTCCTATTTAACTCAAAAAAACAAATTATGTTTTTAGAAGCTCCTGTGGGAACAGGAAAATCATTAGGAGTACTGGTTCCATGTTCTATCTACTCTAGAGAAAAAAAGAACAGTATATTATATGCGACTTCTACAATTAATCTTCAACATCAAATATTTGATGTTGACTCTACTACATTAGAAAAATTGAAACTAATTGATCCTAAAAAAAAATTATTAGCACAAGGTAAATCCAACTATACCTGTAGGAGTTGTTTTTTTGAGAATTTACATAAGTTTAGTAGGAAAGAACAAGATCAAATCCTCAGATTTTTTAAAAAAAGTAAATTTGGTCTACTTTCTGAATTAGAAGAACTGTATCCTGAAATAGACCAGAAAAAACATAAATATTTGTCAATGGATAGACTTAGTGAAAGATGCTTCGACTTACAATGTCCTAGCCATAACCACAGAAGTGAATATAAAAAAAACTATCAACTTGTCATCACCAACCATAACCAATTAAATCAGTCATATGCTAATGAAAGAAAAGGATTTTCTCCTATTGTTAATTTCAAAGAGAATGTTTTGATAATCGACGAAGCCCACTCATTCAAAGAAAATTTTCTTTCAAGTATCGAAGAGACATATTCTCTAAAAAAATTGTATAAATTGAAAATTCATAAAAAGAAAAAACAATATTTCAATATTCTGAAAAAACTATCAAAAATATATTCAAACTATATTGATGAAAATGTCGACAGTTCTTCATTGCGATACAAAATAAAAAGCGATGATAAATTTTTGCTACAACAATTATTGGACATATTAAATGATAATTTGATTGCCTTCACACTTAAAACGAATTATCCAGTGGATGTCGTTGAGTCGATGAGTACGGCTTCGGATTTTCTATCAATTTTTTTAAAAAGTAATAGGCACAAGAATTGGATACAATTTGACAATGGAGATTTATCCTTACATATTGTAGACTTCAATTTTAATAGACAATTTCAAGAATAAATTTCATACTTGGCATCTTACTCAAAAATTATTTTTATGTCTGGTACATTAACAACGCAAGATCATGAATCTGATATAAATGTGGACTGGAATTTAAGAACTGGAAAGTATGTATACAAAAACTATCCCAGCATCTTTTCATTAGATAAGCAAACTATAGTTTACATTCCCAAAGACTATCCTAATCCTAATGATCCTCAACATCTTATTAAAGTTCAAAACGAACTACCTGAAATGATCAGTTTTTTTTAAGGTGGGACTTTAGTTCTCTGTACATCTAACAAATATGTTAATCGCCTATCTGACCAGTTAAGGGACTCTGGTCAGATTAAAGAAAACATCTATGTTCAAGGAGAAAAAAGCACCCAGTACTTAAGTAATAGTTTCAGAAAAGATATCAACAGCATATTAATAGGTTCTGGAAGTTTCTTTGCTGGATTTTCTATTGAAGGGAAATCATTGAATAAGTTATTTTTACCTAAACTTCCCTATCCTGTTCCGGAAGACCCATATATAGAGCTCATTTCTCAAGGTTATGAAAAAAAAGAATTATACAAAGTTTTTTATCAGCCTATGATGCTAATGAAACTTGAGCAAGGTCTTGGTAGACTAATTAGAAGTAAAAATGATTTTGGAATCATCACAATCTTTGATTCTAGAGTACATTCAAAACCAGAAGTAAAAACTTTTATTGAACATTTAGGCTATAAGATCACATCTGATATTTCAGAAGTAAAGAAATTTTCTGATACTACAATACGAACTAAAAAAAATATTAACTCAATCGCCTATGATAAGAAAAAATTAGACCTTCCCATAATTACTATTCATTCTAAGAAGAGCGTTACAGTTGGAAAAATGGGAATTATACATGCCAATCATAATTCAACTAAAAGTGATGATGAAAATGAATTACAACAATGGTTGAGAAAATTTGTAGCTGATCACAAAAAAGATACGACTTTTTCAAATCCTAGAATTATATATAAAAATCAAACTACTCCTGTCAAGGTTTGCCAAGCAGCAATAAATTTCTGCCAAAAAAAGGGAATAGACTATAAAATAGTAGCAGAAACTTTTCCTAATTATAATGAGAATCTTGCTCGATTGAGACCCACTGTATCAGGTCCCGTAATAACTGAAACAAAAGAATAATATTTGTTTTTTAATGCTGTTTCTAGTATCCCTCTGAAATACCTTTCTTATAGCAAAACATAATTTTTCGATAAAAAGGATTGAATACACCCCCCTGCAAAGCTTTTTCTTAGCAGGGGGGTGTTTAGAAAAATACTATATTAAGTTTTCTAAATTTTAGTCTTCATCATCATTTCATAATGTGTTTTATGTCCTAATCTTTCAAATATTAATTTGAATATTCTCTTATAATTATCAATATTCTCCTCATCAAAAGTAATAACAAAATCATCACTTATGAAATGTGAACCATCATTAATACAAGATACTAAAGCTTTACACACAATTTTATCGTTACCATCAAATTCGTCTATGCATTTCTCATAATCCATATCACCAATAATCTTAAAATAGTATTCTAAAATTCTCCTCATGGTATTGAATGCGGTCATTGTTGACGTTTTACCCTCTGCTAATTCTCTCCATAGTAACTGATAAGTTGATTCAATCGGATTTTTATCATATTCTAAAAAAGTAGTAACATTATCTTTTTTTCTCACTATTCCAAATAAAACTTCTTTCGATGAGAATTCTTTTCCACTTCCCAAAAATGTAACTTCTTTATGAAAATAAACATTATGTGTGAGTATAAAGGTTTGGATAATTCCGTTTATATTGTTACGGCAATCTTTCAATAAATTTTTCACTAGGGTACTTACAATAAATAAAACATTGCTATCCAAACTGGATATGGGATCATCAATAACAATTATTTTATCTGAAGTAATTCCCGTTTTTTCTTGACTACCATATATTAAGTAATAAAAATAAAGAAAGGTAATAAAATTATACTCTCCTTCACTTAAAGTACCTTTAGCATTTGTACCATCCTCTCTCAATATTAGATAAGTTCCTTTTTGTTGCTTGTTTTCTTCAAGATAAAACCCTTTAAAATCAAACCTTTCAAGTATTTTGTTTATTTCGGTAACAGTCGGAGCTACGCTAGTTAACAGTTCTTCTATATCTTCCATCTGTTTCTTATTTTCAGTAATCTCTATATTTAAAGTCACTATTTTATTACTAACAGAATCTATAGCTTTTTTCTTACCATTAAAAAAAACAGAATAAGCTTTCAGATCTTCTTCCAACTCAGAAACGATATAAAACCAAAGTAACTCACTACAATTTTTTTGCTCTCGATTTTTATTCTTTACAATTTCATTATTAGTTATAATTGATTCATTAAACGAATCAATTATAGTCGCAATTTTTTCCAGCCGATACTCAAAGCTTTCTAAAGAAATTTTACTAGAAGGTGAGTCTTTTTTTCTCTCTAATTCCTCCGCATTTAACTTAAACAAACTATTAAATAATTGATATTCTGGTTCCAGTCTTGAAACGTCTATAAAAGAAATATCTGTTTCCAAAATATTCTTTAAATCACCTAAAATTTCATTATAATGTTCGACATATTTATTAATAAAGCTATTCAATGATTGACAATCTAATTCATAGGTTTCATCAAAATAGTTTCTTATTTCTTGTTGCAATTCCTCCGTCATTTCTTGTTGGCAAAATGGACATTGATTTGCATTAGTATCTATATAATCAATTCCTTGTCTCACCCAATCACTGTTTTTTAATACGTCTATTACCAGACCTACTGGTGAATCCTTACTCCCTGTGATAACCTTCTGAAGTAAATCGGATTGTTCAAATTTCAGACTTTCAGATATATTAATGGTAGGAAAAGTTGAGTGAATAGCACTATCGTCAGAATAAGCCATGTCATACTTAGATTTTAATTCATCCAACTTCACAACTGCTTTTTTGTCCCAATCCATATAAGTTGAAATACATTTTTCAAAAAACTTTTTTTTACTATTTCTATATCCTACCAAAGCATTACTAAAACTCTCTCCAATTGATTGTTGTAATTTCCAACTTTTTTCCAAAACAACATTTTTTTGATCCTCGATCTCATTGTCAAATTTCTTTATTGTATCGTTTTTAGTATCAATCGAATTTTGTTTATTTTGATTATCATTTCTTAGCAGTTCCAACTTTTCTTGTGCTTCAATAGAATCTTGTCCTAAAGTGAAAATCCCCTTTTGAAAATCCCCTTTAAATTTTCAGATTGTTGAAAGTTTTCTTCAACAAATTTTTTGTTATAACATAAAACGCTTACACCTCTATCGCTATTTTTTTTTATTAAGCAATCATCCGATACTAATTGATTACCAAGCAATTTGGAAATAGTTGTCTTACCACTTCCATTACTTCCATAAATAAAATTTAACTTCTTGGGTTTAAACTCAACAGGATTTAAATACGTCGCAACATTGTGAACTCTTACGCTATCTATCAAACTATTACCTCCTTATATAAAAAAGTCGTTTTTACATCTTCTAAACTATTTTCTTTATTCTCTTCCCACCAATTTATATAATCAGTTGTTTGCACATTTTTCACCGCCATTTTTATTCAATTATACTTACTTAAGAAAAACAACTCAATAAAGATATGGAATGAAGTAGAAGTATAGGAAACATCAAAAAAATTATAAAACACAGATTGATTTTGATGAATAATCTCCCGTTTATTAAATGATAGCCTATTTTATAAACCCCAATATGCTAAAATAAACCTAGTACCAGAAAGGAGCATTATGATGGGAGTAATTATTATTAAAGCCTAGCAAAAGCTTGGCAGGAATGCTTGAAGAGCTTTTGCTGAATCCTAAATTTTATTATTCTTAGGAGGACAAAAGATGGCTTATCAAAACGCATTCGAACTTCTACCAGAGGAAATCGTAAAAGAGATCCAAAAATATGTTAATGGTACGATCCTTTATATCCCAAAGAAGCCACAGGAGCGCTTACCTTGGGGCAGCAAAACCGCGAGTAAAGACATGCTGCGGCAAAGAAACCAGCAAATCTATCAGGAACATCTGATGGGAAAAAGTACGCGCGAGCTTGCTGATAGCTATTATCTGGATATCAAAAGTATCCAACGGATCATTCGTACAATCAGAAAACAATGTTGAGAAAGAGCTTTTTGCAGGCTCTTTCTTTTTTTATAGAAAAGGGTGTTCCTCCGTCTGCGCTTCTCTCCTTTATACTAAAGATAGTACAATGAGAGGATTTGATTCAGATGAAATGAATGGCTGACTGCTAGCTGCGATTTTTGCTGAAAGGAGGAGCGCTCATGACTAATCAAAAAGTGAAGCTGGAGGACCTTCTTCATGAAAAGAAAAAGAGGGCCTTTGAACATTCCAAACAACACTCAAAAAATAAAGTGACGGGAAAGAAAAGTATCCCTCATACACAAAACAGACGAGGCCGCCCATTATCGAAATAATTGGCACAAAATAGAATAATACAAATAAAACCCTAGACACTGATTCTCCAGTACCTATGGTTTTATTTGTGTGTATTAACTTTCCACTAAAAGATAGAGCGTCTATTTCTCAAACTTTATCGTGATTCCATTTGGATCAACGACTACCAAACTGCCGTCTTCGTTCTTTGTATATTCTAGCTTGTTTTTCCAATGCTCTTCCAAGCGATCCAGCTCAGCTTGATTGGGTACGGAGAAGCTGAAATACTCTAAGCCCAAGTCTTGCTCTGTCATCGCTGGAATATTTTTTCCTAACCAGACATTGGAGCCGATATGGTGATGGTAATCACCGGTAGCGAAAAATTTGGCTTGATTGCCGAAATTGTTTTTTAGGGACAAACCTAAAGCTTCGGTGAAGAATTTTTCTGTTTGTATCAGATCCGCCACTTTTAGATGAACGTGTCCAACCGTTGTTCCAATGGGAAATCCTGTCCATGTGCCGTCGCCAGCCGCAATCACTGCTTCTGCATCCATTTCGAGAGTCACACCGACGATCTCACCATCCGCACGAATGTCCCAGTCACTTTGCGGTTTGTCATAATACACTTCGATCCCATTTCCTTCTGGGTCGTTTAGATAGAGCGCTTCGCTATAGCCGTGATCACCAGCACCGATCAAAGGAGCCTTCTCCTTCAAATAGTGCAGCAAGGCATTTCCTAAAGCTTTTCGATTTGGCAGTAAAAAGGCTACATGATACAAGCCTGTTTTAGGGGTCAAAGGCAGTGGCGCCTCCACCTTATGTAGCTCTAATAATAGAGTCGCTCCAACACCTAAGGTACTTTGACTAGCACTTTGTTCGATCACCTGCAACCCGATCACCTCTTGATAAAAATTAGTCATTTTTTCTAAATTTACTACTTTTAAAGCGACACGTCCAATGTGAGCGGCTGCGCTTAATTGAAAGGTCGGGATAATAACTGTCATAATAAAAACCTCCTGAATAAGTATCTCCTTATCAACTTCTTACGCTCACCTTAACACCTTACTATTAGTAAGTGAAGTTTCATGCCTAGCTTTAGATTGATTGGTTAGTCATTGGAGTCGCTTCACTTGCGGAATAGTCCTTTACCAAATATACTTATCAAAAGTAAGCAAAAAGAAGGTGCCGCAATGTCCGCTTTTCACCACATCTCATTACTAACCAAAGATCGAAGCGAGAATGTCCGCTTTTATACAGAAGTTCTAGGACTGCGCTTTGTTAAGAATACCGTCAATCAGGAGAATCATCGCATGCTGCATTATTATTATGGAGATTATCAAGGTTCGCCTGGCAGTGTCGTGACCTTTTTTGTGGTGCCGCATCTGGGGCACCGCTATGACAACCAACAATTTATCTCAACGATTGGGTTGAAGCTTCCGAAGAATAGTCTGGCTTTTTGGCAAGAGCGCTTGGCCCGTTATCATGTGGCTTATACCGTCAGTGATCGCCAGCTGCGCTTCGTGGATGCCGATGATGTATCGATTGTTTTGACACAAACGGATTTGCCGCCATTAGAGGTGGACCATCAGGTTAAAAATGAGGTTCCAGTTGATAAACAGATTTTGGGTTTAAATTCTAGTCAGCTCCATGTTCGTGAACCAAAAGCGACGAGTGAATTTTTCGAAGCTTTTCTGAGCTGGCAGACGTTTGACCAGCGCATCCAGTTGAATGACACGGACTTTCTTGAGATTTTGCCTACGACCACAGATGAGGCGAGTCGGATGGGACGAGGCAGTGTGGATCACATTGCCTTTGCGGTTGATGATGAAGCAGCATTAGATGAACTTTATCGCAGAGCTGAAAAGCAAGGCTGGCAGATCGAAAAGATGATCTCCCGCGGCTACTTCAAAAGTCTATATATTCGGGAACCTGGGGGAAATCGGATGGAGTTCGCTACTGTGTCCCCTGGCTTTACGATTGATGAACCCTTGGAAACTTTAGGAGAGAACTTTGTACTGCCGCCGTTTTTGGCGGATCAACGTGCAGAAATTGAAGCTAATCTTTATCCAGATAGATAACAAATAAACGCGTGGGAATGCTCGGATTTCCTGCGCGTTTTTACGTTCTTATTTGTGAAGGAATTCCTTATAAATAGCTGATAAAATCAAATAATTCCATAATTCCCCTCCTTCACTCCCCATTGACAAGCCAAAAAATTATTAGTATATATGATATTAAACGCATCCGCTTCTTTGTATTCACGACATCAATGTTAACTCATCATTGAAATTACAAATACCGATTGACCAAATTAATTTTAATTATAATATTTTTCACAACGCTCTTGAAGGAGGAACTAACCATAAATAATACAAAAGAACGAATATGGCACGAGGCCTTAACGCTCTTTTCTGAACATGGTTTTGATGGCGTATCTGTAAAAGAAATCGCTCATGCGGTGGGGATCAAGGACAGCTCACTGTATAACCATTATAGAAGCAAACAGGAGATTTTCGATACGATTCTCGTTGAGGTAGCAAAGATTCTAAAGGCAGCAAACAATACTTACGCTTTGCCATTAACAGTAGATGCAGCAGACATGTACGTCGATACACCAATCGAAGAGCTGACAGAAATGTATGTAGATGCCTTCAAATACTACTTAAAGGATGATACCGCCTCTAAATTCAGGAAACTGCTGATCACAGAGCAGCATACCAATCAATACGCTGGCGACCTGTACAATGAATTATTCTTCGAAACACCTATGAAGCATCTGACAGCTCTTTTTACCGATTTGATTCAACAAGGTGTTTTTATTCAAACGGATCCCTATACGACCGCGATGCACTTTTACGCTCCGCTGAATTTTCTCATTCGTCGCTGCGACATTCAGCCTGAGTTGGAGCAGCAAAACATCGCACACTTAAAAAATCATATCAAACAGTTCGACCAGATTTATCGTGTGAAACCAAAATAAAAAATCAGAGGAAGCTTCGACCCGTTCGTCGGAACTTCTCCTGATTTTTTTACATTCTTACGCTTTCTTTCTTTTCCAAACAACTACACCGCTTCCTAAAGCAAGGATTGATACGATCCCTGCTAAAGTTAATACACGAGAAACTGTTGTCTCTTCTCCTGTATTTGGTAGGGCTTTCGCTGCGGTACCATTACTATAGCTGGTGTGGACTGAATGAATCACTGTATTTCCAGTTGGTGAACTTGGATCATCCGTCGCAGCAGAGTTTTTCTTCGTATAGATGTAGACTACTGATTGTGGCGTCTCTGTGAATTTTCCTTCTGGTGTTCCCTGAACTTCCTTGAAGGTGTAGCCGTCAATTTTCTTTTGCTCTGTTTTGTAGCTATCTCCTATTGTACCCGTTAGAACGACCTCATCGACAAGCTTGTTGCCTTTTTCATCTTGGTATTTTGCAATTACCGTTGACTTCTTGCTTGCAGCTTGTGTGTAAACATAGGTCACTGTTTGCGCTTCGGTTGTGAACTGCCCCTTTGGATTCCCTCGTACTTCTTTGAAATTATAACCAGTAATTTTCTTTTGTTCAGAAGAATAGGTTTCTCCAACCTTTCCTGTTAAGGTTACTGTGTCAGCGAGTGATTTCCCGGCCTCATCTTGATAATGAACGGTCACACTGGATGTATTGGCCGCGTTTTTCGTATACACGTAGATCACTGTCTGTGGCTGAGGGGTAAATGGCCCGGTTGGACTTCCCTGCACCTCTTTAAAGGTGTAGCCTGTAATCGTTTTTTGCTCAGAGGTATAATTTTCACCGATATTTCCGCTCAGTTTCTCATCATTAGCGAGCGTCTTCCCGTTTGTATCTTGGTATTTGACAGTGACATCTGCTGCTGGTACTGGTGATTTTGTATAGATATAGGTCACCGTCTGCGGCTGGTCGGTAAATGGCCCAGTCGGGTTTCCCTGTACTTCTTTAAAGGTGTAGCCTGTAATCGTTTTTTTTTCAGAGGTGTAATTTTCACCGATATTTCCGCTCAGTATTTCGTCATCAGCGAGTGTTTCACCTTCCTCATCCTGATACTTTACTGTCACGTCTGCTCCTGGTTGGAATCTTACAATAGGAATCAACGCGTTGAGACTGTACAGATCATAATTGAGCGCTCTTGTATTGGCATTATTTGATAGACGTGTCGGAATACGCGCAAAATCAATATAAACATAAGCAGCCTCTTCCGGTATATTCTCGAATTCCATTCCTTCATCTGTATAATCGAAGAACGGATAGTCAATGTATTCTTTGTTCTCATCTAAATACTGAACCGTAGTCGGCATTGTAGTAGCCACTGATGAAAGCAGCGAGTTTCCTCGGAAGTCTTTCAGAGCATCCTGTGTATACAAAACTTTTCCTGTATGGTCTTTTTCCACTTTTAAATCAGGCAGGACTAATTGAGTCTGCGTGACAAATTCCGCATAATTTGTATCCGTCAACGCTTCTGATTGGATCCCAATCGCAGAAAAGTCTGCCATGTCTTTTGAAAAAATCCGAAGGGAGTCCGCGGGATTCATACGATGGATGTCTTCACCCAGACCAATAAGCTCACTGGTCGGCACACCCTCTCCATACCTTTTACCGATGTCTAATTGACTGACTCTGCCTGTCGTTTCCAGTTTTTTCAAAACGTTCGGCATCACATATACCAAGGAGCGATCCGCCACCTTAATCGTCGGAACATTTTTTGCGATGACATAGGTACTATCAAAGGTCAGTAGCTCCCCCGCATATTCAAGACCTGTAAAATCAACGACCGTATCTTCTGGAATATCTAACGTATATTGATCGAATGTCAGCATATCTAGATTAGCCATCGCCTCTTTGGTTATCTCCTCTGGATTGATTCCACCTAAATAATAAGCCACAGCCTTTCGCAAATTCGGATCGGGCATCCATGTCTCCACCGACTCACTTCGCGCTGTGCTTCCACTTTCTTCGGCAAAGACCGTGGCTGGAAGAATTCCCCAAAGAATGATATTGCAGCAAAACAACCCAACAAACAGCTTCATCCCTAACTTTTTCATGCGTTCACTCCTCTTTTTTAATTATCTACTTGTACTTCAGTCGCAACCGGACGGCTAGACATCGCCTTACAATAATTGTCGAAGTCATTATTTCTCAAAAAAGTTATCAGCGGCGCTTGTAGAAAGTATCCCTGCCCCCAACTAGAACCGAGTCCCTCTGTATCAATTCCCGCAGCCAACATTTTTAACTTTAGACGTTTGGCGATCGCTGATAAATTAGAGAACCTTGCGTGCGAAACTTCCATTTCCCACATTTTCTTACATAAAAGCTCTCTTGAAACGGTCTTGCCATTGGCTTCATACAGACACATCAAAAGCTGAAGCTCTCGTTTAGATAAGCGATTGATAAAGTTCGAATAGCTCTGATCTGAGAATGTCTCCTCCTGCTTCATTTGTGCATTACTTATAGCGGAAAAGCTGGCTCGCGCGATCTTGTCGATAATCTCAGAATCACTATCTCCGGATTCGATCCAATAATCAATCTCATTATCCAGCCAAGCAAATTCTGTTTCTGCGATCTTTCGTTTGCTTCCCATTCTGAATACTGGAACGCCGCAATCCTTTATCCTCTGTATGTATTGTGCAAGCTCCACGTTCGAAATCGTATCGCAAATAATAATTAGTGAAAAATATTGAATCACATGCGGATAGTCTTTCGCCTGATAAAACAAGCTGGAAGAACAATAAAACTCAGCATTTATACGTTCTAAAATCGTTTGAAGATTGGATTCAACCGTATGATTCTTACTCAATAACAGTATCTTTGTCATCTCTTGGTTCCTCCTTATTTCCTTTTACTGACTATGTAACTCGCCAAACTTATTTTTGATTTACTTTCAAATTAAAAGTTAACCAATTAATAAACTAGCAACCACTAGTTTATTAATATATACTAGCAAACTACCGCTTTGTCAAGATTATTTTTGCTTAAAAATCACTTATAAATATAATAAATATTAAAAATACATTTTATTCTTTCTTTTTTGAATATATAATTAAAGTTATCTAACTGTCGAAATTTACTTAAGTAGTTCTATTGCTACATTTATCGACGAAAACAAGTGGAAAACCTCATTCCACCAAAAAAAGGACCAGCAAATTATGCTAGTCCTTTCCTCGTTGTTTTACAGTACATCAAAAACTTCGACGTTGAATCCCTCATGCTTATTATCTGACGAAAACCAACTATCCTTCCATTTAGATAGGCTTCTTTCAAATTTTGTTCGTTCCTCATACGCTTCTCGAGATTCATAATAGATATCTAAAACGATATAGACATCGTCACTCGCTGGCCTTAGAAACCTTTGTTAGCTTCCGACTGAAACGCCAGATCATTCCTAGACTGAGCAAACTTGTCCATTAATTCCGGTAGATCTTCCTTTTTCGTTTGATAGGTGAAGACAACCTTAATCATCCAATGATCGCCCTTTTTGCTACTGGTGGGATGATCTTCCGCAGCCGCAAAAATGAAAAACAATACGACACAATAAAAAAAGCGCCGCGAACCTGCTGGTAAACAGATCCACAGAGCTCATAGTTATCCAAGAAAGATCATCACTTCGATCGCTACAAAGATCCCAATCAGCAGAACTTTTCCTAACGGATGGTAAGGATTGATCGCCCAGCCTACACCGAAAGATTTCGGTATGACCAATGGCGCCTGCATTCCGCTAACCGCATCGCTTTTTGGAATGACCACAAAATAGCGCACGATTGAAAAAATAAATACGATACCTACGACTAGCATGCCCCAGACTTTTTGATTCGAAATTTCTGGTAATCGGCTGATCAAAAAGGCCGATCCCACCGTCAGCAGCAATACTCCCACAAATACCCCATCAAAGATTTTTCTCCGCTTAGTGCGTTTGAGAAGCTCCGCGTCCTTCTTCATTTTATCCATCAATTGTTCGTCCCCTTTCAACAGTTCGTCTAAAGAGATGTGGTAATAATCACTGATGGAAATAATCATCGGAATATCTGGAAAGTTCCGTCCAACCTCCCAATTTGAAATAGTCTGGCGCGATACATGAAGATGCTCCGCCACCTCCTGTTGGGTCAATCCCAATGACATTCGTTGTTCTTTTAATTTTTCTCCCAGCAATGATCCATCCCCCTAAATCGACTTTAACTATTGAAACGATAAGTTACAAGCAAGTTACCAAAGCTCTGGCAAAAAGGCAAGCTCGAATGGCAAGCATCGTTATTATACCAACGATTTAGCGAGAAGGAAATCAAATTATTGTTGAAAGAAAATAACATGATACAAATGATTCTTTCTATCTATTAATCCCGTTAAATTCAAAAAAAAGCCGACCAAAATCTCAGTCAGCTTCCAAAAAATATTTCTTTTACTGATTAATCCGCAAAGATGATGCTCCACTCGTCACGTTGACTCAAGAATTCTTTTGCCAACTCTTGCGCACCTTCTAACGTATGATTCGCTGCCCAGCCGCATTGCACCGGATTGCTGGCTGGAACTTCTGTCGCCTGCAAGACATCCTTCATCGTCAGTTCCACCACATCCATGATCTCTTCGATATTGTCATGGTTTAGAACTGTCAGATAAAATCCTGTTTGGCAGCCCATCGGCGACCAGTCCACGATATAGTCCGCATGATTACGGATCAATTCAGCGGTCAAATGCTCCAGTGAATGCAGCGCCGCCATGTCCATATAAGCTTGGTTCGGTTGTTTCAAGCGAACATCGTATTTCACGATCAGATCGCCATTCGCTCCTGTTTTCTTATCCGCCACACGGATATAGGGCGCCTTTACCTTTGTGTGATCCAAATTAAAGCTCTCAACGTTCATTTTCATCTTATTCTGCCTCCATTATTTTTTCTGCGACGACTAGCCAAACAAAGCGATTCATCTGTCGATACCTTGTTTGAAAACCGTTCACTTGAAAGTATTCTTCTAGCTCACTAATCACGGGATAATACTCCCGTTCTAAATCTGCCGCCAAGCTGTCTCTGCCCGCCGCCTTTTCCTCTGCCAAAATCTTGTCGTAAGTCTTCTGTGACAAGAACATCGTATCGCCAAAGATGATCTTGCCCCTAGGAGCTAACAGCTCACTGTAACGTTGGATCGCTCCCTCTTTCTCCTTCGAAGTCAAATGGTGAAAGACCAAGTTTGAAACGATCGTATCCACTGGCTCTGACGGCATGGGAAAATCTTCCATATCTCCTGGGAAAAATTCCGTTTCCTGTAATCCTGGCTTTTCCACTGCGATCCGCCGCATTTCTGGTGATGGTTCTATTGGATAAACCGTTTTTCCAGCAGCTACCAATTTCTCAGTTAAGTTTCCTGTTCCGCTGCCGAACTCTAGCACGGTATCTCCTGAAAGGGCGGCGATCTCATCAAGTATCTGCCAATAATTCGCGAATACTTCTTGGTATTCAAGATTGCCGCCGTTCACTTCCTCATCATAATCCAGTGCCCACTCCTCAAAGATCGGCATGAATTCCAATCCCATCTGCGACACCTCTCTTTCTACTAATTCTTTAGATGCTGTATATCCTTAATAGTCCTCAGGCTAAATTAGCCACACCTCCAGAGCCCTCCGCCATAGTAAAATTCAATAATTCTAAATGCTGCGCATCTATTTTTTGCCAACTCATAATAGCCATAAGTTGGCAAATTGAAACAATGATCTTAGTAATCCGTCCGAGAATAGATTTCCTTTGACAGATAACGATCCCCCGCATCAGGGAAAATCGTCACAACCTGACTCCCCGCAGGCAGCTTGGCAATCTCCGCTAACGCCGCTACCATCGCCGCACCAGATGAGCTGCCGATCAAGGCTCCATGCTCCTTCGCTAATTTACGCGTCATCGCAAAACCTTCCGCATCACTGATCGTCGAAAAATCGCTGACGGGTATCCCTTCAAGAAATGCAGGGATAAATTCCACACCGATCCCTTCAATCTCATGACCGTGACTCGCTCCGCCATTAAGTATCGAGCCTTCAGGTTCTACACCAATTAAGCGTACCTCTGGATTCCGTCCCAGTAAATAACGCGCCACCCCACTAAACGTACCACCACTGCCGATTCCCGCTACGAAACTCGTGATTTCATCACCAAGGTCTTCCACCAGTTCAGGTCCTAGCGTGTGGTAATACGCCTCTGGATTCGCAGGATTTTCAAATTGCAGCGGCAAATAACTGTCAGCCATCTCTTCATGAAGCTGCTTCGCCTTTGCGATCGCTCCACTGATTCCTTCAGAAGTTGGCGTGTGTACAAGCTTCGCCCCCAAAGCCCGCATCAACGCTTGCTTCTCCAAGCTGAACTTCTCAGGAACAACAAATATTGTCGGCAATCCAGCTGCCAATGCCGCAAGCGCCACGCCAATCCCCGTATTGCCAGCTGTCGGTTCAATAATTGTTGTGCCTGTGCTGATCTTGCCTTGCGCTATCCCCTCCTTGACCAAATACATACCTAACCGATCCTTGATACTGCCTCCCGGATTCAAGTATTCTAGCTTCGCATAAAGCGCTGAACCTTCAGGAATTTCTGCAAAATGCTGATGGGTGAACCGCAGCATCGGGGTATCCCCGATCGCCGCCTGAATAGAATCTATGATCATTGTTATGCTCCTATCTCGTATTAAGGTATTTATTTTGGAACTCGAAAAAATCCAATGCAGAATTTTGGGTAACAAAAAAAGGCACTGACTATTAATCAGCACCTTGAGATTCCGCTAGATTGACACCAAAAATCCCTCTTCAAAAGGAATATCAGTATCTATACAAATCGAAAATTGGGCAGTTAATAGGCATGACAAAACGGTATGCTGCTTTTTAGCACCATACAACAACAGCAAGCTTCAGTTGCGAATTGTTTGCTGAATGTCATGACTCTACCTCCAAAAAAATTTATAACTCATATAATGTTTTAAAAAAATTACCATAGATAGTAGTTGATGTCAAAGGAAAGGGTCATTCGGTTTTAAGCAGGGAAAACTATCAGTACTGATTTCAATAACTGAAATGTATTTAATTGGATTCACAGCTTAAATAGATAATCACCTTTCTGTTTTATAAAAATTTGATCCTAAACATACTAACTCAAGCAATAGTACACCTATCGTTAATATTGACAATTTTTCTTTTACTTAAGTCATTATTTTTTTTGAATGTTCTAGTTTGTGTTACCTTTTATATGATAAAATTTCTTTGACACTAAAAAGATTGGAGGATACTTGATGTTTTCATCTGAGCTTGAATTGCAAAAATGTTTTCATAAACAATTACTTGAACAAGCAACAAACAATGAAAAAATTGTTGATGAATTTAATGCCCGTTTTGGAAATGTTGATATTGTTAAAGTTACAAATAACAGCAGATTACTCCTTTCTAAAGAACAAGCAAATTTATTATCTGAATTTAGATACGCTCGAATTGTTTCACTTTTACATAAAAAAGCAGTTAGAACGTTAGAGTTTATTAAAAACGCCAGCGGCTATGATATTAACAGTGTTAAGTACACCCTAAAAAGACTGATAAATGCTGAAATTATTGTTGAAGTTTCTTCAGGAAGATATCTAATTAATGATAATTTTTCATTTCCGTTTATTGAATTCACCTCCTACGAAGCGAAACTTTCTGATTGGAAAAAAGCGATCACTCAAGCAAATAACAACAAAAGGTTCTCTGCTTATTCGTATGTTGTTTTTCCTGATGAAATGGCCCAGAAACTATTTTTGAAAAAGAATGATTATTTTAAATATAATAATATCGGTTTAATAGGTGTTTCTGAGAAAAATTTCAAAATATATTTGGATATAAAAAAGAAAGTTTCTCCTTTGAAAAGAAATGCCACACTCATCTCCAGCATTGCAAAATTTGTACTACTTGAAACTGACGACAAAGAAAAGAAGCTAACTATAGAAAGTTAGCTTCTTTTACATTTCTAATGGCTTTTGAATATTGTTTTATATGATCCCCGTTAATTGGATACGTATTGTGAGGCAGATTATTAAATTTCTTTATATTAATCTTGGCTGTTTCTAGTAATTCCAGAATCTTGTCAGTTTTTTCAACTACATCGGGATACGAATCAATCAATTTTATATATTTATGCATCTCTTCAAAATGTTGTAAATAGCAATCATTACTATTAATTTCATCTATCTCTAGCCCAGACATTAATTCGTTATCAATGAAACAATCATTCAAAATGAGTGAATGACTAGGAGAACCAACATTATAAATAGCTTCTTGTAACGGAACTTCAGAAAAAACTTTTATCGATGTATATCTCTTTTTTTGAATTCCAAATGACTTCTCTGGCGGTAATCCTTTCTGGATTCTATTAAACTTCCTCAAAGAATAAAACCAACCTGTCCCCACAAAATCAGCTCCTACCGAAGAGTATAACAATCCCTCAACGCTAGTAAATCCAACAATCACCGTTAACCCCATTAACTTAAGATCATGAATAAATTGAAGAATATTTGTTAAGCTTTTGACATCAAACCTATGCCTTAATGGACTCATCTCATTTCGATCTACAGTGAAGTACACTCCCTTTACTGATCCTGATAAATCTCCTAAATCATCAAGAAAATCACCAATGTAATCATAGTTAGAAAATGCTTTTTCTGAAATAACCATCGTTGCAAATAATGGTTTCGTTAATCCTTCACTCTCAATAAAAGAAACACTTTTCTGCCATATCTCAATTATTCTCTCAATAATACGATGTCCAAAATCCTCTACATAAAAAGTAGGTGTACAGATATAATCCAGAGCCACTAAGTGTTGAAAATCAAAATTATTGAATACTAAGTCATCAAGATTTTTTTGTTGCTTCAAAAAAGTTCGATCTAAAGGAGCTGTAGGAAACTGAACATAATCCTTTAATTTCTTTTTATCAGATTTATCAAATTGCTGATAATATTGTTTAAATTCCATCATATGGAGCAACCAATCATATTTTTCGTTTTCTTGAATATATTGATTGATTTTTTTAGGTCTTAGGTCTCTGGGATCCCAAATGACTCCTTCACAGAATCCGCTAGCTAAAATTTTTTCTAATTTGGGGCCCGCTGCTGGCCCCTGTTGTATCATTAACATCTGTCAATCCCTCCTTTATATTTTAGTAATTTGTTTTGCAACTCTTCTATTGAATTAGCTCTCCGATATATTCGTTCAGAAGAAAGTCTATTAATAATAGTGCGAAAGAAATCGACAGACTCCTTAGAATCATCTTTTTCCTTCCATTTTTTGAAAACAAGATTCATATCCTTTAGATTAGGACCATTTTGATTCCTAAACTCAGGTAAAAACATTTCTATTGCCAATAAGCCCAATGGATATAAGTCAGTTTTAAAAGTCCAATTATAATTTGATTGAATACCTTGCTGCTCTGGAGCCCAATACCTAGGCGTCCCGACAACAAATCCTGTTCTAGTAATTGCTTCATCGTTAGCAGATTTTGCTAGACCTGGATCAATAAACTTTACTTCATCACCATGAACAATTACATTATTTGGCTTAATATCTCTATGGACGTATGTAGTTGACCACATTTCATCAATTAGTCCCAACGCTTTATATAAAAAAACAGCAATTTCTTCAATACTATTTTCTTCTCTATAATACTTTGAAGTATTTAATGTTTCTCCTTCTACTAATTCTTCAAAGTAATACTTATAAAAATGATCCTCCATTGAATAATCTTCAATTTTTTCTGTAATTATCATCTTAGGAAAAATAGAGCACTCTTTAGAAGCATTTACTTCACGTTCAATATACAATGTATAAAGTTGATTCTCTTCATTTTTTTGTAATTCAAATTCATCTGGATCTATATGGTGATCGAATTCTGCTTGATTAATCGAATCATACGGAGTAACATTATAAATCTTCAATATAAAAGATGACTCGTCCGTGTAAATTTTGAAAACTGCTTTTTGTCCACTTTTAGGAAATGAAGATATCGACGCATTCCTAATTTCATGCCTATCCAAAATTTTTTCGATATCTGACCTAGTAACATCCCGTTTTTCCATCCTTATCCTCCCATTCTATAAACAACAAACATAATGACCGCATCTACAACTGCTCACTCTACTAATAAAATACGCATTTCCGTTATAATTACTAAGATAACTTTCTCTATTTTGAATGCAGCACCAAACGAGATATATCCCTAATGCTTTTTTATTGCCCAACAAAATGAAATCATTCAAACAGGCTTACCCCGTTAAGAAAAATCCTAACGGGGTATATATCACTTAGTAAAAACCATATTATAAACACCAAATGCTGAACCACTGTCAGAAAGTTCCAATTTTAGTGTTTTTACGTCTGTAATATCATATTCATAATGTGTCGACGTTACGTCTGCTTTGACGGTCTCTTGATACTTGTTCTCTCCGTTAAGACTTACTTTTAACTTCCCATCTTCTAGCGACCCTTTTGACTCGTCAACTTTTCCTATATCGAATGCTACTTTAGTAAACTTTTGATTCGTATTCAATAATGCTACGCTATCGTAGAACAAAGAACTCTCAAAAACAAATCCATCCTTAATAAGCTCTCCACCCACATGGTATTCTTCTTCTGGTTCTTTTAAAGATTCATAATGTTCTCCACCATATAACATACTGTATTGATCAGACAATAATTGCTTCGTCACTTTCTGATCAGATTCAGAGCCGATATACACAGTTTTTGAGTCCTCATCAAAATTCGCATCCTCGCCAACTAGATTTTTAACGATATCTTCGTTGTAGTAGGTGGAACCATTTACACTTGCTACTGTGTTATTTCCATCCTTAATGGGCAATCCATCTGATACCAAAGCAACCTTACTTAATTCAGCAAAGTTTTTCTTGCTCAAATCCTTATTTTTTTCCGACAGCTTACTTTGCTCCTGCGTTTGATCGGCAATAGTTTTTTTCAGTTCATCATTTTCTTTTTTTAATTCATTTACTTCTTCAATTTTATCCTCATATCCCGGAAAATATACCGCCGTTCTATCGTCAGGCAGTATGTACGGTAATGCAGCTGGAAGAATAGCAACATATGCCACAAGAAGCGGTAAAAATTCTTTTATAACATTTGATGCAGTTTTTTCTTTTTTGTTCGCATCTTTTATATTGAATTTCCAAAATAGTACAACTGATACAACAATAATTACTAATGTAAGACCTAAAATAAAAACTAATCCCTTATTCAAAACAAACTCCCCTTATCACATTTTATAACACGTGTTTCTTATTTTATAATTTAACATTAATTAGCATATTCCTCAATAACAGTTTCAACAAAAGGAAAATACAATCATATTTTTCAGATTAAACTATTGATAAAAGAACACTATATAAAATGAAACAATTAATTCTTACTGATCGCTAACGGTTGAAAAATACCTATTATTGGTTTCGTCGCGACCCTTAACGGTGTTGGTTGATAAAAATGCTTCAATTTTAAATCATCCTTCAAAAGTTAGACCAATTTCTAATCATACTCCTCAAGAAAACATCGCCACAATGAAAGAAAACGTAAAAAAATAATTTTTCATCTTACAACTTACGTCTGATGTACTCAGAATTTCTTAATCGTACAATGAAAGAAAGACTAAAAGGAGGTTCTATGAAAAAATTAAAAAGTGTAATGGGTTTATTCACACTATTGTTGGTCGTTTTTTCTGCGACGATTTCTTCCATTTCGGCATCCGCGGCAACGGAGCAAGAGGAAATTTCCAGCATGATACAAGAGCATGTCGACAAGGCTAAAATACCAAGTGTATCTACGGGGATGATACGTGGTGATAACGTATCCTTTCTTTCAAAAGGAAGCCAGACTGCGGATCAAAATACGCTATACACTATTGGTTCCACTTCAAAAGCCTTCACAGCCTTAAGTATTTTATGGTTAGAAGATGAAGGCCTGCTTTCACTTGATGACTCAGTCGCGAAGCATCTGCCTTGGTTCAAAGTGAAGTATGATGGGAAGAACGTCCCTGATGAAGATCTTTCAATTGCGAACCTAGTCTATCAAACCAGCGGATTCACAAATGATGAAAGCAAATTCCCCACAGCCAAAGCTGAAATGACGCTTGAGGAATACGGGCATACCTTCGCGGGAGCGGAATTAGTATCTTATCCTTCCGATCAATACGCTTATGCCAATGCGAACTATGTGCTTTTAGGGTTGCTCATTGAAACGATTACTGGGAAAAGCTATGCGGAATTTACAAAGGAAGTCATTTTCGAACCATTAGGATTGCAAAGTACTTCTGCTGATCCTGAAAAGATAACGAAAAAAGATGCGATCATACAAGGAAGTCGTCTATCCTTTTTTATGACGCACCCTTACGAAGTAGCGATCAAGCCTGCATTGATTCCGACTGGCTACATTATTTCTAGTACAAAGGATATTAGTCGATGGCTGCAAATCCAATTAGGCACGATAGAAGTAGAACCACAGATGAAACGCCTCATCACTAAATCACACCAGCCCGATAAAGCCCATCGAGTGGATGAAGAGACACGTTATGCCGCAGGTTGGTTCGTAGTAGATGATGGGACGATTCAACATTCGGGCGGAACACCAAATTATTCTACAAACTTTATCATCAAACCGGATGCAAATATTGGCGTCTGTGTTTTGACGAATACCAACGCGACGGTAAATACAAATATGATGGCTGAGAATATCATTAACATCATGGATGGAGACCCTATCTCGCCTTATAAGCCAGATATCTGGGTAACGATGGACAAGATTTTTTCCATCATGACCTTCGTCTGTGTTCCATTATTAATCGGCACACTAGTTATGATTTTCCGCATCAAAAAACAATCCTGCACGGGCATTCGAATCAAAAAAGTTCAAAAGAAACGAATCACCAAATTTATCGTTTTGCCAGTAGTTCTGCTGATATTAGCGATCGCTATGCTGATCGTCTTTCCAATAACATTTAGCAGCGGTTGGCTCGCATTAAGCACGTGGGCTCCTTACAGTATGTATACTGGTATTGGTGCCTTCACAGTATTATCTGGATTACTCATTGCCGCAGCATATATGGTAAGTATTTATCCAAAAAATCAATGAACGAAGCGAGTAGGAGATGAATGAGTTTTTCATCTCCTACTCACATCTAAATATTGTCTTATTTGGACATAATTAGAGATAATTTTATAGTTGGACAATGTCACCCGAGAAAACGGATAGATGAAACAATCTCATCTATTGAAATGAAAAACAATAAACATGCAAAAAAGAACAAGTACTATTAAAAAAAAGTATTACAAAACGTTAAACTACATTTTGACAGCCTATAACCGCAAACTTCAGTTGTATTTTTTTACTGAAAGTTATAACTATACCTCCAAAAATGTTTTAGAACTTGGATCGTTCAAAAGAGTTCCTCTAAAAATAAGTAACATACCTATTTTTCTCTGTAATATGCCGTATCAGGAATACCGCCATTTTCTTTGGGAGCAAACAATGATGTTCCGCCGTTGTTTCCCATAATAAATCGATCGTAATTTAAGTCCGTCCCATCTGTACTAAGCCCTTCAGATGGGCTAGTCCCTTTTAACGCAAGCATTATTTCCATTCCATTTGGAGCGGGTGCCGGTTCAAAAGCTAAAAAGATTACATTGCTTTGTTTTCGTGGATTACTCAACGAGAATTCGGTTCGTCCCCCAATCCCTTCACCAGACAAAGTAACCACACCATTATTAAAAGTTACTTGATACCCATTGGAATTTTTCCAAGTTCCGTTTAATGAAGTATAATCACTATTCAATATATCAGCTTCTACTAGTCCAGCTTCATTGTCTTGTGCCTTTGAGGTATCGGCAGTAGAAATCGGTTCGCTTACTGATGTTGAATTAGTCACGGTGCTGCTTGCAGAAGTCTCCATCACTGTACTAGAACTTACTTGTTTACTTGAAGTATCTGCGGTTTTTGTCGAATCACTTGTGCATCCTGTCAAAACTATTCCCATAAATGATGCAATCAACAAAAATTTTAAATATTTCATTTCTTTCCTCCTCATTATTTATAAACGTTTATTTACTATCTATTATTTTACCATAATCTTTATTGCTAATTTGTTTAACCATCTTTTCGGAAAACTCCCCTGCTGACAGCCTACCCTCAAAAAAATAGTGCGTTATTTTAAATTTTATTTACTCCTATTACCTCTAATAAATTTATCAAAATTACTCACCTTAATTCACGAAAAAAATTCTTTTTTATCTTCTTTTTTGAATAAAATTCATGATTTCAGAAGAAAATCATCTATTACCAAATATTTAACTTCTTTTTTCTTTTACTGTTATTGATTGTTTTTTTATTTGCCTGTTGTTTTTACTTACTTTTTAAAAGTTATAATTCACTTTGTTTTCTACCTGAGTTATATTTTTAGTATAGAAATATTATTTATTAAGGAGGATTTTTATGGACAATTTTGAGTATTTAGATGACAAACTGTGGTCACCCTTGTGGGAACATTATTTAGCGAAAGCAAGCCTTTTTGATTCATCCGCCATTCATGAGATTATTTGCATTCTCTCCCTGCCGGAAAGATCCGGCGTCTTAGTCTTTACTGAAGATGAAGTTTTTTTCAGTGACAGCAGTGCGTTAAAAACGTTGCATCGCTTTTCCACGTTCCATTCCTTTTCGGACTACCATGTCTTAGCGCATTCTTTAAAAAAACTCGGTCATTTTGGAACCTATAAAATGCCTTGGGTTTGCCCCTTCTTTACGCTTTTTCCTTTAGAAAGTAAAGACCATACAATCTGGATCAATCCGCTTACCATTTCAAAAGTTTTTAAACATCATGGACAACACTATGTACAAATGATCAATGATCTGATCCTGATTCTTCCTGTTCATCGACGACGCTTCGTTACCCATGCAGAGACCGCTTGTCTAGTCCTAGCAACCATTCGTCGCGGTGTTTTTCATTACGTGATTCATGGGGAATGTCCTCTAGATTACTTATTTTTCCCCAACACTCCTTTTGCGCGTACATTAAGCAAAAAAGAGCGTCTAAAAAAATTCCGCACAGCAATTGGCGAGATCAATCGCCTCTACCAAATCACTTATTCTCTTTATCATTGCAGTCCATTGATGGATGATACGCAAGAATTTGGCGATATCCAGTGGCTTTAATCTTAGTTATTGATATACAAAGAGCTGATCCTTCATTAACGAAGTGGTCAGCTCTCTTTGCGTTCTTATCAGTTTTATAAGCCTTTTATTATAATCAAAAATACCTTCTCTATCAAATTGCAAATTAACACTTCTCCCCCCGAATTAACCGTTTTTGAACGGTGGAATGCGGGTTCCAGCTTACAAAACGGTCAATTTGGGGTACATTTGGTCAATTTGCGATTCGCCTTTCTTTTTGAAATCCTTTATCTTTTAGTCACCGGCCGGAACAAATGAAAACATGGAGGAATCAAAATGATCCAAAAACTAGCAACGAAATTACAGGTTCACCTATCTTTACCAGGTGTGGAAAAATTGAAAAAAGTTACTTTCTCAAATGTTGTGGATAACCCTGACGAAGCAGAAATCATTAAACTAGGCGAGATCATGGCAGAACTAGACCAAGACGGCACGTTACTAGATGGCGTCATCATCACCAGCCAATCGCGTGTGACTAAAAATTAGGAGGAAACGATAAATGAAAAAACTTGTATCGGTTTATAAGACGAGCGGTGGTCGCTCTCAGACATGGAGCTACCAAAATCCAGGTGAAGGAAAAGCCCCTGAAGATATCCAAGCCATTTTAGAAAAAATGACGCTGCTAAACTTATTCGAAAAGGACGGCGAAAAGCTCTATAACCAAGTCGTCGGCGCTAAATATATCGAAACGGTAGAAACAGTTATTTTCTAAGCAGACACCTTGAGGAAGTGCGGCGCAGCCGCCGCCTTCCTCTACTAAAAAGAAAGGATGAGATCCGATGAATGAGCAGCCCTTGAATTACCGACAATTGTTCCAACTAAAACCAAAAACTTTGGAAAAACGAATCTCTGAGTATTACTACAGAACACAAAATAGTTCCTTAACGATCAAATACATTCTCACATTGCGTGTGCGTTACCAGCTTGGTGCAAAGGAGTTTGCCAACATTCTGAAGGATCTCGTTCGTGAGATTTTTATGCATACGAAGGCGACTCGCACTATGAAGCGATTTTTCTACTATTTTAAGGATTACTTCATGGCTCCTGAATGGCGAGCACTAAAAATGAAAACCTTCCCTGTCCGTAACTTTGGCGAAACCGCCTTGTCTATCGTCCGTTCCTTACTCTCAAAAGTCCGTCCCGCTGAAACGAATGAACCTTGAGAAAAAGTCCCTTGCGTAAAATATTAAGAGAAAGGAAACGAGCACATGACACATGATTTAGTCGCGACATTTACGAACAGTCTAGGAAGCGAACACGATTGGACTTATAAAGATGTGGATAACAGTCTGCCTGCACAAACGATCAAAGAAGCTTGCGAATTACTGACGACCTTAGATATTTTTGAACAAAATGGCGTAAAACTATTTGATTCTGTTGTAACAGCAAAGATCGTGACCACTACAGAAACGATCATTTTTGATAAAGAGAACGAACTGTCCACAGAAGAATGCACACAGACATCCACAGCTTCGCATGAAAAAACTAGCTTTCCCACAACTTATCCTACTAAAAGTGTGGATAATGTGGATAAATCTGAGGAAAACTATTCACAGACGCCTGTTTCTGTGGATAAATCAACTGTTCAACTGACACATCCGATGACAGCGAGAAACAACCCTCTTTCATTAATAAAAAATGTTTCGCAAATCGGAAAACAACCAATTACATCATTTAACGATCCGTCTGTGGATGCACCTGTTGAACAGTCACTAGAGCCTAATGATCAGCCAAAAGTACGAACTAAACTGATCGATCGGTTCCTCAGAAAAAGAAAGCGAAAGAAAAAAGATCTAATCGGAAGACCACCTGACGATATCTCCCGCAGCTAACTTCTGTCTTTCTCAAGTAGCTTACGCATAGGTACACCCCACTCATGTCGTCGACCTCCACTAGGAAGGGGGTGAGGCCTCTTGAGTGAGCTGATAAGATATGTCCTTGCGCCACTCTTTGTTGGATTGATCATTGCCCTTGTCAATCATTGGCTGAGCGGGCGTGATCCGTGACGACTGAATGGAAAATATACACCTGTGGAGAAGACTCCGCAGGTGTTGATTAGGATTCACAGATTCATACATCATCGCTTGTTCTTCTCCGTCGCTTCTTTTAAAATGGAAGTATAAAACAAAGGAGGTTCTTGTTTGACTAACTTGTGTTTATTATCGGTGATTTGCTCTTAACTCAATGAAAACTATCATTCAAATAAGGAGAGCAAAACAATGAACATTACGATTCGAGAAACAACGAAGAAAGACAACGAAACGATCTATCAAGTAGAACAGCGAGCTTTTGGTGAAGTAGACGAGGCAGAGTTAACCAAGAAGCTGATGGCAGATCCGACTGCCGAACCGCTCCTGTCTCTTTTGGCCTTTGTTGAAGAGGAAGCGGTTGGTCATATTCTTTTCACGAAAGCAACGGTTACTACGGAAGATTCGCTTTCAGCCATGATTCTTGCCCCCTTAGCTGTTGTACCGGATTACCAGAAGCAAGGGATCGGCGGACAGCTAATCAAAGAAGGGCTGCGTCTTTTGAAAGAAAAGCACGTTGACCTAGTCTTTGTCTTAGGTCATATCGACTATTATCCGCGACATGGATTCAAGCCGGCTTTGCCGCTTCATTTTCAGCCGCCCTATCCTGTTGAAAAAGGGAAAGAAGAGGCTTGGATGGTTCAGTCGTTGCTTGCTGACTTCCCATTCGAGGATTACTCTGGTACGGTTCAATGCTCCGATGAATTTATGCGGCCAGAATATTGGCGAGAATAGGTTCAAACCCCTTATATCCACGCGATATAAGGGGTTTTCTTTGCAGATTTACGCAAATTTAAGTATAACTATAGGAAATAAGCTCTCGTAATCTGCGAGAAAGGGAGTCAAAAAAATGTATTCATTAGTACCCGAAAATATGTATGAAATCGAACAAAAACTGAACTATCTGAAAGAAAAGGGCAACAACATCACTGAAGAAGACGTGATTCGACAAGCTGTCTTGGATAATAGCCAGCAAATTCTCGATGGCGACCTGGAAGGCCCTTACTGGAAAGTAAAATGGCAGCCAGCAGACAAGACCCTCGCTTTTTTTGACATTATGAACAAGGAAGTCGGCACTGTCGAAAGCCTCTCTGGTTCATTTGTGGAAGATTTCCGCAATAGCGCGCCGAATGTGATTCGCCAGCTTGCGGAAGAAATTCAGAAGATCGTGAACAATAATTAGATCGTTGCGTATTCGATAATTTTAACGAGGTGAACAAAATGAACATGCAAGTAAGCTTCTTTGTCAAAGATCAACCCGAAGGCTGCTACTTTGAAAAAGTACAAGCGAGCTTTTTTGAAGAAGAGGAACAAATCGAAGCCTACTATCCAAAGGAAATCTTTGATGCGGTGCTGGACGATGCCTTGCTGCGCATCTTACGCAAGGTGTTTAATAGCTTAGAAAAAATCGGCGAGGTCGAAGAATATCTGCAATTTCTAGATTTTCACCTTGTGAATGTGTATAACTCCTCTTTTGTCAGCAAGCATTTCCTTCTATATAAGAATACAGATGTGGACAACTTGCTGGAGCATGTATTAATGGAAGTCGCGGAACCGCTAGCGGAAGGTTACTTTGAAACATTAATCGATTATTTAGAAACAAACATCGAGGATGAAGTGTTTGTCGATTTTCGTTTGAACGGCGAGGAACTATTACTAGAGGTCCAAAGTCAAGGCAAGAAAATCAGTCAGATCGAGCCTTTGAAGCAATTGATCGTTGATTATGACGAATCCTTCGAACGGGTAGCGACAGAATTTTTAGAGAATTTTATTTAAAAATAAGAGAATTATTCTACCCGTGTTTTTTTATTTCTTCTTATTATCTCTTTCGACCAATGCTTTCTATACCTTTCATGCCTCCTTCCACCGAGAACAATTCCTCGCTTTTTCACAATGAACGTAGTAGAATCTATTTAACTTATTAAAAGTAAGTAAACTTACATAGCTTGAAGGAGGTTCTCTACTATGAAAAAAATCGGATTTTTAAGTTTTGGTCATTGGATGGATCAAGGGTCCCTAGTTAAAACGGCTCAAGATTCTTATTTACAATCGATTGATTTAGCAGTCGAAGCGGAAAAAATTGGAATTGATGGTGCCTATTATCGGGTGCATCATTTTGCCGATCAAATTGGCTCACCATTTCCATTACTTTCAGCGATTGGCGCAAAGACAAGTAAGATCGAAATCGGTACTGGCTTGATCGATATGCGTTACGAAAATCCTTATATGATGGCGGAAAATGCCGGATTAACAGATATTATTACCCAAGGAAGAGTGGAATTAGGCGTGGGCCGTGGCTCACCTGAACAAGTGCTGGATGGCTGGAAATATTTCGGCTACGACTATAGCGAAGAAGAAATCAAAGACATCACTCGTGAACGGACGTTGGAATTTTTGAAGCTGCTTGAAGGCGAACGTTTCGCTGAACAGAATCCACAACCAATGTTTCCACAAGCACCAGGAAAATTGCGCTTGGAACCTTACTCAGAAGGCTTACGTCAACGTATCTGGTGGGGTGCTGGTTCAACCCAAACCGCGATCTGGGCAGCACAACACGGAATGAACCTGCAATCTTCTACCTTGGTAAACTATGAAACGAATGAGCCTTTCCATATTCAACAGGCGAAACAATTGCGTGCATACAAGGAAGCGTGGAAAGAAGCGGGTCATGACTTTGAACCGCGTACATTGGTAACACGTTCGATTCAACCGATCACGACTGATCTTGACCGCCAATTATTCGGGCATCAAGGCGACGATGCAAACTACGATCAAGTTGGTTTCCTTGCTTACCATCAAAACCCAACGATCTTCGGGAAGACCTTTGCCGGCGAACCTGATAAGATTGCTAAAGAATTGGCAGAGGATGAAGCAATCAAAGAAGCGGATACGGTACTTGTTACGATCCCTAATACATTAGGCGTCGACTACAATATTCATTTATTAGATACTATCGTAAAAGATGTTGCTCCTGAATTAGGTTGGAGATAATCAACATACATAGAGGATAGAAACAGCGCTGGCTGCTTCTATCCTCTATTTTCGTTTGCACTGGTTTCGATAAAAAAGTGATTTATTTATCACTTTTCTATTGATTTTCTTTTTCTATGTGATATATTTATCTCACAAAGTGATAAATATGTATCATAGGAGGAGCTTTTAGATGACAAAGAAAAAGATTAAAAATTTAATCCTGTTGGGAATTGGATGTATGGTTGTTTTAGCATTGGCTGTGTTTCATTCAGTCGTATATAATGAAAGTCGTTTAGTAGAACCGACGGACGTATCTGAATATGTCTTTCGTATGAAGGATTTACCTATGTGGATTGCTTTGTTCCTAGTCATTTTTTATGTGTTGTATTTAGTAGCTGTCCTTTTCAAAGTCGTATGGCGCAATAAGACCGTGGAAAAGAATCGAACAAGAAATATTCACCCGATGCTGGGACTTTGCGGCTTTGCTGGTTTTCTAGGGTTTCTTGGTTTTTGGACGTATTGGCGGTTTGGCATCATTTATCCTTGCTTCGCGTTTGTTTTCTTTGGCTTTTTTGGCTTCTATTTCGAGGGCAAATTATCGGACACCTTGAAGGATGAGCTTTACGAGGAAAATGAAAAGCGGGCGGAACTGAAGGCTTACAAAATCGGCTTCATTTTGTTGTTCTTGACTATCTGGCTGATCGGCGGCGGAATGTTAGCCTGGAATCTTGAATGGTGTGCGATTTTTATGTTAAGCTCAATGTCGTTAATCTATGGTATTGTTTTATTTCTTAGTAAATATTTCTTATACCGATTTGAAACTGAGGCTGGTTAAATGAATGTAAAATTCGAATCACACTTAAAAAAATATCGGACGTTAAAAGGGTTGACGCAGGAGCAGCTGGCGGACTTGGTGGGTGTTCGCAGGGAGACAATTATGCGGCTGGAAAAAGCACAATACAATCCTTCCCTAAAGCTTGCGTTAGATATTGCGAAGGTCGTCGATACCCCCGTTACAGACCTATTTATTTTCGAATAAAAAAGTGAAGTGCCCTAACGAATTTATGGGCACTTCACTTTTTCTATTTTACAATCGAAACGAATCCTGTGCTGACAGTCGTCGAAATTCTATAGTAGCCTGGATCCTCCTCATCCTCAACAATAAACACAGCGAGTACCATGTCTGAATGACCTGATTGGATGATATTCATGTAGTGTCCACCGTTGACATAGTCCCCGGCCCTTCCGGCTTCTCGCTCACTTTCAATGTATTGATTGAACATTCGTTGAGCAATCAATTGCGCCATGAGTACCGAATCATCATTCACCTCAGATTTTCTGACGGAGGTCTGGGAAATGTTTTCGCTCCAGAAGCCCATTTTTTCTGATCCGACTTCGCGATCGACTACATAGGTTTCTTCGCTCGCCAGATTGGTCGGACGCGTATGATTAAATTTATACATGACTTCTACCGCGCGCTCCGCGATTTCACGGTACGCGGCCTCATCTTTTGTATTGTTGATTTTGGTCTCGCCATACTTTTCTTGCTCTTCCTGAACCAGCTTCTCAAAATGCTTCGCTACTTCTTTAGAGAAGGCAACATTGACTAATTGATCTGCCTGTTCAAGCGTGACTCTGGTATCATCTGTCTCTACTTGTTCTCTAATTGCTTTGATCACGGGATCATTTGCTGGTTTGATGGCTTCGATGATCGGGTCCTTGGTTGAGACTTTCTTATAAGTTACGGTCGTTGTATAAGTGGTGATCGTATCTCCATTCGCTAACTCTTCTACGCTTTTCACTGGTTCAGATTCGCTTACTTTTTCGTAACCTGTCAGATCGGTTAATTCTATCCCCGCTTCATCCACATTTTTTATTACAAATTTATTCTCGTTCTGAATTTTGTGGTACGTTACGGTCGTCGTATAGGTCGTAATCGTATCCCCATTGACAAGTATTTCAATTGTTTTTACTGGTTCAGATTCGTGGATTTTGAAGTAGCCCTCTAAGCTGGTCAGAACATTCCCCGCTTCATCGATATTGATGGTTACTTCTTCATCGGTATTGACTATTTTGTGATAGGTCACTGTGGTTGTGTAGGTCGTGATTGTATCGCCATTGGCAAGAGTCTCCACTGTTTTTACGGGTTCAGATTCAAAAACTTTCACATAGCCTTCCGTATCTGTAAGTACGTTTCCTGCTTCATCGATCATGACTGTTACAAATTTGTCCTCGTTAGTTGGAATATGAGGTAAATTGTTTTCAACTTCGTCTGCCGTGTCGTTTGCTTTGTCTGCATTCTGATTGGCCTCTGACGCAGAATTATTTGCTTCTTTTCCATCTGCTTCGACTTTGTTTGCCACTGTAGTGATACCTTCGATAAGCTGATCCAATTCTACAATGCGTTCGTTGAGCGTCTGTATCTTACTGGCCAGCTCAATAATTTTTTTATCTAGGGTGGAAATACGCTTCGAATATTGTGCCAATTCTGCTTGGATTTTCTTTGCCTCGTCACTGGTTGCCGCCGTTGATAGACTAGGCAAATTGGCTAATTCTTGTTGGGCTGCCACTAATGTCGTTTGCGCTTGTCCAATAGCCGCTTCGATCGCTGCCTTTTCAGCAATTGCTGCATTTAGAGCGGTTGCGGCTGCATCATAGGCTGCCTGTGCTTCAGCCACTGCCTGCTGCGCCGCCGCTAACTGCGAACCATAGGTGTCTAACTCTCCTTGTGCCGTTGAAAGCTGCTGCTGCAATTGCGCGAGTTGCGCCTGAATATTCGCATCTTCTCCAGCTTGGCTCTGTAAAACAGAGATTTGTCCGCTAACCTCTATCACTCGTTGCTGTGCGTTCCCATAATTTGTCGTTGCTTGACTGATGGTTCCTTGAGCGGTTGTTAAAGCGACCTGAGCGGCTTGTTGAGCGGTCGTTGCCGCAAGGACCTTTTGTTCTACACCCGTGAGTTGAGCTGTAAGTCCATCATATTTCGCCTGTGCTTCGGTCACTTTGGCCGTTGCCGCGGCTTGTTTTGTCTGCAATTCTGCATAGGATAGACTATTTTCTTTGTTTAACGCCTCTGTTAATTTCTGTTCTGCTGCTTGTTTTAATCGCTCCGCTTCCTGCCGTTCTTTTTCAGCTTGTTCCTTCGCTGCTTCTGCCGCTTGCTTTTCTTTTTCGGCTTGTTTTTTATCGATCGGTGCTTCTGTTTGCTTTGCTTGCTCGTTAACCCCCGTCGTTTGTACAGCTCTTTTAGCTGTGGTCGTTTTATTTTCGGTCCCACTTACTTGAGCGGCTTGCTTATCTGTATCTGATGGTTGATTTGCAAAAGGCTTAGACGGATCGAGCTTATCTTCTTCACCGAGTTCCTTTTCTGAGATAACGCTTCCATTTTGATCTGTCACCGTAATCTTAGAGCCATCAAAGGTGATCGTCGTTCCAACAGGGACCGTATACTGACTACCTTCTTCAAAGCCGTTCAACGCCATCAACGTTTGCCATTTTACATTCACTGCGAGACCGATATTATAAAAGGTATCTCCTTCCTCAAAGGTATACGAATTCTGTCCTGCTTTTAATTTGGTCCTAATGGTTTCAATCGAGTTGGCTTGCCAGACAGTTCCTCGTGCATTATCCGGACAAAAAAACAATGTGCAGCCTAGCAATAAAACAAGTAACGGCAGGCCTTTGGCAAATGTCTGTTTCCACACCCTGTACATCTTCGCGCGATACTTTTCCTCTACATGGTCACGTATACGATTTTTACTAGTTTTTTTCATCGCACTACCCCACTCTTTTTTGAGAATCTGAACACATTTATTATAACTTTCGTCACTTTTTCAATTCTACCTATAGTAAAAAATAAATATTTCTAAAAAAAATTAAAAAATTCACTTTTTGAATTAATGCAAAAAAGCTTGTATCAGACATAATTACTTCTAGACAATAAAGCATAATAGTTACAGTATTGTTCTGACAGCGTTATACTTAGATATAGACTATTTAGGAGGTTTTCTTAATGGAACAATTGAAACTAAACAACGGTCAGCTGATTCCTCAGCTAGGTCTAGGTGTTTTCAAGGTTCAAAATGCCGATGACTTGAAGCGTTCAGTAGTTGTGGCCTTGAAGGACGGCTACCGTCACTTTGACACGGCAACTATTTACCACAACGAAGCATGGCTTGGTGAAGCATTGGCTGAAAGTGATGTAAAACGTGAAGACCTATTTATTACGTCAAAAGTATGGAACAGCAATACGACCTATGATGAAACGATCGCCGCCTTCCACGAGTCCTTGAAAAAGCTTCAAACAGAGTATTTGGATCTATATTTGATTCACTGGCCAAGTGAAGGCTATACTGAAAAATGGCGGGCAATGGAAAGCTTGTACAACGACGGCTTAATCAAATCCATCGGGGTATCAAACTTTGAAAAACCTCATATGGAAAAATTATTGGCAAGTGCTAAAGTTAAGCCAACCGTTGACCAAATTGAAACACATCCTTATTTCCAGCAAAAAGAAATGAATGATTACTTGAAGAGCTTGGATATCGCACATGAAGCTTGGGGCCCTCTTGGACAAGGCAAGAGCAATGTTCTGGACGATCCTGCATTAGTGAAAATCGCTGAAGCCCACAACAAGTCAGTCGCGCAAGTGATCCTACGCTGGCACTTGCAACGAGAAATCATCGTGATTCCAAAATCAGTCCATGCAGAACGGATCGCACAAAATATCGATGTCTTTGATTTCACCTTAACAGATGAAGAAATGACTCTCATCGCTTCTTTGGATAAAAACCAACGAGGTTCAGGCGACCCCAATGATGAAGAGTTTTTAAAGGGGACATTAAGTAGAAAATAAACTTTTGATCCTTCAAACGCAGCCTACCTTTAGGCTGCGTTTTTTGATATAAATACGCAAAAAAAAAGAGCATTCAAGGCTCTTTTAAAGTGGGAATATGTTCAGTGATTTTTTAACTCTAAGTGAGTGGCTGACAACTTTTTTAATGATTCGTAACTAAGCATTAGACTGGAAAATTAAAATTCATCTGCACGTGTTGGGCAATATTGATAAATTCTCTTGTGGATACTTCACCTAGTATCTCAATATTCCTGCCTCCACGTTCAGTAAAAACAAGCGTATACACTTGTTTTGCATTGACCATACTCCCTTTTTTCAAAGCATCATTGTCGATTTCAACAAAGTAAGGGCGTTTTTTATCCGTGCTAGTAATCGGACATACGATAATTAAGTTTGACGATAGACTGTATTCATCTCTGCTGATTACTACAGCCGGTCTTCGCTTCTTTATCTCGCTGCCCTTCGATGGATCAAAATCAATATAAATGATCGTTCCTTGCTTGATACTATTCATCGAGTTGCCTGCTTTCCACTTTAAAGTTACTAGCTAATTCATCTTCGGGATCAATAAATTCATTGGCTTTCGCTTGTGCAAAATAATCCTCCACTTTAGGGATCAATAAAATAGTACCGTCAGCTTCTTGAAAAATATAGTAGGTCTTCCCTGCTGGTACCTCAAATTTACTTGCTAAGGTTACCATCACAGCATTTCCTTGTTTGCGTGTTTTTACTGTATCCATAGTAATCACCTGCCTGCTTTTCTCTCGTTTATTATACCATGTAATCACAGTAATTACGATAATTATAGGGGTAACAACTATGCGACTTACCAGCTAAAAAATAAAGAATAATCTCACGTAATATGAAAATGGAGTTGCGACAAGACTTCTGCCACAACTCCACTCTTCCTTTTTAAAAGCCTCCGCTGATAACCACTTTCCCTAGCATATGTCCTGATTCGACATCCTTCGTGGCACGTTTTAAGTTATCGGCATTGATTCCTGTGTCATAGATTTTGCTGACGGTGGGAATCAATATTCCGTCATCGGCTAATTTTGCGATCGTCTTCAAAGCTTGTCCTTGGGATTCAAGGTCATAGCCATAGTCCGTCTTGGCGAACATATACTCCCAATCAAACGAAACGGATTTGTTCTTCCATTCCGCAAGCTCTAAGGGTTCCTTAATCCCTACGATCGTTCCTACATGACCAAATGGATTGATCATTGTTTTGATCGTGTCGAGATATTTTGTAATATCGAATAAAACAGCAATGTAATCAAAGGTTTCTGTCCCGATTTCTCTAAGCTGTGCTTTAAGATCTTGATGATAGTCTAACGGATGATCGACACCGACCTTCGCCAACCAGTCAAAGTTTTTCGGATTGGAGGTGGCGAACACCTCTAAGCCAGCCCATTTCGCTAATTGATTGAGAACAGAGCCTACGCCGCCAGCACCGTTTATGACTAAGATGGACTTTCCTTTGGCGGAATCCTTTTCTGGTACAATATTGAATTTGTCGAATAGCAATTCATAGGCAGTCAACGACGTTAGTGGCAGTGCGGCCGCTTCTTCTGTAGAAAGCTTTTCAGGCGCAAGGGCAACAATTCGTTCGTCGACTATTTGATATTCTTGATTGCTTCCGCGGCGCGACGTAGTTCCTGCATAAAAGACTTGGTCTCCGACTTTGAAGTTTTCGACCTCATTTCCTACCGCTGCAACCTCGCCGACTGCATCAAAGCCTAAGACTCTAAGGGCATTGCTCTTACGGGCCGTTTGACGTAATTTCGTGTCTACTGGATTAACAGATACAGCTTCCACCTTAATCAGCAGATCTCTTCCAACTGCTTTGGGCATTTCTTCCAGCGTATCGATAAAACTATTGGGATCGTCGATTGGCAATCCTTCAAAAAAACCAATTGCATGGATCTTTTTTTCTTCAGACATACTCATTGACCTCCTAAGATTCGACACTATTGAATCACTTGATAGATATCTGATAAGCTTTGACGTTTTTTCTCTGGCTGCACTTGGTCTTTATAGCCAAAACCAACCATATAAGAAACACCAAATTCCGCTAGATCAACATAGCCCTTTTCAGACAAATAGTGTTCAACGGCATCTTTATTGAACCCTTCAATCGGACAGCTATCAATATCCAGATAGGCAGCAGTCGTCATCATATTCGCTAAAGCGATATACGTCTGCTTCGATGCCCAATCAAACAGCTCACGTTCCGTGCTTAAATTAAAATCTTTTTTCTGGAAGTTGTCAAAGAAAATTGTCTGAGGAGAAGATTCGGAATAAGGCACACCGAAAACGTCTTCCACCATGTGCTTTACATGGGCACTATCGCCTGTCAAATTCTTTCTAGCCAACACGATCAAGAAGTGACTCGCGCCATTCAAGCTATTGCGTGCTCCCCAAGCGATGTCCTGCAAATCCTCTTTAACCTGCTGATTTTCCACTAACAAAAACTTCCAAGGCTCGTACCCAAAAGAGCTTGGTGATAGGCGGCCTGCTTCAAGAATCGTTGCCCAATCCTCATCAGCGATTTTCTTCGTTGGATCGAAGGCTTTTGTTGCAAAGCGGCGTTTGTGCGCATTCAAAATTTCATTTCTTTTATCCATTGGTCATTCTCCCTTATCTGTTTTTTTAGGAAATCAAAATTAGTAATTGATTTGCAGATCTAGCATAAGCCTATCGTCTACATATGTAAATTAGGGAATTTTTTTATACCTCCTTCTCAATAACAAGGAAAGATGAAATGATAGACGCCAGTATCCGTCTGTGATAAAAAGAGACTAGTAAAATTGGACGTCAGTCTCTCTTATAAGTAGGAGGATATTAATTATGGAAAGAAAAATTTATAATTGTGAAACGGGCTGTCCCGTTGAATCCACGCTGCAATTAATCTCCGGTAGATGGAAAAGCGTCATATTGTATCATCTAATTTTTGAAGGCGAGCATCGCTATAGTGAGCTGCAACGGAAAATTCCGGGGATCACCCGAAGAATGCTTTCTCTGCAATTAAAGGATTTAGAAAATGACCAATTGATCAAGCGTCAGGTCCTTCAAGAAAAGCCGTTGATGGTCAGCTATCGAATCACAGATTATGGCTATTCACTGAAATCCGTTCTTAAGGTGCTGCATCAATGGGGGGCCGACTATAACCAACGGAACGAAGGAAAGCTGGAGGAAGAATGCTTGGCTTGTAAGTAAAAAGCGAATAGAGAAACAGCCCTGATAAAAAATCAAAGCAACTTCTTTCTTATTAACAATCCAATACACGATCAAATAGTGATTCATCCTCTGTATTGGATTGATGTACTCGTTAAAACCTGCATGATCAGGAACTAAAACCATTTTGGTGTTTAGGTGTACTTTGTCAAAATGAAACCTATTTTCGAATCCGACGTGATAGCTGTTATTTTGACTGAAAGTAGTTCCTTATTTTGAAAACAGAACCAAAACATTCGTTATTTAACCTCTAAATTATTAGAACATGGTACTTTGAAAACAGCTAATTATGAAAGGGGTTACTAAAATGAACAAGTTGTTTTATAGTTTAGTTGTTTCTACTGCTTTACTTGGAGTCGGGATGACAGCCGATGCCGCAGAAGTTATTCCTGAAAAAGAGGGGTATCGTTTAGATTTTTATGACGAATTCAATGGTCCTGAGCTAGACCAAAGTAAATGGACAGATCGTTACTTAGAACATTGGGCAGATAATCCAGCAGATGCGAAGGCAAATTATCGTTTCGAGAACGGTGCCTTGATTGAATCTATTGAAGAAGATCAAAAACCGTGGGCACCCACTCTTGATAAAGACAATTATGGGTACGGGACCAATGGTGTGAAATCAAGTGCTATTCAATCCTTCAATAAGAATTGGATTCATAATTTTGCGAACACGGACAAGCTGATGTCCCCTATTCCAAAAGAAGAAGAAATGCTCGGAGATGCTGAAACTGGCGGATACGCGACTACTTACGGCTATTTTGAAATTCGAGCAAAATTAAGTAAATCACTGGGAGGCGGTCACCAAGCATGGTGGCTTGTGGGTATGCAAAATGATACAAATGATTGGGCAAACTCAAAAGAAACTGGAGAAATAGACATCATTGAAACATTCTTCGACTATAGTGAGAATGTGGAAAGACCTGTAGGCACCAAGGGAGTAACGGAAGAAAATAGACTCAAAGGGTTATGGCAGGCTTGTACCTTTGGCTGGAACGACCCCTTCTTTTCTACTTCGTGGACAGATAGTACCACGTCTACTTTAGGAGGATCAGAAGCTGTTGTTCCTGGTGAAGTTGGTTTAGATAGTCTTACTAATGACTACCATACTTATGCGTTGGATTGGCAACCTGGTTCTTTAAAATTCTATTTTGATGGAAAATTATTCAGAACCATTAATCAAGCACCCGATTATCCCATGGGCATGATACTAAATATCTATACGGACTCAGGATCAGGAAAACACAATGACGTTTTTCCTAAAGAATGGGCGATTGATTATGTTCGAGTGTACAAAAAAAATGAGGGCTATGAGCTTCCTAAGCAATCTCTAAAAAACCATGAAACAGGAAAGTTTATTCACTTAGATACTACTTCTGAAAAAGTCAGCTTATCTGATTCCGCTGGAGAGAACGCTCAATGGCAACTTGTTCCCAAAGGAGAGTACTTCTTGATCAAAAACGTTGAAACCGGAGAGATTCTACATGTAGAAAATCAAAAAGGCTTTGTCGAACATAGTCATTTGCAAGAAACTGCTTATAGTGGCCAATGGAAGAAAGAAACCATAAATGGGTACTCCCGCTTTATCAATCGTTGGAAACCCGATCAAGTGATCCACATTGAAAATAATCTTGGTTACCTAGAATACGGACCAATACACCAAGGTGCTTGGAGCAGTCAATGGTCGTTAGAATAACTCCTATAAAAAAAGTAAGCTCTACAATGAGAGCTTACTTTTTTTGTGTACATCGATCAATCAAGTATTCAATTAAATTGAGGGAATTTCCGTAAAAATAATTCAAATTCTGATTTTCCTGATCGACTCCAGTTGCGCCTCGTTCGACAATGAAAGAAAGATCACTCTCTCTCACATAACTACTGCCTTCTGTTGCAGTCAATGCAATCACTGTACCCCCATACTCTTTGCATTCTTTCATTTTAATCAGGCCACGTTTATTTTCACCCGATTGCGAGAAGGTAATCAACGTATGCGGGGTTTCGTCAGATACTAATTTTATCTCTACACCTTCTAAATCTATCGCATAGATTTTTTTCAAAAGTAACTTTCTATACGTATACTCTACTAGAAATTGACAAAATCCTTCGCCAAATAAATAGATTTTCTTTGTAGAAAAAGCATTTGTAAAACATTCGTCTATTCTATCCCATTCCTGATTTGCGGAAACAAAAGGCAGCGAATCTAATTGATTCGATGAACTCACAGAAAATGTATTGGTTAAAAAGAAAATCAATTCTTTAAAATTATTAAATCCTGCTCGCTTAGCTAATCGACTGATGGAAGACTGCGAAGTATAATTTTTTTCGGCAACTGCTTTGATGCTTACAGTGAGTCCATTTTCAATTTCTTCAATGATACTTTCTATTATTTTTTCGTCATCTTGTCGAAGATGATTATTTGGAAAAAGACGATTGAAGTAATAAATCTTCACCATTCCTGGTCCTCCGTGAAAGTAATTTCATTTATAGAAAGCGAAACCAACCTTATTTACAAGCGTTGTATGCGCTCTCTATTTATACTATACTACGAGCATAAAGAAAGCAAATACAATTGTATGAAAGTAATTTCTTTAATAAGCGAGGTTTAAATATGAAAAAAGTTATTATCAATGCCGATGATTTTGGGTATTCAACAGCTGTGAACCTAGGGATCATCAACTCTTTTAAAAAAGGAGTTTTAACATCAGCAACATTGATGGCAAATATGCCCGGCTGTGATGAAGCGATTGAATTGGCCAAAGAAAATCCTTCATTCGGTGTTGGTGGACATTTAGTTTTGACATGCGGCGCGCCTTTGTACGAACGTTCTACTTTAGTGAAGGAAGATGGAAATTTCTTCGGATTGAAGGAATATAAAACAAATCGATCAAACATGGATGAACAAGAGATTTTTGAAGAATGGTCTAGTCAAATTGATTACCTATTAGAACAGGGTCTGGAACTAACACACCTTGACAGTCATCATCATGTTCATACATTTCCGGAAAATCAAGAAATTACTAAAAAAATTGCGGAAAAGTATCAACTGTGTTTTAGAAATGCTTATGGGTTAGAAGAACAAGTCGCTTTGCCTCATCAAAAATGTATTACTGGCTTTTTAGATCTTATGAACCATAAGCATATTCGTGATCTCACAACTCCATTAGAATCCAACCGTAAACAATGTTTTGAAGAGATTCAATCGGTCTTGAACCAAGTGGCGGACGAACAAATAACCGAATTGATGGTCCATCCAGCTTTCGTTGATGAGCACTTGTATTTCCACTCCTCTTTTAATATTCAACGAACAAGAGAAGTAGCACTATTATGTGATCCTCAAATGAAAGAGCTCTTCATTCAGAACAAAATAGAAACTTGTCATTACGGTGACATACGAATTCCTGTCAGTTAAAAAATGAAAAAGAAAAAAATAGAGGTGAACAACAAATGAAAGAAAAGTTTATGAAATCAGCAAGTACCTTTTCTAAAGCCATTATTCAACCAGTTATGTTCATGGCGGTAACCGGGATCATCCTCTCTGTATGTGCAATCTTAAAACTGGAAGTTATGCCTTCCTTTTCAAAAGAGGTCGGAAATTTTGTCTTCAATATTCTTTCTGGAGGGATGATTGGTCAATTAAGCGCCATTTTTTGTGTCGGAATTGCTGCAGCATTAGCAAAACCAAAATATAAAACAGATGCTGCCATACTTGGTATTGTTACCTATCTCATCTTTTTGTATGCAAACAATGCTTGGTTGACTCTGACTGATCGACTAGCAAAGGCTGGAGAACAAGGGCTTTACGGTACTGGTCAAGGAATGGTTTTCGGTATTCAAGTAACCGATATGGGTGTGTTTTTAGGTATTCTTTTAGGTGTGTTTGTTGGTTTTATGGTGAATAAATTTGGAGAAATTAAACTGCACAAATATCTTTCTCCTTATTCAGGTACGAAATCCGTTTACATCTTGATCGTATTCGCTACTATTTTATTCGCTATTGGGATCACTTATGTATGGCCGATCATCAATGCTGGAGTAGAATCTGTAGTTAAAACAACTACAACCGCTGGGGCGGCTGGGTTCTTCTTCTATGGATTCTTGAATCGGATGTTATTGCCATTAGGTTTGCATCATTTCTTATGGATGCCAATTTTTTATACTCCACTGGGAGGGTCTGCAGAGATCGCTGGCCAAATGTACAATGGAGCATTTAACATCTGGTTAGCTGAATTAGGCAATGCTAGTCAAATTACTACTATGCATCCTTCTATTGGTTACCTATCTAATCTAGGGTCCATTTCATTACCAATTGGTATTGCGTTTGCCATCTGGAAAACGTCTCGACCAGAGAACCGTAAAAAAGTCGCAGCAATTTTGATTCCTACTGTCACTACTGCATTTTTAGCGGGAGTTACTGAACCGTTAGAATTTCTATTCTTATTCTTATCTCCTGTACTTTGGTTAGCTCATTCTGTTGTATACGGTTTGACGCTATTTATCACAAACATTGTCGGAATCAATATTCAATTTGATACTGGGATCAATATGATTATAAATAGTTTTGCATTCCCTAGCTCGTTAGGGCATCAATATCTGTTGCCTATTGTAATCGCAGCTACAGCATTACTTGAATATTTCGTCTTCAAAACGTTGATTATTCGTTTAAACATCCCAACTTTAGGAAGAGAAAAGAAATCGGCAGAGGATCAAACAATGGATGCCGCTTCTATCGATTCTACTGTAGATGTTATTGATGAAAATTCGGAATTTGAGCCACAAATACAAAATATCGTAGCAGGTTTAGGTGGTGCTGACAATATTGAAAACATCATCAATTGCTACACCCGACTTCGTGTTGACGTCAAAGATGAGACAAAAGTGAACATGTCCATTTTGAAAGAAAAGGTCAAAGCCTCTGGAATCGTTGATAAAGGTAAACATATCCAAATCATTATCGGTGTAGGGGTAGAAGAAGAACGAGAAAAAGTTGAAGCTTACATGTCTCAACTAAAAGCAACAAAAGCATAATAAAGAATTAGTAGAATTATTGGAGGAATGAATCAATGAGCAACAAGTTTGTAATGATCGGCGGAGGCTCCACTCAATCACCTGGAATTTTAGAAGTTTTGAGAAAGCGTGCCGAAGAACTTCATCTTAAGGAATTAGTTTTGTATGATAACGATGCTGAACGTGTTTCCTTATTAGGACAATATACGAAAATGTATTATGCAGAAACAGGATCTAAAGTAACTGTTTCCTATACCACAGATCTTGATGAAGCATTACAGGGAGCAGATTTCTTATTCATGCAGATTCGTCCGGGTTTGAACAAACAGCGAGCAATCGATGAAAAAATTTGTTTAAACAATGGTGTGGTCGGTCAAGAAACTTGCGGTCTTGGAGGATTTTCTTTTGCCATGAGAGTCATTCCAGCAATACTGGAAATTATTCGTAAGGTGAAGCAAATCTGTCCAAATGCTTGGATACTCAATTATACCAACCCGGAAGCGATCTTATCAGAAGCGATCTATCGGGAATTCCCTGACGCAAACGTTTTGTGTATTTGTGATATGCCTATCTCAATTGAAGGTGCAATCGCAAAATATTTCAATAAAGATCTGCAGGATCTTACTTTCAAGTATTTCGGTTTAAATCATTTCGGCTGGTGGACCAATGTCATTGATGAAACAGGAAAGGATCTATTGCCTCAGCTTCGAGAAGATGTCCTTAGTGGAAAAATAGATACCTTGTTAATGTCGAATGACGAAACTGAGGGAGATCAATATTGGATTGATACGTACAAACAAATGGTCAGTCTATTCAAACGTTTCCCAGAATATTTCCCTAATTGCTACCTGCAGTATTATTTGACACCTGATGAAATGGTGGCTCATGATGACCCATCCTTCACTCGTGGAGATTTCGTTATGCAAGGAAGAGAAAAACGTATCTATGATGAGTGCCGCCGAGTAATCGCAGCAGGTTCGGCAAAAGATTCTTCTCTGCATGCAGGCGTACATGGAAATTATATCGTGGATATTGCTTATGCAATCATCCATAATACAAGAGAACGTTTTACTGTAAACAAAAAGAATCATGGGGCCATCTCTAACTTTGATCCAGAAGCAGTTGTAGAAACACCTGCGTACGTAGGATCAATGGGGGCAGAAACCATCAACATCGGTGAGATACCTACTATGCAAAAAGGGTTGATGGAGATGCAAAAAGCTTATGAAAAACTGACGGTAGACGCTGCCTTGTCTGGCTCATATCAAACAGCATTAGAAGCAGTCCTATTAAATAAAACCATCCCTAATTATACTGTTGGGAAAAAAGTTTTAGACGAATTGTATGAAGCCAATAAAGGTCTATGGCCAGAACTTCACTAAAAATTGTTGATGCGTTTTTTGATCGATAGATACATTTATTTTCATTTCTTACAACTAAAAACAGCGGCATCGATGTTTGATCAATGCCGCTGTTTTTCCTTATATTTTTTTGACTGGTCGCACATATTTCCAAAAGCGTTCTGGATCATGGTAAAAGTAGATCACCCTGCCCGGCGTAGTATCGTAGCTATAGTCTGTCTCAGAGAAGTCAAAGTGCGCCATCGCTTCTTCCACTTTTTCCTCCACACTGCGATTTTCCTGTTCGTAATCAAACGGGCCGTGTTCAAAGACCAGGTATTCCGCTTCTGGTACATCCATCAAAAGCATCTGCTCAGGTACCTCTCCTTGATACTCTGCCGGCAGACGTGCCCCGTAGCATTCTGATCGCAAGAAGCCCCAATCACACAAACGCCCCTCTGGATCACTGATGTACGCCATCACTTGTCCACTGCTGCTGTCTGTTTTACTGCCGCCGTTATCGTCTAATTTCCCTTTGATGCTGTCTAATAGACCGCTGATCGTGTCGCAGTCTTTCCCGGGAATCTGACTTTGCTTCTGCCAGAAGTCCCAGTAGCCGTTGCTTTGAGTATTTTTGATGTGTAAAAACTTGTGGTCCGGAATCGTCACAAAATACGTTTTGATCTCATTGGTTGATTTCACCATGCCAATCTCTCCCAATCCTAAAAAGTAGCGGTCAAAAGGGCTGATCCTTGTTCGCAGTACAACAGGCTTCGGACATCTGCGATACTCGCTAGGCGCCACGCCGTACATCTGTTTGAATGCGCGAGTAAAGGCTTCATGTGAAGAGAATCCATAATCAAAGGCGATATCCAAAAGACTTTTCTGGTTGTCCCGAACTTCCTTTAAAGCAAAGGCCAATTTTCGCTGGCGCAAATACTCGCGAAAAGCCATGCCGGAAATTTCTTTGAATTTTCGTGTCGTATAAAACTCCGAATACCCCAGTTTGCGGGAAAGTCTTCGCAGTGTCAATGCCTCGTCATTATAGCTTTTGATGCACTGATCGATCTCATCCACGATCTGCTGAATCTGCCGCTGCCATTCATACATCCTGTTCACCCCGTTTCGACTACCCTACATTTATTATAGAAAGCAGAGAACTCTGTCGCTTGATTTGACTTGCGGTCTTTTTAATAAACGATTTTTACTTTATCGTTCATGATCTGCTTTGTTCGTTCGATAAAATAATTCCGCGACAAATCTTGTCCCTGATTGACATGGATCATATGCTGAGCCGCCAGCTCATCCGTGTAATCTTTCAGCGCATAGGTCTTATAGGTTTGGTAATTATCGCCGATATAGGTGATCGTCGGCCAAAATTCGACCTGTTCAAATTTGATGTCTTTCTTCTTTTTATCGTAATCGATGGTCCAGCGTCCCATGCCGCCAAGCATTCGGTCATTTTCCGCTTGGGAGGAAATAAAGTTCCCTAAAGAATACATGACTAAGGTTTGATTGCCTGCTTCACCCGTCAAATAATCCATCGGCTGAATCACATGAGGATGACCGCCAACGATTACATCGACCCCGGCATCGCTTAAGAGCTGAGCGAGTTGCGTCTGTGTTTCATTCGGAACAAATTGATATTCTTCACCCCAATGCATACTGACGATTTGGACATCACTTTGCGTGTTCAATTCCTGCATGTCCCTCTTTATCTGCTCTTCATCAATCAGATTGACCAGATATTCCTTGCCTTCCGGCAGCGGAATACCGTTTAAGCCGAAGGTATAGGACATCAAGCCGACCTTGACACCTTTGATTTCCTTCACCTGCAGGCGCTTCGCTTCAGGAGATTTTTGCGATCCTGTCACCGTAATGTCTGGGTATCTCTCCAGATACTCCAGCTGTTTAACGATTCCTTCTTCTCCTTTATCCATGGTGTGGTTGCTGGCAGCAGATAGCCAGTTGTAGCCAGCCTTATGCAGCGAATCCAACACCTGTGTTGGACCATTGAAGGTGGGATAACCAGATAATCCCAGTTCTTCTCCCCCACAGATCGTCTCCAGATTGATGTAGGCTATATCTCGATCCTTATTCAAATATTGCGTGGGTTCATACATTTCATCAAATCGATACGTGCCATCCAGCTGCCTCAAATGGTCATAAATGAAATCATGAATCAAATTATCGCCCACTGCTGAAAAATTCAGCTGTACCTGTGCCTCTTCCTTTGCCTTAGTTGACTCGGCAGTTCTCTCTGAAGATGCACCCTTTGCGTTTTTGTCTGCCTCTTTCCCGCCACAGCCGCTAAGCAGAAAAAACAGAACAACGACGCTCCACCTTAAAAACTTCTTCACAATCTAACCCCTTTTCGATTGATCTACAACAGACAAGTGACTTTGACGACGTTACGACTTTCTTCTACATAAAATATCTTACGCCACTTTACTAAAGATGGAAATAGTTCGTTGATTCGACGCTTTTTGGCTGGAGAAATGAAAAACGATTCCGTCTACTGTCGTGCTTGTCATTCTAGCGTTTTGTTAAACGCTGATCTCTTGTTTCCCAAAAGATCGACAATTATTTTTATTTTTGGATAAAAGAACGCTGAGAAGAGATTGATAATCATTTTCATTTAGCATAAGATAGGCTGGTAAGCTCTTTCTTTTAATTCATTCATTGGAGGTCATACATGTGAAAAAAATCATTTATTTTTCTCTTGGTGCGATTACCTTTGCACTAGGAACCTTGGGTATTTTTCTTCCCTTCTTACCGACTACGGTCTTTTATTTACTGACAGCCTTCTTTTGGCTGCGTAGTTCAGATAAATATTACAACAAATTTATCCATTCTTCTTTTTATAAGCGAGCGGTGGAGGAACCCATCGTTAAAAAGAAGATCACCAACGCTGGGATGGTGAAGATGTTCTTGATGATCCTTATCGTCTTTCTGATTCCCGGTCTTTTAGTGGATAACACACCGATGCGGATTTGCCTAGTCATCGTCTACATTGCCCACGTGATTGGCCTGACCTGGTACCTGCGTGGGAAAAAAGCAGCGGTAAAGGCGGGCGAACCAAATGATTGATCGCCGCTTATTTGCGATTGCTAAAAAGAAGACCCTGATCCTGCAGGTGGTGATTCGCTGTATTGGTCTGGGACTATCTTTATATATTTGGCGGACATTGGCCCTATTATTAAGTCAAGTGATGCAGGGACTATCCCTTGAACTAAGCCGACCCTTTGGTTTGATTCTGCTGGCTCTAGCTGGGAAACTGATTCTTATCCGCTTATCCGCGAATCTGACAGATCAGGCTTCCGCAGAATTGCGGGTCGCGTTGCGTAAGCAAGTGATGGAAAAGGCTTTTCGCTTAGGGAATACTTCCCGCCAATTGCCAGCGACGACTTTAGCTCAGCTTGCTGGTGACGGTATTGAGCAACTGGAGATGTACTATGCGCATTTTTTGCCGCAGCTCTTTTATTGCCTATTGGCCTCTTTGATGCTGTTTGCTTATTTAGTTTCACTCGCTTGGCAGCCGGCTGTCGCTATGCTGATTTGTGTCCCCTTCATTCCTCTTACCATCATGGCGGTGATGAAGATCGCCAAGCGGATCTTGAGCAAATACTGGGATGACTATACAAATCTTGGCACTCGCTTCCACGAAAGCTTGAGTGCTCTCAGTGTCTTGAAGGCTTATGACCAAGACGATGCTAAGCAGCGGGAATTAGCGGCAGACGCGCAAAAATTCCGCAAGGCAACTATGAGCCTATTGTCGATGCAATTAAACTCGATTACCATCATGGATATTTTTTCCTACAGTGGTGCGGCTTTAGGAATTGGGCTGGCTCTGATCGCCTTTCAACAACAGTACTTGACCGTTTATGGCGTGTTGCTCTTTATCTTAGTCGGCGCGGAATTTTTCTTGCCGATGCGGCAGTTAGGTTCTCTTTTCCATGTGGCCATGAATGGGATCAGCTCCTGTGGGAAAATTTTCGATTATCTCGCCTTGCCGGAAAAAAACGATGGAACCATTAAAGAGTGGACAGAATCCTTAGATACAGTCACTGTGAAGCAGCTGACTTTCACTTATGAAAAGCAGCAAAGTCAGGCGATTAATGCTGTCTCCATAACTTTGAAAAAAGGAACCTTTACGGCCTTTGTAGGAAAATCCGGCTCCGGAAAAAGTACCTTCGCTCAGCTGCTGCTGAATCAATTAGATGACTATCAAGGGAGGATTCACTGGAACCAGACCGAGCTGAAGGACCTGAATCGCTCGACAGTTTTAGAAAAGGCGATGCTGGTCAATACGAAGGATTTCCTTTACGCTGACAGCATTCGGGAAAACCTGTTGCTGGCTAAGTCCTCGCTAACTGATACTGAACTATGGCAATTGCTAGAGCAAGTAAAGCTGGCGGATTTTGTCAGACAGCTGCCTGAACAATTAGACACAGTCTTAGAAGAAAACGGAAAGAATCTATCTGGCGGTCAACGACAACGGCTGATTCTAGCCCGAGCCTTAGCGACTTCGGCTGAGCTGTATATTTTTGATGAGATTACCTCTGGGGTGGATATCGAGAGTGAAGAAATTATTCTTCACACCCTCAAAAAACTGGCACAGCAGGCAATCGTGATCTTTGTTTCCCATCGTTTGTACAACGTCTTAGAGGCAGACCGTGTTTATGTCTTCAAAGAGGGGACGGTCGTCGAAGCTGGAACACCCCAAGAGCTGGAACAAACTTCCGACTACTTTAAGGCCTATTTTATTGAAGAAACTCGTCAAATGAAGGGAGTGACAGAAAATGAAGGATAGTGTTTTGATTCGCTGGCTGCTTTCTTTCACGAAGCCCTTCAAAGGGAAAATGATCCTAGCGATCTTATTAGGAATTCTCAGCAATTTGGCTGTCGTCGCGATTCCTGTCATCAGTACCCTCACCCTGCTTCGTTTAATCGCTGGTGATACGGTGAACCTGTCGCTGATTTTAACTCTTTTGATTGGCTGCGGAGTGGTTCGAGGGATCACTCGTTATTTGGAACAGTATCAGAACCATGACATTGCCTTTTCGTTATTGGCTCATATTCGGGAGGAAATCTTCCTCGCTTTGAGAAAGGTCGGCTCTGCTCGTCTAACAGGAAAAAACAGCGGAGAATTGATCACCTCCATCTCAACAGATGTCGAAGCACTGGAAGTTTTTTTCGCCCATACGATCTCCCCTGTTTTCATTGCCTTAGGGACAACGCTGATAACCTTTGTTTTTCTCGCAAGCTTTGATTTTGCTTTGGCCGGCATCCTATTGGCTGGACAGCTGCTAATCGGTGGGATCATCCCTTTTATCAGCTATCGGAAAAACCTTCAAATCGGTGATGACTACAAAAAGGCCTTTGTCCAAGTCAGTCAAACCATCATGGAAAACGCCAATAGTCTCAAAGACATCGCGCAGTTTCATTTGGAGAAAAAACGATTAGGCAAACTGACGATGGACAGCAATAAACTGAATCAGGAAAATCGCCGGCGCATCTTCCAAGGAAATTCGTTGCAGCTGTTCAGCGAACTTATCGTTATCGGAACCACGCTGTGTGTCTTTTTCTACGGCAATAGCCAGGGACTCGCAATAGAAACGATCGTCCTTTCAGTGGTACTGAGTCTAAGCTCCTTTGGTCCGGTTTTGGCATTGGGCAATCTCGGCAACGCCTTGTTAACAACCTTCTCGAGTGGTCGGCGCTTGTATCAGCTCGTCCACGAAGAACCTTATGTAACCTTCGAAGGAAACAGCCCAGCAGTCGAATCCGTCGACACATTGGCAGCAACTAGCCTTGCCTTCCACTATCCAAATACTGAGAAGAAGGTACTGGAGGACATTTCCTTTGCGCTGCAGCAAGGACATAGCATCGGGATCAGTGGTGAAAGCGGCAGCGGAAAAAGTACACTACTAAAGCTTTTGATGCGCTATTGGGACCCTGACAAAGGAACTATAACGATCAACGACCTGCCCCTCTCCTCTCTCAAGGAGGATACCCTTCATCATTTAGAAGGCGTCATGGAGCAATCGACCTTTTTATTTGAGGACACGATCGCCAACAATATTTCTCTGAAACGTGGCAGTGTTTCTCAAGAAAACATTGAAGAAGCGGCAAAAGCAGCCTCGATCCATGACTGGATTCTTTCACTCCCAGAAGGCTACGAGACACAGCTTAGCAAGCTATCCCGCGGAATCTCCGATGGGGAACGGCAGCGAATTGGCTTAGCTCGCCTGCTCGTTTATGACGCGCCGCTGGTCTTGCTGGACGAGCCAACCAGCAACCTTGATTACGTCAATGAACAAGCCATTCTCGCCGCCTTCAAAGAAAAATTGCAGGACAAGACGATGGTTCTCGTTTCTCACCGCAGCAGCACCTTAAAGATCGCGGAGAAACAGCTGCATCTGGAAAAAGGACAATTCAAATAGAAAAAGCAAACGCCTAACCGCTAGTACTATAGCGAAACGTTAGGCGTTTTTTATGTAATATTCCGCAATAGCGCAGGGGGCGCTTCAAGCAGAAGACACTTCCTTTGGCGTTTTTACTTATTTGTCGTAGAATTCTGTTGAAGAAAAAAGAGGTGCAATTTAAATGGAAGAAAAAGTTCATGAACGGCTGGAATTCGGAATGGCCTTAGCGGCAACCGCAGGTGGACTGGATGCTTATACATACCTAGTTCATGGGGAAGTGTTCGCTGGACTTCAAACGGGGAATTTTATTTTGCTGGGCGTTCACTTAGGACAAGGTCACTGGGGGGCGCTGCCTCATTATTTGATCCCTATCCTGGCCTTTGCGCTTGGCGCGCTGGCGGCACGCTATCTGCAAACCAAAATCAGCAAGAATCAGCAACTGTGGTTTTTAGCCTTTGAAATCATTTTACTGCTAATTGTCGGACTATTTTCCGCTCATTTGCCAAACTTACTTGCGAATGCCTTGCTTTCCATTACAGCGGCGGCTCAGCTGCAGGAATTTCAACGGTTAAAAGGAAAACCATTTACGTCTCTAATGATGACAGGAAACCTGCGAAACCTTTCGACCAACTTCTTTGAAGGCTACATCCAGCAGGATTCTGCAAAAAGAATGGCTTTTCGCGATACCTTGATCATTTTGCTCAGCTTCATGCTGGGAGCTTTGTTAAACGGCCTATTGGTCACTTATTTTAATGTCCACACCATCTTGTTTAGCCTCATCTTTTTAGCATTTGCCGTCTTTTTACTAATGAAGGACAAACGCGCCTTTCGCTAAATAAACTTACAGGCAAGAAGAGCCATTCTTCTTGCCTTTTCTTATGCTGCTATTCCATTTAGACAATGGAGTACGCTCACTTCTAAACAAATTTTAAAATTAATACGCTCAGCCATAGTGTATTCATTTTAAATAACAAGGCCGAATGCTATACTGAGTAAGATTTCATTAAATTTAATTTTATATTTATTATAATCAAATTATTTATAACTATATCAAGGAGGTTTATTATGAAGAAAAAAGTTTTTCTCGTTTTCGGCACCCGACCAGAAGCCATCAAAATGGCCCCTTTGGCAAAGACATTAGCCGCAGACGACCGCTTTGACGCCAAAATAATCGTGACTGGCCAGCATCGGGAAATGCTTGATCAAGTGCTGCATTCATTTTCACTCATTCCTGATTATGATTTAAACATTATGCATCAAGGCCAAACCTTAAGCGATATTACGAGCCGGGTATTAGAAAAGCTTACCCCTATTCTAATCAAGGATCGTCCAGATATTTTACTGGTTCATGGCGATACCACGACGACCTTTTCTGCAGCCTTAAGTGCTTTTTATCAGCAAATTCCGATTGGACATGTGGAAGCGGGCTTACGAACCTGGGACAAGTATTCACCTTTTCCAGAAGAGATGAATCGGCAATTAACCGATGACCTGACGGACCTGTACTTTGCGCCAACCAAAAAAAGCAAAGAGAATCTGCTAATGGAAAATCATTCTGAGGAACATATTTATATTACTGGCAATACTGCGATCGATGCCATGAGCAGTACCCTTGATGAACACTACCAAATTCCTACTGAAGTCTCAAAGAATCAAGAGCGGATCGTCTTAGTCACCATGCATCGCCGCGAAAATCTCGGTGAACCTATGAAGGCTGTTTTTGAAGCCATTCGCAGAGTCGCTGATGAGTATACCCACACACAGTTTATTTTTCCGATGCACAAAAATCCAGCGGTTCGAAAATCCGCGAACGAAACATTAGGTCATTTACCAAATGTTTCATTGATCGAGCCTTTAGACGTGATTGATTTTCATAATTACGCGAAGCAAAGCTATTTGATCCTGACAGACTCTGGCGGTGTACAGGAGGAAGCCCCATCCTTAGGTGTTCCCGTACTGGTACTACGCGACCAAACAGAACGACCTGAAGGCGTGGCTGCTGGAACGCTGCGGCTCGTTGGAACGGATAGCCAGACTGTCTACACGACCATCAAGGAACTCTTTGACGATCCGACTGCTTATGAAAAGATGGCTAAAGCCAGTAACCCCTACGGTGACGGTAAAGCCAGCGAGCGAATTACTGAAGCGATCGCTCATTACTTTCAATTAGCTGATCGTCCAAGAGATTTCAGTCAATAAGGAGAGCAACCTATGAAATATTTACGCCGAATTCGAGTAGAATGGATGACGATTCTTTTAGCTGCCGTCTTCCTGATTCAAAACCTGATCTTAGATGATCGATTAAGCTTTGTTCCTGTAGTCACCATCTCCCTGCTGGCCTTTTTAGGTCTGCTTGTTGGTTTTTTAGGCAATACCATCACGGTAGCAGTTTTTTCAATGCTGGTTATGTCTACTGGAACGTTTTTGCTTTATTACACCCCGATTATTATGCCGAGGCTAGAAAAGATTTACTTGATTGTGGTGATTCCCATCTTCGCTAGTTTAGGACTTATCGCTAAAAATAGTGTTTTGTTTAATCGACGAGCAAATACTTTTCAACCTCGTATGCGGGAATACTTAACCACCCTGGATGAAACGACCGGGTTATTCAACCGAGAGGAATTTGAACGACGCTATGAGAAATTTAAATGTGCCATGAATTTGTATAGTCATAACGGTCGTGGACTTATTGTCTCCTTCTATACAGTAGATTATATTGAACAGCTGAAATATCAGAATGATGAAGCTACTGATCAATTATTAAAGGCTTTGGCGCAAGAATTGAGTGATATCCGCTTGCCAGAGGAAGACCAGTATTATCTAGGAAACGGTACTTTTGCCGTCTTATCGCCAATTTACCTAAATGGCGCGAGTCACAAGTTTGTTCAACAGCTGAATCGCGTCACAAAAACACAATTTTCTCTCTTTCCCTTTAAGAATCTTGAGCATTCTCAAGATACGGTCATTCGTTTTGGCGAGATAATGATTGAGGGATCGACTGAAATGACGGCAGAACAAGTAATCAGCCGCGTACGTCGTCGATCGGAAGCCGATCTGACAAATGAATATATTTTATAAGGAGGGATACTCATGGATCAACTGCTCAGTTATTTCTTTGAAGCAAGCAAGGTTGTCACAGGAATATTTTTTATCGCTGCCATCGTATTATTCCTCTGTCTATTGATTATTAAAGATCGAATCTGGTGTTACTTTAGGAGGCGCGATTATTGATGAGTACCTTTCTATTAATCTTTGGGATCGTCTCTATTTGGTTTTCACTGATTATTACACTTGTTATTGTATTTGGTGCGGTTTATTTCTTACTGACCAATATAAAACCGCCGAAAAATCGCTTGGAGCCATTATCCTCCTATCCCCTCATCACCATTGTTGTTCCGGCCCATAATGAGGAGATCGTGATTCAGGATACAGTCAAGGCGATTCTAAGCATGAACTACCCACGAGAAAAGATGGAAATTCTCGTTTTTGCCGATAATTGCGACGATGAAACCTATGAACGCGTTCACGCCATTTTTCAGCAGCCAGAGTATGAGGGCTACTATTTAACAAAGGTGATCGATCGCAGAGGAACCGGTGGTAAAGCCGGGGTATTAAATGATTCACTCAAAATCGCCCATGGAGAGTACTTGTGCGTATATGATGCTGACGCCATGCCCGAACAAAATGCCCTATATTTTTTAGTGGAAAGAGCTTTGGAAAACCCCGAACGTTATGCGGCGGTCTTTGGAAGAAACAAAACACGAAATTACAAGCGTAATTTTTTGACCCGCTGTATCAATTTGGAGATCGTAACCAGTCAACGAATTATTCATACTGGAATGTGGCAGCTGTTCAAGATTGGTCAGATTCCCGGCACAAATTTTATTATTCAAACTGAACTGATTCGCGAATTGGGCGGTTGGGACAACGGTGCTTTGACTGAAGATACCGCCTTGAGCTTCAAAATCATGAAGGATGGAAAACTAATTGCACTAGCTTCACGAGCGGAAGCCTTTCAACAGGAGCCTGAGACCTTGTCTGTGTACTATCGCCAAAGAAAGCGGTGGGCGAAAGGTAATTATGAGGTTATTGTCAATAATATGAAGGATATCTTTGGTGCTTCCAATTGGCGTATTCGATTACAGAGTATTTATTACTTCAATACGTTTTTCTGGTTTACCAGTGCGATCCTCTTATCAAATATCATGTTTGTCGCGAATCTGATCGCAATGTTTCTCCATCTTTGGTTTCCATCTATTGAAGTCCTCTTTTCTTTTGGCGGAAGCAATCGACAGATCGGCGCTCTGCTACTGGTCAATTGGGCTTTGATGTTCTCTATTTATTTGCTTCAAGTTCAATTGGCGTTATCCAGCCAATTCGGTCAGGCAACCACCGCGAATTTCTTTTATGCCATTGCGTCCTACTTTACCTATTCTTTATTGTTTATAGGTATTTCGTTCATCGCCCTCTTTTCTTATATTGGCGATAAATTGTTTCGAAGAGACAGCAGTAAATGGTATAAAACACAACGTTTTGACGATTAGGAGGCAACATCATGCGCAGACGTCCTGCAATCATGTGGTCACTGCTAGCTTTGCTCTTCTTAGGGTATGTAGCCGCAGTGATCATTAATATAAAAGATAATCAGACTAAAGTAGAAAAAACAACCTATCAACAATGGCGATCCACCTATGTCAAAGAGAGCGACGAGGGAAATTACGTTGAAACGAGCCTAAAAGGAAAAGAAAGTATCTCGCTATCTGAAGGTCATGGCTACGGTATGTTGATCACGATGCAGGCGGCCAAACGCGGCTGGGCATCAGAAAACGAGTTTTATGATTTTTACCGCTACTATAAAAATTTCCGACTCAGCAAAGACAAGCCATTAATGAGCTGGCGGCAAAAATTTGATGAAGATACCGAGGTCAAAAAGGAAACGACCAATGCAACAGATGGGGATCTAGATATTGCCTATGCCTTAATTGAAGCAAGTAAACAATGGCCCGATAGCCATACAGACTACAAAGGGGCCGCCAAAAAACTCTTGTCCGCAATAAAGACAAGAAACTATAATTCGGACACTAAACTGTTAACAGTTGGGGATTGGGCAAAAAAGGATTCTGATTTTTATGCCCTCGTTCGTCCATCGGATATCATTCCCAGCTATTTCGATACTTTCGCAGCGTTCACCGGTGATTCTTTTTGGAAAACACTGAAAACTAATTCTATGAAGGTGTTAGAATCCCTTAGCAACCAGCACAAAACCGGCTTGATTCCTGATTTTGCTTGGGTAAAAGATGGGACTGTCACCCCAGCGAAGAAGGATCAAGTTGCTGGTGCGAATGACGGAAATTACGGAGCAAATTCCTGTCGGCTACCATGGCGATTGGCGAATTCTAATGATAAAGCTGCCAATCAAGTGCTAAGTAAGATGATGAACTTCTTTTTAGAAGAATCTACGATCACTGAAGGCTATACGCTTGCTGGAAAACCTTTGTCATCAAACAAGTCTGAGAACTTCTCTGCGCCTATTCTATATGCCGCAAAGAAAAAGGAAGCTTACGGAAACCTAGTAGATTCACAGTCTTGGGTGATTCAGAATGGTTTATCTGAAGATGACTACTACGGCGACACATTAACGACCTTAGTAACCTTGCAAATGAATCAAAAATAAAAGTGGGAGTGACAAAAATCTTGTCACTCCCTTTTTTACGAAGAAATAGTCTTCCAGAAGCAAGTTCTGTCATATCCCTTTCTCTTATCGAAAAATATCAAATTCATTCAACAGATTTTTCAAATTTTGTACGTCCCATGGCAATAGCTCAGCGATCGTCAAGCCAACGACTTCACTCTGTTCCGCGATTGCCTGCATCGTTTCCTTTACTTCCTGCAACGACATCTTGCCAGCTACCGCTCCAAACTCCGTGACGCCAGGTTCTGCAAAGTACAAGGAACGAAACTCCTTCGGATCTAACACATCTAAGTCAAAGTGAACAGCAACCTTAGTAAACTGATGCGCATTTAACCAGCTCTTAATCTCTTCTGGTGTGAGCCTCACTTGATCTTGAACCCTGTAGTCTATTCCCAATCGTTCCAGAATGTTTTTCTCATCAGCTGTTGGTTCTTGAAGCCCAACATATAGCACATCTTGTGGAGAAAACGGATGCTGGACCTTTGAGGCAAGCGCCGGATCTCCGTCCTTTAGCAGATTGCCTAAAACCATTGCATGCTCATTATAAAAGATATCCGGTGTGGAAATATCCGGATGGGCATCAATCCAAATAATTCCTAACTCCTCGCCATATTGTCCATGCAAATAATCAAAAGGCGCTTGCGAGACTAAACAATCGCCCCCCATCGTGATGATTTTGTCAGGAGCTTCTTCTTGGATCAGCGTGCTTGTTTTGTCCACGATACCCGCGACAATGCTTTGCGCGGTCACACCATTTTCCTTCACCAAAGGGATCTCATACTCAGGAACAGGCACTAAAATTTCTTCTTGCTCCAAATTTTTAGGAATGATAAACGAAAGCAGATCAGCGCCCAGGGAGTAGGTTGGATTATTGCCGCCTTGCCATTGAGGTACTTTTAACCGAAGTGTTTTAATCAAGAGGTCCTCTCCTTCACTCGTTTGTTTACTACTTCTTTCATCATACCTGTAATCAGCAAGCCGTTGCAAATTTGGCACCTTGTATGCGGTTAGTTTACGCCGTATTGGCCGATCAAGTATCCGTATTGCAGCAGGTGACCCTCCATCGCTTCCAGAAGTTCCTTTTTATTGGCTGAAGCGGGCAACTCTAAGGAAGTATCCAAAACGAAGACATTGTATTTATAGCGATGGGTGCCAAAGGGAGGCTTGGGTCCACGATACCGATGTTTTCCATAGCCTATTCCCTGGACCGCGTTTGCTAACTCTGCGACTTTCTTCCCTGCTGGGATGCCTGATGGAATTTTTTCTTGAACGGGAAGATTCCAGATCAGCCAATGATTATAGACGCCCACAAGCGGATGATCCATATCATCCATGATGACTGCTAGCGTCTCGGCGTTCTTATCCACTCCTGTTAAACACAGCTCCGGCGACAAATCCTTCCCATTACCGGTATAATTTACGGGAATCTCACCATCGTTTGCAAATGCTGGACTTGTAATGTTCAACTTCGGAATCCCTTCGATCACGATATCTTTTTGGCGTTTGACGGCTAAAGCAATTCCAATAAATAGTACGATTCCACCAAATATCCCAAGAATCATTTTGCTAGCCCACCTCATCAGTTTTCCTCTCTCAGCGTCCGACGAATGCGGCTCAATGAAACAGGGGTAACACCGATATAAGAAGCAATATGCCCATGATTTACTCGTTGATCAATATCCGGGATCTCCGCATTTAATTTTATATAACGCTCTGTCGCACTTTCCGCCAGCAAAGCGGCTTCTCGAATCAGTTTGATTCTTAACGTTTCCTCTAGAATACCGATATAAACTTGAGTCAGCAAAGGTTCTTTTTTCATCAGAGCCTGAACTCGCTCGTAATCAAAACAAACCATTTTACAGGACTACAACGCCTCAAAATTACATATGACCTGACCACTAAAAACAACATGCTGGGTACTAAAGACCTGACCGCTCTCTAAAAACTGGTGGGTCAGATCATTTCCCTGATAATCCAAATAATACTTGCGGATTAATCCATCAATCAATAAATACAATTTGTTTTCGTCGTCCCCCGCCGCAACGATTAAATCATTTGCCGCGAATTCGACAAGTTCCCCAAGAGCAGCCAATTGAGAAAGAACGTCTTCTTTGATAGTTATCTTAGTATAACGATTCGCTAACTGTTCCACTGCTTGTCTAATTTCTGTCATCGTCGGCTCCTTCCAAGTTTTTATTTATTGTACCGAGGAATGAAAGCCTTGTCATTAACATAGGATAAGACAAAAGTGGAAGCATTTGACGAAGCTGAAAGAACCCTGGAAACCTAATTCAAAGCTGCTTCAGGATATTATCGAAAAATCATTTTTATCTAGCAGCGATACCAGCATATCTCCCAACTGATAGCCTCTTCCCCACATGGTTTTTAGTTCCTTTTCATCAAAACCGACATGGACCATTTTTTCACGAATACAGCTGACCAAAAAAGAAAGCTGACAGACATTGGACGTATTCATCCCTGTGCCCCAGATTTCTTGGCAAAGTTTTTCTCTGGACAATTGCCCTCCCTTTGCCTGAGATAGATAATACAGAACCTTTCTCTCATTTTTTGTCAGTCTGGAAATGAATTTTTTGTAGGACCTGCTTGTGTCGTTTTTCATCTCACCGATTTGTTCCTTCATTTCAGCAATTTCCTCAATGAATTCTTCCATCGGCATCTGATCTGTTACCCAGCCATCAATGTGTGGAAGCATCCATTCCAAGTCAGTGCCCTTTAGCTGCTCGCTATTCCCCTTTCGTATCAGTAATAAGTCTTTTTGCTTCAAGGTGTCTAAGTGTTTAGAAAGCTCCAAACTAGAAATCGTGTCACTCACAATCGCGATAGAAAAGTAGCCCACCACCTCTGGATAAAAATCAACCTGTTCTAATAGGCTTGAGCTGCAGAAAACCTCATCATTGATTTTTTGAAGCGCAAGCTGCAGCGCTTGCTCCGCTAGAGGATTTTTAGTGATTATCAATATTTTTGCCATGGTACATCCCGCCTTCTTTTTTGTTCTATTCTGAATACAGCGCACTCAGATTCGTGATCAGTAAAACCAATATCCTATCAATAACATCACCAATATCCTCCTCAAAGTTCATCGCAAACCACTTTTCGACGATAGAAATTACACCGTTTGTCATAAACAACGAATAGTATTCAATTCTAGCCTTTTCTACCGATTGATAGAAACGTTGAGGCAGCGCCTGAACAAAATGATCGTGATAATTTTTTTGCAAGATCTTGCTGAAATTAAGCTTTTCATGATCCATGCTGTAAAAGGCCAATACTAGCTTCTTATTACAATAAAAATAGTCGAGGATTTTATATGTATAGGGGTATAATGCTTGATATGTATCCTTTTTCTTGCTAATGTTCATTCGTTCCAGTAGTCCCTGATCCCCTTTTAACAGCGCATTAAAGGTCTCCAAAAACTGATCCAATAGTTCATTCAGCAGCGCATCTTTATTTTTGAAATAGTTATAGAAGGTAACTCTGCTAACATATGCATTTTCAACAATCTCATTGACGGTAATCTCTTCATACTTCGCCACGGTCAATAGCTCTAAAAAAGCATCAAAAATACTCTTTTTTACAAGATTTTTGTTCAAAGCATTGTTTTCTCCTTTCCCTATTTGGCTCAGCTTTCAAATCAAGTTACAATCGCATTAGGAGGTGTAGCTATGTTCGATGAAAAACGTTCTCTGATTGAAAAAGCTTTTCTAGAGCTGTTGTGTTCCAATACATTTAAAAGCATCCGAGTCAATGACATTGCAGCGAAAGCGGGTGTCAGCCGCGTTACCTTTTATAAAAAATTTCAAAATAAGGAAGATTTGTTAGATAGTATTGTTGAAGAATTTTTAGCAGAATTAACCGTCGTTTTTCAATCAAATGTGAATTTTTACGATAAGGCGGGAGTTCCCAGTGTCGAGCGAATCCATTCAAATCTGGTTATACGAATTGAAAATGTGATCGACTTTTTTTGGGAAAATCGTGAAGAAATAAAAATTCTCACTTCAAAAAATAGCGAGATCGACTTGTTGCAGCATATAAGGACGCTCTTCAATAAATACTTCAAAGGAAATCTTCCATTAATCTTCTCAGTCAATTTTGACCCGTATACGTTGAATCAATATTTAGATTATTTATCAAAAGGCAGTTACTTAATTGTTGGTACTTGGATTCGCAAAAATTTTGAAGAAAGTCCTGAGGAAATCACAGAAATCTTAGTCAACGCCTCATTGCCTATCTTTCTTGAGCTTTATCAGAAAAAAGGACTAGAACATTAACGAATTTTTGTTTAAAACAGTTCCATCACTTTATATATTCAACACTATTTTTTATAAATACCACGCCATCATATTTGAAACATGCTTAAAAACCAAATTTATTGCTCGCTTTAAACAATAAACTAAAAAATAAGATTGGATTTTTTACATTGGCGACAATAATATTTACTTGTTGCAAATTTAGATAAGTTATCTTTATATTTATTAGAACTCTTTAACAAATTAACATTTCAAAACTATTTTTAGGTTTACAAAAATAGACCGTATGTTAATAAATTTTCCTATCCGCTTTAAATTACAAACGTTATTTAAAACGGATGAACGATCGAAATTTTTCTTCGCACTTACCCATCTCACACAAAGCTTACCTTTTTGTATCTATGGCACTTTAAAGTACGTACTATACATTTCCCTATCCTCCTCATATACTGGTGTTCTGAAACTTATAGGAGGGACTCATATGATACATTCATTGAAGGAAAACGTACGATTAAACAACGGAACAGAAATTCCAGGATTGGGACTAGGCGTCTTTCAAATTCCTGATGAAGACACTGCTGAGGTCGTGAAAAATGGGATCATCAACGGCTATCGCTTGATTGATACCGCTCAAATTTATGGAAATGAAACGGGGACTGGGCTTGGGATCAAAGAAGGCTTAGCCGCAACAGGACTAAGCCGAGAAGAGTTGTTCGTTACCTCAAAGGTGTGGAATAATCACCTAACCTATGAGGAAACAATGAAGGCCTTTGAGGAGACCCTTGACCGTTTATCATTGGATTATTTAGATCTATACCTGATCCATTGGCCGGGCAATAATGCATTCAAAGAATCTTGGCAAGCAATGGAAGAGCTGTACGAAGCAGGGAAAATCAGAGCCATCGGTGTCAGCAACTTCGAGATTCATCATTTAGAGGACCTGTTGTCCTATGCGAAGGTCGTTCCTGTCATTAACCAAGTGGAGCTCCATCCAAAATTATCTCAGCAAGCTTTGCGAGATTTTTGTGAAAAGCACAACATCAAAGTTCAGGCGTGGTCGCCTTTAATGCAAGGAAAATTATTAACAGAGCCTGCCATTGTGGAAATCGCTGAAAAGCATCAAAAAACACCCCCACAGGTCATTCTGCGATGGGATATTCAACAAGATATTTTACTCGTAGTAAAATCCGTTCATGAACAACGAATGCAAAGCAATGTGGCTGTTTTTGATTTTGAATTAGACGATACCGATATGTCTCGTTTGAATAAACTGAACGAATCATTGCGCAGCGGCCCTGATCCTGAGACTTTTGATTTTTAGTGGTTAATCAGCTAGTTATAACTCTTCCATGGGTAAACTTATTTTCGAACGGTTATTGAGGAGAATGGAATAAGCGATTAAGGCAGATCAGCCTTAATCGCTTATCGTTCTTTTGTTTTTAAATAGTGGTTGAAAAAAATATAGCTGGAGAAAAACGAAGCGATGGGCAGAATAACCACCGCAGCCATCCCCGTCAGCAAACTAATTAACAGCTCCCCAACAAAAGCTTTAGAATTAATGATCTCAAGAAAAGAGTAATTCAAATCCTGAATCCAAATAATCAAGGCCAAGCTCGAGCCCATAAACGCAAATAGCAACGTGTTGATCGTCGAGCTGAAGATCTCATGCACGACAGTCATGCTGGAATGCAATAATTCCTTAAAGGTCCGATTTCCAGTGCGTCGATAAATTTCATAGGTTGAACTGCTGACCGCAATGCTGCTGTCGATCACCGCCCCCGAAAAACTCATTAGAATGATCGAAAGATTCAATTCTGAAAAAGGAACAGCCACCGAGAGATCCATCATTTGTAATTCATCTAGCTCCTCTAATGCAAACCCATGTACCTTAACCAGCTGGATCAGCGGCAGGGTGATTAGGGTGAAGGCGATCAAGAAGAACAGCACACAGAGAAATGCAGCTTTTGTTTTTTGATTGACGTCATTGATATAAAACAATGTCACGACTGTTACACCCAAAAAGATCAAAAAAGTGATCGGATATACCGGAAATCCTTTACTCAATAAATAAAGCAGTAAAATGAACAAACAAAAATTGGCAAAGGTCCCTGTAATCATGTAAATCGAATTCTTTTTAAAGAGCACCACCATCAACGCCAGCAGAATCAAAGTAAGGCAGATCAAGACACTCATCGCAACGCCCTCCCCTTCATTTTCTCCGCCACGCTAAACGCCAGTAACGCAGCCGGAACAGACAAAACGATGGCAAATCCGCCACACAGCGTTCGTAGGATTTCTAATGACAAATGCATTCCTAAAACCTCAGAGAAATTCCAGCCATTTGCCATATAGAAGACCACGGAAGGAATCGCTCCGCTAAGATAAGCGAACATCAAGACATTGATCATCGATGAGGCGGTATCCTGAGCGATCTTCCTACCAGACTGGAGTAATTTCTTCATTGAAAGCTGATCATTTTGCGCCCGAATCTCATCTAAAGCAGAAATGATCGTTACGACATTATCCATGCTGGCACCAATCGCTCCAATCAGTAAGCCAGCTAAGAATACCGAGCGGTAGGGACGGGTGATAAATTGCATCTCTTCATAGCGTAAGCCTTCATCCTTCAATAAATTCATCGCGATTACGCAAATTAAAAACGCGAGAAAAACACTCACTAATGTCCCAAAGAGCTTCCGTCCGTCGAGTTTTTTAAAGCCATAGGATGTGCCCATTGCCACAAAAACTGCGATCACTGTGTAAATACTCATGAGAAGCATCAAGGATAAGCCGTTATTTTGTTGATTGAACCAAAGAAAAAAGAGCAGCAGAGCACTGTTTAAGGCTAAGCCGATCAAAGAACGAAGGCCTTTTTTCCCGCTGATGAATAGTACAATCAAAATAAACAAACCAAGTAAAATGAAGACATAGCCATCTCTTTTCAATGCTAAAACGCGCCAATAATTATCAGATTTTTGCAAAATCAATTGATTGCCTTTGCGATACAAAGGCGAGACACTCTCATTTTCATAGTACGTTGTTTCTAACGTTACTGTCCCCTTCTCGTTCAACAGTTTTCCTTTTATTTTCTGTGTATTTGAAGCGGTGTTCACCGTTACTTCCTCGACACGCAGCACGGGTTCTGAATAGAACACGCTGCTCTTTGTTTGGATGAAAAAGCCTAGCAGGATAATGGCGAACAAAGCGATTATATAGGTTAGAATTTTTTTCACTCAGGACCTCCTCGTAATAACTGATTCTTCTATAATACCATCCACTAATAAATTTGGTCGTACCTATAATCATTCCTTATAAATTTTTAGTGGTTGCGTATAGTCCCATAAATAAAAAACTTCAAGCTGATAAAAGAGAAACTCTTGATTACTAGCTTGAAGTCAACTATTTAAAAAATGCCAAGTTTGACGAATGAACGTCCTTAACGCCAGCGGTTCCTAATTGAAACGTACTCTGCTCAAATCCTTTAGCGAATTCAAAGTCGTGGGTAATAATTACAAAGGTAATCCCTTTACTGGCTGAATCAGTGATCAATTGCTGTACCCGTCGCATATTCCCTGCATCTAATCCTGAGGTAGGTTCATCTAAAATCAGCAGCTCCGGTTCTCGCATCAATCCAACTGCGAAAACCAAACGTTGCTTTTGACCACCAGACAACGTCGCAGGATGTTGGTCTTTATATTGTAATAAGCCCAATTCCTGCAACAGTCTTTCCGCCTTCACCACATCTGTCTCCAGCTTTTTCGTCCCCAATAGTAATTCATTCAACACACTATCAGAAAATAGCTGATAATCAGCATCCTGCAGAACAAACCAACATTTCTCCCGCCGTTCCTTAACAGATAACGGTTGACCATTCATGCAGATTGTCCCGTTCTGCTCTTTATTTAACCCGCATAATGTCCGCGCTAACGTCGTTTTCCCCAGCCCATTTTCACCTGTAATCAATACGATTTCACCTTTGGTCAAGTGTAAATTCAATTTTTCAATAAGACTGGGGGCCAATCGATGGTAGCCAACGGATAAATCATTTACCGCTATAAAAGCTGCCTCATTCTTAGGTTTCTCTTCCCTTAGCAGATTTGATACACAAACCTCCTGCTTTTCGCGAATATCAAAGGACTGTAATGTCGTTTGTGATAAACAACGAAACTCATCGATTGACCATTGTGCCGCTATCTCTCCTTTAGACATATAGACAATTCGGTCGACCACCTCCATTAAATAATGGATTCGATGATCCGCAACGACGATAGTCTTCCCTGCTTGCTTCAACTGTTTTAATGTTCTCGCTAACTGTGTATTCCCTTGATTATCCAGATTAGCCGATGGCTCATCCAGCACAAAGATTTCAGGTGAATGCACTTCAACAGCCGCCATCGCTACTTTTTGTTTCTCCCCGCTAGAAAGCTGCGCCAATTTTCGTTTTTTCAATCCCTCCATCTGATTGACCTGCAAAACCTCCTCTATTCGCCGTGTAATTTGATTTGCTTCCAGCTGATAATTCTCCGAAGCAAACGCCAACTCATCTAGTACATTCGCAGTAAAGAATTGTGAACGAGCATCTTGGAAGACACTTCCCACGTATTTTCCGTATTCCCAATCTGCTAACGTCCCTGCATTTTTTTCGTTCAAATAAAGTTCGCCAGTCAACTCTCCTTCATAATAATGTGGGATCAACCCATTGATCAGACGTGTTAACGTCGTTTTCCCACAACCTGACGCACCGGTTATTAATACACATTCACCTTTTTTTATTTCTAAGGAGAGATTCTTTAGCAACGGTTGCCCTGTATCATAAGTAAAACGAATATCTTTTAATTCTATCGCTTTTTTTACCATTTAAACCTCCAAAAACTTAAATGAAAAAATGAAAACCACATAGCTGAAAAAGAATAGAACAAGAACCAAATCACGAACCGTGAAACCTGTCTGGTAAATTGAGGTTCGTTTTCCTGGACAATCAATGCCTTTTGTCATTGCCGAAGCAGTTAATTCATCTGTGATTTTCATCGTACGCATCATGAGTGGCACAAAGGTATATTCAAATGCACGTAATGGCCGCAACCAGTTCTTTGGTTGCGAATAGGACAGTCCACGCAAACGCGCAGACATTTGGATGGTGTCATTCTCTAATTTAATGATTGGAAAGAAGCGCAGCGTTACGACTACTGTGAGTATCAGATTTTTCGGCAGCTTCAATAGCTGCAATGCAGCCATCAATCGACCGGTCGGCACCTCTTGCAGCACTCGCGCCATCGTAATGATCGGTCCAAATCTTAAAATTAGAAAGCATAGCAGGCCTAGAAATTTTATCCACTGCTGATCGGTTATTAATAGATAATCGTAAAAACCAAGCGTGACTGCCATGACTACACCTATTTTAATAGCCGTTCGAAATAGACCTGCGTATACTAAATAGCATAAAGCAAACACATTCAATAAAATCAATTGATCCATTTGCGCAAAGAATACTAGAATACTTTGGACAATCAATAATAAAAATTGGATTCTGGGATCGATCTTTTTTTTCATTCGATTCTCCTTTAAGCGGACTTAATCACACCAGCCTTAATAAAATGCTTGTTCAATAATTTATACCCAAAAACACAACCTAAACAGCTCGCCGCAATGAGCGCGACCACGGATACTGTGATCCAAAACGGTGAGGTCATATATTCCATATAACTCGCTGTATAGCCAGTATCTTCTATCATTGAGAAATAGAAATCCGCTGAAATGGCCAAGATAAGGTAATTTGAGAATCCGTAGATCAGATTGTAAATCGTGAAAGCAATGGTTTGTGGTCCTAATTTTCGATAGCCCTTCGTTTTAATCAATACGAGTTCACCAAGCAGCCCGCCAATTATCGTAATCGGCAAAAGATAAAAAGTGCCCATGATGGCGTAAACCAATCCATTGATTACGCCAAAAAGAAACAAGGTGCCCCTTTTGCCAACTTTAAAAGCCATTAATAAATAAACTGGGCAGGTAAAGAATAAGACAAAGGCGGTCGCATAAGGATAGAACCACGCTAAGAATGGCATCGTCGCTACCGATAAGATCATCATTACTACAAATTCAACAACCGTATACAAACCAATCGTTAAATAGTCCTTCGAAATAAGTTTATCCGTTCTTTTCTTTTTCATTTTGTACTCCTTTTTTGATTGGTTTAATTCTTGCTAAATTTCCAAGTGGTCGCTTCATTTTGCATGTCCACTAATTTATGGTAAAGCTCGCATGTTTGGTAAAGCTCCTGATGCTTCCCTTTCGCCGCAATGTTCCCTTTTTCCAAGACCACAATTTGATCTGCGTTCATTACAGTTTTCAACCGATGGGCGATAACAACAACCGTTTTATCCGCTACGAGATTTTTGATTGCTCGCTGTACCCCAGCTTCATTTTCTAAATCCAATGCGGCTGTGGCTTCATCGAGTAAGATGATCTCAGACTTTTTAATAAACGCACGGGCGATACTGATTCGTTGCTTCTCCCCACCAGACAAGGTAGAGCCCCCTTCGCCAACAAGTGTGTCATACCCGTCAGGCAGACTGCTGATGAATTCATGGCAATGCGCTTTTTTGGCTGCTTCGACCACCTCTTCAAAGCTTGCCGCTTGATTCCCCACTCGAATATTATTTAAGATCGTATCCTTAAATAAATACACATCTTGAAACACCATCGATAAATGACTGTACAAATTCTCTGGATTCACCGTTTTCAGATCTTTCCCGCCAATCTCAATCGTCCCTTCCTGCACATCATAAAAACGAGCCAATAATTTCACGATGGTGGATTTTCCACTGCCGGACGGTCCCACTAACGCCGTTAACGTTCTAGGCTGAATTTTGAGATTGATGTTTTGCAATACCGGTTCTTCTTTATAAGAAAAACCAACATTTTTAAAACAAATCGTATAATCGTCGTTAAGGCTTTTCTTCCCTTGAACCTCAGGCTGATTTCTAATCTCCATGATTCGCTCCCCACTGATCAATGCATAACGCATCTCTGTGTAATTGATCATTAACGTAGTAAAGGGATCATAAATTCGACTAGCAACCACAATAAATACCAAGAATACCGATTCGACAAGACTCCGCTGGGCCAAAAGGTAGGAGCCGATGAAGACCAAGATAGGCAGTCCCATTCGCAAGAGTGAAATAGCCACCATGACAACTGGACCTAATGCCCCTTCAATTCGAATAGATTCCTTGCGCAACGTATCAAAAGCTTTTTGAATTCTAGCAAATTGCTGTCCGCCTAATGAATAGGCTTTAATTTCTTTGATTCCTTGCAGGTATTCTTGTAAACGAGAAGCACTTTCCACTTTTGCTTGAATATGTCGGCCACCTAGCTTGTTCATTAAAATATTTGATCCTTTGACCACCAATAAGACAATGGGCAGCATTGCGTACAAGCATAAGGTCATACGCCAATCAATCAGACATAAGGAAACAAAAGCCAGTACTAATAAGATGCTGGCCCCAAGTGCTTGAGGAACAAGATGGGAGACAGCACTTTCTAGCAAGGTATAATCTCCCAACATCATCGTAGTTAAATCACCAGGGTCGCGGCTGTCTAAAAAGCCTAGGGATAATTTGCGCAGATGATTGGCCAGTTTCGTCCGTCCCTTTTCAGAAACGTCATATGCGGCCGTATATTGTTTTTCATAAGCAATCGTCGAAATTAACACCTGCAGCGCAAACCACACAACGCTAGCCAAAATTAAATAAAGATACAAACGTGTATTTAATGGACGCTCCTGCTGATAGGATTCAAACAATTCGAAAATCCCATAAAAAGCGATGACTGCCGGTAATAACCGAGCGGTGGATTCCAATGTTGCCCAAAAAGTAGACTGGATCAATTTTCTCGGCTCACCTGAGGTAATATTATAAATTGCTTCTTTCATCCTACTTTACCTCCCAATCTTTGGTTTCTTCATTGATTTTCCATAATTTTTGATAGAGCGGATTCTTTACCAGCAACTCGTCGTGTGTGCCGGTCGCTTGAATTTCGCCTTTATCACAAACCAGAATTTGATCAACATGCTGAATTGTCCAAAGTCGATGGGCAATGATTAAGACCGTTTTCCCCTTCACAAGCTCGCTGATTGCCTGCTGAATATATACTTCGTTTTCAGCATCAGCATAGGCAGTCGCTTCATCCAGAACCAATATTGGCGAATTTTTCAATAGTGCCCGCGCAATCGAAATCCGTTGCGCTTCTCCTTTAGATAAGAAAACGCCTTGTTCCCCAATCATCGTGTCATACCCCTTAGGCAGTTCGCGAATGAATTCGTCACAACGAGCCATTTTAGCCACCCAGCGAACTTCTTCTAAATTCGCTTTTTGATTTCCCATGCGAATATTGGCTTCAACGGTATCATTGAACAAGGTGACATCTTGAAAGACAAAGGACACATTTTGCATTAATGTATCGATCGTTACCTCACGAATATCCGTCCCACCGATGGTTATCGTCCCCTCCGCTGGTTCATAGAAACGCAGCAGCAGTTGAGCAATTGTACTTTTCCCGCCACCTGAAGGTCCCACTAACGCATTCATTGTATTCGGCTTTAATTCAAAGCTAACATTCTTCAAGACCGAATTTCCCTCTGTATAGGCGAATGAAACTTTGTTAAAAACAATGCTGTTTCCAGAAAAATTAGTAGCATTTGCTTTTTCTTTCACTGGCAACTCAGCAAAAATTTCATCAACACGCTTGACTCCCTCATTCACATTGCTGAAGGTTGAAGCCGCGTACATCAGTTTCATAAACGGACCCGTCGTACCTGAAGCTAAAATGATAAACAGCATAACCGTTAGCGATAATGTTTTATCTTGAGGACTCTGACTAATCAAAAACGCTCCAAATGGCATGACAAACAAAACAACAGATGTTATTAAAGTAGTAAATAAGACATAGCCTGAGCGAAATCCATTAGACCAATCCATCACTAAGCTTCGATAATCTTTGATACTTTGATGGAATCGTTTAAAGTTTCCCACAGAAAGCCCAAAAACCTTAACAGCAGGCATTGCACGAACATATTCAACACCGTTACTGTTCATTGCTTCTAGTGCATCGTGATACTCCTTCACTTTGTTGTTCTTCATGGTTGTTCCCATTAAGTAAGAATAAATACCAACTGCTAGAAAAAGCGGAACTAGTGACATCAAACCTAAACGCCAATCAATCGTCAACATCAAACCGATATAGATCAATGGAAAAATTAACGCTGAAACAATATCCGGAATTTGATGCGCAATAAAGGACTCCATTTTTTCGACACATTGGTCGATAATTTTCATAAGCTGACCGCTAGATTTTTTTGTAAAATACCCCATTGAAACTTTGGACAAATGCTGTAGGATATCCATACGAATCTCATACAAAATATCAAACGCTGCAACATGGGAACACATAGATGAACCATACAAAAATATGACTCCAGCCAAAACACTTCCCATTGAAACCAGACTCCAATGAATCAATCCACCAGCTGAATAATCCCCAATCATCAATAATTCAATAATCTTATAAATACAATAAAACGGGATGAATTGTACCACTGTTGATATAGTCGCCAAAACTCCCGATAACGTCAGTAAACCCTTCTTTTTTTTGATGTATCTTATCAAGACCGATTCACTCTTCATTTGTCTAACTCCTTCCTTGCCCCTCATTTACTAAACAAAAAAATGCTCTGACGAATCTTAAGTGATAATGAGATTCATTCTCATTTAAACATTTTTTCTGGTTTTTTTCAATAAAATTTTACAGTTTATTGACGAATCCCAAGCTTTAATCAAGAGAAGCAGTTTCTTCTAAGTCCGCTTATCATTGAAAAACTCCTAGACAAATAGATGCCTAGGAGATGGTTAGTTTATTTTGTGGTTCGATTACGTTTGTCTGCCTTGATGATTTTTAACGCCCGCTTGCGTGTTTTGATATTTGGGCTTTTTAAGCGACGATAAGCACTAGCTCGATCTGTTTTTTCCATGAGTCCTCTCCTTCTTCCTTCAATTAATGGGCCAGCATTTCCTGAGCGATCGTGTGTCCACTCATTTTCACTGGGTAATAAGTCGGCCAATTGTCCATTTCCTCCAGCAGAGCCTTCTGACTCTCGCCACCGAAATAAATATGAAAATGCGCGGCTTTGGCTGGAGCTATTCCGTGATCGCTGAATTGCACATATTTGTAGTTTCCAGCATCTGGATCTTTTGTTTCAAAGGTAAAACGAACGCCGCGATTGCCCTTTTCATAGGTTAGAATTTCGTACCCCTTGTACTCATACGTGTATTTGTGGTGTTTGCCATCAACGATAAAATCGATTTGCTTGTCTGTGATTTTGATTTCATTGACATCCGTTTTATAGCCTGTTTCATAATAAGATTTGTATTCTGCGGCTGTTTTATCCTTCTTTATTTTTGCTTTGTAATCAAAAACCTGATCTAAGGCTCCCTCTTGCAATAACGGATAAACCGATTGCCAATCACCGGCATAATCCGATAATTTCCGATCCTTCACCTGAGAATCCTTGAAATAACCGTTATAGATCGTTTGCTCTGTCTCTGCTTGCGCTTCCGGTTTAATCTCTTTTCCCGCCACATCTGTGGTCTTCTTCAAGGCAGATAAATTTTCCTTCATAACAGAAATGTAGTCCTCGCCGGCGTCCATTTGTTTCTTCGTTAAGCTCTCTAACGGATTAAGTACTTCTAAGTTCACTTTGGTTTCATCCGCAAGGGTTTTGGCTGCTTTTCCTTGATTATTATTTTCAAAATAAATGTATCTTATGTCATTGTCTTCAACATAATGCTTCAATTCTGCAATACGTGACGGGTCTGGCTCCTGATCGGGGTTGATTCCCGAGATCCCCACCTGATTCAACCCATAATCCAAGGCTAAATAACCAAAGGCTGTATGCTGCGTGACAAAGTTTTTTTGTTTTGCTGCTTTTAACGTGTCAGAGTACTCTTTATCCAACGTCTCAAGCTTGGCTAAATAGGCCTTCGCATTTTTTTCAAAATCTGTTTTCTTTTCTGGATATAATTTGACTAATTGATTTTTGATTGACGTTACTTCCTTGATCGCTCGATGGGGAGATACCCACGTGTGAGGATCATAGTCATGATGATGCCCCTCTTCATGGCTGTGGTCATGCTCTTCTTCGCCTCCTGGCAGTAGAAGCATGTCCTTTGTTCCCTCGATAACATTTGGCTCTCCTTTTTTCCAAGATTTCACAGCACTTGGTACCCAAGCTTCCATGTTTTCGTTGTGATAAACAAATACATCCGCATCCGTAATCTTCGCCATGTCTTTAGCGGAAGGCTCGTAATCATGCGGCTCCGAGCCAGCAGGCATTAATAAACTTACCTCACCAGCATCTCCAACAATGTTTTTCGTAAAGTCATACATTGGATAAAATGTCGCAACAATTTGTAATTTCTTGTCTTTGTTTTCCGAAGCCGCTTGATTGTCCTTACAAGCACCCAGACCAACTAACGCTAATAAACTAATCAATGCCATGCCTATCTTTTTCTTCATTTGGATCTCTTCCCCTATTCCTACGCAAATTTTTCCTGTTTTCATCCTTCACGTTTATTAAAAAACACTCTTTTTATTTTTGACCTTCATTCTTATTCAGTCATTGAACCAACGCCAAAAAAAATTCTAATATCCCTCCTATTTGAAGATCGAAATAGTATTGATTTAATCATTACTATTTGCGTCACCCAAATCGTAATCGTTACGATTCAACAGAAATACTTTATCATTGCATAAAAAGCGTGTCAAGATAAAATAACATGAAATTCCATTCATGTGATCACGGACTCATACAAAAACCCACGTCCAACATAGACGTGGGTAGCTTATTCTCAAAGTTTAATACTAATATTTTTCTTCTTTACTATTTTCCAGTAATAGACGATACCCTTTTCCCCAAATGGTTTCTAAGGACTCTTCGTCGATACCAACACTTTTCAGTTTGCCTTTAATCCGTTTTACCAAAACAGACAGTTGCGCGAGGTACGAATGATTAGGAGCTTTCTCCCAAATATATAAACACATCTCCGTTCGTGACACGATCGCGCCATTTGCCTCCATTAACTTTTGAAAAAATTTCCATTCTCGGTTCGTCAATTTCCGCAGAAAGACTTGAAGGTTTTTTTTCTGCAATTCTTCGCTTGTCTGTAGCAATGAACTCACCTGTGAATTCTTTTGGTGGTCCAGTGTCGTAAATTGGGTAGATAAGCTTTCCCTTAAACGATCACTGCTTTGACTATCACTGATCCATCCGCAAAAACCAATCTTTCGAATATTCTCTTCTTCCTGTTCAGTCGGGTCCCTGTCTAGCTTACGAAAACAGGGAATCTGCTGTTCAAGAGTTGAAATAATGCTCTCTGCTTCCCTGTCTGTAATCGTCCCATTCAAAATAACTCCCTGAAAATTTTCCTTAACTTCTTTAATGTTAAGCCTTTGATACAGTTTGCGCAGAAACGTTTCTGAGCAAAACACTTCATAGCCAAGTTCTTGCAAACGCGCCTGAATGGTCTGTTCTACGAGTAGATTTTTTGTCAAAATTAATAATGGTTTCATCTTTTTTCTCCCCTTTATTGAGTGTTCAAGTGACTATAGACTTAGAAAACCTCTCTATTTTTAAAGATCTCTTTTGTTTTATTCTTTCAATACAATTTATTTGTCAGCACATAAAAATTCTCCTATAATTGCATTCCATGACGGATATTTTTTTCTTATTAGATTACCTAACAAGAAAAAAAGCTGTTATCCATTGTGGCTGTTAGTGTTATTTAGACTCATGACGCTTCTATTGACGGCGAATAGATAGAAAAAAAGAAAGTTCGCAATCGAACTTAGCTAACCGATGCGTAACTTTCTTCAAAAAGTAAATCAAGCGTTCCAACTGCTTCTCGTCGTTTTTCCATCATCGAATCAGTGTATGTATCCAACGTCAGTTTAATGGACGAGTGTCCCATCAACCGGCTAACACTCGCGATATCCACACCATTTTCCACACAGCGCGTTGCAAAGGTATGACGCAGCGTATGAAAATGAAACTTCTCCAAATCTGTCCCTGCCAAAACTTTTTTAAAGCGATAATTCACTGTCCGGGGTTCCACCCGTTTCCCTTGATTATTTACAATATAATTGGAGCGGTTTGATTCTTTCAATTGAAGCAGATATGTACATAGATGATTGGTCATAGGTATGAAGCGATTGGATTCGGCTGTTTTCGGATGATCCTCCACAACAACCGTTCGTTTTTCCAGCGCATTCTCATCTGTTACTCGCATCACTGTGCGTTGGACATGGATCAAACGTGTCTCGAAATCAATATCTGACCATTTTAGCCCACAGATTTCTCCGATTCGCATCCCTGTATACAAAGCAAGAATGACTGAAACTCCCTCCGGATCAGCAAAAAACAATCGCTCCATCTTCTTTTGTTCAGCAATCGTTAATGCATGCACCCGTTTATTGGGTTTCTTTGGCAATAGAACATAGTGACAAGGATTCTCGGATAAACAGCCTTCTTGGACAGCGATTTTCAACAGGCTATTCAGAATCGTATAAATCAAATGAACAGTACCTACAGCCAGCTGCTTTTCACGCAACATTTCAATTACAGTTTGAACGTTTTTCTGCGTTAGGTCCTTCATTTTTATGGACCCGATCGCTGGAAATACATGATTTTTTAAAAGTCGAGAGTAGTTGTAATAGGTGGAGGGCTTGACCTCCTTTTTTATTTTGGTTGTCATGCATTCGCGTATCCAACTATCTAACCGCTCATAGCTTTTCTCACTTTTGATCAATGTCTTTTCTAAGTGTTTAGCCTTTACAACTAATAGTCGTTCTTTCACATCTTTATAGGTTTTTCCATAGAGGTATCCGTAGGAAATTTTATTATTCGCGTCGCGATTTTTGATGAAACGACCTTCCCAGCGACCATCTTTTCGTTTATAAATATTTTCACCTTTACGAGGCATTGCTCAGGCTCCTTTCTGACGGAGATTTTGACGGCTTATTTTTTTACTAATTTAAAGGCGTCCTATTAAGGTTTTCTGCTTATTTAAAAGGCCTCTTTTCTTAATATCCCGTTATACACAGAAACAATTCATTTTTTTAACTATAAAAACAACATTTTGATTTTGACTTTCAGCTTATTTTTATTTATCGTTAAGTTGAAAATAAATGTTTTGCTTTTAATATAATCAAATCACCTATTTTTCTTGTTAGGTAATCTAATAAGAAAAGTAGGCTTTTTTTCTAGCAAAAGTATAGCAAACCAAGATCCGCTTTTTTTTCTATTCTGGCAGGATAAAGTCGTCAATTTTGAGCAGAATGATCGTTTGTTTCTGGTTTTTATCGTACGGATGATATACTCTTCTTGAAAAGAGGTGGCTGATTTTGGATTACGAACTGTTCGAAACCCATATAAAAACAAAACTTGAATTGTTAGACGTTCTCTATGAAGCCGAAGCTGGGGTACGAATCTCGACATTGGCGATAAAACTTGGAACTGGTGAAAAGAATGTCGTCAAATATATGGAGGATTTACAAGAAGACCTGGCACAATTTCATATCGTAGAAGATGGAGAGGCTGAAATTGATTTTTTTAAAGGGAAGGGATACTCCTTCAATGGGAATGAGCTTGATTATAAAAAATTGGCGCTATTTATTTTGAATCAATCTATGAATTTTTCATTGCTGAGAAATTTATTCCTTAATCACGATGTAGATACGAGAAACATTCTTGATAATTATTATATTAGTGAAAGTACGTTAAGAAGAAAGATAGCGGCGATCAATCACTACGTCTCATCCTATGGTCTCTCGCTAAAGCATAATAGAGGGCGATTAATAATGGTGGGAAAAGAGATGACGATCCGCTATTTTGGATACCGCTTTTTCTGGAGATTTTATACAGGAGTTTCTTGGCCGTTCCCTGCCATTGATCAAAGAAAAATTTTGCCTCTTGTAAAGCTAGCGCTTGAAAATTACAAATTGGCTCAAAAAAATGCATTGATCCAAGAGTTCTCTTACTTTTTTGCTCTAAACGTCACCCGTTTCCATAACAAATACCCTATACCAGCTGAAGCATTGCCTGACTATATCAGAGAAATCAATCATCAATTACTCTTTCCCCGTTCTTCTTTTTATCAAGAATTTCAACAAAGCTTTCATGTAACAGATGATGAAGTAGAGTTTACTGGCTTGCTCTTTCAATGTCGCGTCCAATTTTATATGCAGGATAACAAGTTGCGAGAAGCACTTCTTATACATCAGCAGTTTAATACAAGTATTTATGAGCTATATACACTATTTATACAACTTACAGATATCATGTATACTCCGGTAGAAACGCAATTAAACTTGAATTTCTGTCATGCATTGATACTATCTGCTCACTTACATTCGATGTTTTTTGAAAGCTTCATTACTGTTGCTTCAGGCTATGACCTTTCTTTTTTCTATCAAAAGAATTATCCCCACCTTTTTGAATACATGCGCGGGATTCTTCAAAAGATGAAGCAACAATCTTCTTCACCCATTCTTGAAAATGAAGCTTTTCTTTTGCCTAGGTATTGCGAGGCTTTCTCAGCTATCAATATTTTTACTAAATTTGAACCTAAAATCGTAGTCAAAATTGATACCAATTTGACGATGGCATTGGAATATATATTGGCTCAAAAGTTGGAACAGATATTCAAAAATTTTTATAACATCCGATTTATTTCTTTCATTGAAATTGATCAATCAGCCGAGGAACATTATGACATTATTCTCTCTTCTGTCATTCAAGACGTTGAAGGTAGTCAGTATAAAGGGATTCCTTTGTATACCTTCCGGCCGCAACTTGCGGTTTCCGATATCACAAAGATCCATCAAATTTTAGAAAACTATGTGACCAACTACAATAAAAAGAAGCAGTAGCCCTCCTACCTAATGAGCCTACTGCTTCTCTTATAATTTACTTACGGAATGCGTCATTCTTTCTAGTAAATAGAATATAGACGATGCCTAAAATAATCCCACCTATAATGAAGCACATCGCTAACAAAGAGGTCCTGCCTGTGCCAAAGCTTCCTGTAAATGGCAAATTGCCTGCAATCGGTGTATTTTTGATTTTCAAGTGGATCGTATTTCCAGAAACACCAAGTTCACTGGCAACGGATGTGAGTAATGGATCTTTTCCGACTATCACGACGCCATTTCCCATAATATCGATCAATATTCGGTCTTTCAATCCCTGATAACTAGTAGGCGGCGTAACTTCTTCCAGAAAATAAGTTCCTGGTTTTAGTCCAGTAAATAGAAAGCGTGCCCCTGTAGAAAGAGTCTTCTCATAGTTCGTTCCTGCTCCTACTAGCTTAAAGGTCGCTCCTTCAAGAGAATGATTCTGATCATCCAGCTTGTCAATAATCAACTCAAAATCATTTAACCTGTTAACAACAGTAACACTGCCTTCATTACCGTCCACTCTAGCCACAAGTCCAGCCCCGTCTGCTTTTTCGGTGACTTCGATCAAAAAGTCAGCTGCAGCTTTATATCCTACCGGAACGAATGTTTCCTCCACTCGATACGTTCCGATCGGCAGACCAGTAAATGTCACGGTACCATCTGTTGTAGCGACAACATCTTTCATTACTTCAATGTTTTTTCCAACATGTGTGACCGTGAATTTTGGTCGTTCACTTTCATTTCCCGTAATTGGGGTTCTTCCATCATCTCCAACTTTTTTGAAGCTGTAATCTGTTGTCAACAGCTTGTTAGTCATCACGATTTCTTCCGCTTGAAGGTTCTCGGAAGTAAAGGCTGTTTGACTATAAACAGGTTCACCATAACCGGCAACCTTGTCGTTATTCCCAATTTTTTCAATGACACGATATTGAATCCCGCTACCTCCTTCAACAGCCGGAAATGTTCCTTTCCAAGAAGTTGCTGAAGTTAAAGTGATTCGATGAAGGTCATTCCATGAATCGCCATCTTTTCTTTGCAAAATTGCTGTAACAGCTTCTCGCATCTTCCAAAAATTCTCTGTTTCTCCACGACGGTCAGACCATTGTTTCTTTACAGGAATTATGAAATCCGCTATTAGCTTATTGGATACTGTATGGCTTGTTTTTCCATCAACTGTCGTCTCTAGAATCGGAGAATTCATGTACTCAGTCACTTCAATTGTAAAATCCGCCATTTTTTTGTACCCGTCTGGAACGCTTGTTTCTTCTACAACGTATTCACCGATTGGCAAGCCTTGGACTTTTACCTCTCCGGAACTATTGGGTTCAAGATTTTCTGCAATCACTTCCTTACTTTCTTTGTGATAGACCTTAAATTTTGGCAAATCTGTTCCTGAAAACGTTGTGGTTCCATCTTCTTTGACTTTCTTAAAACTAAAGTCTCGTTTTAGCAGCTTATTTGTAACCGTCACAGTCTTATCATTTCCGATAGAGCTGTACGTAAATGTCGAATGACTATAGGTAGGTTCATCATATCCGGTGATTCGAGTCTTCTCTCTCACTCGGTAGGTTCCTTCCCTCGCCACTACATCAAAAGTTGTTTCCCAGCCATTGGTTTCTGTCAAAGTTTTTTCTTGAATTTTTTCCCATGAATTATCTGCTTTTTTCTTTTCCAATACGATATCAATAGTCTTTCTTGTGTTCCATTTGTTATCGTCATCATTCGACCATTGCTTTTTTGCTTGGATTGCAAAATCATCCTCCACCGCTCGAACAGACGGAACCCCAAAATCTAATTCATCAACCGTTCGCTCCGGGGTAGGAAGCAAGACCGTCTTTTTGTTTGCAGGATACCACTTACCTGGGATAAAGCCATCTGCTTCTGTCTTCAAGCGAACTTTGTATTCTACTTCGATTTCTTGCTTAGCTGTCAAATTGATATTCGTCACATTGATTTGTTTCCTGTCCGCTGAAGGAGATACTATCGCCATGTCACTGGAAGCAATAGCTTCCGCACCATTACTTACTTGCCGAATTATTGGCTCACCCACTAGTTCTACCATATCTCCTAGCGGGTCTTGGATCACACCTTTATCAACCGTCCGAATAATCGTTTGATACCACTTTTTGAAATACTCCGTCATCTGATCGGTTTGCTCCATATGATAGAAATGATAGTCCGCTGCTGTGTCAGACGAAGGATTCGCATTGGCCTTTTTTGACGCCATTTTGTATAACCCTTTAATCAATTCCGCCTGTGTATGCTGTTCCCCTAGTTCTCTATCGGGATATATTCCTAAAGCCAACGAATGGATTTCAATACCGCTATTTTTTAAGTCAGCTGCAGAAGAGTTCGCAATTGTTAAATGGCTATTGATTGACACTCTACCATTTAACCCATAGAGTGCATAAGATGCATCAAACTTCGTTGTATCTCCCCTAGAATTTATGTGACTTCCTATCTTGTAATTAGGCTTTACCCCTGTTTCAAAATAGTTGCTTGTATAGACTTTATCGTAATAAAGATCATTGTTTATTACTCCCGTTTGTGGATAATAGCTTCTATTAGGGGCGCCGTCTGTTAAAATGAATAATAATTTATGCCGATTCATTTCTAATTGCGGAGCATCATCAAATAGATCTCTTGCGTGGAACAATCCTCTTTGAGTAAAAGTAGCTCCATCCGCGCGTAAACTGGCATACCCATTTTTCATTCTCTGCCAATCATCGGGATTATTTGATAATGGGAAGGTCCCAGTGCTGCTTAAATAAGCGGGTGTATAGCAATTGAACACATGGGCTCCCACTCTAATATTATTTTCTGATGGTTTCGCCGCTTTAGCTAATTCGGTTACTATTTTATCCAAAGCCGAAACAGAATCATTTTTTATACTATTTCCTGTACTACTTAAACGTCGGAGCATCGAAGCTGAATTATCTAACAAGAACACGACATCTACACCTGGATTGTATGTCGTGTTTCCTTTTACATTCAGGCGTACTTTGAATTCATTTTCATTTTCCGTTTCCTGCGCGTACTTTCGCATCGAAATATTCGCATTGTCTGGATCGCCATAATGAATGTACGATTTTGAATGATCATCATTCGAAGTGTCCCAACTTGTTACCCCATCCCAGCCACTAGAGCCGCTCAAACCACCTTGATGATTGAGAACATTGTCTTGCCCGACTGGTCTCCAGTTCGGCGTTGGGTATCTTCCTTCTGTTTGATTATCCGTATATTCTGTTGTTTTTGTCTCATACAGAGCCGCATTCGCACGACTAGCGGCTAATCTAGTTAATGGAGGCCCTGCTTGCAATGTATTCAACGCATCTTCCGGCTCTTGCTTTCCCTCTTTCGAAGAATTTGTTTCTGTGTTTTTAGACTCTTTTTTTTCAGACACAGAAGAAGTTGTTTTTTCTTCCTTGCCTTTCAGTATGTAGGGTTCCTTGTTGCTCCAAACATTCTCATTAATCCCCATGTCCTCTTTGCGATCAACTTGGGCATATAGTTGACCTTCTATTTCGTTTTTCGGTAAATAAAGAACAATTTCCTGTTTGGATTGTTTCTCAAATTCTTCTTCGATCAACCAGCCTTCCGTTTCTGTCATTCCATTGATCTTAGGGTAATCAACTGCTTTATGATTAACCAAGAATTGAAGCTTCAAACGTTGCAGCTCTGTTCCTTTTGATTCTGTTTTCACACGAAAAATCGTGCGTCCCTTCTCTTTTTCCGCCTCATAGGTCAGTTTGACAATATCATTATCAACTAAAACCACTGTATCTGTACTTGCAGACACTAATTTGCCACATTTCAAAACATCTGTAAGCATTGAAAGAAACACCAACAATACTACCAACAACCTTGTTCTCTTCCATTTCATGATTCGTCCCCCGTTCCCTCTCATTCCCATCCTGTGCTTTTTTATGTAACAGTCATTCTATATTCAACACTTTTATAAAAAACATCCCTCTAATTTACAAAAAGGCCAACATCCATTTTAAAGTTATTTAAATTACGTTATTTTATACAGTTTTTTTTGACTATCACAATTAAAATTCTCTAAATAGAAATTATCAATTAATTGATTGACTGACTATTTTTAAGCGAATCTGCTCCTCTACAAAATGATAATATCACCATGAAACCAGCGTTTCAACACGCTACAAATGACTTGAAATAACTATAAAAATAGCTATTTATTCCTCAATCAAAATATTTATTTATTTTTCAACAAGCTATATATTTAAATGAATTGCTTATCCGTTTTATTTATTCTTTTATCATTGTTTTTTTAAGCAAAAGAATAGTGGTATTTTATTTTCTTGTCCATACTATAAATAAAGATATGAATACTCTTTTTTTGAATAAAAAATAACGTTTTCTGATTATCTGTAATAGGTATTTCTGTTTTTAATCTGTGTAAACCCTTTTTCTAACTAATTTCCCTGTAATCATTCTATTTAATGCTGTCTTTTGCCCTGAGTACTGCAAAAAAAGGTACTAAGAATCCGAGGATTCCCAGTACCTTTTTTTCAATTATTAAACAAGCTGTTCTTTCTCAAACTGACTATTGTATAGGTCAGCGTAAAAGCCTTGTTCATCCATCAGCTCTTCATGGTTCCCTTGCTCGATAATGTTTCCTTCTTTCATGACTAAAATCAGATCCGCATTTCGAATGGTGGATAGTCGATGAGCGATGACGAAGGAAGTTCGATTATTCATTAATTGATCCATCGCTGCTTGAATCAACTCCTCTGTTCGGGTATCCACAGAACTAGTGGCCTCATCTAGAATCAGCATCGGTGCGTCTTTTATGATCGCACGAGCAATCGTCAATAATTGTTTTTGTCCAACAGATAAGCTCACACTATCATCTAGATAAGTATCATAGCCCTTCGGCAGTGTTCGGATAAAGTGATCAATCCCTACTGCTTTACACGCCTTTACCACCGCTTCGTCGGTAACATGCTGCTGATTGTAAATCAGATTTTCTTTGATCGTTCCTTCAAATAGCCAAGTATCCTGCAATACCATACAAAATTGGTCGTGGACCTCTTCTCGCGTCATATCCTTTGTGGACACACCATCAATTATAATCTCTCCATGATTGGTTTCGTAAAAGCGCATCAGCAGATTAACGATCGTTGTCTTCCCTGCTCCAGTTGGACCAACAATCGCGATTTTTTGACCCGCCTTCGCTTCGACACTGAAATGATGAATGATCGTTCGTTCTTTTTCATAGCCAAAGCTGACATTCTCGAAGCGAATATTGCCTTCCGGCTTCCGTAATTTGGTTATTTTTTCTGATTCATCAGCCAATTCCTCTTCGGCTAAAAATTCAAACACACGATTCATTGCCGCTGCCGCCGACTGCAGATTCGAAAAAGCTTGCGCCAACTGTGATAGCGGCTGTGAAAACAAGCGGATATAGACAGTAAACGCGACGATCACTCCAAGAGTGATGTCGCCTCTCAGAGCTAAAACAGCGCCAACTACGCAGACTGCAACATACCCAAAATTTCCGATAAAGCCCATTAACGGCTGCATGATCCCAGATAAGAATTGTGCCTTCCACACACTGCCATAAAAATCCTGATTCATCTCACCAAACTCAGTCTTCATATCCTCTGCGGCACTGTATGCATTAATGACCTGTTGTCCAGAATACGCCTCTTCAGCAAAGCCGCTGATATTCGCAAGCTTTTCCTGTTGCTGATTAAAATGGACTTGGGATTTAGCCATAATGACCGCCATGAATAAAAAGCCTAATAGAACAGAAATGACTGAGGTGATTGTTAATATAAGATTTGTTCGAAACATCATGATCAGACAACCGATAAAAAGCGTGATTGATGGAAACAAGGAGCTCAAGCTTTGATTCAAGGATTGGCTCACTGTATCTAGGTCATTGGTCACACGACTCAAGGTATCCCCCTGACTGTGAGAATCAAAATAATTCAACGGCACAGCATTAATCTTTTCCGATATCTGACGACGCATTTGTTTTGAAAAGCGTTGTGTTACTGTCGCTACGATGAAGCCTTGAAAATAAGAGAGAACCGCACCGATTACATATAATAGAACTAAACTTAAGCCAATGTGGCTGATTTGTGTGAGATTGATCGATCCTCGCAGGCCTTGAGTAATCAAATCTGTAATTTCACTTAATCGATTCGGTCCGACGATTTGTGTGATACTCCCGATCGTTGCAAAGATGATCGCTAAAATCAGCGGCCATTTGTATTGATTCAACGCGTTTAAAATATTTTTGCGCAAAGGATGTGCCTTTGGTTGTGTTTGAATATTTTCCAATGTATTATCCATTAACTAATTCCTCCTTCGACAGCTGTGAATACGCAATCTCTTGATAGACGGAGTTGGTCGCCAATAATTCGTCGTGGGTTCCTTGTCCGACGATTCGTCCTTCATCCAAAACAAGGATCTGATCCGCATCCATGATCGTACTGATTCGTTGAGCAACAATCAGTTTTGTCGTATCAGCTAATTTTTCTTTTAGTACCTGTCGTAATTTTTTATCCGTTTTGTAATCTAGCGCAGAAAAGGAATCATCGAATAATAGAATTTCTGGCTGTCTTGCGATCACACGAGCAATTGCTAGACGCTGCTTCTGTCCACCGGAGAAATTGCTGCCGTTTTGAGCGACCGGACTCTTCAGCTTGCCCTCTTTTTCATTCACAAATTCACTAGCCTGTGCAATGGACAAGGCTTCCTGCATTTTTTCTTCATTCAGCGGCTGATTACCGCTGGTTCCAAAATCAAGATTCGACTGGATCGTTCCGCTAAATAAAATTGGCTTTTGGGGAATGTAGCCGACAATATCATTTAAATTCACGTGACTATACGTATTGATCGGCTGTCCATCAATTGAAATATTTCCTTCGGTTGTTTCATAAAAGCGAGGAATCAAATTCAGGATTGTACTTTTTCCGCTGCCGGTCGAACCGATAAAGGCAACTGTATCCCCCTGATCGGCCTTAAAGCTGATGTCATGAATCACAGGTTCAGAAGCATCCGGATAGCTGAATGATACATGATCGAATTCTACGGTTCCTTTGATCTCCGGTTGTGTTTTCTCGCCTTCCGTTGGAAATTCAACGGAGGATTCTTTCGTTAAAACTTCGTTGATCCGTCTAGCGGATACGGTCGCTCGAGGTAAGATCATAAAAATCATCGACATTAAAACAAAGCTCATTACTACCTGCATCGCATAAGAAGAAAAGACGATCATATCACTGAACAAGGAAAGCTTTAGTCCCCCTTGCGCTTGTTGAATCATGTAAGCACCGATCCAATAGACCGCTAGTGTCAGTCCGCCTGAAATCAGGCTCATTCCCGGACTCAGCAATGCCATTACGCGACCCGCGAATAAATTCGTTGCTGTGAGATCTTGATTGGCCTTCTCGAATTTCTCTTCTTGATAGTCTTCTGCGTTATATGCTCGGACCACTCGCAGACCCGTTAGATTTTCCCGTGTAATACTGTTAACTTTATCGGTTAATTGCTGCACTTTTGCAAAGCGCGGCTGCACTAGTGTCAAAACGATCGATAGCATAATCAATAGGATCAAAACAGCAACTCCTGTCGTAGTGGTCCACTGCCAATTTTTTCCGGCAATTTTCAATACCGCCCAGACCGCCGTGATAGGTCCTTTGATCATTACTTGCAGCCCCATCGCGACTACCTGTTGAATTTGCGTTAAATCATTGGTTGTCCGAGTCGTTAAACTGGGGATCGAGAATTGCTGAATCTCATACGTGGAATAATCCATTACTTGTCCAAACATCTCTTGACGTAGGCGGCAAGTTAAGCTCGCGGCTAGCTTCGCGGCGAATAAACCGACAATAGAAGAAAAAACAAAGCTCATTAGAGAAAGTAAAATCATCCAGCCGCCCGGTTTCAAAATTTCACTGATGGCGGTGTTAGGCGTTTGCAATAAGGTGGTGATTTGCGACATATAATCCGGGACCTTCAAATCCATCCAGACTTGTCCGACGATAAATAGTACACTGGCTAATACCAGCAATCGTTCTTTTGCGTTGGTTCGTTTTATTAGTTGTATCATAAGAGACCTCCTTGCTTGTTGTATAAATTCCAGTAAAAAAACTTGTAATTAGCATGCTAACTATTAGTGGAAATAGAAATCTGATCGCTAAAGCAACCAGATTATTGCTGAATATTTTTTTTGAACTTTTGCATTGTGGCGAAAAATTGTGTAATTTCTTCTTCTGAAACATCCTGCTTCAAAATATTTTCGACCTCTTCAATGTGCTTTTCTATCTCAATCGTCGTTTGAATGGCTTTTTCCGTGACGATCAGTTGCTTCAGTCGTTTATCCTTTTGCGAAGGCGCTGTCGTCAAAAAACCATTCTTAATCATCCGGTCTACTAAATTACTGGCCGTAGGTTTTCGAATTGATAGCCGCTCTTCTAAATCTTTCTGATAAATTTCCTTGTCGCGATTATTGACTAAATAGCCTAAAGCAAATCCCTGCGGTCCTCTAATATGGCCGCCGTCACTCATTTTTTCAATATGTCGAGCAATCAAAAGGGATAATTCTCTAACCTCAAAACCAATCGTTTCTGGCTCATTCATACAATTCTCTCCTTAGATAGTTACCATGCTAACTATTTTAAAACGTTTTTTTCTTTTTGTCAATCACATTTTTTGAGATATAACGTCACACCGTCGCTAACGAGGATACAAAGTACGCATGCAACGAAGACGCAAATTACCTTGTTACTGGCAGAAGGTTCGCCAAATTTGAACCACAAATACAGAATCATCGATGCAGTGAAAAATAAGCTGCCAAACAAGCGATTGGAAAATTGCCAGATGCGTTTCCCATAGCAGAGAAAAGCAATCCCCCGATAACCGATACCACCCGTATAGGGTTGCAGACTGATCAGTAAAACACCGAGCCCCACAGCGCCGAATAACAAGGGAATCGAGTCGACATGTGCTCTTTCAATCGCGTTCACCACTAACATTGTTTTCCCTCCTGTTTTCTACCTACGATCCTCCGACTTAATTATAGTCCTTTCTTTTGATAAAAATATAGGCTAAATTCGACGCAACCCTTATCTTTGTAAACAAAAAGGTGTGCCAAAAGTAATCGGCACACCCTTCGTTGCTTATTCTGCTTCGTAATTTAACTCTTTTAAATTGGATTCTTCTCTGGCTAATCGTTTGATTCCGCCGATATAGAAGACACCCGTCAAAAGAGCTGCACATGCATCAGCGAAAGGCGCCGCATGAAGCAGCCCATCCATTCCCCAAGTTTGAGAGAACAGCAAAATCGCCGGAATCAATAAGATGATTTGACGCGTCAAGGTTAAGAAAATAGCTGAACGCGTCCGTCCCGTCGCTTGGAAGAAATTCGACGCAACGATTTGAAAACCAATAACAGGTAAGAATAGAAACCATGTTTGAAGAGCTTTCGCGCCAAAGGCGAGTAATTCCGGCTCATTATTAAATAAACGCACCAATTGTTCTGGCATGAATCGAGTCGCTAACCAGCCTAGTAAAACAATGATCGTCGCGATCGTAATCGCATACTTTTGAGTTTCTCTTACACGTTGAAATTTCTTCGCACCAAAGTTAAAGCTGACGATCGGCTGAGCCCCTTGGACCAATCCCGTGATCGGCATCAATAAAATCGTTTGAATACTATTTACGATTCCCATACCGGATACCGCAATATCGCCTCCATAGCTTAAAAGCGTCATATTCAGCACGACATTCAACACACTGTTCCCCAACTGTAAAAGAAAATTCGGCATTCCCAACGCCGTGATCCTTGTGGCAATCGAAAGCTTGATCGGCATGTTTTTTACTTGAATCTGATGATGGCTTCGCTTACTTAAGAAATACGACAAAATCCAAACCATTGAAATAAATTGAGACAAAATCGTTGCTAGAGCCGCCCCGGCCATTCCCATATCCAACACGTAGATGAAGACTGGATCAAGAATGATATTTACGCCAGCTCCCATGAACATCGTGATCATCGCTAACTTTGGTTGCCCATCTGCTCGTAAAAAGTTATTCAAACCAATACTGACGATTTGGAACACCGCCCCAGAAAAGATGATCCGCATATAACTCATGGCAAACGGTAAAATCTTTTCACTAGCGCCAAATGCGGACAACACCGGTGATAGGAAAATATGCCCCAGCAGCATAAATAAAAGACCGCTAATAATCAACAGTGAAAAAGCATTCCCCAGTGCCAGCTCAGCTTCCTTCGTTTTTCCTTCTCCCAGCTTCATGGAGAAAAGTGTCGCACCGCCTACTCCAAACAAAATACCAATCGACAGTAAAATGATCATGATCGGAAAACCAATCGTGATCCCTGCTAAACCATTTGCCCCCAGCCCAGGAGCATGTCCGATATAAATTCGATCCACCACGTTATACAACGCGTTAACCACCATACCAATAATTGCTGGAATCGAGAATTGCCATAATAATTTTGAAACTTTTTCAGTTCCTAATGGATTTGCCGCCTCCATTTTTTACCCTCCTTTTAAATCATGCTGCTCGGTTTTTTCAACCATTTCCTCCAACAACTCAAAAAGCAGCTCTTGCTTTGCTTCGTCCATCCCCTCTAGCACGATCTTGTTCCAGCCGGAGAATTTCTCTATCATTGCTTCTCGCATATCCAAGCCTTTTTGAGTTAAAGAGATCTTATTGCAGCGTTTGTCCTTTTCATCTTTTTCCTTCGTAACCAGGCCCTTTTCTAATAGAGACTGTACGGTTCGAGTCGTCAATGCCTTGTCTACTTGAAGATAGGCGCTGATTTCCTCCTGCGTGACCGCGTCATGTCGATAGAGATACATCAAGATCGGCTGTTCCGCGGTTGTAATGTTTAACGGCTTCATCGCCGCATTTAAATAAATTTGATTTTTTCGATACAAAATCGAGATCAAACGTCCAACACTTCGTTTCATAGGACTCATCCACTTTCAAAATAAATTAGTTGACCACTCAACTAATTTATCAAATAATAGTTGAGTGGTCAACTATTATTTGAACAAAAGAAAAACGATTGAACATAACATCAACCGTTTCCTCTTTTACTATTCAACCTAATAACGGCTGCATCTTGTTTCCACAATACTGACTCGTAGCTTTCAGTAATGGACCGATCATTATTACACCAATAATTGGCCCAATCATAAATTTCCCCCCTAAAATCATACCTGTCACAAAGCAGATCAGGTCAAGACCCATCCGAACCTTTGCTAGATCAAACGTCAGTCGTTTACTTAAAGCAAAGCTAAGGGCAATGTACCCTTCTTTTCCCGCGTTGGTCGCCGCAGCAATTCCAGAACCGATCCCGATAAAGGAAATCCCGACGATAACGATCAGCACTTTTCCCCCTGTTCCGACATTCAGCGATATCTGATTGATAATCACGTCGGTAAAAATACTTGTAGCGATGGGATTTAAAATGGTCGCGAGACCTAACTCCTTTTTATCCAGCAAAGCGACGATAATCAGACAGGTACAAGTGACTAATAATGAAGCTTGTCCGACGGTAATCGGCAAATGCTTGGCGATTCCTTCCCACAAAACACCCAAGGCATCCGCCCCCAATCCCGTCGCTACACAAAGCCCGACACCCACACCGACGAGGGAAGAACCCAGAACAGAGATTACATTTCGTAAAAGCATCTTCATCAATCCAATTTCGTTCCGTTTGAGGCGATGACCTCTTTGTACCAATAAAACGAGTCTTTTCTGATTCGCTTGCACTCTTTCACATCGTCATCTGTTCGATCAACATAGATCAAGCCGTAACGCTTTTTGTATCCATTGCTGGTAGACAGCAGATCAAGGGCTGACCACGGCATGTATCCAACAACCTCAACCCCGAGATCCATCGCACGTTTCGTTGCTTGGATATGCTCACGGAAGTAGTCGATACGGTAATCGTCATGAACTTTGCCATCTGGTGTCAGCTCATCGTAGGCGCCTAAACCGTTTTCTGTGATCATGAATGGTACGCGGTAACGTGTATAAAGATCACGATAGACATATTCCAAACCAATAGGATCAATCGCCCAATCCCAGTCAGTCGTCTTCAATTCTGGATTAGGACACATTTGATAAAAACCAGGATGAGTCTCAAAGCCGGACATGTCGCCTTTTTTACCCGTTAAATTATAACCAGACCAGCTGTGCTCAGTGATATCCTCTGGACAAGCATGGGCACATTGACTGTCATAGTAGTTAATCGCGAAGAAATCGGACAAATTTTCAGCAAATAATTGCTCATCGCCTTCCTCCATCTCTGGCGCCAAGCCATGCTGCTGCAAGTAAGTCAACGCTGCCACATTGTAGTAGCCGCGGAAGTAGACATCCAAGTAATACGTGTTCCGCAGATCATTGGCGTTCAACGCCGCGATTTGATCCTCTGGTTTACAAGTACGAGCATAGACAGGGGCATAACCCAAAGCTGGACCAGCTAAGCCTCCCACCTCATGAACATATTTGCACGCAAGCGCCTGTGCTAAGTTCATATGATGATTGATCTGATAGCGCAATTGATTGTTGTCTTGATATTCTGGCAGAATATAGCATTTTTGTGTCCAATACTGCACGATGATACTTTGTTCATTAATAGTAATCCAATACTTGATATCATCTTTGAACTCGTTGATGACATATTTCGCAAATCGTGCAAAGTCATCGACAACTTTACGAGACAGCCAGCCGCCGTATCGCTCTACCAATGGCCAAGGCAAGTCATAATGATACAAAGTCGGGATTGGTTCGATGCCGTTTGCTTTCAATTCGTTGATTAAGTCCCGGTAAAATTGGACACCCGCTTCATTCACTTCGCCATCGCCATCTGGAAAAATTCGAGACCAGGCAATCGAGAAGCGATAGCTAGTAAAGCCCATTTCTTTGAATAAAGCAATATCTTCCTTGTACATATGGTAGTGATCACTCGCCACACTGGCATCCGCAAAGCCGAATTTTTCGCGACGTTCACTGTTTACGACATCTTGCTGAGATAAGCCTTTCCCATCTTCTTGTGCCGCGCCTTCGACCTGATACGCGCTGGTGGATGCTCCCCATAGGAAGTTTTTTGGAAATGCATTGTTCATGTGTTTTCTCTCCTCATCTTTTCTTTATTATTAAAACTGAAGGATGAGTCAATAACGGACTGCTTCAGGTTTCACATTGATTATTCTTTTTGATCGACGAAGCTGGTATCACCAATCTTTTTAACAGTGTATTTCCCATCTTTATAGGTCAAAGTTGTCACACTGCAATTCGCAATTTTTTCACCTTGATATTCTCCTGGCGCGACACTTTCCAATAAAATCGGGATGATCCCACCCGAGGAAACGATCAGGACATTGCCGCCTTTTTTCGCGACCTTCTTCATTACCTGCGGCATCGCTTTTTCCACCCGTTGTTTCATCTGATCATAAGTCTCAGCGGTTTTTGTCGGATCAACTTCGGCTACTTTATTCGCTAGTTCTTCTTCAGTTAACTGCTCCTTCAAGAAATCCCATAGCTCATCACTGCCTTCGGGATAGTCTAAATTCAAAGCTTTCGCAACCGCCAGATTCATCGCATCATTGGATTGCCCTTCGAAGCCGCCAAAATTTTTCTCCCTGAATCCTTTATTCTCAATGATCTGCGGTACCTTGTTGGTATTTTGAGCTAATATCAGCTGAGCGGTTTTGCGCTGCCGACCTAAATCACTGGAATAAGCACCGGTAAATTTAATATTTTTTAACCCTTCTCCAACTAACTTGGCCTGCGCTTCGCCTTCTTCTGTTAGCAAACTGTCACAAAATCCTTGGACTTGATTTTGAGTATTGAACCAAGTTTTTCCGTGTCTGACTACATAGATGGTTGTTTCTTTAGTCGGTTTCGTTTCTTTTGCCGCCTCCCCTGTTACTACATTGAAATTTACCAACAGGATGGTCAATAGAGACAACACACCAATTATTCTTTTTTTCATACACCCTTCTCCTATTTCGTCATCACTAATTCAAACAAATCAACTAAATCCTTGGTCATATTGACCTCGCTGGTAATCGTCATTAAATGATCCTGTGCATGAGTAAACAGCAAACTTGGTGCATAGCACTTGCCTGCAGCTTCATTTTGGATCACTTCTGTCTGTGAACGGTGTGCCAAAACAATGTTGTCTTTTGCTTCTTTTAAGGCCTCTCTGGCACCTTCAAAATTCTGTTCCTTTGCAAATTTGATCGCTTCTTGTGCTTTGGTGCGACCATTTCCAGCATGGATAATAATCTGCATCGCAACAGGAATCAATTCATTTTCTTCTTCCTCTAACAAATCTTTTTCATCCATCATAATAAAATTCCACCTTTTCTTTTTTAGGACGTTTTCCCGTCACGACCACATGACAGGAAAACGAGTCTTTCTTACACCGCTTCTGCCGGAGCAGTCATCGGTTCGTTCACTTTTTCTTGTTGATGCTCCTCTGCGAGAACTTCCTTTTCGTAGACCTTGAAGAACGGGTACCACGTAAGCAGATACATCGCGAACAAAAGAACATACCAAAGAATCGCTCGGAAATCCTGCAAGATCATCACACTGGAAATCGGTGCTGGAATCTGAGCAACCTGCATCAAATCCTGCGGAATATTCAATAGCCCGCCTCGCATAGCGAACCAAACAACACAGCTTCCTGTAATCGAATTGATCCACATCGGCATCATCAAGATCGGATTCATCACCACTGGCGTACTAAAGACGATTGGTTCATTGATATTAAAAAGTGAAGGACCTATACAAATACGTCCTAAAGTTTTCAGCTTCTTGGCTTTTGAAAAGCACATTAACAAATTCAATGTTAAGGTAGCTCCCGTTCCGCCCATCATGATCAGCCCTAAACTATAAACGGTTTCATTTGTTACGATATTCATTCCCACATCGCCATTCTTCATTGCTAAGGCATTCGCCGCAATGCCAGCGATAAAAATCGGATTTTGAATTGCAGACCATAACCAGGTTGAGATGCCCATTGAATAAAAGAAGGCCGGAATCAACACAAGTAAGATCAACCCAGGCAATGACTGCCCGAAACTTTGAATCGGCTCAAACAAATTGATGATTACTTCGAAAACATCGATCTTCAATGCAAAAATCAAGGTTGACCATAAGGCTAAGCTTAAGAAAATCGGGATGATATTATTGATCCACTCTACAACAAAGTCTGGCAGCTCCGAATGCTGCAGCAGATGCAATTTACTGAAATAATGGAAGATGACACTGACAACCGCTCCAACGATTACACCGATCAGAATTCCTGTCGGTCCTATGCGTCCCATGTCGTAGACTCCTTCTTTCGCGGCAACCGGATGCAGCGTCATCATCAAGACACAGACAGAGACGATTCCAGCTGTAATGGCATAGTTAGGATGTTTAAACTTCTCCATGTATTGATTCGCCACCATGAAAGCCGCGATCAAACCGATCATTCCGAATGAATAATTTGAAATATTGCCCAAATCCGGTAATTGCGGAATATACGAACGAAAAACATTATAAAAGAAGACAATTGAGCCCGTCATAATGAAGGGAATCAATTTCTGCATGGCACTTGATAAGCCAGCTACAGAAGGCTTTTGAGTCAGCTTCTTCGCCTTTGGTGCAAAAGAATTCGCCAACCAATCCATAAATTTTTTCATTTTCCTTGTTCCTCCTCATTATTTTTCTAGTTTACTAAGTGCAAAATCCAACAAGCCTTCCCCATCAAGCATGCCGTAAATATCCTGTGGAATCACATCCACCACCACATTATGAGGGGATGCTTGTTCAGCCATTTCTTCTTTAAAGGAAGCGTAGTGAGGACCTAATAACAAGATATCGATCGAATCTAAGTACGAAGCCACTTCACTTTCACTCCGAGCATCGATTGACCCGGAAATCCCGCGTTTTTTCGCAGCCTTTCTCGTTTTCTGAGCTAAAAAGCCACTAGACATTCCTGCACCGCAACATAATAAAATATTTAACGTTTCCATGACAAAGTCCTCCTAAGTTGTTTTTTCTGCACGTGCTGTTCTCTTTTACCTCTCTATTATTTCGATTTTTCACATTTCTCTCAACTAGACTCTTGCACGCAGGTCGTGCAACTCTCTATTTTTTCTTCTAGACTTTCACGCTATAATAAACAAAACGACCTATGGAGGGATGAGGCTATGAAAGAAAAGCAAGAAAATCTGCTAAAACTACTGCTGCAGCAAGATACTCCTATCTCTTCAAGAATGCTGGCGGAACAAATGAACCTTTCTGTACGTACCATCAAAAATTATATTTATGATTTAAACAAATTGGGTGCCTCTCCTGTGATCACTTCCTCTAACGCAGGCTATCAAGTGATCCGTGAGGAAGCCGAGAAATTATTAGATAAGCCAAAAAATGATACCGCTTTACCGCAAACCTTCAAGGAACGTTCTTTTTTCATTATTAAACGGATTTTGATGGAGAATCAGCGGCTCAATATTTTTGATTTGTCAGAGGAATTATTTGTCAGCTATTCCACCTTAAAATCCGATCTTTCCCGTATGAACAAGGCCTACGAGAAATACCATGTGAAATTTGTGCTTAAGCAAGATGAGATTCAGATCATCGGTGAGGAGAAGGAAAAGCGGCGCTTGATCTCCTATATTATTTTTGAAGAAGTGCCTCATAAATTTATTGATAAACAAATTTTAGAGGCTACTTTTGATAAGGCGGATATTGAAAAGCTCTCTGGAATCATTCATTCGATTATGCAGGAATCAAATTATCACCTGAACGACTTTTCCTTCGTCAACTTAATGCTGCATCTGTTGATCCTGCTGGAATCTGTTCGCAACGATAACTCCTTAGTCAGCCGTAATTGGTTCAGCTCTTGGCTGCGAGAAGACAAAGCCAAGCTGGTGACAAAGATGATCGGTCAGATCGAAACAGAGTTTGACTTGACCCTGAACCGCCTAGAAAAAGAAGAAATTCATATGATTTTTCAAGCAAATGCCAATTACATTCCTTCCAACAATTTAAAAGAGCTGGAGCAGATTGTCGGAAAGGAAATCTCTCAAACCGTCGAGAACGTTTTAGAGGATGTCCGCCAAACCTTTGGGATCAACTTAATGAGCGAAAACTTCATCGTTCCCTTTTCTTTACATGTCAGCGGCCTTTTTTCACGTGCCAAGCAAGAGACTTCTCTGAAAAACCCAATGCTGAACTCCTTAAAGAAGGATTTCCCGATGGTTTACGATATCGCGGTTTATCTCTCTTTACGATTAAGCCGCCGATTCGACATTACCATCAGTGAAGACGAAACCGCCTATATTGCTTTACATATTGGTTCGGAATTGGAGGGGCAAAAACGAAATTTGTCGAAAATTCGTACCGTTCTCCTCTGTCCTAAGTATATGAACTTAGACGAACAGCTCTATGAAAAGTTGAATCATCACTTTGGCAATGATTTAATCATTCAAACCGTTGTCTCTAAATTTTCGGAAATTGAGGCGCTGGATTTCGAGCTGTTGATCACCACACTGCCTGTACCAGAAACGACAGATTTTATTGTGATCGAGGTGTCGCCGATTTTTAATGAAGAGCAGCGACTGATGCTGATTACAGAAATTGGAGACATTCGTTTAGATCGGAAGAAAAGTATTCTGAGGAAAAACTTTGAGGATTACTTTGACGAAAAATTCTTCACTAGCCAGTTAACGACGGATTTTTCTGATGCGGTAATCGATGAGCTTTGCTGCGTGCTAGAGAAGGAGGCAATCGTTCCACCAGAATTTCGAACCCATGTCCTAGAACGGGAACATGCTTCTTCAACAGCCTTTGAAGCGATCGCGATCCCCCACTCCGTTTATATGGATGCCCATCAAACCGTAATCAGTGTCGCCATCTCGGAAAAGGGTATTCGGTGGGGAGAAAAAAGGGTGCATGTCGTTCTATTAGCAGCCATTAACGACATTGATCGCCGCTTGTTCACGGATATTTACGAAGCGCTGATCTCATTATTCGACTCTCCTCAAAGCTACCAGGAAATCAAAAAAATCAAAACGTTTGATGCTTTCCGCTCCTTTATTGATACAAAAAAGCGATTGAAACCTATTGATTTCAATCGCTTTTCCATTTATTTTTTAAGCTTGTTTTGTATTGTCGTAGCTTGATCCTGCTTTTGCTTCGTCATTACTTGATGCCGCTAGTCCTTTGATAGCTGCACGAATAATCATTGATGTTGTAAAGCCAACCAATGCCAACACGGCAAAGATTCGCAAGACATTCGTATAAGAATGGAACATTTCAGTGACCTTCCCTAAGAAGATCGGTCCAAACATTCCCGCCGCGGCCCACGCAGTTAAGATATAGCCGTGAATCGCCCCTACTTCCTTTGAACCGAAGACATCTCCGATATAAGCCGGAACGATGGAGAACCCTGCACCATAGCAAGTCATTAGCAAACAAATCAATGCGGCAAACAGCAATGGAGAGCTTACCACGGAGAGACTCAATAAGACCACAATATCGATCACAAAAAGAATCGTAAAGACATTTTTTCGACCAAGAACATCTGATATTAATGCCCAAACCAGACGGCCGCAACCATTGAAAACACCCATGACCCCCACCATCGTAGCCGCCATTCCAGCTGTCATACCGGTAATTTCTTGCGCCATTGGTGAAGCTTCTGAAACAAGCGAGATCCCGCAAGTAATATTTAGAAATAGCATAAACCACAATAACCAAAAAGTTTTCGTCTTGATGGCTTGATTGGCGGTCAATTGAACACCACGGTATTGAACCTTTACTTCTTCTTTTGGATTCGGGGCCTCAAAACCCTCAGGCGTCCAGCCAACCGGCGGTTTTTCCAAATAACGCGACGCTGTAAACATCACTAAGAAATAAGCAATCCCTAAAATATAGAAGGTTCTAGATACACCTACATGCACCATCAATTGTTGGGCGATCGGTCCGGTAATCATGGAAGCAAAACCAAAGCCCATAATGGCAAGGCCTGTAGCCAGTCCTTTTCTATCCGGGAACCAGCGGATCATCGTTGACACTGGGGTGACGTATCCAGCCCCCAAACCAATTCCGCCAATAATTCCGTACGTCAGATACAGCATTGGCAATGACTGACTTGAAACGGCAAAACCTGTCGAGACAATTCCTAATCCAAATAAAATGGATGCCACCGTTCCTGTTTTTCTAGGGCCAAATTTTTCTACAAATTTCCCCATAAACGCTGCGGATGTTCCTAAACAGAAAATCGCTAAACTAAATGCAAAAGAGATCGACGATTTATCCCAACCCGTCAACTCTCCGATCGGCTCCTTAAATACACTCCACGCGTATGCTGAACCGATAGACAGATGAATCGCTACTCCTGATAAGGCGATCAGCCATCTATTTTTTTCCCTGCGCATCTTCTTCCCTCCTGATTTCAATGCATTTGTATGATTGGGCGTGGCAAAAGATAACAAACGTTATCTTTTTTTATTTAAAAAAAGATTTTTTTCAAACACCCAATAACCTCGAGTATACGCTCTCATTTAATTAAATTCAACAAAAATTTTAATATAATCAGACGATATGATTGACTATTAAAAAAAAGAATTCTGCTTCAAAAAAATATGGGATTTAATCTTATTTTTAGGTTAAATCAAACAAAAACCTGCTAAACGATAGACGCTCAGCAGGTATACTTTTCTTCCAAAATTCTTTTTAAATTATTCGGCCTTTTTCTTAACTGGCGCATAGAAGGATACTTTTCCGACGCCTGTGTATTCTTCTAAATTGAAATTCCCAGCGATTTGATAGGTGTCATTCTGCATCAATTCGCCGTAGCTTTGACCGATCAATTGATCCAGCTCTACTTGATCGGTGTAGCTCAATTCAAAACAAGCATAGCTTCCTGTCGGCAGCTCAAACACTGAAGGACGTGTCTCTGCACTGTCCGTATTCCCCACTAAATAGCATTGGTCGCCATCAATCACCGCATTCACTGCTAACAAATCGCCTTCAACCTTTGACGCATACGCTTCTTTTGCTCGCATTTTTTGTTTACTTATCTCAGCTAGTTCCTCCGGTGAATTAGTCGACTGCAGTGTCGTGATCCAGCCATAAACCGTCTGTGCTTCTCTCTCAACTATCTTTAACATAGTTCGCATCCCTCTTTCTTTCAGCTATCAAGCCATAAACTTTTTTCAAAAAAAGAAAATCTAACCTTTCTACTACACGCTAAATATATGCCCCTCCGTTACTCGATGCAATAAAAACGCTTACCGTCCGATTGTTGATTGTTTTATTAGAAATGTAAGATTCCCATCATGGAAAGGAGAAAAATTCCTAAGCAAAAGAAGGTCACAAACAGCGTACCAATTAAAAAGATACTGACCAGCACTCGAATGAACGCATTCATTTCATTCTTTAGGTTTTTAAAATGAATCACACACAACCATAATGTAGCGATCGTAATCAAGAGTTGTACAGGAAAAATATTTTCTAGTTTTCCCCCATTAAATACCAAGAGAAAGCTGATAGTCGAACACAAGAACATAGTTCCAGAACAAATCAGTGAAAATACTCCAATACGTAACGATTGCAGCAGCTTTGCTTCTTTTTTGATTTTAGTCATATACTTCGCATCTCCTTTCATCAAATAATCAAGAGATATTCCATAATAGTCACTGATAGCGATCAACGTAGGGATGTCTGGATAGTTTTTTTCATTTTCCCAATTCGAAACCGTCTGACGTGTCACATGAAAAACCTCTGTAACCTCCTGCTGCGTTTGCCCGTGCTTTTTTCTTTGAGCCTTTACTATATCAGCAATCATACGAAACGCTCCCCTCCTAATTTGATGATAGAATTACTACTTAAATTATACTAGAAAGCCTCTCTTACTTGCCCAATTTATCGCGCAAGCGTTAATTGACAAAACTAAATACTGCAACAAACCTGTCTTTTAGTGCAACAAATGAAAAAAAGATTCTTTCTGCTGGAAATCCTTGCTATGCTAAAGACACAAAGGAGGCAACCAATGAACATCAACTTTACCTGGGTAAAAGAAAAACCATTAAACGAAATTGATATCTGCGCGAATCCCGAAAATAAATCGAAGCTGCAGGCGCTTGAAAAACACTTACAGCAAGAAAAGATCATCCTGGCGACAGATCCCAAAAACAATCGCACGATTAAACTACCAATCCATCAAATCGAAGCCTTTGAAACAATGGGACATCTGGCCAAAGTGATCTTGACCAATCAGCAGACTTACATTTTGCAAAAACGTTTGAAGGAACTCATTCATTTTGAATCCGATCATTTTTTCCGGATCAATAATTCGCAAATTTTAAATCTCAATAGTGTTCACTCTTTCCAATTAGGAGAACATGCTCGTCTAGAAGTACACACGAAAACAAACACTGTCTATGTCGTCAGCCGCTATTATGCCAAAAATATTAAGGAGAAACTCTCATGTTTAAACAATTAAAAAATAATTTCTTTCAAGCCGCTTTCGGTTCATTAGTCTGGATTACCATTCTTTGTTCACTCACAGACTTTCGTTCACAAATCCCATTTAGTTACATCTGGCATTTGATTGGGATTAGTCTTTTGATAGGAATCGTATTTGGTATCATTTACCCTTATTTATGGAACTACTCTACCTTGAAAGCTGCAACTAACATCGTCCTTTGCACGCTGATTAATACCTTATGCGCCTATGCAGGTGTCTATCTCTATTCAACTCAGATGTTTGCATTCATTCGCCCGTTTTTTATCGGGGTTTTATTGTTAACCTTGATCCTGCATATCGTTTCCTTCTATTTTTATTCCAAATATGACAATAAAAAGATGGCATCAAGTTTGAATCAACTGAATCATTAAAAAAATCCCTGACTGGTTCAACCACGTCAGAGATTTTTGCCTTCATTCCATTGCCGCCTGTCATAATCTGTTCTATACAAAACTACTTCATGATTATAGGAAAGTAGTGTCATTCGAGTAAAAAAACAAGTACTTTTTCTTTGAAGCCACTATAATAATTTTCTTCCGTTGCCTGTTTTTTTGAAGGACAACCCAAAATCAGTTCTTCCTCTAAAATAGAACCTCCATTTTTAACTACTTGCTTTGTCCTAAGAAAAGTAGCTTTTTCATTGTTATTAGTAATAACTGTTTTGATAGGAAAAGCATATGTTTGGCATTCAACATATAATCCTATCCCTAATATCAATACGACACTTCCCAAAAGAAATAACATTTTTTCCATCTCTAACCCTTTCTAATTTAAAAGTGATATTCGCTTTTTAAAACTCATTTGAATAGAAAAACGGAAGTAGATTCTATTTGTGATGTTTTTTCTTGTAATCGTGTACTTCAACCGATAGAGCCACCATCAAAAAAATGAGCAATGAACATAAAGGGATCACCATTATGATAGCTCCTATAAGTGTTAATAACATTGAGACCATCCTTTCAAAATAGCTAAAAATTAGAATTCATTTGAAAAATGCTATAAAGTTACACAGCTTCTCACCATTCAATATAGAATAACTATGCTTGCTTACCTTATCTATTCTCGACAGTTATGCATAATTGTCTTTTTGTCCCTATTTTTAAACGTTCTTTATCAGCCATTGACTTCTATTGAAGACCGTTTTTTCTTATGGTGGATAGTGAAGGATAGATAGATAATTACTTGAGATACCATTAAAAATATTATTAAGACAATCAGTTCTCGACGAATGTTCAAATTATCTAAACTTAGTATTTTTCGAAGACTCATCACACTATATGTCATTGGAATAAATTTATTAATTTCTTGGAATATCGGATTAGATAAATAGATGGCATAACTTCCAGCCGATGAAGAAGTCTGCAACATTGTCAGTACTAATACTATTAAACCTCCTGTACCAGGAAATAAACGATTTACAGCAGCCACAATGCTGTAATAGGTAATGGCTATAAAAAGAAGTAAGCAGAACAAAATCCCTATATGCTCTTTACCAAAACCTAACAAATAGTAGTCCATACCAGTCATAAAAATAACTTCCCCTACAATAAAAATTAATGGGAAGAAAAATACATTTCTCCAATAATCTTTAAATTTAGATTTCAGCTTATTGAAATGAACGGCTGCAACCGAGTTAGTCGCTATTGCTCCAACAAATAATGTTAAAGCAAAGAAATACGGGGCCATTCCCTCACCATTGTTTTTAATAGGATAGGCCTCTTTATGGACGAAACGAACAGTAGTCCCAGGTTCTTTTTGGTTTACCAATTGATCGGCTTTTACCGTGAAGCGTTACATAGCTGCGGTGATTATTTTAGATACCGCGTAATTTGCTCCTTCTGCTGTCGTCAAATAAATTTCGGTCTCGCCTTTTTGTGATCTATTAGTCAGCTGTTTAAACTCTATAATTCCATACACTTCTCCATTTTTAAGCTTTGATTCAGCATTTTTTTTAGAAAGTTCGTGATAGGAGAATAAGTTCTTCTGCATGAATGTTCTATGTATAATGTCTTCTTTACTATTCGATCGAACTTTAACAACCGCTACAGGCAAGTTATCGATCTTTCCATATGGATCCATCATTGATCCTATGAATAATAATGAATACAGCATTGGAATCATCATTAACAGCACTATTCTAAAAATGTTAAGAGCTCCTTTTTTCAAAAGAAATCCATCTCCTTTTTTTATCCGAGGATTTTTTTTATCCTCGCAATGATAATACACGGATATTTCTATGTCAACAAAAAAGTGACAGCATAGAAAGAAACTATGCTGTCACTAAAAACTATCATTCAATTTTTTATTACATCTCAGAGATTACTTTCTTCCAATCGATTTGGAGTATAGCACCTTGCTCATCACGAGGAACTGCTTCAGATATTGTATACCGGCTTAATTTTTTTCTGTAATCTGCTTCTGCTTCATCCAAAATCTCATGGATGCGTTCACGCTTTTCTTTAACAATTTCTTTTGATAAAAACATAGAATCTATAGGCGTCGAATCAATTCCATCAATAAAACTTTGCTTTCCTTCTGTCGCATCAAAAATATCTAAAAAAGTAATTTCATCAATGTCTTTTTTTAGAGTATAGCCACCACTTTTTGAGGCGGTTGAATTAATAAGATCTGCATCCTTCAATTTCTTTGCTACTTTGATCAAATAACTATGTGATACATTCATTCTTTTACTTAATTCTCTTGATTTTAATGCCTCATTTTCTGGAAGCTCTGCAAGCATGACAATTATGCCAATCGCCTGTATAAACGGATTGTTCAGTTTCAAGTTGAAAATCCCCTCTCGGTAATATTCCAATTTCTTTAAATAGTATAACCACACAAGCAACTATTTGTCATTTAGAATAATCAAAGGTCCCACGTTTATCTATACTTTTTTCACTTTTTTGGATAGAGCGAATAGTTGATATTCTACTACTTAAATTTTTATCTTAAAAAAAATAGATAGAAGTTTTCTATCGTTAGGAAACTTCCATCTATTCCATTTAAAATGTCACAACTTTATCCGCCCATTCCACCATTTCTACACAATCGAACATCGTGGAAATCGGACAAGCGGTGTGATCTTCTAGCTGTCTAGATTTCAGACAGGTCCCACAAGCTAGCAATTCTCCACCTTGTTCTGCCAGCTTTTTCATTTCAGCTGGTACGTCGTATTGCTCATCTTCAATGCTTTCAACTTCTACTGCCTCACCCATTAAGAAAAATTTCACTTCATGTGCTTTTTTTAGTGCTGCTACACCAAAACGAAATGCATTCCACGCTTTTTCATGCTCCTTTGTTTCCAAAATGATTGCTACTTTCATCTCTCCCGCTCCTTGTCTTAAAAAACACTGTATTTTCTTAAAGTATAGCGGTTTCACTGATTAAAAACAATTGGGTTATTGAGGTCACAAAAAAGGCGTCAGCACATACATGCTGACACCTCTTCTCAATTATTAATCTTCAGAATTGATGACCGTTTCCTGCATTTTTCCTTGCGCAAGGATATCTACTCGGGTTTGCATCTCTTCATATAATGACATGACGGATTGACGTGATTCAATGACTTCATCAGAAATTTCTTTTGCTTGTTCGTTGATCAGCGCCAACTCTCTCTTCGCTTCTTGGATGATTCGGTGAGCATCCATTTTAGATTTCTCTACCATGCGATTGGCTTGTTTGCGAGCGGAGATCAGAACTTCTCCAATTTCTTGTTGAGTCGAAATCGCTTCTTGCTTCAGCTGTTCATTTTCCGCCTTGAGAGCCGCAACCTTTTCACGTAGTTCAGCCGTTTCTTTTTCTTGAACTTCCTTAGCAGCCTGCTCTTCGATCATCCGATCCATCACTTGATCTTTCTCCACAATTACTTTATCAAGCTGTGAATACTGCTCGTCCTTTTCATTGATTTCTGCTATCAGATCGTTGATTTGCCCTTCTAGCTGATGAATTTTTTCAAGGCGTTGGATCTCTTCATCTTTTTGCTGTGCAACTAATGCTTGGTGTTCTTCGTGAATTTCTTCCAACTCCCGTTCTACTGTTTCCAAATGTGCGACCGAATCTCTCAATTTCTTGTTTTCTTGCTGTACTTGTTCCAATTGCTGCTTCAAATTATCCAGCTCTTGTGTTTCTTTCAGACGCTGAACTTCTTGTCGTGCTCGTTGAACTTCAGCCTCCAGATCTTGAATTTGGCGACGATTTTGTGCCTTCTCCTCGCCCATTCGTAAAACAGATTGACGATAATTCTCATTTTCTTTCGTTAATTGCTGCGTTTGAGCAGTCATCTCTTTTTTATATTTTTGTAAAACCTGCTCTTTTTCAAAAATCAAACGCTTCAATTCTTTGATTTCTTCCGCTTGTTTTTCCGCTGAGTCTGGAATGGTATTATCAGAAACCATTTTTAATGCTGGAGCAGGTTTAGGCTGCGATTGTACCGATGCAGCTGTGGGTGCCTGCGGTTGTGCGCTCGTCATTGTTTCATTTTCCACTTTCTCTTCTGGAACGGAATTGATCTCATCGATAATGTTCTTATTGAAAAACCATCCGCTCTTCTTTTGTTGTGCTACCATTTTTTTCCCTTCTTTCCATTAGTCTTCTTGGATCATTACAAACTTATCTTCTCCATTCTCACGAGAGAAAGTACAACTATAATCTTGTTTCTGTTGCTCTCCGTCCCTTACGTTCAGCTGGAAGGTAATCTGAGTCAGATTACTTATTGCTTCTGCTTCAGCCGCAAAAGCCTTGATGTTGTCCTTGATTTGCTGACGATTGTCCTCACTAGTCAAGTCTCCTGCCAAAGCAATATTCAACGTTTGAGTCGGTATATCTAAGACGATCAGAGTCGTCGGCAAACCAAAGTAAGGGCTGAGCTTATTGGAAAGATCACTCTCCATCGTATATTGATTTTCTCTGCTATCATCTGAAAACAGCTCATCCCACGCATAATCCTGTAAGCCTATCCCTTCGCTGGGATACTCCTTAACAGGAATTTTGTTGACTAATTTTTTTTGTTCCTTTTTCATTACTTGAACGTCATCTCTCAGTGTACTGTTCTGTTCATTCATCGCATACAGCTGATCTTGTACCTGAAACAAGCTATACGAGGTTAAAAGCAGCCCTACAGCTAAACAGAAGGTAACAAATAGTAACGCCGATATATGTTTCGTTTGCTGAATTTGCTTCACATAGTCCAGCTTCCGCTGGAAAGTCGCCGATGCATCTCGTGGTGGCTTAATCAGTTGCAATCGAACATTGATAATCATTCGATACAACCACACCAGCAGCACTAAAATAATGAGTCCTACACAAACCCAATTAATGATTATCACGTGTTTTCCCCTTTTCTTTTTAGTTTTCTACTTTAGCGAGATGAATCGCTGGGAATCGGAATTGAACGGTTCCCTCGATGGATTTTCGATGAACGAAACCAAAGGATCGACTGTCCTTAGAAACCTCAACATGATCGCCAATAACAAAGTAAACATCTTCTGGAATTTTATTTAACGTTTGAAACTCATCGGCCACAGTCGGTGACAAATGATACGTATTCGTCGTTTCAAAATCCCCCTGCTCTCCAATATTCAAGACCATCCGATCATTTCGGACAAACATGCTGTCACCAGGCAGTCCAATCACTCGTTTGACAAACATTCCCTCTTCCCGATCTACTGAAAAAGCGATAATATCATATCGTTGAACTTGGACCTTTTTCTTCACTAGCACTTGATCTCTTTCTGTCAACGTAGGAATCATGGATGTCCCTGAAATCGTGTGGACACTATAATGCTTTTGCAGTTGTCCTCTCACAACAAACAGCATCGTTACAGATAGAATGAGGAGAAGAACAACGGTTAACAGTAATGTCCTTCTGTCATTTGGCGGATCCTCTGTGTGTACGTAGCGCTTATTTGCCATGAGTGATGGCACCCCTTTATTTTGCTTTAATATAAGTAACTAAATCAGATTTCGCTAAATTTGCGTCGATAACCCGATAAGAAATCACCGTTCCTCCATAGACATTGCCTTCCGAAATCAAGATCCCCTCTGGTCGAACAACTTCAACAAAAGCAACGTGACCATAACGCGGGTCTGATCCAGCCGTGCCTGGTGTGAAGGAAATCAACCAACCAGCTTTAGGTTCACGACTGACTTCATAGCCTAACGCCTTGCCCTTTGTTCCCCATTCACCGCCGTTGCCCATAAAGTCATCTACACTCTTGCCTAACTGTTTCACGCGGTTATAGGCGTACCAAGTACATTGACCCACTGGGTACGAACCAGAAGTATTGTAGTTGACGCCGTTATAGTCTGGGTAACGCATCATAGAACGATATTCTTCTGGAATCTCATCCTTGCCTTTGATGAATACCCCTGATGACTGATCAACCTTTACTCGATCGTATTGTGTTAAATTATAGACCGCTATGATCGAGTTCAACTTTCTATCATAGGAAGTATCTGTCGCGTAGGTACCTGTTAGCGCATGTGTCGACCGTAAATAATTCTTAGCGGTCGAACGCCAAGTTTTTTGATAATAATTCGAATTGCCAGAAATCCCGCCACGGAGTAACTGAACGTAATCTCCTAATGAGGCCGCATAGTTTGGATACTTACGGAACGCAGAATTAATCGAATACAACTCTCCATTTCCGCGATCCTCTTGAGTCGCCATCGAAACGGCTTGACCTTGATAGGTTCCCTTCACTCCGAAAAGATTATAGTTCGGCGGTAATGATAAACTGCTGCTGCCTGAACCACTTTCTAACAATGCCTGTGCGATCATTACAGAAGCGAAAACATCGTATTCCTGACCTAACTTACGAGCATCCTCAGCAATGGTTTCTATAAATTTTTTTGAGGCTTCATTTTCAGTAAAATTGATTGAAGCGGGATATTCCTTCAAAATAGTTTGTCCGTACTCTGTCAATGTCACGTTAGGCAAAGCTTGTACGAACAGCTCTTCATCAATATCCATAGGCTGAAGAACCACCTGCCGCTGTTTTTCATTTTTATTTGATTCGTCAGCGTCTTCCGTCTCATCCTTCGTCTCAATCGCTGCCTCTTCGTTAGTATCCTCAGCGGTTGATTCAGAAGCCACTACTTCTACATCCTCAACTGTTAAGTAATAGTCTTTTCCAATGTAGACCCCGACTACTTCAAACTGTTCCTTCTTCTTTTGGTAAAGCAGGCTTCCGATGCTGATCTCTTCTGCTTGCTTCTCTGGAGTTCCTATAATCTCGGTCGCAAAAAGTTCGCTGTAAAGCGTCGTCGCTAATTGCTCCGCAGTGAAGCTTTCCTCCTGTTCAATACCGAGTTTTTTGATCCCATCATAAATCAAGGCCGCGTGTGCTTCATTTTCAAAACTTGAAAGTAGCGGCAGCTCGTACCCCTTTAGATCAGATTGCGCCACTTCTGCCGTCTTCAAATCACTCGGCAATTGTAAAGTACTAGTTTCTGAAAAAGCCTCTGGTGTTGTTTGAATAATCGCAGTGCTAGTTTGTACTTTAGGCTCGCTAGGTGCCGGCGGCGTCGGTGTATTTGGTGCTGGATTTTGTATCGTTCCTGGCGGTGTCACCGCTGGTGGCGTACTCGACTGCGGCGGTTCCTGACTGGTTGCTGGCGGTGTCGTGGACGAACTTGTAGTTGTGCCTGTTGCCCCTCCGCTGCTGGAACTAGTCGAACTGCTCGATGCACTGCTGGAAGTCGACGTACCGCTTGTAGAAGTACTAGAATTTGTTGTACTAGAAGTTTGACTCGTAGAAGACGCGCTAGTTGAGCTTTCACTCGATGTTGCGCTGCTAGTTGAGCTCTCGGTGCTTTCCCCTTCATTTTCTGAAGATTCAACCGTACTGGTTTCCGTCGTTTCCGGAGCCTCCTCCTTTTCAACTGGTGCAGTTTCTTTAAGTGGCTGTTCCGCCGGTGCTTCAGGTGAAGCTGCTGGTTCAGTTGCAGGTGCCTCAGGCGCTGGCGTTTCTGGAACTGACGATGGTTCCACCGGCAACTCTGACTCTGTTTCTGCCGCTGGCTCCGGAGCTGCGACTGTTGAACTTTCTGGAACTGTTGTCTCTACAACAGAAGATTCTTGAAGCAAGTTATCTGCTTTTAGCGCCCCACTGCGCAGGCTAGCTACTCCCCAACAAACTATTGCTAACCCACAAATTGCCGTAACAATCTTTTTCATGAACATTTCCCCTTCTTCCTATACTGAATCAAACAAACCATTTATAAAATACTGGGGGCGACCAATGCTGTTAAAAAAAATCAAGGATGCTGACAATAATCCGCATCCTTGATTCAATCTTCGATAATGATGCATCCACCTCAAAAAATATCCAAATGAATGCTGATCATCCTTACGCCGCTCATCGCTAAGACTTTAAATAGCATCTGATAAGTCACAATATTTCACTGATTCGCGGCATTTTGGCCTCTCCATAAGTTAGGAGAGATGCTAATCAACATGTTCCACTGATTGAGTACCCATCAACCATCAGCATGCTGTCAGTAATAAATTACAATGACCGGATCTTTTATGTATTTTTTATGAACTTTTATGATAATCAATCGCCCGCTAGACTACCCTACCAAAAACGCTTCTATTGTAACCCAATAAAGTCTGAAAAAACGCCATTGCGCGCACCTCTGGTTACAGTATTATTCTACCTTCATTTATAAGGAAAGTCTCAGCCATTTTTGAAATATAAAATTTAATTTTTGGATAAAAATAAGCTCACCAAGCCATTGAATTCGCTTCCAAGTTTGTGGTTACTTAAATCTAGCGAACTTCCGAAAGGATACGTTTAGACAAAGTGCAAAAATTCTTTTTTTTGTCTTTTTATTTACTTTTTGGATAATTAAGTCCTTCGTGGTTTTCTTATAAATAAATAGAATTTATCAAGAAAAAAACTGTAAATTCTCTCCATTATATATGGATAAATCTACAGTCTGAATGTGCATTTAATGTTGGTCTTACCTTTAATTTACAGCAACTTCAATTTTATTCTCACGTATTCTTTGAATCTTTGAATGCTCCTGTAAAATTTCGGCTAACTCCAATAAATTTTTTACACAAAAATCGGCGCCATGCTGATAAAATTTTTCGGCTGTTTGCTGGTTTCGTTGGTCCATCTCTTCCTTTGAGAGACTTTTGTACTCCGCCAAAGACAGCCCCATCTCAGAACTGCCTTCTGTTACTGCAATACTCAACACCCCGGCATTTTTTCCTTCTTTAATATCCGAGATAGTATCTCCTACCTTGATGACTTCCTCCAACGATAGATTTTGAAAATGACGCATATTCTCAAAAATCATATAGGGAAACGGCCGCCCTAACGAACCCACCTCATCTGGTGTCACGACATAGTCAGGATGGTAGCCTTCCTTTTTAGCCGTTTCGAAGACAATCGCCATCATTTCCTTAGTATAGCCTGTCGTAGAGCCAATGTTATAGCCTAGCTGTTTGATTTTTTTCATGGCTTGCTTCGTTTCCGGCTTTAGATGACTGTTTTCTGCTAAATCGGCAAATAAGTATTTCTCAAAATCCTGATAGATAGCATATACGTCTTCTTCCTCCGAGGCCCGTCCATGAAGCTTGAGCCATTGTTCTTTTACCTGTTCAAGTGAGAGTAATTGCTTGATATGATCAATTTTTAGCATCCCCATAGGCTGTCGAATTTCATCATACGTAAGTTGGATATTTTTATTGTCAAAAGCTTTCTTAAAGGCTTCGACGGGTGCCATACAGCCAAAGTCGACGGTCGTCCCAGCCCAGTCTAAAATGATCGTGTTAACTGACATACGCCACCTCCGTGTATTTTTCAATAACTTCGACTAATCGGTCAATGTCTTCTGGATAGATATCACCAATATTTCCAATCCGGAAACAATCAACTTTACTGATTTTCCCTGGATAGATCACAAACCCATTTTGTTTTAAATGCTGATAAAAGGTATTAAACGTAAAATTTGCTTGCTTTGTTGGATACAAGAAAGAGGTAATAAACGGTCCTTGATGGTTCTTGATAAACGGTCGGTAACCTAGCTCCTCCATTTTTTGACGAAGTAGTCGATTATTGGTTAAATACCGCATGTAGCGCTGATAGATACCACCTTCTTGCTCTAATTCCTGCAAAGCCTGATGGAAAGCCAAGACAGTATGCGTAGGTGACGTAAATCGCCATTTACCATCTTTTTCCATTGTTTCGTATTGGTCGTAAAGATCCAAAGACACCGTTCGTGCAAAATCTCGGCGTTGTTCCAGCTGTTCTCTTTTCGCCAAAATAAAGGAGAAGCCTGGAACGCCTTGAATGCACTTATTTGAGCTGGAAACTAGGAAATCAATCGACAGCGCAGAGACATCGATGGGAATCCCGCCAAAGCTAGACATTGCATCAACAATGAACAGTAAGCCATTCTCATTCGCTAACGCTGCGATCCCCTCCAGCTCATTTAAAATGCCGGAAGTTGTTTCACTATGAACCATTGCAATCGCTGTAATGGTTGGATCTTCTTCAAGAATTTTCGCGATTGCTGCTGCCTCCGGAATCTCATCTTCCGCAACTTCATAAACTGTATAAAGCAACGCATATCGTTCACACATACTGACCATTCGTCGGCCATATGCGCCATTCACACAAATTAGGACATGATCCTTTGGTCCGATCATAGAACTCAAGACTGACTCTACGCCAAACGAACCGCTGCCCTGCATTAAAATCGTTGTATAATCCGCTTCAGATACCCCCGCTAAGTCCAACAGCTTTTGACGAATCTCTTGCGTGATCGTTTTATACTCCCGATCCCAAGTGCAATGATCGACCCTCATCGCCTGTTTGACTGTTGCTGTTGTTGTTAATGGTCCTGGTGTCAATAATTTATATCCCATGCTGCACCTCTCTAATCAACCAATTTTTGGTGTTTTTCTAATAACTCCGCCGTTAACTCATCTGGGAAGACTTTTTGATTCTTCGCAACTTTTGCCGAATCCACGGTTTCTCCCTTATACAACGCACTAGGATAAATCTTCAATAAATCCTTGCGACCTTTTTCTAAGATCAAATTCAGCATTTTCTCTGCTTCTGGATTGGTCTTTTCCCCTTTATCGATCACAGCTAAAGATTCTGTCAATGTGTAGGTTCCTTCAGTTGGTTCGACAAAATCAATTGGCAAGCTATCCTGTTTATCCTTGACTGCCTGATGACGCAAACCAAAACCAATCGCTACTTCCCCTAAGCGAACTTTTTTCAATGGACCGGACCCAGAGCTTTCTAGATGGTCTCCAGCATTCTTATAGATTCCTTGCAGGATTGTTTTTGCCTCCTCTTGCCCGTAATTGTCCACCAATGCTTGAAACAATAACCAAGCTGTAGAGGATTGTTTAATATCTGAAATAGCTATCGCATCCTTATATTTAGGATCCGCCAACTCTTTTAAGCTAGTTGGCACTGGCAGCTTCATTTCCTTCATCATGTCCGTATTATAGAAGATGGTTCCTTCCTGCACTGTAAAAGGGGCGGCGTAATCAGGAATCTTCGCCAAGGAATCCATCGGCAGCTCAAGTTTTTTAAACATGTTCTCTTTTTTCTGAGCGCTAGTTAAATAGAAGGTACTCATTGTCACCAAGTCCGCTTCAATATTCTTCCCTTCTGCTAAAAGCTTTCCACCTAATTCAGACGTGCCAAAAGATTGTAAATTGTATTTGCCCTTGTAGCCATTTTGGTCCAAAACATTCTTGATCACTTCTACTGGTTCTTCGTCGGCATTTGTATAAATCGTGACTTTCTCGTCCGCCGCGTTACCTTTGCTGCAACCTCCTAATAATAGGAGGAAAAGCAGACTTCCAAGTAAAGTGACTAGTTTCTTTTTATTCATTGATCATGCTCCTTTTTTATATTCAAGTATTCATTTCCAATCCGTATATCTTTCCCCTAAGCCTTTTCTCTATGGATAGTCGTTATTTTCGCTTTCGGCTTTCTTCTCATTTGTCTCGTTGAAAAAATGGAAGCAGGCATTCGTTTAATAAGCTGTATAAGTCCTTGCATGATTACGTTGATCAGTAGTAAAAACAAGGAAAGCATAAATATATCGTTAAATCGACCGAAGTGCTGAAGCTCTTTTAGCTTGGCGGTAATAACCATTGTATTCGCACTGGTCAAGAAAATAACAGCACTGATCGTCACCATTGAATTGAAAAAATAGTAGCCAAAAATATCTATGATGGTCACTTTAGAATTAGGGATCAAGATACGCCAGACCGTTTTTAACCAGCTATCTCCCATTAATTTGGCCGTGTTCTCCCAATTCAAATTCATCTTCTGCAGTGCTTCTTTCGCCATTTGATAAGGGGTTGAAAAATAATGAACGATCGTCACAATCACTAAGATCATCAATGTGTTATGCAGCTGACTGCCACTGAAAAGCAATAAATAAGCCACTCCTAAAACCATTCCGGGGATCGAATTCGTAATCGTCGCGATGCTATCGATAAGCTGATTCACCCTATAAAGTTTGCGTTCTCTGGAAGTCAAAATCGCTGCCAAATAGGCAATGATCGTTCCAAATCCCGCAGTCAACAAGGCCATCCACAGGGAATTTTTCAAAGTCTGAACCAAGCTGTCATCTTGTAGAAAACGAGTAAAATTTTTGAACGTCGGTGTCAATTCATACGGCCAGTTCGTTACCATCGGAATAATGATTAAAACCGCGAATACACTCAAAATAAAGAAGGACAGTCCTAGAAAAAGAACCCGATAGCACCAATCTCTTACCGCATTCTTTTTGATCACTGCTTGACGCGGCCGCTCATAACGTACTACCTTCTTTTGCAGATGGTTTAGGATCAAGATACTAACGATTGACGGCAGCAGCATCGTTAATGCGACTAGTGAACCAAATTGAAAATTCGGTATCGTTCCCATGAATCCTTCATATAATAGTGTCGTGATAAACGGTGTTTGTCCTCCCACCGCACTGGGAATCCCGAAATCAGTAAATGACATAAAGAATCCCTGTAGAAAAGCAACTGCCAAGACCCGTGTTAATGGCGTTAAGATCGTTTTGTAAAGCGAACGATACCAGCTATCTCCCATCAAGCGGGAAACGATGAATAATTGGGTATCCAAATATTTCATCGAGTTATTGATCAAAATAAAGATTGGCGGCAGGGTGTAAATGATAAAGCCTAATAAAATACCGATGGAGCCATAGATGTGGAACAGTTCCTGTTGAAAAACCTTGCTCCACAACCCTTGTTTTCCAAAAGCATAAATTAGGACAAACCCATAGGTGATCGTCGGCAAAAGCATCGGAAAATGCAGGATACTCTCATTGACCTTCAAGAACCGCCGATTGATTCGCGTAAAATTATTTCCATAAGCCAAGAAAAAGCCTAAGATTGTCGAACAGCTAGTTGCTGCCAACGAATAGTTCAAACTATTCGAAAACGAAGTACCCCACTCTTTAGTGAAAATATGCAGGCTCTCTCCATCCGTCTGGGAAAAAGCCGTAAGAATGATCTGGATGATTGGATAAGCCAAAAATAAAAAGAAAAAGAGCAGGACTAGCCAGCTGATGGCCCTTTTCAGTGAAAATGAGGCTCTCATGATGCCACTCTTCTCATAGATTGTTGAAAAATTTGTTGGATATTTTGCTGCTTAATCGCTAATTGATTGACGATAAACTCTTCAACAAAATGACAAGACGCCTGACTCATAATCTCAATCGGTGAACTGCATTGAGCAATTCTTCCTTCATCAAGAACAACGATTTTATCAGACATCGTCAAAGCCTCCTCAGGATCATGGGTAACGATCACGATAGTCAGATGAAGCTTTCGAGCGATCTCTTGGATTTTTTCCTTGATGGATTCTTTGATCACACCGTCTAAAGCACTTAACGGCTCATCAAGCAGCAATAATTGCGGCTTCATCACCAGCGTTCGTCCAAGTGCGACCCGTTGCTTTTGTCCCCCTGACAATTGATGGATTGGCTTGTCTAGATGCTTTTCTAAATTCAATAGCTGAATCAGTTCGTCAACCTCCGCTTTGGTGGAGCAATCCTTTTTATTGCGTAAGCCATAGGTCAAATTTTGATAAGCGGTCAAATTAGGGAATAACGCATAATCCTGAAAAACAATATTAAATGGACGTTTCTCCATCAACGTATGAGTAATCCTTTTTTCATTAAAGTAAATTTCTCCTGCACTGGGTTCTTCCAAACCCAAAATCAAATTCAACAGCGTCGTTTTACCAGAGCCGGATTGTCCAAGAATCGAAACAATCTCGCCAGCTTCAATTTCTAAATTGATATTTTCCAATACGGTCGTCTCTTGAAATTTTTTTATGATGTTTTCAAGTTTTAGCACACTTATCTCTCCTTTTTAGGTAAATACGGAACACTCAACCAACTGTTTGCTGCTGTATAAAATGAACCGAGCAATTGAGCCCCCTTCGATAAAAAGTATAACGATGCATTGTAAAGACCCCGTCAAGTTCACGAAAAGATAAAATAAAGATTGTTTTGTTTGTGTAAAGAATGTTAATTGTTGCACAGGACTATTGATAAAAAAATCTTTGCCCCCTTCTGTCCCTAGTTATAAAGAAGAAGGTTTAATCGTTGCGCCCGCAACCTTTTTCTTTTATACTATTAACTGTTTGTTTAGTGCTTCAGGAGATTATCAGAGGAGGAGCTTCAGGTGGATTCTTTTGTAAAAATGATTAACCGTATCGCGCGACTTTCAGCGTTCTATCGGGAAAAGGAATTTAAAAAAATAGGATTAGGAGAAATGCATCACGCGTATATTCTAAGTATCTGCTCTGAGCCGGGGATTTCACAAGAAGAGCTGGCCTGCAAACTCTTTATCAATAAAAGCAATGTTGCTAGGCAACTGGCCCAGCTGGAGCAAAAGGGGTTTATTATTCGCAAAAACGATCAAAAAGATGCACGACGGCTAAGAATTTACCCGACTGATAAATCCTTAGCTATAGAAGAAGAAATCCGTTCCATCTTAGGGGCCTGGAATCAAACACTACTGGCTGAGATTCCAGTAGAGCAACAGGAGGCTGTATTGTCTGGATTGCAGCACATGATGGAAAAGGCAGAGATAGAAATGTGTCGTAAGGAGGAAAAATGAAGCTAATTATTCACTACTTGAAGCCCTATCGTTCTCGTGTCACGTTAGGGGTTATTATAAAATTTTTAGGTACCATGATGGAATTGGTTCTTCCGTGGAATTTGGCGTATATTCTCGATTACGTCATTCCGCAAAAGGATCCAAAGAAGATTCTTTTTTGGGGAGGCGTAATGCTAGCGGCCTCCGCCTTCGCTTTATGGGCGAACATCATTGCCAATCGAATGGTTTCACGGATCGCAAAAGATACCACCGAACATATTCGTGGCGATCTCTTCCACAAAATCACTTATTTGGACACGACCCAAATGGAAGATGTCGGTGTCTCCTCATTGGTTTCACGTGTAACATCTGATACGTACAATATTCATTTGACCCTCGGCGTCATGATGCGGATGGGGATTCGCGCACCGATCCTATTAGTGGGCGGAATCCTCATTACCACAACACTCGACCCGGTTTTGACTTTGGTTTTGGTTGCTGTGATGCCGATTATCTTTGTCATGGTCACACATATCTCTAAAAAGGGTGTCCCATTATTTGGCAAGCTGCAAAAGCAAGTCGATCAGCTCGTTTTGACAGTACGGGAAAATGTCACAGGTTCTCGTGTCATTAAAGCTTTATCAAAAGAAGCCTTTGAACGGCGGCGATTCGAAAATGTCAATCAATCTTTAGTGAATGCTGAGACAACCGCTAATGTTACTCTAGCCGCTTCACCGCCTCTTTTAGATTTATTCCTAAATTTGGGGCTGACACTTGTCATCGTGGTCAGTGCCTATCGAGTGAATGCTGGGCTGACTCAACCAGGCGTCATCGTCGCTTTTCTAACCTACTTCACGATTATTTTGAATGCGATGCTTTCGATTACGAGGATCTTCGTTTTGTATTCTCGCGGCCTCGCTTCTGCGAATCGGATCAATGAAGTTTTGCGTAAAAAACCAGCCCTAGTCCCAGGAACGTTAGAGCAAAGAAAAACCGCGGCTACTAAATTGGTTTTTGATGACGTCACCTTTGCCTACCCTGATGGCGGGCCTGCAATTGAGAACATCAGCTTCAGTGTTAAGCCCGGGGAGACGTTAGGGATCATGGGTGCGACCGGTAGCGGTAAAACGACGATTGCCAGTCTGATCTTACGCTTGTATGATCGAACTTCCGGTCAAATTCTGCTGGACGGACAAGAAATCAAGCATTACTCGCTGGATGCCTTGCATCAAAAAATCGGAGCTGTTTTACAAAAGGATGTTCTGTTTGCTGATAGTATCCGCGAAAATATTTTGTTCGGACGTTCCTTTACTGAAGAACAGATCCAGCAGGCGATTGATGACGCGCAGGCTCGTGAATTCATTGATAAATTAGCGGATGGCTTGGAGCACCATTTGGAAGCCAAAGGACAAAATCTCAGCGGCGGTCAAAAACAACGAGTGCTTTTGGCCCGTGCGCTGATCGGTCAACCCGATTTACTAATACTAGATGATTCCTCAAGTGCCTTAGATTATCATACCGATGCGAATTTACGAAAAGCGCTTCGCACACATTTTAGTGAAACAACAAAAGTCCTGATTGCTCAACGAATTAGCTCGATTCAGCATGCGGATAAGATTCTGCTGCTGGATAAAGGAAGAATGATCGGCTATGGTTCCCACGAAGAATTATTAGCGGAGAATCCAACATATCAGGAAATATATCAAGGTCAGACGGGAGGGCAAGCCATTGAAGAATAAGAATTCACGAAAAGGTACCCTGCTCCGTTTATGGGGATACTTATACCAATTCAAATGGCTGCTGTTTTTAGCCGTGATCCTAACGATCGCCAGCAATCTATTTGCTTTAGTGGGCCCTCTTCTCTCTGGTTATGCTATTGATGCCATCCAGATCGGTAAAGGCCAAGTCGCTTTCCAAAAAGTTTTCTTCTATTGTAGTTTGATGGTGGGTTTCTATTTGGCATCAGCCATTTTAAGCTACGGTATCAGCCGTTTGATGATCTACTTGAGTCAAAAGATCGCTTTTCGCTTACGGAAGGATCTTTTCGAAAAAATCGTTTCACTGCCTGTTGGGTATTTCGATCAACATCAAACTGGCGATATCGTCAGCCGGATGAGCTACGACATTGATACGATCAATACTTCCCTAGCGAGTGATTCAGTCCAGGTTCTAAGCAGTCTAGTCACAATCATCGGCTCCTTTGTCATGATGCTGGTAATCTCACCATTAATGGTGACGATCTTCTTAGTGACAGTACCGGCTTCGATCTTATTAACACGCTTCTTGTCTAAGAAATTCCAGCCGTTATTCCGGAAGCGTTCAGCCAAGCTAGGTGAGTTAAACGGTTTGACCGAGGAACTTTTATCCGGAGAACAAACTACCAAAGTCTATCATCAAGAAGAAACGATGATTTCTCGCTTTGGCAAAAAGAACGAAGAAGCGATGTCTGCTTACTATAATGCGGAATACTACGGCAGCATGACTGGGCCTTCCGTTAACTTTATCAATAATGTTTCACTTTCGTTAATCAGTATTTTAGGCGCCTTTTTATTCTTGTTCGGTCACTTAACGTTAGGGAAGCTTTCATCCTTTGTCTTGTACTCACGGAAATTTTCCGGACCAATCAATGAGCTGGCAAATATATTCAGCGATCTGCAGTCTTCTATCGCAGCGGCTGAACGAATCTTTAAGCTGTTGGATGAAGAACCGGAAGTTCAAGATGTACCAAATGCCCACGTCTTCAAGAAAGCTCGCGGAGATGTTCGCTTTGATCATGTTTCCTTCAGCTATCAAAAAGAGCAGCCTGTTATCAAGGATTTATCCTTTGATATTACCGCCGGCAGTGTCGTCGCCATCGTCGGGCCGACAGGAGCAGGCAAAACAACCATCGTTAATTTACTGATGCGCTTTTATGATCCAGATAGCGGCGCGATTTACTTAGATGGACAAAACATTAAAGAAGCAACTCGAGGCAGTCTGCGAAAACAATATGCTATGGTTCTGCAGGATACCTGGCTCTTCACCGGAACCATCTTTGAGAATCTGACCTACGGAAACGAGCAGGCAACGCTAGAAGATGTGATTAAAGCCACCAAAGCTGCTCACATCCATGAGTTTATCGCTCAGCTGCCAAAGGGCTATGACACGGTGATGACTGAGGATGGATTAGCCATTTCTCAAGGACAGAAGCAGCTGCTGACCATCGCACGTGCGATGCTCCTCAATGCTGAATTATTAATTCTTGATGAAGCCACTTCAAATGTCGATACGCAAACAGAATTGCAGATCCAAGAAGCCATGGGCAAATTAATGGTGGACAAAACCTCCTTTATCATCGCCCATCGCCTCTCAACGATTCGTGAAGCCGACTTGATTCTAGTGGTCAACGATGGCAACATCGTCGAACAAGGCACTCATGAAGAACTATTGGCTAAGCGTGGACGCTATTATCAACTCCACCAAGCCCAATTTGAAAATTAGACAAAATAAAAAAGTTGAAGACCGTGATTTTCGGCCTTCAACTTTTTAACTATTCAGCATATTCTCAACCATTTCTTTTCCAAGAAAGGTCGTCTCTCCTAATTCTTCTACGGTCATTCCATCTGCGGCAAGCCGCTTCACCATGACCGTCAGATCCTCCCCTACTTGGATAACGTGTTTATCTGGATCATAGAAGCAGGCAACCTTTTGCCCCCAAGGCATCGTTGCGACGTCTCGCAAAAATTCCAAGTCCTCTTCTTTCGTCCGTTCGATGAAACCATCGAAATCCTTCGTCTCAAAATAAAATTCCACTGTATTATTCTGATAGTTGAATATCTCTTTGTCACAACCCGTAAATCGGATCCATGATTCTTCCGTTTGCAGTGACAAACCGCCATTGAAGGTCACATTCTCGCCAAAATCAGAAACAATATCCACCTCTAAAATTTTGCGATAGAAGGCTTTTGACCGCTCCATATCCTTCACTACCAGCATGGGTCCTCGATATTCCATGACATTCCTCCATTCTTTTTAAAGCGTTTACATTATTGTTTACTATATCACAAATCCGCCCCTTCATGTCTAGAAAATTTCTCCTCCTGCAAAGCATAATTGATAGCTATTTTATTCATTGGATTTTTCTGTAACTTAATCATTAAAAAACTTGGAGCCGAATGACCCCAAGTTTTCCAAATTATTTTGCTTCTACGTAAGTAAGCTTCTTACCAGTCATTTCTTCATAATCAGTAACCATGATTTCCCATGCCTTGGCGATATCTTCGTCTAAACCGAACAGACCGCTGCGCCCTACGATATAAATATCCGGACCGGCTGCATCAATTCGTTTAAAGGATTTGCGGTTAGATGAGCCATCCATCTCAATCACATAACCGTAGCCCTTTTCTTCTCGCAGTTCACGTAAAGCCACGATTTTATCTAAGGTGCTCTCGATGAAACGCTGCCCAGCAAAGCCTGGGTCAATCGTCATGATCGTGATTTTATCAACCAATTCAATATAAGGGAAGATTGTTTCAATCGGTGTTTCAGGATTCAAGACGATCCCTGCCTTCAAACCGGCATCATGAATCTGGTCGATTAATCTGAATGCCAAGCCATCTAATACCTCTGCGTGCATGCAGATCCATTCGCATTGCATATCCACTAGCTGTTGCACCCAAAAGCTTGGATCGGTTACCATCAAATGGGCCGACATCGGCAGTGTAGTGATTTTTCTTAATTCCTCGATAAACCATGGGGATAAGGTAATATTAGGCACATAATGGCCATCCATAATATCAATATGATAAGAATCTACGTGGTCGTTTAAAAAGGTAATCTGTTCCTTGAACTTGTCTAAATCCATCGTCATTAATGATGGAGAGAATTCTACTTTTTTCATGTGTCGTCACTCTTTCTGGATTAGAAGATTTGAATGTCTTCTAAGTTAATGTCGTCTTCTTCTTTTTCAACTTGCATCGCTGCGTCTTCTTCTGTGACGTTTTTCTTAATCACTGCCAACACAACGGCGGTTACTACTACATTGACTAGGATGGCGATCACACCTGCCCATGGTCGTGACATGGTAGGAATCATCAATACTCCGCCAAAAGGAACCGTTGCATCTGCGCCTAGAATCATTGTTGTTGCCCCGCCGGCAAAGCCACCAATAGCTGTAGCTACAACACCACGAACAAGATCGTTCATCACTAGTGGAATGACACCTTCAACGATATTGATGACACCCATCGGTACCGCTGATTTTAATGTTTCAACTTCTAGCTTCGTGTAAATGTTTTTACCAAATAATTTAGCGATAAAGAAGGCTAAACCAAACCCAATCGGTGTTGCAGTATTTACTAACTGTAACGCGGTAATTGGTCCATTCAAACCTTCTGCCTGCATCGTTAATACAAAAGCGAAAACTGTTTTGTTGATAGGACCGCCGTAGTCGACACCACTCAATAGTCCAATCACACCACCAAAGACTAGCAAGGATGAATTGCCTAACCCGTCTAGGAAGTTTGTCAGTAACGAAGTCAACGCTGCAATCGGTGCACCAATGATATACACCATGATCAAGCCGCCGATAATCGATGTTAGGAATGGAATAATCAAGGTTGGCATTAGGCCTTTCGCCCAATTCGGTAATTTGACATATTTTAAAATTGCTAATACTAAGTAACCTGCTAAGTAACCACCTAAAATCCCGCCGATAAATCCTGCGCCGATCGCGTTTGCCGTCAACCCAATAATGAAGCCGGGGGCGATCCCTGGTTTCCCACCGATTGAATACGAAATTCCAGTCGCGATAACAACAGGTAACAGCCCTAAGCCTTTACCACCCATCGTAGCTAACGCGTCCCAGATCGTAAATTCTCCTTGCACCAATGCATCCTGACTCGAGCCGCCAAAGGCCATCCCGATAGCGATCAAGAACCCGGCACCGCAGACGATCGGAATCAAGTACGAGATCGCCGTCAATAAGTGCCCTTTTAGATTTAATTCTTTAATTTTTTTCATTTCTCTTCCTCCATTTAACTAAGCGAATGCTTCAACAACATCTTCTGGCTTTTTCGCCTGTAACAGATTGCCAACCACTTCATCATTTCCTAGTTTTTTAGCAAAAAGGGACAATAGTTTCAAATGATTGGTTGCCCCATCATTGTCATTTCCTACCGCGAAAAGAATGATTCCCTTCACACCCTTGCCATCTAAACTTTCCCAAGGAATTTCTTCTTGATTGATGCCAATTGCTACGCCTACTTTATTTACATAAGAGCTTTTCCCGTGAGGAATGGCGATGTAATTCCCGATACCCGTCTGGCCTTCCGCCTCACGGGCATAAATGTCTTTGATAAAGCCTTCTACTTCTGAAATATAGCCATTGTCCAACAGCTGATTCGCCAAATCATTCAACGCGTCGTCCTTCGTTTTGGCGGTCATATTAGTTTTGACGATATCTAAATCCACGATGTCCTTTACTTCCATGTCAATTCCTCCTAAACCTTCTGAGCAACAACCTCTTGCGCTTTTTCAATCAATTTGTTCGGTGACTTCACAGCAACCTCAGTTGGTACTTGGATGATGCGCTTGCCGTCGAAACGTTCTCGACCTGAAATTTTTACATCCACGGCTAATATCACGATATCTGCTTGATCGATTTCTTCTTGTGTCAATTCATTTTCGATCCCGATCGTTCCTTGTGTTTCTACTTTCATGTCACAACCCGCTTTTTTTGCGGCATTTTCTAATTTTTCTTGCGCGATGTATGTATGAGCAACCCCTACGGTACATGCTGCTACTCCAACGATTTTCATAATGGTTCCTCCTAGTTGTTTTCTGCTAATAGCTGATAAAAATGGGCTTCATTTTCAGCAGTGAGTAATTTCTCTAAAAATTCATCGTCTGCTAATCGGCGCGTGAATTGCGCGATTTGTTTCTTTATTTCTTGGCTTTCATTGCTCTTCAAGAGAATCGCAATAATCAGTTGAACCTCTGGTGTTTTTCCATCAAAATCAAGCGGATCTGCTAAACGGATCAGTAAGACTTGGCTTTGTTTGATCTTTGGACTTTCTAGATGAGGCAAAATCACATGCTCTGCGATCATGGTATTGCCGACCTTTTCACGCTGCTTCAATAAAGCGATAAGTTCCTCCGCTTCCGCTCTATTCGCAAATTCTGCGATAAAACGTTGAATCGATTCTTTGTCTTTAAATGGCTGATCCAAGAAGACTTGGAAAAAATTATCGTTCATCATAGATTGCCTCGATTTTCTTTTGGAGTCGGTTTTGATCGTCTCGTGTGAACATCGCGCTCACCAATAAGGATGGAACGGGAATGGTATCACTGACACTGATTGTTGTTAATATCAAATCAATTCCTGGATATTTTTCTGTAAAATGCTTCGCGTCCCGTGAAGCGATCACATCCACGATCTCTAATTCAGGGAATTTCTTCTCGATCTTCACCCGTAAGAGCTCAGAAGTCCCAACACCTGTCGTACACATGATGATTGTACGAATCGGTAATTGATTTGTTTCGATAATTCTTGCGAAATACAAAGTAATAAAGCCATTTTCGTCTTCATTGATTTTTGGCAATGTAAAGCGCTGACTGACTTCATCTGAAACATCCGCAACATCGGTAAAAATCGTCTCATAGGTCATTTTGATTTGATCCAGCAGACTGTTTTTTACATGAATGCCATGCTCTAAACGATTGATCATCGGCTTGATATGATTCGCAAGGTCTAAAAAGATGGAATCTCCCTTGATGGGAATATTTAGCCGCTGACTCATCCCATTCAAATACATATTGGTCATCTCTACGACCTTTGAAGAAAATTTTGTTACCTTGCTCAAGCTCCCTTGCATCCGAGATGAAGTTAGGTATTGATAAAGGTAGTAGACCTCCGATTCAGGCAGCTCACTTTGCAAATAATTTTCTACATTCTTGATTGCCGCCTTTGCGACTTGATAAAGTGCCGCGTCCTGCTCCAAACGTTCCTGCTCTTTTTTAGAAAGCGGACTCATTTCTTCATTTGGCAGCTTGCGAACCTTTCGCAAACGACTGATCAAAATGTATAAATGAGAAAAAATATTTACGTTGTATGGATACGGGATCGTCATCTGCAATTGCTTTTCGATTAGTTTCAGCTGGTCTAAAATAAACAATACGTCGTAATTATTGAAGTTCAATTCTGAATTATTTTTCAGCTCGTCGATCTCAATAATGTTGTGCATCTGAATCAAATCAGCGATCGCACGACGAATATTGGCCTCTTTTCCTAAAACGGCTAATGTCCGCTGCTTCCGTTCTAATTTCAGTTCGTAACGCTGCAGATGTTCCGCAATCAGCTGTTCATCGCTGAAGATAACGGACTCCCCGACATAATAGTCTTCAAACAGATCATAAACATTTTTGGCATTTGGTGAGGAAAGCAATAACTCCTCCGTTACTCGATTCCTGCGCTCCTGTGGTGAATATTGACTGCGCTGGCTTGATTGTACATTCGTTTGACTGATGTATTTTTCATAATTTAATTTGTAGCCTCGCCCCTTTTCTGACTGGATCAGTCCTTCGCCATGTGTTTCGTTGATTTTTTTAATTAGGCGATAAATTGTTTTTTGCGACGTTCCTAGGTACTCCGCCAATTCATCGGACGTAATGTAGTCATGTCGTTTCGTTAGAAGTAGTAACAGCCTTTGTTCACGATTTTTCTTTGCTCCCACGGCTATCAACCTCCCCTTCTTGTTTTTATCATAACCTGTCGAAAAGAAAACGCTTCACTCGTTTTTGACCGTTGCAACGGACAAAAAATAAAAGTCTTCCTATTTATTATAATCAGGAAGACTTCAAGAAGGAGTAAATATTCGAATTGTTCACAAATTTTATCGTTTGCAATCTATTAAAAAAAGATTTGATTGGACCGTAAAATTCAATCAAATCTTTTTTTCACTGGCCTTTATTAAGAAAACTAGCTTGCAGGTCCATTTGTCAATTGCCAATCGACTTCACCGGAATAGGTTTTACCTGTTTGAATAGAGGCGTCAGGCTCAAGGTGCAGATATATCTTTGCTTGTTTAGTTAGATCAACCTTGATGTCGCCTTTTTCAGTTCCTGTATAGGAATAAATTGGTGTCGTACTATCCTTTTGAATAGGCATTTTTGTTTTCCCATTATCGAATAGAACCTCGGCCTTAGGTAATATTTGACCATCGCTCGTTTGGAAAACTTTACTTAAAGATGCTGATATTTGCCAATTGTCCTGTGAACTCCTCGTGTCTCTCACATCAAAATCGAAATTCTGATTTAAGTAAGGAACGTCGACAGGAATATATGGTTTAACGATCGTATTTCCGAAATTTAAGTCACTTGGCACGCTGACTAAGGTCAGTTCTTCTTTTGGTACATTGATGGTCTGACTCGGCGATACGATTGGAGAAATTGGTACTGTTGTTCCTAGTCCAGCGTCGAATGCCACATCTGCATCGAACTTTGCGGGAATAGTATTTATTACCGTATTACTAATTTGGTTGATTGTATAAGAAAAAGTTATTTCCAATTGATCTTCTTTTGTCAAATTATGATTAATTGGCAAGGTAATCGTGTTGTTTGTTTGACTGGGTTTCACATTGTTTAATTTATTTCCATTCAACGTGACACTTACACTGCCAGTATTATAGGTCGTGTTCGTAGGAATACCGATAGTGACTCGTTGGTTAGATAATGGTTTTCCACCCGCCGTTTTAAACGTGTAATCAATTTTTTCTTGGATTTGGTTGCCGCTATATCCAGTAACACTGCTGCCTATTTCACCTGTAGCGGTATTTTTTAGTGTGGCGCTCCCCTCAATCTGGGGAATATCCGTTACTGTCAAAATAGGTGTATTCAAGCGAGTACTAGGATTGCTGTAGTTCCACTGTGCATTATCTGGATCGTAATCATCGATGATTTTAAAATCATAAAAATACTGTCCTTCTGGAAGCTGCGGTACTTTTGCCGTTTCTTGATGCGCAGATGAATAGTCTTTTGTATTTTTGATTGACAAAAGCGGCTGATCTTCAAACCCTTTAACAGGATTTCCTGAAGTATCTAAAATACGATACCTGATTTGCCCGGTCTTTAAATATGGCGCCGTCCACTGAAAATCCACAGGATAGTTGGTATTAGCTGGGATAACTGTCCCGTAAACTTGACCAGTAGAAGAAACATTGTTCGTCAGATTCGTTACTTTTATGGTTGCATTGTCTTGATGAGCATCATCAACTAACATCGTTACTGGCGACAAAGGTGTGTTGTCAGCATCTGTTCCCGAATAAATCACTGATGTTGTTGTATTTAAACCATTTGTTTGGTGAGGTGTATGTGTTAATGATGCCCCCTTTGTTACATTTTCCTTGGTAAAGAAATTAACCACACGATCAAATCGAGTAGGATTAGCAGTATCAATGTCCTGATAGGTGCCCAAGGCAAGTTTCGGTATTAACATACGTTGCCCCACACTTCCCGGCAAATTGGCGTTGCCGCCTGAGACCACTTCAGAATTATCAGTATTTGTATTGTATTCTTTTTGATTATCCCAAGGGGAAATATAGCTGTTCCAACTGGCGTATGTCGCGGTAGAGCGGTTGGAAGTCACAAATGATCCGTCAGAGTTTAGGTTGGCATACAAACGTCCTGTTGGTGAAAATCCTCCAAAGCCTGAACCCTCCACCAATTGATCTGCACCATAAAAATCAACGCTGATTGTTGATTTTTTTGTTTTGGCGGGTGGAAACATTCCAGTTGTGAGTACTTTATTGGGGGAAGTATCTAAAGAATTGCCATCCGCAGTCATTTTTGCAACGTCCACATTGACATTGAAATTTACATACAAATTATCAAGTGAAAATTTACCGCTTGTCAGAAGTTTGTAAATACCGCTCAGTAAATTACTAGCATTCCATGTACGTAACGTTAGTCTTAATGTATGATCGCCAATTTTTTCAAAATTATCGCTTTTTAATTTGAAGGGCGTATCGCCAATAGTTAAGTTTGCGGTACTAAAATCCATGCCTGCGAGAACCTGATCTGCCGTTACCTCTTGCGGCAAGTTTACATGGGCTACAAAAGCAAAACCGTATACGGGGGAAGTTACCAATTGACCGCTTCCTACGCCCAATCGAACACGATCACTCCAGTTAATATTAAAGGTCCCTCCGCGCCAAGGATCACTGGGAGAAGCACTAGTGTACTTTGCGGTTAATGTTGGGGTTGTTCCAGAAGCTTGATAAACGCCTGCGCCAGTGTAATGAGCCCCAAGCAAATTATACTGATTATCTGGTCTCAAAGGCTGCAATTGTGCTGCTGAAACGTTTCCCGCATTAAGAATAAACAACATCGCGAATGTCAGAATTACCGGCATAAACTTAAGTTTGCCTATCATGCTTATCGCCCTCCTTCCTTCTCCGAAAAATAAACAATAAGAGAATAATCAATAATTCAACACCGATAATCGAAAATAAGATACCATCCTGCTTGCTGCCCGTTTTGGGATAGTGGCCGTTTTTCACATCCGGTTCATAGAGAATCGAGTGTTGCTTACCCGAAGGATTTCCCGCCACTTGATTATGAGGTACAGGGTTTGAATCATAAAACCGAATACCAGCGGTTGTCTAACTTGTCTCTGCCAGTGAAGGAGCGGAGAAAAACAGAGCTGCGAATATTGGAATCATTAGCACCAAAATCTCTGCTTTTCTACCCATCATTACTCCTCCTTTTTTCTCCGTTTAAGTAAAAGATAAATAATCACTACTAATGCTGCGATCAATAATACCGCCAAGAGGATCACGACCCAAGAATCATTTTTCTCTTTTGGCAGGATCGAGTGTTTATTTACCGTATCAGCCGCCTCTTTTTTCACAGTAAAGCTTTGTGTGAACCTCCACGTATGATCCTTATTGTCCTTTGCCGTTACTTCTAACCGATAGTTACCGGGCTCTGCTTTCGTCTTGTTCAGATCTAAATTTAAATGGAAGTTTGTGTTTGGTGCGACTAAATACGGATTTGAAGTATTTTCCAGATAAAGTTTATCGTTCAGATAGACTTTGCTTTTGAATACCAGATCGCTGATAATCGTGGATGCTGGATTTTGAAAATGCAGTTGAATATTTGGGGCAGCATTGATTGCAGCCACCTTGCTCTCCAGCATTTTTAAATCTGGTGAAACTTTCTCTTGCGACTGTTGTAAAACAATCGCTAAGTTGTAACCAATTTTATTTTTGATTGAAACACTATTCCCCTCAGTAGATTGCTTTGTCTTTTCTTCGTCTTTTGGACTGACATGGACGCCTGCCAATACACGGCCCTTAAATTGTGTGTCGGGTAACTGAACCTTGATCGGGATCGTAATATCGGATTTTCCCGGCACCTGATACTCGGAATGTTCAACGGTGACAGCTTCTCTCGTGTCAAAGGGAATCGTCTTATCTAACTTAGCATCCTTTTGTCCGTAATCGATCGTTCCACCATCACTCGTTACGGCAGGGTTTACAGAAACCTCAAACGTTCTTGTATTCTTAGCGCTATTTGATAAGACAACATCTAAGGTTTGTTCTTGTTTAGGTGTTACAAGCAAATCAAAATACCCAAGGTTTTTATCGATTTGATTTTCCGGCAAAACAGCTTTTACTCCAAAATTCCCCTCAGGCGCCGTGGCCGCATTCGACAAACTTGGATTTCCTAAAGCTAGAAAGACAAAAGTAATTATAATCATAATAATTTTCTTACTTTGATTTACCATAACAATTTCCTTTCAAAAACAAGGGGAGTAAACTCCCCTTGAAGTATTATTGTACAGGCGAGTCGTTGATGGTCCAACTTAGTGTAGCTTGAAAGGCCCCTTTTGCGGCTTTTGGTACTGTTAATTTAATATTTGATGGATCGTAAGAAGAGACCCACGTTCCTAAACCTTGTCCATGTTTTGCACCTAAGATCGTTTTTGCGCCATCGGCACTGTTTAATCCAGTAACGTCTTGAGCGGTAGGTGCATCGCCTTGTGTAGAGCTAGCGGGTTTCACACTTCCTGAACTGAAATCTAGAGAAACACCTTCTAATTTTTGAGCGTTTGCCGCACCGCCTAAAGTGAAATCGGTCATCGAGACATTGACAGTCCAGCCTTGTGCTTGGTTATCATTGCCAACACCGCGACGGTCAGATGCTTGGATTTCTGGTTTCGCAGGCTTTTCGACTGAATAGGTTTGTGATCCAGAGGCAATTTCATGAGAGCCAAAATTAAGGTTCGGCAAAACATCTAATGTCAATGGACCCGTTTCTCCAGTAGCTGGTGTATCGGGATCCGTTGGGTCAACGGGTTTTACCGGCGTTGTCGGTTCGGAAAACGCTACTGTTCCTGTAGTTGTCGATGCGTTTTGTTGCGTCGTTTCAGCTAATGCTGTCATCGGCAACAAAAGACCTGCTGACAGTAACCCAATAGCCGCAATCGATAAAGATTTTCTTTTCATAAGTTTTCACTCCTTCTGTTTGTATAAGAATTATTATAATTAAAAAGTAATTATTGTTTTGTCAAAAAAAGAGTACAGCCATGAATATTATGACAATTCTTTCTTTTTTTCATATAAAAAGACGAAAGAACCCAAAAAAGAGTTCTTTCGTCTAAATTTCTAATATTTATTTTTCCGCTTTTGAATTAACTTTTCGCGAATGATATGTTTCAGATCGTCAATCTCTTTCAGAGAAATAAAATCAGTCAACAAAAAAAGGCGATCGACATTTTCTCCTACTTCGATTGGCGAAGTGTTAGTAATAGCAAGATCATAGTGTTTAGAAGCCGTGAACTGTTCTACGATAACGCCGCCTTCCTGTAAAACATCTTTCAAATACACTAATAATGTCGCTTGACCTAACCGTGACCCTTCATAATCAACGCCAACCCGTAAATACGTTGGGTACTTTCGAAGTAAATAGCCTAGTAATAAAGCGTAATGGGTGTATAGATTTACTTCTTTGCTGCCGTTCATATGAAATTCTTTTTCAGCAGTACAATAAAGTGCTTTGAGTAATTGTATCGCTTCTTGATTCACATTTCGTTCAGGAACTAATTCTTCCAGTTCAAAAGCTGCTTCTTTGTCAAAGTAGACAAACCCTCCTTCGAAATACAAAATCAACATGTTGATTCGGCAAATCGTAGAGATTTTCAATCGTTCGTCCTCTATATCCAAATCGAGAGGAACCAGACAATTTGATAGATACTCCATTGATAGATGATTCATTTGATTGATTAGATGATGAGTATCGCCAAATAACTCGCCTTTTTCAACTAACATATAGGTGTGCTCAAAAAATGGCGACATATATGGAAGTACGCCGATGCTTTGAATGAACAAGTATAGCAATGTAAGCTCATTTTCCAATTTTGTGTGACTATAGCGCTTCAAATAATGCTCAAAAAGATTTCTCACGAGCAGATAGGTGGGATCCTCTCGTAAATAATTTGTCAAAATTTCTAGATTATTAGTATCCCCTAGGTACTGGCTAGACAGCCGCTTTCTTGTGATTCGTAAAAGCAGAAAAATCGTTGATATTCAAAACGGCTTAATGTTGTATTTAATTGCTCCTGAACGATTGTTAATAGATTTTTTATCTCTGGATCCGTATTGGATTCCTCAAGTTTTTTCAATAAATCCCCTTCATAAAAAAGTTCAAAGTAAAAGAAACGAATTTGTGATTCTTTTCCGATCAACAGCCCATTTTTTATTTTTAAATCAAACTCAGCCAACACTTTATTCAGCTCTCTTACTCGACGATAGTAAGAAGATTCACTGATGTAAAATTTTAGCATCACTTGAGTTGCGTCCAGTCTTCCTTGTAAAAATAGCAAGCGTAACAGCTTATAATTCATAGAAGAAATGAGGTAGCTATAATAGATCTCTGCCGCATTCAGTTCATGGGGCTTTTGAAAAATGATTCCCTCAGGTGTTTCTTTCCATTCAACTCCTGGAAAAGAACAGGTGTGTTTTTTTAGTAACTGATATTGTTCCTTTAAATATCTTTTAGAGCCATCGATCTTTTTCATCATCTCAGGCAAAGGACTAGGTTTCGTCTGTTTTAAAAGATGTTTTAAAATTAAACACTGTGTTCGTTCATTTCGGTCTAATAAGGAAATTAGTTCCATCATCGTCATCCTCTGTATTTTTTTCAAAAGATTGTCACGAAACCCATTTTAGCCGAATCTAATTTCATCTGTAAAAAATAATTATTGTATGAAGATATACGACCAATATAAAACCTTTTTTTAAAATACTTATTATAAAAAAAGCATGAGACCAAAAATTGTCCCATGCTCGTTTCATAGTTATTTCATTACCAGCCGCCTGAAGCACCGCCACCACCGGATGATCCGCCGCCGAAGGAGCCCCAAGAAGAACCGCCCCCTGAGCCGCTGTCATTATCCGACCAGTTATTGGAATTATAGTTCGATGCTAGATAAGCAGTCGTCAATACATCGCCATTGCCTGAATATAAGGTATCCCCGATCAAAATACGACCGAACATTTTCTTTTCAGCGGCGGGATTGCGCAGCAATCTGCCTTGGATAATCGCACGCTTGACGCCGCCTACAGACATCCCGATCACTAATCCGCTGAGGAGTATTTGATAAAGCTCTGTGTGTTTCACCGTCCGTTTCAATTCTGTCTCACCTGTGACCGATGCGGTCTCTGATTGATACTTCCTGTAGTTTTCTTTTAAGAAAATACGCGCCCGTATCAGATTAACGACGAGTAACAGACTGACGAAAAGAAGCAGACCTAAGACGACTAGCCCTGTCCAATGGAAGAACATCAGCTGCGTCCGTTGACTCTTAACATTCTTGATCTGAGAATCTACTAAAGCCGTTTTTGTATTCATGATGGCGAAAACTTCGTCCAAGACTTGGTTGACGCCTTGATCATAGTTTTCGTCTTTAAAGGCGTCTACCACATCGTCATCGTTGATAATGTCATCGGCTTTCCCATCAGGAATCAGACCTTCCAAACCATAGCCGACTTCGAGACGAAACTCTCGTTCATCCAAAGCAATCAGATACAAAACACCGTTGTTTTCGTTTTTGTCGCCGATCCCTAACTGATTGAAGATCGTATTGGCATATGACTCGATGTCTTCTCCCCGCGGCAATTCTGGTACCGTGACCACTTCAAACTGTGCGCCGTTGGTACTTGCGGCCAATTGTTTGTTCATTTGATAGATTTTTTGCTTTGTTTTCTGACTCAGCATGTTGGCATTGTCAGAAACAAAGATATTGTTCTTGTTAATGGTCAAATGTCCATTTGTTCCTTCAATTGCCACATCATAGTTGTTGGCTGTTTTAGGATATTCTTTCAAATTCGCTAAATTGTCATCCAGCGTTTTCTTGAAGGATTGATTGACCGTAACTTTTTTACCAGACAAAATATCTTCTCGATCTTGCTCCAAGGTCGTCAGCTGCTGATCATAGGCTTCCTTCTTCTCGCTATACCCATTGCTTGCAAAAAGATTAACGAAACCAAATCCGCTAAGCAGCATCACCAGTACTAAACTAATGGAAAAGACCCCATTACGTTTGCGTACCTTGCGATAATTGCCAACGACTTCTTTATGGAGCTGTTTCCCTGAAGTACGCTCTTCCCTTTTCATTTTTCCTCACCCATTCTTATTCAAAGCTGACATCTGGTACTTCTTTGGCCTTTTCGTCAGCTTTAAAATTCGCCTTCTTATCAAAGCCTAAGACCTTCGCTGCCATGTTTTTTGGGAAGCGAACGAGACTTTGATTGTAATCATTGACCTCTTCAATATAATTTTTCCGTTCAACTGAAATCCGATTCTCTGTTCCTTCCAGCTGCACCATCAGGGTTTTGACATTTTCATTCGAAGCCAAGGTCGGATAATTTTCCTGAATAACGTTCACCATCGTTCCTAGGCTTTGATCAATTTGTTCATTGGCTGCATCTTTTTCAGCTGGTGTCTTCGCACTGTTATATGCCTTACGCGCATCAGTAATTTCTTTAACAATTTTTTCTTCATGATTCATGCTGCCTTGGACACTGTTTACTAGATTCGGAATCAAATCTGCCCGTCGCTGCATCACATTTTCTACCTGCGACCATTTTGCATCCACATCGTTTTCCGCTGAAGCCAATGAGTTATATGTCGTTATCAAATAGGCGCCGATTGCCAAGACGATGACGGCAATGCCAACAATAATACCTGAACCTCTTCTTTTCATTTTTATCCCAACCTTTTTCTGATTTTTTGTTCTTTGTGATTGAGCTAATTATATCACTCGGGGAAACCTTCACCTCAGACTTTCGACCGATTTTTCAACGAAACGGTTGACAAAAAAATCAGCCGAATTTTTCCTTCATAATAATATCGTTAAAACGCTTGCGAACTTTTTTATGGAAAAATTCGCAAGCGCTGCTTTTTCAATTAAAATGTACGGGTCGTGCTTCGATATATCCGCGATAGCCTTGGGGTTCCAATTGGATACGCGGGACATCCTTTTCCGCCCACTGACAATTATTCAGGCTGGGATCATATTGATCGATCTGCTCCATTACTAGATTGATTGCTTCGGCAAAGCGAGCTTCGTCGTAAGGATCCCCTTGAAATAGCAGCATGGTGCAGGCGGGAAGGTCTATCATTTCGAAACCTTCTGGAACAATTCCTTGATAATCAGCCGGAACCTCGACTCCCTGCCCATACATAGAGGTTCCCGATAGACGGAGATTTTCTGGCAGCCACAGGCCGACAGGTTCATACAAGGCTTCCTTAATACTCGCGAGAACACCCCAGACATCACAGCCAACTTCTTTTGCGTAGTCAATGTAGGTTTCGGCCCTCTTCCCCCGCAGTAAAATCAGCTTACGCGCTGGAAAATCAATCAATCGAACATGTAAATTTTTCGACAGTGGCGGCAGATCCTCATGCTCTTCTCCCATCAAATAGTAGCTTTCCACCGGATACGGGGTGAACAATGGGATTGGCGGTGTCTTTTTCTGATAGCTTTTTGGGGTTACACCGAATTGCTTCCGAAAAGCTCGTGTAAAGCCCTCATGGGAATCAAAAACAAAATCCAAAGCGACATCAATCACCCGCAGCTGCTCATCCCGTAAAACTAAAGCTGCCTTCGACAAGCGTAATTTTCGAATGTACTCAAAGGGAGACTTGTTGGTATACTCCTTAAACATTTTGGCACAATGCCACGGTGAATACCCTGCTTGCTGAGCCAACGCATGCAGGGTAATCTCTTCCTCTAAATTTTCTTCTATATATGTCTGCATCCGAGTAACTGCCGCCGCATGTTCTAAATTCGCCATAGATATCCTCCATTAAATTCATAAGTGGAACGCACATCACAAGGAAAGTCAAGAAATGCTCTCCTAGCTCTCCTAGCTCTTCTATACTTATGGTATCAACTAAAGGGAGTGTTGCAAAGTGGAAAATAGTAAAAAAAGACTGGTACGTCATATGGAAAAATTGTGTGGAGAAATCGGTCCGCGAGCAACTGGCTCAGCGGGAAATAGAGCCGCGGTTGATTATGCGGCGGAAACCTTTCGCTCGTTGGGGTATGAAGTACGGTTGCAGGAATTTTCTTGTATGGATTGGCAAAATAGCGGGGCGGAACTAATTGCAGATGGGCAAAGCGTTGAAGTGGAGGCAGCAGAGTATGCGATGCCTTGTGATGTACATGGTGACTTGGTTTTCGTCCAAACAATTCAAGAATTGAAAGCCGCCGCGTTAACCGATAAGATTTGCGTGATGTACGGTGATTTGTGTAAGGAACCCCTTATGCCGAAAAGTATGACCTTTTGGAATCCTGAAGAGCATCAAGCCATCATTCGCGAACTAGAAGAAAAGCACCCTTTAGCGGTCATTACCGTCAGCTTTCTTGAAGAGGTCGCCGTACCGATCATTCAAGATGGCGACTTCGATGTTCCATGTGGAACAGTCAAAGGTTGTTATTTATCGACATTATTAAGTAAAAAAAGCGCAACACTAAAACTATTTACGGAACGAAGAGCCGCTGTCGCCGCAAATGTGATTGCTACTTATAAAAATCATGAAACCAATGAGACTAAAAAGAAGCTTGCCTATTCCGCCCACATCGACACCAAGCCAACCACTCCAGGAGCGTTAGATAACGGAACTGGTGTCGCTTTACTACTGACACTAGCTGAAGAATTGCTTCAAACACCTGTAGAACATCCACTTGAATTTGTTTTATTTAACGGCGAAGACTACTATTCAATGCCAGGAGAAATGACCTTCCTAGAACAATCATTGAATCAACCAGAAAACTATGCCTTCGCTATGAACATTGATGGGGCTGGTATGCAGAATAGTACAATTTCCTACTCGCTTTATGAGTGTCCCGAACCATTAACCACACAGTTGGATCAATTTACCGCGGATTATCCAACGGTTGAAAAAGTCGAACCTTGGCCGATGGGCGATCATATGCTCTTTGCGGGAGCTGGTATTCCCGCACTCGCTGTCGCGTCTACAAACATGTATTTATTAATGGACGCGGTTATGCATACTCCTAAAGACAATCTAACCATCGTTGATTTTCAGCGTTTGGAAGAAGTGGTCCACTATTTAACCAAATTAAGTCACGCGGTAAAACCTTAATCGCCAAAAAACAGCCATTCCCTTTTTTGATAAAAACGGGGATGGCTGCTTTTTTGTTATTTTTACTGTTTACTCCACTCGCAAATAAACTCGGCACATTTTTCGATATCATCAGAAGCACTGGCTTTGCGACGAATGAGGTAAAAATTACGCTTGAAACTCTCATCCAATCTTCGGTGGTTAATTCCTTCAGCCGCTCTTTCAGAGATTAATGAACAGCCGAAGCCTTGCTTCAGTAAACTCACAATCACTTCATTGCTTTGAATTTCCATAGTAGGACCATTAATGTCTTTTTCCTCTAAAAACCGCTTCGTGTAATAATAAACGCCGGATGTATTCTCCCTCACTAGCCAAGGACCTTTTTCCGTATCGCCTGCCAAAACTAGCTGATCTTCCATCAGTGAAAACCGCTTAATCGTTGGCGCAGACAACGGCTTCTCAATAAATCCAATATCCACGGTATGGTGCTCCACTGCTTGCAGCACTTCTAAAGAATTCATCATCTGAACACTAAAGCGTATTTGCGGAAACTGCTGATGCAGTGGGATCAAAAGTGCGGGCAAAACATAATTGGCAAACGTGTGAGAAGCGCCAATCACACAACGAACGATCTGCTGTTGATTGGTTTGGACAGCTTGATACAGATTGTCCCAATCGTCCATCAAGTCAACGACTCGCTCGTACAAAATTTCCGCCTGCGGTGTAACCAGCACTTCCTTCCGCCCGCTGCGGATGAATAGCTGCGTACCGAATTCGTTTTCCAGCTGCTTGATTTGGGAGGAAACGGTTGGTTGGGAAATAAACAAAATTTCCGATGCCTTCGAGAAATTTTTCGTTTCATAAACTACCTTGAAGGTTTCGAGCCATTTAAATATCGTAATCACTTCCATTATCTTTTTCTATCTAAGGTATTATATCAATAAATTATAATAATGAAAGATATCAGTTATAATTTGTTGGTCAAATGAAAATCATCTGAGTTTTTCCATAAAAGGTACCTTAAAAATAAAGAGCGCTCATCGACTTACTTTACCTGTACAACCTTAATTCAAAATTAACGATAGAAAGGAATTTGTATATGTTTACTCGTTTTTACACTAAATCTAAACCTGTCCTGCCCGGTTTGGGACTATCCATTGGCGTAGCGATCTTAGCGAAACTATTGGCCTTGCTCTTACCAAAACTAGGAGGTGCCACCTTAGCGATTCTTTTAGGGATCATTTTAGGAAATACCTTCTTTAAACAATCAGTTCTAGCTGAAGGAACCAAATTTTCAGAAAGTCGTTTATTAGAATACTCAGTCGTTCTGCTAGGCTTTACCGTGACCTTCCAAACGATTGGAGAAATGGGGATCAGGGGACTGCTCTTCATTGTATTGATTATGGCAACTGTCATCAGCGGTGCCTATTGGATTGGCCGAAAGCTGGGATTCAATGAAAAAATGGCCATGATGATGGCTGGAGGAAATGCGGTCTGCGGCTCTTCAGCGATTGGTGCAATTGCTCCTGCGATCGAAGCCAATGATGAAGAAAAAGGACAGATCATCACTCTGGTAAATCTACTGGGAACAGTAATGATGCTGACCCTGCCATTTTTGGGTATGTCTTTGTTTGGCGATGCCCTATTGAGCAAAAGTGCACTTCTCGGCGGAACCCTTCAATCTGTTGGACAAGTCGTTGCCGGCGCAAGCTTGGTGAATCCAGAAACCGTCAAATATGCGATGCTCTTCAAAATTACCCGGATCATTTTTTTAGTGGTCGTAGTTTTTGTTTTTGAACGCAAAGCACAGCGAGACAATCTCGTAGCAACAAAAGGATCGAAGAAAAAATTCCCGATCCCTTGGTATGTTACTTGCTTTTTAATTTTCTGTATCATCAATAGTTTCTTTACCTTGCCAACAGTCTTCAGTGACGGCGCTCATTTTATCAGCACTTGGTTTGAAACCACTGCTTTAGCTGCCATCGGCCTGCGCCTAGACTTCCGAAAATTCTTAAAAGAAGGTCCACGCTTTTTGCTTTACGGACTATCAGTTGGGGCTGTTCAAACCGTTGCTGCGTTAGTGTTTATTTTTCTTTTGGGGATTTAATTTAAATAGAAACGATACGTGTTCCATGTGCTTCTGAGACATTTAGAGTTGCTAGTAATTGATCGACATTATCAAATCGAATCCCTGCTCCTGGCAGAATAACTATTCGATCATTTGCATATGAAATCAGTTCTAATAAATGCGAAACTGTCTCAGAAATTGGCTTTTCGCCGCTTCCACCGTGAGTTAAGATACGATCAACTCCTTTTTCTGCCAGCCAATCAATTGCTCGAAATTGATTTTCTCGGCTCAACTCATCGAAAGCCATATGAAAAGTAACAGACATATCTCCTGCTCGGTCTTTTAAATGCAGTATAAGTGGTTCATCTAACCAACTATTTTTCAAACAACCAAAAACAATACCATCTGCCTTTAAGTCTTTACAAATCATCACATCAGCTTCCATAATTTCAGCTTCGGCTTTATTATATTCAAAGTTCCCACCTCTTGGTCTGATCATGACCATAGTGGGAACTTTTTTTCCTTTAGTATAATCGAGTGTTTTTTTTATTACACCATAGCTAGGCGTCGTTCCACCTTCTGCGAGATTATCACACAGCTCGATCCTGCCAGCTCCTGAAGCAATAGCCTCAGGAATCCTTTCAAAATTTTCAGCGCAAAATTCTTTAATTATCTTCTTACTCATTCTACATTCTCCCGTTCACTAGATCGCTTTGTCTGTAATTGCTTCAGCAAAACGCTCCATTCCTTTTATTAAAAATTCTAATGGACAACCGAAATTTATCCGAATATACTGGCCATCACCCTCTTTGAAAATCGTTCCTTCATGTACATCAATGCCATATCTTTCTTTCAAAACGATTCTTATTTCATTAGAATCTACACACGGGCTATCTATAATTTTTATCCAAGCTAAGTATGAACCTTCAGATTTGATTAGTTCCGCACGCTCTAGGTCAGAAAAAAATCCTTCAAGATAGTGATAGTTTTCTTCTAAAACGTTAATCAGGTTTTTCAACCATAGAAGCGCATCTTCAAAATTTCCATATAAACCATTTAGTGTCTCAATGGCAAATATATCTAAATCGTTTAACCCATTTATCTTAAACCTTTCTGCTAGCCGTGTTTTTATCTTTTGGTTTCTAATAATGATGTAGGATGCCTTAATACCTGCGACATTGAATGTTTTCGCCGGTGAAGATAGCACAATTAGTTTTTCCACAGCCTTGTCTGTTTTTAATACTGAGTTGAATGAATAGTCACTAAATACAAGGTCACCATGAATCTCGTCCGAAATCAGATATAAATCTCGGGCTTGTACCAGTTCCTTAACTCTCTCAATTTCAGCATTATTCCAAACACGACCAACTGGATTGTGAGGATTGCACAAAACAAGCGCTTCAATCTTAGGGTCTTCACTCAATACTTTTCTAACTTCATTAAAATCAATCTGATGACTGTTATCCACATGTAGAAGTGGTATTTCAACTACCTCAACGCCAATATTTTCTGCGATAGTTATTAACGGTGGATAACTTGGTGTGAGCACTACTATTTTTCCACCTGTTGATAAACAAGTTTCGAGGATTACTCGATAGCTGTGCAAAACGCTTGTCGAAAAAAGAATCTCTTCTGGTTTTACTACACAATCGTACCGCTTTTTATACCATTCACAGATCCGATGATTTACTTCCTTGGGGATATCCGTATATCCGAAATAATTCTTATGAACTCTGGAAAGCAAACACTTGGATAAAAACTCTGGTGATTTGAAATCCATATCGGCAATCCAAAAGGGCAAGATCTCCTTCTCACCATAACGCGACCATTTTTTCGAATAAGTTTCTTTTCTGATTTCTGCGACTGTTTTCACTTTATACTCCTATGCTGCAGTTTTTTTATACAAGATCCTAAAAAAGCCCTAAACTTGAAAAGACAAGTTCAAGGCTCTGCTTTTAAATATGGAAGATTCGATCGGCATATTTGTTTTCGATCGCTAAATTACGTTCATGTCCGCCATCAACATTCGCACTCATGTATACAGGCGGCTCAAAGCCTTTTTCTACCATGATTTTGATTGCTTCAAACATTGTTTGCTGCAAAAGTAAGGTTGCCGCAAAGGAAGAGGTTCCACAAACTTTTGTGTCTAACCCTTCGATTTCTAAAGCAGCATCACCGAAACCAGAATGATTATCCAGCACGACATCCGCAAACTCGAATAACAGTTTTCCGCTAGGATGACGCGAAGTCGAAGCTTTCGAGATATCTAATGCCGTAACGACAATTAATTTATTCCCGCGTTTTTTTATTTCTTCTGCAATTTCGATAGCCATCGGATTTCTTCCTGAGTTTGAGATCAAAAAGAAGACATCATTAGGATCAACCATGACCTTATGCATCAGCGTTTTCCCTACACCTTCACATTGCTCATACATTCCTCCTGCCGGATCCATGATCGTCTTCGAAGTAATCAAACCGCCAGCGCGTCCGCTAATTTCAATTGCCGCAGCATACGAATGACCACTACCGAAAGCTTGAGTAATCCCGCCTTTCATAATCCCTTCCGCCACAATTTTTGCAGCCTCCAAAATATTTTCTTTCTCATTCTCTTCAAGCACTTTTGTAACTCGTTTACATTCTTCAAAAAATTCTAATGTCATTTTCTATTCTCCCTTTTTTCTAGTAATCATTTTTTACCTGCAATCGCAGGAAATTAAACAGACTAAGTAAAACTAGCATCCCTTTTTTATCCTAAAATCTTAAGATTATAAAAGATAATCGACAACACCATTACTAGTAGAATGGCTTTTGTTGAAGTCATCCCTTTTTTCCCTAGTAACCAATAGATCAAACCTACTAAACAAGCTGGAATCAGTGCAGGCATAATCTGATCCAAAATTTCTTGCAGCTTCATTGTCACCTCACCGGATTTATAGACAAAGGACACATTTGCTGTAATAACTGTCGGAATCAGCGCTCCTACTACAGTAACCCCTAGCAAAATCGCCGCATCCGTCAATGCATTCAGTTTGTCGCTGAATTCATTGACTAGTTTGAGACCTTGTTTGTATCCGAAAGGAAGAAATGTAAATCTGGCGATACAGACAGCAATATTAACCAGCAACCAGATGATCACACCAGTCACATTGCCTTTTTGCCCCATATAAGCCGCAATCGAACCTAAAACAGTAGGAATTAATACACCAAATATCGTGTCTCCAACTCCGGCAAATGGTCCCATCAACCCGGTTTTGATCCCTGTAATTACTTCTCTGGATTCAAATCCTTCTTGTTCCTCGATTGCCAGATCAATCCCAACAATAAAATGCCCCATCATTGGATTACAATTGAAGAACTGATTGTGTGTTTCTAGCATTTCTTTAAGTTCATCCTTGTTGTCGCCGTATTTCTTTTCTAAAAATGGCAACATGGTATAGAGATAACCTGTAGACATCATCCGCTCATAATTCCAACAGATTTGACTTCCTAATAACCAGCGATAACTGGCGCGAAAAAGATCCTTTTTTGTGATCGTACTATTCTTCATATTCTCCATCTTCGTAGCCCCCTATAGTTAGACTGGTATCAGCAGCAGCAGCAGGTTTCATTTCTGGACTTTTTTCCTCCCCAACCTTACGATTAAAGTGATTAATCGCTAAGGCCAATCCAACCATTGCGACTCCCAGCATCGGTACTTTCAAATAAGCCGCGCAGAAAAATCCCGCTATTAAATAGGCAATATATTTATTTGTAGGAAGATATTTTAGTAAAACAGCTATTCCCACTACGGGAAGCAGTCCCCCCGCTACCTTCAACCCGCCCATCAGCCAATCCGGCATATCATTTACGATGACGTCTACCACCTTTTGCCCAAAGATAAGCATGATTCCAACTGGAATAGCTCGGGATAATCCCCACGGAAACATTCCTAGCACCGTATTTCGAGCAATCCCCCTAGTATTCAACTCTTCGATGTTCTTATCGATTCTGTGTAAGAAAAAGGTATTTGCAAATCGAGCTAACACGTCTAGTTGAACCATCAATAGACCAACTGGTACGGCAATAGCTAGAGCAAACTCAATTCCTTTCCCTGATATATGTGCAAAAGCTGTTCCAACTATCGCACCCGTTGTAAAATCGGGAACGGAAGCGCCTCCATAAGTTCCTACCCCAAGTACCATCAATTGCAAAGTAGCCCCGATCGTCAATCCTAAAGTGACATCTCCCACAATAAGCCCCGCAATCGTGCCAACGATTACCGGAAACTGCATACCAATAACCAGAGTCAAATTGTCTAAAATACAAAAGAATGAAAAAATAATTAAGATTGCAATTTGCCACGTAGCTAATTCCATATTAATGACCCTCCTTCAGTAGTTTCATGAAATCACTTTTTTCTTCATTGGGAACCATTTGTGCTACCAGATTTACCCCTTTCTGATTTAAATAATTAAACGCTTCAATATCAGTTGATGTGACACCAATTGATTTCGCTATTTGTTTAGAACCTTTCTTCGCAGACATGTTCCCGACATTTATTTCTTCTAATACCACACCGTTATCCGTTAACTCAACAAGTGTCTTGGGGTTCTTAACGATTAAAAAGACTTTTTCAGCATCATATTGCCCATTGTTTATTCGCATTGAAGCGCCTTTTGTTGTTAATATACTCAGCTTGACTGAGTTGGGCTTTGCCATCTTAAGAACCTCTTTTTCCATCTCATTTTTTACAACCTCGTTATCAACGACCATAATTCGAGTGGCTTTCAAGTGATTCGTCCACATGGTTGCCACTTGCCCGTGAATCAAACGTTCATCAATTCGAACATTAACAATCATTTTTTTCGCCTCCAATTTCTAAAGCTCTTTAATAGATTCTTTGGCATCGACTAAACTTTGTGAAATACTTTCCCCCATTGCTAAACTGAGCATCATAGATAGATTTAGTCCTGTAAAAACTCGTACTTTTTCACTTTTCTTTTTAGTTAATAGCGCCGCATTTGCGGGACTTCCCCCAGGAATATCACAGTAAATCGATACATGTTCTGTTGAAGCTGAGATTCGCTCATTGTACTGTTCGATAATATCGCTGACAGACATGTCTTCGGTAAAATCAACAGTGTACATGTTTTCTTGTTTTCCTGCGATCATCTCTAAACTATTTTTGATTGCTTCACCGTACTTGCCATGTCCACATAATATAATCATTTTTTCCTCCTATACTGAAGTAACAGTAATATCAAAGTAGTCATGCTTTTTATATGAAAGAATTAATTCAATTAATTTGTTGTCTGCTGAGTATGTTTTTTGTGTTATAAACACTACCGGGGCTTCTCCAGAAATTTTAAGTAATTTCTTTATCTCATTAGGTACAGGAGATAGTATTTTGAAATTTTCTTCGAATTGATTGTTGAATAGATTAATATTTTTCTTCTCGCGAACCGTATCATAGATTGATTTCAATTGTTCCTTCGATGCACCTTGAATATAATTTGAGTCCATATAGGTTGTCGTCAGTTGAATTGGGATATCCCCAGCATATTTCAGACGAGTAATTTCTTGAACCTCAATCCCCTCCTCAAATTCACCAATAATCTCAGAAGTAGACTCCGTTTTAACAGAAATGACTTCTGTACGCTCATCACTGCGATCAAAATATTTATAATCATTTTCAAAATACCGGACTGTTGTTCCTCTAAGCGCCTTTGTAACAAAGGTTCCCTTTCCTTGAACTCTATAAACATACCCTTCTGAAACAAGCTCATTCAAAGCTTTTACTACGGTTGTTGAACTAACATTGTATTTACTCTTCAGCTCTGCTTCGCTCGAAATCTTTTGTCCTGGTTGAAATTCTTTTGAAAGTATTCTTTTCACGATATCCTGTTTTATTTCTTCATATTTTGCTATAGCCATATTTAATTCCTCCTTGAAACTTAACACGTTAACCTGTTAACACCTTGATAATAGCATCTATTAATTGCTTGTGCAAGCGTTTTCTAAAATTGATTTATTTTTGAAGAAAGCAAACATACCTCTTCTTTATTTCATAATAAAAGTCCTCCTTTAAAAAAAAGAGGACTTAAATAAGTATTTAAAACTGTAAAATTATTATTCTACCACCGCTACAATCTCAACTTCAACCAATGCATCTTTGGGTAAATTAGCGACACCAACACAGGAGCGGCTTGGTTTTTCATTATCAAAAAAGCTTTCATAAATTTGATTGAAGGCAACAAAATCAGACATATTCTTCAAGAAGCATGTCGTCTTTACGACTTGGTCATAGTCTGCTCCAACTGCTTTTAAAAGTCCGCCAACGTTTCGCAATACTTGATAGGTTTGATCCTCGATCGTTTCACCGACCATTTCTCCGCTAGTCGGGTCCAATGCAATCTGACCTGAGGCATACAACATACCGTTTACCACTTTTCCTTGTACATAAGGGCCGATTGCCTTTGGTGCCTCTGCCGTTTCAACGGTATAAATAGCTGTTTCTTTAAAATTTACCTTCTCTACATTGTTTTCCATTTTCCCCACTCCTTTTTTGTTTGGTACCTATTACTAAAATAAAAAAGCATCTCACTAATTTCTTAGTGGGATGCTCTGGAGAATCCCACTCAACAAATGTCAAACAGGACCTCAAACTGTTTTTTTCAAAACAAGTTTCAAGTCCTCAGTCTAATAATAATGACCATTTGTCCAGTAGTCGTCGCGTTCATAGAAATTCTCCTTAGAAAAATTAAATTTAAATGGCAATTAAATTAATTTATGATTGTAATGATAAAGGAGGTTTTATCAGTTGTCAATGAGTTTATAGAATTTTCTGACATTTCATCTCTCATTTTTGTAAGTCGATTGTTCGTTTAATAAATGGTGGCTGACAAAAAAATTCAGTATCGTGGTTTTCAGAGAGAGGAGTTTTTTTATGAACAAAGGAATGACTGGTTTCCAGTTAAAAGTTTTAGGGGTTGTGACCATGGTCATTGATCACATCGGAGAATTTTTTCTCTTTTTGGGTGTTCCCATCTGGTTCCATTGGATCGGACGAATCGCAGCACCGCTGTTTCTATTTGAAAGTTCTGAGGGGTTCATTCATACGAGCGATCGTAAAAAGTACATGTTCCGATTGCTAGCCGGCTATTGGCTGATGGGGATCATTAACTTCATCCTAAATCGCTACTTTTCTATCGGCGGGTCAATCGTTATCAATAATATTTTTGGCACCATATTCTTAGGGACTGTCTACATGCAGGCCTGTGAATATTTCAAACAAAGGAAAACCTTTATTAAGGGCCTCGTATGGTTCCTTGTGCCTACCCTGTTAAGTATTTTCGCGATGATGCTATTGTCTAACGGCAGCCTATTCGATTCGAAAATCGGCTTGTTGTTTTTCCAAGTATTCACTCTAATCGTTCCAACAGTCATGATGACAGAGGGTGGCTTTTTACTAGTGGCCCTCGCTGTTTTATTCTATCTTTTCCACGGAAAGAAATTTCTACAAGTTGCGGCACTAGTCGTTGTCGCCGTTATTACACTTGTTTTTGGCGGCGGGATTCAATACGCCTTCTCCTTTAACTATCAATGGATGATGTTCCTAGCGGCAATCCCAATCATTCTTTATAACGGCGAAAAAGGACGAAGCATGCGGAATTTCTTCTACATTTTCTACCCTGCACACATCGCTATCTTCGCGATCATAAGTTTTCTTATCCAACGCTAAGCTTGACCTTGGTGAAAAAAAGCTTTACAATGCTTTCTGTGAATAAATCGTACAGATAACACGCAGGGCGTGTCGAGAGAGAGGCGGTTTCTATTAATTTAGAAACCACCTCTCCTTTTTTGCGAGTTCAACTTTTTGCAGTTATTAAAAGTGTGAGGCCGGTTTCTTCTGTGTCAACTAGTTTAAGTACAGGTTGTTTAGTTGAATCGTATGCGTGACGAAGATATGACTCATTTTTCTGGGTTTTAGAAAAATGAAGTCCCTTGACTTGAGGTAGCTGCGAGTCCATCTTTTCGCAGTTAGTAAAAGTGTGAGGTCGGTTTCTTCTGTATCAACTAGTTTAAGTACAGGATGTTTCGTTGAATCGTATGCGTGACGAAAATAGCATTCATTTTTCTGGGTTTTAGAAAAATGACTTCCGGTCACTTGAGGTAGCTGCGAGTCCATCTTTTCGCAGTTAGTAAAAGTGTGAGGTCGGTTTCTTCTGTATCAACTAGTTTAAGTACAGGATGTTTCGTTGAATCGTATGCGTGACGAAAATAGCATTCATTTTTCTAGGTTTTAGAAAAATGAATGCCGCTCAGCTACGCAAAATGAACCCTGCGGCACAAACTCAATGCACTGTTATCTGTCGAAACAAAGTGAGGTTATTACATGAAAGAAAAGAAAATCCATTTGTTGTTAGCTGTCCTTGCCACTGGAATTATGTCCTTTGCTGGGGTCTTGATTGAGACCGCCATGAATGTGACCTTCCCTACGCTGATAACACAGTTTGGGATTTCGACTGGTATGGTACAGTGGGTCACGACGATTTATCTCCTGGTGATTTCCATTATGGTGCCCTTTTCCAATTATTTATTGAAAAATTTTTCGATTCGCAAATTGTTTATTGTCGCTAATCTGTTCTTCATAGCAGGGCTAGTGATTGACTTATGGTCACCTTCTTACAGCATTCTTTTACTCGGACGGCTACTCCAAGGAATCAGCACAGGGATCGCTTTACCGCTGATGTTTCATATTATTTTGAATTTCACTCCTATGCATAAACGAGGCACCATGATGGGGGTTGGAACATTAACGACTTCGATCGCTCCAGCGATTGGGCCCACTTATGGCGGAATCATGACTGCCAGCCTGTCTTGGCATGCAATTTTTCTATTTTTATTACCTGTACTCGCGATTTCTTTGGTGATTGGTCTTTATGCCATCCCAGAGATGCCTGTCAATAAAACTGGGGCGCTGGATGTCGTTAGCTTGATCGGTGTCGCGTTACTGTTCAGCGGACTATTGATGTTTTTAAATCAAATCGGCAGCTTACTAAGTCTTGTTTCGCTAGCTATCGGCATTGTCGGATTTGCGATCTTCTATCGTCAGGCGACGCGTGGAAAAAATCCGCTAGTGCGTATTACCGTATTGAAAAATAAAGTCTTTGTTTTATTCTTGTGCGGCTTTTTGGTTTGTCAGTTTTTACTTTTAGGGATTTCCTTCGTATTGCCAAACTTCATTCAAATCGTCTTAGGCAAAGATGCCTTCATCGCAGGGCTTGTCATGATGCCTGGAGCCGCAGTCGGCGCGATTTTAGCTCCAATCTCTGGACGTGTCTTAGACAGCTTTGGGCCGAAAAAACCGATCTTATTAGGCTTGAGCTTTGCGACGATCGGTTGGATCGCCTTAACACTGTTATTACGTTCACCGTTTCTGCTAGGATTCGTCGCAGGTCATGTTTTTTACATGATCGGTATTGGCTTTTCCTACAGCAATTTAATGACTACAGGAATGAACTTGCTGTCAGAGGATGAATATGGTGATGGCAATACGCTGTTTAATACACTGCAGCAATTCTCTGGCGCCGTTGCCACAGCGATCGTTGCGACAATCATTAACTTGGCTCAACAATCCCAATCGGATTTTATCGCCGCAACAGTTACCGGCTCCCAGCTTTCCTTACTCGTCCTATTAGCTTTACTACTGGCTGTCTTTACTGCTTGCCTGGTTCATTTTCGCAATAAACCCGCTTTGGACTGATGTTAAGAAACAGGGCAAAAGTTCCTTCTGTCGTCGCTAGCTTTCATGTCAGATCCTGATACACTTAACCTATCAAGGTTGGAGGGATAGAAGATGACATTAGGAAACAATTTCTACACTGCACGTAAAAAGCAGGGATTGTCTCAAGAAGAGGTCGCCGAAAAATTCGGGGTTAGCAGACAAACCATTTCAAAATGGGAGCTCGACGAAACCCTGCCGGATATCAATCAATCGAAAAAATTAGCCGCCGCATACAAAGTTTCTTTGGATGAACTAATCGAATTCGATCCAGACCTAAATGATATCAAGGAAGTCATCGCTAAAACCAGTGAAGAGAAGCAGCAGAAGATTGACTGGACGACAGTTTGGTCTGAAAAATTCCCAGTGTTGGCAACCTATCAAAAGACTGTCCATGTAGAGATGTATGCTTCTCAGCTAACAGAAATGCTGAAGCGCTTGAAAAGGGATTATGGCTACAATGATCAGGACGCCTTTCTAGTGTTGAAGGATATTTTGGCTCAAATCTGGAACAACAAATAACGGGAAAGCCGTGACGGAATCTGTCACGGCTTTTTCCTATTCTTCACATTCAGTTCCTGTACTTCCCATTTCTGCGGCTTCGCTTTTTTTCACTTGAAGAATCAAGAGGATGGCGAATAAAACAATGAGTGCCCCGAATAATGGTGTATAGGCAATAGACATTTTACCAGTGACTTGTGCACCAATTGTCGATCCTAATGTAATTCCGATGTTGAAGGCGGCGATATTAAACGCTGAAGCCAGAGTAATGTCCTGCGGTACGTACTTTTCCGCTAGCTGTACAACATACAGTTGCAGACCTGGCACGTTCATAAAGGCAAATAAGCCTAACAGCATCGCTGCCAGCAGTCCTAGAATACTGTTTCCAATCAAGATGGTCACAAATAAGAACACAAGGGCCGCCATCAAAAGACCGAACATCTTGATCAAGGATGCCAACGGCTTTTCATTTGCGAAATGTCCGCCAACAGTATTCCCGATAGCGACCATTACGCCATAAACGATCAAAATAACCACGACAGCACTGGCAGAAAATCCAAAATCGGTCAAAATCGGCGACAGATAAGTGTATGCAGCAAAGGTACCGCCGTAACCGAAAGCTGTAATCAAGAAGGACATCACCAATGGTTTATTGGTAAAAATTCGGGTGAAGCCCTTCAAGTCCACTTTACCTGGAATCGGTAAATGACGGGGAACCAAGAAGCTGCTGGCGATTAGTCCCAGCAACCCAACAACAGCGATAAAGATAAAGGACATGTTCCAAGCTGTCTGTTGACCAATGAAGGTTCCAAGCGGCACTCCCGTCACTGTAGCCACAGTTAACCCTGTAAACATGATCGCGATGGCACTTGCACGACGTGAAGGTTCAACAACGTCGGCTGCAATCACAGTTGAAACAGACATAAAGATTCCGTGAGCCAAGGCTGCCAAAATGCGGCCTAGCAATAAAATAAAGAAGGTCGGTGCAAAAGCCGCCAGCAGATTCCCGCTAATAAACAGCAGCATAATGCCGATCATCAAGCTACGTCGGTTCCATTTTCCTGTTAAAACGGTCAATAAAGGGGCTCCGATCGTAACGCCTAAAGCGTACAATGAAACAGTCAACCCTGCTTGTGCGAGTGTGACGTTGAAGCTTTTAACAATCATCGGTAACAGTCCGACGCTGATAAATTCCGTTGACCCGATCGCGAAGGCATTAATCGCGAGAGCCAGTAATGTTAAATTTGGTGAGAGTTTCTTTTCCATTTTGTTCCTCCAAAAAAAGTATTTGTAACCTACGAGAAGATACTATATACTGTTGATGATCTTTTGATAAGTACCCACTTTTTTGTACTATAGATACCTTTTAGTAATTTTTGGATGGTATCAACATTTTAAGGAGGAATTTTTTTTGGAGAATCGTTCCTATATGATCGGTGTCGAAGCGACGATGGATGTTATCGGCGGAAAATGGAAACCCATTATTCTTTGTAACCTTCGCCATGGACCGATGCGTCCCAGCGACTTGAAGCGAGGAATTACTGGCATCAGCCAAAAAATGCTGACCCAGCAGCTTCGTGAGTTAGAGGAAGATAATATTATTGACCGAAAAGTGTATCAACAGGTGCCGCCGAAAGTCGAATATTCATTAAGCGACTATGGCCGCAGCCTGTCTGATATTCTAGATAGTCTGTGCAGCTGGGGCGAGCAGCATGTCGCTCACCTGCAGGAGCAAGGACAAGATATTTGTTTGAAGGCAAACTAAAAAGAAGTTGAGAAGGCGCGGGTCTCTAAAATCGTTCGCTTGTAACGTTTAGAGAAGGGACTCTTTCTCAACTTCTTTTTTATTTGATGACGATATTATCGGTCATTTTGGCCCAATGATTGGTTGGACCATGTCCGTGCCCAACAAAAATCGGCTGGCTGATAGCGGCTTGAATAAATTTCTTGCCGATAATGATCGCTTCCTTCAGCTCGGTTCCTTTTGCCAGTTCCGCGGCGATACAGGCGGAAAAGGTGTCACCGGTTCCATGAGTACTTGCTGTCTCCACTCTCGGCGCACTCATCCAGAAGCTTTCTCCTGAGGCCAGCAAGACATAATCCGCCGCATCCTTGTTCTGGCTGTGTCCGCCTTTAACGACAACATTCTGCGTACCGAAGGCTTGCAGCTTTTTCGCGGCATTGATCATCTCCTGATCCGTCACGATCCGCTGACCAATGATGACTTCTGCTTCTGGCAAATTGGGGGTAACGATCGTCGCTAATGGCAGTAATTGCTGATTGATCGTTTTTACCGCATCACTTTGTAGGAGATGATGCCCGCCCTTCGCTACCATTACAGGATCTACAACTACTGGGCCAAAATCTACCTGCTTCAGTTTTTTTACCACCGTTTCTACTCGTTCCACATCCGCCAACATCCCGGTCTTAGCAGCACCAATCGCAAAATCAGCGGCTAAAGAATCAAACTGCGCTTCGATAAAGGGGCTAGGAATCGCCATACTGTCTTGTACCCCATACGTATTCTGAGATGTCAATGCCACAATAATGCTCATTCCAAAAGCCTTTCGTGCCTGGAAGGTTTTGAGGTCCGCTTGAATTCCCGCGCCACCGCCAGAATCCGATCCGGCAATCGTTACAACCTGAGGCGTTTCATTTATCATTTTGATTCCCCCAATACTTTATCTATTTTTTCTTTCAACCGATGAACCTTTTTCCCTACATCTTCTGCCCGCATGATTTCACTAACGATCGATACCCCGGCGATTCCCGTCCCATAAAAATCCGTCAGGTTATCTTCCTTGATCCCGCCGATCGCAACACTAGGAATCGTTACCTGCTCATTGATTGCCTTTAACGTTTCGATCGAAGTTAGCGGCGTCTCTTTGGTTTTTGTTGGGAAAATCGCGCCAATACCTAAGTAATCCGCGCCCGCTTTTTCTGCCTCGACTCCTCGCTCGACAGTTTTTGCTGACACGCCCAAGATTTTTTCGGGACCGATCAGCGACCGCACCACCTCTACTGGCATTTCATCATCCCCGATGTGCACCCCTGCCGCATCAACCGCCAAGCAAATATCTACCCGGTCATTGATGATCAGCGGGATCTGATACCGATCCGTCACCTGTTTTACCTTCAAAGCCAGTGCATAAAATTCTCCCGTCAGTAAATCTTTTTCTCGCAGCTGAACAAGTGTGACCCCATTTTTACAGGCCTCTTCAATCACCGTCAGAAAGTGGTCATCGCTAAAATCATAGCGAGCTGTTACCAAATAAAGCGTTAAGCCCATTGTTTTTCTTCTCCCTTCACTTCAGTCCACCATTCTTTTTCCATCAAAAGCGAGAGTTGATTCAAGGTTGCTTGTCGAAAAGCCGCCAAGCCATTTTCATCGCCTGCTTGCTCTCCGCATAGATTAAAATAGCTGACCGCCGTAACGACCGCCGCCGAAGCCTCTGCTCCAGTCCCCAATAACGCGGCGATCAAAGCACCGACAACATCGCCGGTCCCAGTAAAGCGATCCAATGCCGGCACGCCGTTTCGCAGCTGCCAGACTCTGCACTGATCCACAATAATATCTTGGCTGCCAGTGGCTAAAAAGGTTGTTTTAGGATACGTCTTTGTTAATTGCTGCAGAGCATTTGTTAGCTCTTCGATTGCTGGATCGCTTTGATCCAGCTCACTGCCATCCACTCCGCGGGCATGGCTTGGTAAGCCGCAAAAATTACGCAGTTCAGAAATATTCCCCTTTACTACAGTTGGCTTTTCTTCAACAAGCTGACGCCCTATCCGATCTCTTGTGCGGCTGACCCCATATCCTACTAGGTCAACGACGGTTGGCTTTCCCACCTTGTTTGCCAGCTTCACAGCGGCGACTAAACTTCTTTCACGTTCCTCCGAGAGATGACCAATATTCAGCAACAAGCCGTCTGTCTGTCGAAACAGCTCGTCAAACTCCCGCGGATCACAAGCCATGATCGGCTTTGCTCCGATATAAAGCAGCGCATTAGCTACCGTTTCACAGGTTACCTCATTGGTTATACAATGAACCAGCGGAGCCTCGGTTAAGGGCAGTAGTTTTGAAGCATCTATTTTCATCATCCAAACATCCTTTCACTGGAAAATAAGCGCTGCCAGCGTTTAAAGATCGCGGTCTCCTTCAGCTTCACTAAGACGACAAAAGCAATCACCGAACCAATCAGGGTCGCACCGACAAAACGCGGGGTATAAATCAACCAATACAGCTCATTCTGACTGCCGGTGAACCACACCATCACAGGATAAGATAAGAGAGATCCGATAATTCCCGTACCAACAACTTCACCCAGCATTGACCAAATCAGCTTCTTTCCCAAACGATAAAACAGCCCCGCAAAGAAAGCCCCAAACACCGCTCCCGTCAGCGCCAAAGGCGGAATCCCTAACATCGTCATCCGGATCAAAGCACAAACTAGCGCCATCACCGTTCCATAAATGGGGCCCAACAACACGCCGGCGATAATGTTCATGACACTAGACATCGGCGCCATCCCCTCGATTCGCATCAAAGGTGACAAAACAACATCCAAGGCGATCATTAAAGCCAATAGCGTCAATTTGTGGATTTTATTTTTCTCCACGACAAAAACTCCTTTCTCATTTTCAAGCAACCATTCTGCAAGAAACAAAAGGAGTAAAAGACAGAAAAACCCAACCAAAATAAAATGGTCGGGTACGATCAGTCAACTAGCTACATTTCCCTGCGGCAGTCTTAACTGCATCAGGTTCCATGGGTATAATCTCAGCTAAACAGCACCCCAAATGTTTCTCTTCAATTGATTGGAGTATAACATACTTTTTTTAATCCAACTAGCTTATAATAAGAAAAGACTTCGTAAGCTCCCTCAGCTTTGACGCGATAAGACGTTTAAGAAAGCGGCTAGAACGCCTCCAGCCTCTAGTCCTGTTACAATAAACTAGATAAGTAAAAACTGAAAGGATGGTTTTATGCCGAAACCAAATTTTTCCGCGATTCACCATGTCGCTATTGTTGTTTCCGACTATGAGAAGGCGAAGCATTTCTATGTCGATATCCTTGGTCTGCCGATTATTCGTGAACATTACCGACCAGAACGACAGGATTATAAATTAGATTTACAGCTGAACGACGCAGAGTTAGAAATATTCGCCGTGAAAAATCCACCGAAACGCCCAAGCTTTCCAGAAGCAGCAGGATTACGCCACCTGGCCTTCAAAACAACCGATATTGAAGCAACCGTCGCTTACTTGAACAGTCACGGAATCGAGTGCGAACCTCTGCGAACCGATGACTTTACTGGTGAGAAGATGACCTTCTTCTTTGATCCTGACGGTCTGCCATTGGAATTACACGAATAAAAAACGCTCCTTTTCGTCGTTGAAAAGGAGCGTTTTCTCTATTCGGTTTTTCTAAGCGCAAAAATACGCGTTATTACGAGTCCAGCTAACAGAAGACTGATCAGATAAAAGAAGCCATTTTCTGCATTGTGTTTCACGCCTGTGACAACGACTGATTCGAGATAACCGGCATTTAAAACTGGCTTTCTTTCTTTTTCGATGTCGATAGTAATCGGATCAGAAAAGCCATCCGGGTTCACGTGACTGCTAAGTTTCGTACTCCCTTTTTTGACAAATCCATACTTGCCATATTCCCCATCCAGTACTTTCACAGAAATCTTATAGGAATTTTGATCGGTAGCTGTAAAGTAGTAGTTGCCATCTTGGTTTGTAAGGGTTGTTTCGATTGCAACATACTCAGAGGAATTTTCCACCTTCTTATATAAGGTCACTTCTCGGTTCTCTAATTCTTCACCCTTGTCATAGGTACTATTTTTGATTTTATCAAGAAAGATTGTCCCAGAAAGGGTCGTTGGCGGTCCCCAAATCGCATAAAGTACTTTGTCACTATCCATCGTAATCTTGTCCGTTCCCTCTGTACTATAGCGCTTGCCTTCACCATCAGCATTTTCGCACCAATATAGAAATACATACTCGGGATGGTCGCTTGGCGGGGTATATTTCAACTCTGTTTCTGAACGAATTGTTGCAATTTCTGGAGGATTTTGTTTGAAATATTGTTCTTCATATAGTTCGCCGCCGCCACCATTTGGATCATAAACGATTCTTACTGAGTTCGGGAAATAATTGACCTGATAATCATTCAGATAACTATTTTCAAATCCAAGCGGTCCATTGATAATATGTGGTATAGGCTGCTTTCTCTGAGAACGATTGTCTTCAGTGATCTCACCTGAACCGGTAACTGTAATGTTTCGATAGTACGCATCTGCATCTACTGGAGAATCATAATAATAATCCTCTGTAAAAATACCGCCGCCGCTTCTTTCCGCGACGTTTAGTGAAATGGTACCACCAGTAACCGATAACTGCGCCGTTGCTTGGAGATACACGCCCGCACCGTTATTAAGCGCGGTATTTTGAGTGATCAAGCCCGCATTCATCCGAAACTCTGCGCCGGCACTGGCAAAGACACCGCCGCCATTTCGTGCAGGATTACTAGCAATCGAACCATCGTTCATGGTAAAGACTGTCCCTGCGTTATCAATATTCACCCCGCCGCCAAAATTACTGGTTGTATTATCGGAAATTGTACTTGCTGAACCGTTCATTTCGACGGTACTGGCGCTATTGGCAGAGATCCCACCGCCATAAGAAGCGGTGTTTTTACTCAGACTGCTATTCATGATAATCAAACGAGCATTGGCTTCTAGACGCGCCCCACCACCATTTCCTCCAGCGGTATTGGCATCTATAAGACTATTACTGATAGTCCCTTCGACATTTTCTTTAAGAAAAAGCGCCCCACCCTGCGATTCCGAAGTATTCTTGATTACCTCAACTTGTTCAGCCTCCGTCCCGCCAAGCGTGAATTTTGCGTGTGCAGTCGCAAATAATGCACCGCCACTGCTTTCGGCGATATTCCCTTCAATTTTTCCTTTGGTCATCTTAAATTCCGTATCCGGCAAATCAATATTTACGCCGCCACCGTCACCGCCAATATTTTCTTTTTCCGTTCCGCTCACTGACGGCGTGCCCTCTACGATCTCAGACTCACCATCCGCGATATGACGGGCACTATTTCCTATAATATCGGTGTCTGTCATCGTGATTTTGCTGCCGTCATTGGCGGAGATGCCACCGCCATAACGAGACTCATTGCCGCTGATTGTGCTGGTTTCTATTTCTAATACCGTTGCCATCCCCAGCTTTAAGGCGCCACCATACCTGCTGGCCTTATTTGAATCAAAGCGACTCTCGCTGATCTTGGTCTGGGTACCGTTGACAAAGATGCCGCCGCCTTGATGTCGCGCAGTATTTCCCGTGAAAGTAGACCCGGTGATCGACAACTCTTGACTTCCTTCACTTACATACAGACCACCGCCATCATAAGCACTGTTTCCTGTAAATTCACTGTCGATGACGGTCACCTTCGCTGAATACCAGCCGCCAGTCCCATTCGATTGATTCTCGATCATGATCCCGCCGCCATAGCCTTCTCCTGCTTGATTCCCAGTTGATTGATTGCTGCGTACTTTTACATTAGTAATTGTGACAATGGCTTTATCTGCTAAGATGCCGCCACTCTGCTTCGCTTTGTTTTCGCTGATTTCTCCTCCTTGCATGGTGAAGGTGGTCGCTGTCCCGTCCAAATTGACTCCGCCGCCGCGTTGCCCTGCAGTATTTTTACTGATGGTCCCGTCAGTCATAGTTATTTGGCTATTTTCATTTGCCGAGATGCCACCGCCATAATTGGCCTCATTCTCACTAATTTCACTTGCGTTGCCTGTCACCTCGAGAATTGCTTCACCTGTTGCACGTATCCCACCGCCATCAATGTTAGCGGTATTGTTCTTTATCTTTCCATCAGTTATCGTTAAGGTACTTTTTCGGATAAAAATACCACCGCCATTTACCTCGCTAGTATTTTGACTGATTTCACCGTTGGATACCTGAATCGGTCCTTCTGTTGTATAGATCCCGCCACCGTCAGCACTAGCTTTGTTATGATGAATTGTTCCACCTGTCATTTCGACTGTTCCACCAGTAGTATAAATGCCCGCACCATTGGTTGCTTCATTTTGGTTGATTTCACCAGCATTTTGGGTAAACGTACACCCGCTGACTAGATAGATTCCGCCGCCATTTCCATTGTCCTCTACTTTATTGGCGGTGATACTGCCGCCGTTCATCACGACGCTGCTGTTATTTTCGACTTTGATACCGCCAGCTTCATTGTGCTTCGCAATATTTCCAGTCACTGTCGCTTGGTCGTTGACCGTTAGAGAACTTTGATCTAAATGAATTCCGCCGGTCCGCCATTGACCGATATTTTCAGAGATGCTGCTCGTCCCACTGACTTCTACTGTACTATCTTTAGCGTATATCCCGCCGCCGGTGTCACTTGATTGATTTAGATACACCTTACTGTTGCTTTTTAAGTAGACTTTACTATTTTCCTTTGCTTCAATCGCACCACCTTTATTTCCAAAGGTCTTGGTAATTTCCGCATTTTCTCCAAGGCTCAGTGTTCCTCCTGTTAGTTCCACACCGCCATTGGATGGTCCCCATTGTCCGTCGTTATAGGCCTTTCCTGCTCCCGCTAAAGTAATATTCTCTAAAGTAAGGCTCGCACCACTGCTGACCTTTATATGGCGCTTTGTTTGTTCCTCTGGGTCCGTTTCACTTTTGGGCTCGATGTTTTGGGTGATGGTGTTGGTTGCCGTGGACTTCAAAAGAATGTTTTTTCCCGTGTTGATCGTTGCTTCTTCCCCTTGAGCAGTATCATCTCCTGTCAATAAAATTGTAAGCGATGGATCTGCCGCTAGGTTGCTTGCATCAACAGCAGCTTTTAAAGTCGGGTAAGAGCCTATCAATGCATTTGTGGAATCATAGACTTTATAATTCCCACCTGTTGGGTTGGGTAACCTTTTGAGTCGCATTCCTGCATCTATACCCACGATAGCTTCGTTTTCTGTTACCTTTATCGGCTTAGAATAGGAACGTGAAGATTCCGTTTCCTTGTCGCTATCAAACTTGTTGTCCGTTCCCGACTGAAGATCGGCGATCGGAACTAAATAGTCCTTGCCATCCAACGTTTGTTCTTCGACGACCACTTGATATTCCCCTGCCGCTAAGTCCTTAAAGGAGTAATTTCCAGAGTCATCCGTCACCGTTTCAGTTATTACTTGGTTCTTATTTTCCGCTTCCACCAAATAGAGTTTGATCGCTGCTAACTGTCGTTCATCCCTGTCATGTGCACCGTCCTCATTTTCATCTAGCCAGACCATGCCCCTGATTGTTCCAGTTATTGCCTGTGCAATAGGGGTTCCTTCAACTGTTTCGGTTGATTCTATGGTTTGCTGCCCTTCATTGTCAGTCGTTGCTTGTGTACTTGACTCTTTTTCAGTGCTATGAAGGGATTCTTGAACCTCTTCTGCAGTGGAGGACCCCTCTATCGTTTCAGCATAGATCATAGAGAAAGGCATGTTTGTCAAAAAAAGCGTGAGGGTCAGCCAAAGAGTCAGCCAGTTTGAACAGCTATACCACCGCTTGCTTTTATTCCTCATTTTTGTCAAACCTCCTCACTTGTATCTTCTTCAGTAATCCTTTTTTATGAAAAAATGACCGCCTGTCATATCCTCAGAAAAAAAGACAACTAACCTTTGAGAAAGCGTCGACCCATCAAGGATGGATCGACATCTTACTCTTTGGTTTCAATGTATTGCTTTCCTTTGTAGAAACTCATTGCCGCAAGTAAAACAATGAATCCCAATAGCCAAAGATTTTCCTTCAGCTGGCCCGTACTTGGCAGACGACGTTCCGATTCCTCAGTTTTTTCCTTTTCCTGCTTAGTATCGGGCAGAGACTCCGTCATAGGTTCCTCTTGATTTTTTGTTTGTACCGCCGTGTACATATTTTCAAATACAGCCGCAGCTACCTTCAGCTTTTGAGCATTCTTCATTGTAAGATCAACGTTTAAAGCTCCATCTATGTCCACAACATGAGCGGTGATCAGATAGACTTGATCATCATAGGTAATCTCAGGTTTATCCAAGGGGATTTGTTGATAGAGTTTATAGATAAACGTCCCTTCATGAGAAAAATCGAACCCTTCAATAATTTTGCTTTCGTTTCCTGCTAACTGTACTTGATAAGGTGTCTGATTATTAGGCATCGGACTGTTCGGCTCTAACGGTTCAAGAATATAGATACCTGTTTGGGCGATCTGCTCCAAACTGCCAGCGTCCATTTTAAAGGTCTGCTCAATGGGAATATGGGCCGTCGCTTGGGCCGAGACTTGCGTTGGAAAGAAAAAAGCAACAACAAGGAGGACAACTAGATAATAACAAGTTTCATATCTTTCACGTGTTCTCATTTTATTTGCTCCCTTCTTTTTTCCTTCTCAAAAACAAACCAAGCAAGATGACGAGCCAAAGAACCAGCAGGAAAGCGCCTAGCCATTTAGATAAATTTCCCCACCAAGCTTGCGGATCAATTCCTAAAAAGGGTTTGACTTCTTCTGCCTGATAAAAGGGATCCTCAAAGGGTTCGTCAAAGAGTTTTCCAATCAATAGATGCCGACCATTTGTCGGTTCAGACGCACAGGTACTTAATAAAACAATACGATCGTCTTCCGTGACCTTCATCGAACGCGTTTGACTGGCCTGTTCCAGCAAATACGACAAATAAGATTCACGAGCCGCACTCTCCTGAATCCCTGGATTATACAGCTGCCAGTCATAGGCATCCCCCTTAATGAAGGCAAAAAATTCAATCCCATAATTTTTTCCATCACAATAAAGATTGCCGTATTGGTGCTGATTGAAGTATTTTTTTTCAATGAATTTATCCAAACCGCCGAACATCGCTTCTTTATCCATGTGATGACCATAAATAATACTATTGAAGTCAGAAAAATCTGCGGCGTTCTCACTAGATAAAAAAATACTCCCCGCCAGCGAATACTTTCCTAGGACACTTGTATTCACATATTTCTGATCATTATCAGCCTGCGTTACGGGATAATCAATTTTTGTTCCGTAGACTGTCAGCCAGGCAATCACCTCGTCATTGATTTCCTTCAATTCCTGAAAGGATAGCGTATCATCTGCTTCAGGTTTGTATTGTTGCAAATTGGAGGACTGCGCACTTGATAACAGCTGATTCGTATCCCACATTCCGTAAATTCCATACGCACATAGCAGCAATAAAAGAATCACTGCTATGCGATCAATCAAGTTACTAAAACAACGGACCAAACGAACGCTAAAAGAAAGTGTTTTTTTCGTTGGTTCTTTTGGCGCTGACATCTTACTGTGCTCTTCTTCGCTTACTTACTGTCAAAAATACGATTCCGGCACCAGCAACAAGGACCATGACGATGAATGGGAAATTATCGGTAAGAACGCCTGTGATACTAGGATCTTTGTATTCATTGGTTACAACCGTCGTATTTTCAATCCCATCTTGCTCAAAATCAACTAAAAGATCGATAACATCGCCTACCATAACAGTGAATTTCAAGTCATCATCAGGCGTGCCATCCGTTGCTACTCCATTTGTTCCTCGTCCAGTAACCACTGCTGAAGGGGTATATCCCTTAGCGATTGTTTCGACTACGTTGTAAGTAGAACCGACAGGCAGATTTTTAAAGATGATTTTTTCTCCATGTTTCAATTTCACTGAAATTGGATTGTTTCCGTCGTATTCAAAGACAGTATTTGTGGGATCACCTGATAATGTATAGGTAATTTTATGATCATCAGGAGCTGCTACTACTGTTGGTAAAGTCAGGCTAATATCAAAATCGAACGCTTTTGTTCGATCCCCAGCGTTTCCTGCAACTCGTTTTTCTACTTCAAGTTCTGTCTCATCCCAAAATTCATTGACGAATCGGAATTCACTGCCGCCGTATTCCGTATCACTACCGGGAGTTGGATCTACTTTTGCCCCCACATTGTCTCCATTATCATCTGTTACTTTAAGAATGGTTAACCCTTTAACTGTTAATAAGGAATTTCCATCTTTATCCTCAATATTTTCCACATAAACACGTACAGTATATTTCGCTTGAGAGTAACGAGTGATCACATCTTCTGGATCTGACGGATTGGGCACTTTTTCTGTTACTTCATACAGATAGACACCAGCATGTCCAAAGTTCACCGTTGCATCATCAGCGCTTGCATCTTTTAGTTGTAGAATAGTGGTTTCATTTATAACTTTTTTTACCAAAAGATTATCAGTTGTTTTAACGGCCTTATTCCCGCTTTCTCCTTTGTCAGGGTTGACACTATCCTCACTAAACTCTATCGAAGGAAGCTTCCATTCTGGAGCAGTCCCAAAGAGATTTCCCTCTTCATCTTCTTCTCCTAAAGGAACAGCATCAAAATCAAATACCAGATTCGGAACGATCACCCCTTCAGGTATTTTTATCACCTTTGTTAATACCGCTTCTTCGTCATAAAGTGGATGTTTTTGTCCATCAGCCTTCACTTCAACCGCTGCAGTTAGTGCCATACTTGCAACAACACTTAATGTAGCTATTACAACAAAAATTCCTTTTACTATTTTCTTCATCCTCTTTCCTCCTCAAAAATATTTATCTATTTAGTTTCAATTTCCATTTAGGTTGAAAACTTAAATACTTCTTCGTCTCAATATCGTGATCACCTTGCCCAGCGTATCCTTAGTCTTGATTGGCCCATATACACGGCTGTCTATTGCCGCTTCTCGTTTATCGCCTAAGACAAATACCTCCCCTGTTCCGATTTTTACTGGATAATCGATTCCTTCTGTATAAGGAAGGGTTTCCTCATAAATCTGATGCTCCGCTTGTAAATGATTGTTAATCTCTAGACCCTCTTCAGTTATGTCTACTGTGTCACCTTCAATTGCAACTACTCGCCGAAGCTGCAGGTCGTTCTCGTATTCTAAAGCGACCACATCTGAAGCGACATAATTTTTATTCAGCCGATAATATAAAGCGACATCTCCAGATTTTACCGCCGGAACCATTGAATCATCCGGATAGCGAGTGATGCCATAGACAAAATGGACGACAAAATACGCCAGCGTCAACAAAATCGCTAGCTTTACCACAAGAGAAAATAATTCCTGTTTTAAAAAGTCTGAAGAGGTCCTATTGCGCTTTTTGGGTTTTGCTTTTACTTCCTGAGCTTTTTTCATTTTTCTTACCTGATTCTTTTCTTAAAAATCATCCTACACACTGGTGGAATAACAGCACGGAATAACGGAATTCCAACCATAAATTTCATTAAACTTTAAATAATAGTTTAAATAATAAGTGCTATTTATTAGCGAATAATTACTTTACAATTATAAATTAACATATGTACATGTTTAACTCAACTAAAATATTAATCAAATTTTCACAATATCAGTTATTTAATCACTGTGTTTTTTTGTCAAAAATGACAAAAGCAGATTAAAATACACATAAACAATACTGATTTTTGGTAAAACGCTTACAAAATCACGTTTTTCTAATTTGATTTATTTGAAATACATACAAAAACCAACATTATTATAAAGTCGATTATATATAACAATAAAAAACAAACCTCCTAACATAGCGGCTATTCATTTATTAGCAGATTTTCCTTTAAAAAAACAAAAAAGAGCAGATTTCTCTGCTCCATTCGTGGGATTGCTCCGCAAGTTTCTATTCTTTTTCTATTGGATACTTCACTGCATTTTTCTTCAACTTCTCACTGATGATCTCATCAATATCAAAATCCAAATTATCTGCCATCATATAAGAATAAATCAGCACATCCGCCAACTCTTCCTTCAAGCGTTCGGTCTGCGTGCGAGCTTCTTCGGATTCTTTCCACTGGAAAAGCTCCAATAGCTCCGCCGCTTCCAAGCAAATCGACAGGGCTAAATCTTTTTCATTGTGAAAAGGACGCCAGTTTCGTTCATCGCGAAATTGATTGATTTTCTCCATACTATTCATACATCAGCCTTCTTTCGCTACTATTCTACCATAGATACTAGCTGACGTTTTTCCTCAAGCTCGTTGATCGTCTCTTGGATCCAACGGGTACTCTGCCGCGTTAAAAAAGGATCGATCACAACGACGGGATACTCCTCCGGCAGCCCTTGAGCAGAGCCTGTAGTAATGAGACAATCATATTTTTTCAATTCCTGTTGCAGCTTCGGTGTACCGCCAGACAACTTTTCGAAATGATAAATCATAAAATTCCCATAGATTTTGTCCGAAATCTGTTTGGCTAAAAAGCTTTCCTCTGTTGGTGTCAGTTCAGACAGCAATAAGACTTTCAACAACGGCTCTTGACTAGCCAGCCATTCCATTCCTCTTTCTTCTGTCGTAATCAGCAAGTAGACATAATTTCGGATGAAATCTTCCTCTTGATACATCTGATACTTATGAACAAATTGCTCCACTAATGTCCTCACCTTTTCTACCCCTCGGCAATACATCTTGGAAACCTCTGAAAGAAAGATGGTGCGATTCCGCCAAAGTAAACATAAGTATTGGCCATCAGGATCATACAGATAAAAATCATTGGATAAAACGGTAGCCAAATCAATGCAATTTTGTTTGGTTAGACGATGCCCCAGCAGCTCATTATAGGCTTCTACCAGCTCATAATGCCGATGAAACAATTGCTGGTATTTTTCATTATCTTTCATTGCTAATTCCCGATGTTCCCAACTGAATACGATGGAATCGGAGAAAAGCAGCCATAAGCCATCTCGTGTCATCTCTGGGGTCAATGTCAGATCCGCACCTTCTCTAACTGACTGCCGCAATTCTTTGTAAGGCAACTCCATGGGTAACGTCAGTCCTTCAATTCTAAGCTCCTCTTTAGGATAGTCATGGCCGTTTTTGATCCGCCAAATACTAATATAGAAATTGTAAATCAAGCGTTTTTGAAAAACATATTTTTCGTGGATTTGATTGATGCGGACAAATTCTTGCACATAGCGTTCAATAATGTGGTAGTGTTTCGGCGGCAGCTTAGGCAGCGGACTTTCAAAAGCCACCTGCCGCTCACTATAAAAACGATAATAGAAATTACGAATCTCTCCCTCGTTCCCCTCTAAGCGTAGTGGCCGGTAACATAATTCCATGCCTGCCTGAGTAAACATTTGCTCAAGCTTTTTTAAATAGCGTTGCGTATTGGAGGTGCTGAGATACAATTTTTTCGCTAAGATCGTAATACTGTCGCATTCTTCGTATAAAAGCTCTTCGATGATCTGAAATTCCGGACTGGTATTGAGTATATTGGCATATAAATTCCCTAAGTTCACCTTTTTGTCTACCGTTAAGCGATAAAGACCTTGCGTCTTCGTAATTTGAAAGCTTGGATATTCTTCATTAATCAATTCAATATCATTCAATAAAATCGGCAACGAACAATTCAGTTCACTCAACAGCTGGTTGCTCGACCAACCATCCCGATGATAATAAAGTCGCTCTACTAATGCCAGTCGCCGCTTGTTGCTTGTCCCCAAAAGTGTACGAAAATCCATGATCATTCTCCTCTCAAAAAGAATGCCGTCCCTAAAAGTTACAAAATCCGGTTCCCCTAAAAGCCCTATCACCAACAACTACCACCGAGCCTATTTTCTTATCAACCTTCGCCTAATTGTATGAAATAAATACTCATTCCTTGTATAATTTCTATTTTGTTAACAAATAATAATATGAAAACACAATTATGGCAATTTTTAGTCAAAAATATTCAAAATAGCAGAATTAGACAGACGATTTTTCTAGATTAAGAAAAAAGTACGCCCTACGGTCAGAACAACGAACACCGTTCTTTATTTCAAAAAACGACAAATAAATAAGCTCAGTAATCGTTTGATAGAAACGATCACTGAGCCTATTTCATCTAGGGAAATGAAAAAGATTAATCCACTATTGAAAGATAGTATGTTTGCCAAAATTCCTCGGTAACGACTTTTTCGCCATCTTCTATTATGAATTCACCCGATTCTGGTTCGACAATCCGATCATCTGGTACATGGTACAAACGTCGCTGCCCCTTGATAGAAAAAGGTTTGATGCAACGGACATCTTCAAAGACCCACGCATATGAATCCTCAGCTAATTTTTTTACATCGACAAGATCAACAATGCATACCGCGTGCCCGGAGATGCAGCCAGGTGTTTTAATCGCCGTCGAACATATTAATAACGGTCCGCGATGATGGGTGGTCCACGACCGATATTCTTCGGTTTTTTTGCCGGAAAGAATCTCCATGACCGGCTCAGGGTGAATTGAGATAGCTTTCAAATCATTCGCCTCGCTTTTACTTATTTACTATTATCTTATCACTTTATCACAAAATTGATAAAAATAGTTAATCGTTTTCATTCCCTATTTGAAGCCTTTCAAAAATCGGCAGCCAGGAGGATTCAAAGACAACGACCAACGTGTTGATTGCCTGATTTTCTCCTCGATTAGCCACTTCATAAAGAATCCGAGCGGCCTCTGTCTTAGGGTAACCATAAATTCCCGCACTTAAAACGGGAACAGCTATGGTTTGAAGCTCATGGGAATGAACCAGCCGATATACGGACTCATAGGCAGAGTAAAGCAATCGTTCTTCCTCGTGCTCGCCATCAATATAGCGTGGACCAACTGCATGAATCACGTAGGTAGCAGGTAAATGAAAGGCTTCCGTAATTACCGCCGAACCAGTCGGAGTGCCACCGATTTTCGCCATCGCCTGCTTTAATTTCGGTCCAGCCGCTCGATTTAGCGCACCATCAACACCGCCGCCCGGAATCAAGGCTGCATTTGCGGCATTGACGATCGCATCTACAGGACGTTCTAAACGAGAGATATCACCAAGTTTTACTTCGATCATTCTTTTTTCGCTCCTTCTTCTTTTGATTTATTATACCAAGAAGAACGAACGGCCCCTCCTGATTAGTCTGGCATTTTTATAATGATTTTTCCTTTCGCTCGACCAGAGGCTGAATAGTCAAAGGCAGCTTGAATGTCTTCTAACGGAATCACCCGATCAATGATCGGTTTAAGCTTATCAGCTTCAATCAGTTCCGTCAGCTGTTCTAGCTGTTTGCCGTCTGGCCGCATAAATAGGAACACATACTCGGCCTTCGCTGTCTTGGCCCGCTTGCTTAGTTTATGGCTGGCCAAGGTCAAAATTCCTTGCTTCCAGAATGGCAATCCGTACTCGCGAGCAAAGCGTTTATTGGGCATTCCCGAGAGCGTCACGACCTTTCCTTTAGGCTTGATAACGTTGAACGCTCTTTCTAATATTTCTCCTCCCATCGTATCAAAAACATAGTCATAATCAGCAAGAACCTCATCAAAGTTTTCTTTATGATAGTCGATGACTTTATCCGCGCCTAGCTCTCTTACTAATGCGGAATTCTTTTCACTAGTCGTAGTCGCTACGTAGGCACCAGATAATTTGGCTAATTGAATCGCAATCGTGCCGATGCCGCCTGAACCGGCTTGAATCAATACTTTATCCTTAGCCGTCACGTTCATGATCTCATACAAGGCCTGATAACTTGTTAATCCCACCAACGGAATCGCAGCCGCTTCCTCAAAACTTACATTCTTAGGCAGTAAAGCGATATCCTCTTGGCTCACCGCGATGTATTCAGCAAAGGTTCCGATGCGATCCTTCTGAACGCGACCATAGACCTGATCTCCGATTAGAAAATTCGTTGCACCCTTTCCAGTCTCTACTATTGTTCCAGAAAAATCACTGCCTAATGTTAAAGGCATTGGGTACTTTAACAGCATCTTCATTTTGCCTTCTTTTGTTTTCAGATCGATAGGATTGATGCTGGCTGCCGCAATCTTCACTAAAACGTCTTGCTCACGAATTTTTGGCATTGCCGTTTCTACAACTTCCACTTCTTTTTGACCATAACGATGAATCATTGCTGCTTTCATTTTATGACTCCTTCTTCATCTATTTCTTCCGATACGCTAAATAAACATCCGATTTCACGGTTTATTCGTTTAAATTTTTAAACCATAGCTACGAGTTGTATCTTAGCTGATGGGAAAAAGTTCGTCAACTTGTTTGCTTCCTAAAAAATTGACAAGCATCTCCGTCAATGTTTCAATGGTTTAAAATAATGAACAAAAGGTGAATGTGATGTCCGATCTAAAAAAAATAAAAAACGAATTTTCTGAAGTTAGTGACTTTTTAATTGCCTTAGGTGACGAAAAACGCCAAGCAATCATCATTGCCCTACTAGAAGATAAGGCTTGTGAAGGCCTACGAGTAAACGACTTGACCGAGACGACGAAGCTCTCCCGCCCCGCGGTTTCCCATCATTTAAAAATTTTAAAGCAGGCCAAGCTCATTGATTACCGCAGTGAAGGGACGAAGAATTATTACTACTTGTCTCATGACACCAGCGAAATCAATAAACTTAAACATTTACTGACACTTGTAAGTCAGATTATTGAAAAGTAATCTGTTGGACCAATATCTCTAACGAAAGCTCTCACAAAAAAAGAAAAGAGACACGACAATAAAATCGTGTCTCCAACTATAGGCAGATCAGGTTTCAATCTTAAATTTTAAAGACTGAAACCTGATTTTTACATACTTCATTTTTAAACCATTAAAATAGCTCTTGATGTTCCCCTTCAAAAGTATCCAAAATCTCCCGCACCTCTGCAGTAGACTTTGTATTCATCAAGCTTACACGCAGGTCATTTGCGCCTGGGAATCCTTTGACATAAATCTTAAAGAAACGATGCAGTCCAACGATGGAGCGAGGAACCTGCTCCGAAAACTGATCCTGCAGATCAAGCTGCAGTCGTAGTAAGTCGATCATTTCTTTCGGTGTGTGCTCCTTTGGTTCTTTTTCAAAGGCATAGGGATTCTTGAAGATCCCACGGCCGATCATCAAGCCGTCTACTCCGTACTTTTCCGCAAGCGCCAGCCCCATCCGACGATCCAGAATATCGCCATTAATTGTAATCAAGGTTTGAGGGGCAATTTCATCTCGCAGTTTGACGATCTGAGGAATCAATTCCCAATGAGCGTCAACCTTACTCATTTCTTTTCTTGTCCGCATATGGACCGAAAGATTGGCAATATCCTGTCTCAATAAGTGACTGATCCAGCTTTCCATCTCGGCCGTATCTGTAAAACCAAGCCGTGTCTTAACACTCACAGGCAATCCGCCTGCTTTCGCTGCCGCAATCAATTCAGCGGCTACATCTGGGCGTAGAATCAGCCCACTCCCTTTGCCTCGCTCCGCAACGTTGGGGACGGGACAGCCCATGTTCAGATCGATCCCTTTAAATCCCATATCCGCCAAGGCAATACTCATTTCACGGAAAAATGCTGGTTTGTCTCCCCAGATATGCGCCACCATCGGCTGCTCATCCTCCGTAAAAGCCAACCGACCGCGCACACTCTCGATGCCATCTGGATGACAAAAGCTATCGGAATTTGTAAACTCCGTAAAGAAAACATCCGGCGCTCCCGCTGCTTTAACGACGTGACGAAACACTACATCCGTTACATCTTCCATTGGTGCCAAAATAAAAAAGGGCTTTGGCAGCTCTGCCCAAAAATTCGTTGTCATTATGTATATTTCCTCCTACCGTCCTTAAGTAAACGGTCGTACGTTTTTCAAAACAACGTTATTATACTAAGGTTTGATGGAAGAAGCAAAAAGCGCGTTTTCTCTCATCCCCGGTCCTATTTAAAAAAGAACAAAATTTGACTAGTGATCATTTATCTAACTGTCTTTGTCTTTATAAATAATAGCGCTTAGTATATTGTGTTTTGATATTAAAATGTATTTTATCCAAAAATTTAATTTATAGCCAAAAAAAATTAAAAAGAATAAAAAAATACTTTGAATATTTTTGATAATGTATGATTGCGGCGCTAACAAAATAATAAGACGAATACGTGAATAGATGCTTATTAACCGTTGTGAATACAACTGAGAATTTACGAATAGGAGTGAAAAATTATGACGAGAGTATTAATCATAACAAAAAATTTATTGGCGGAGCAAAGTCTGCAGTCCATTTTACAACGATCAAATGACGAGGTCTATTGTTCCAGTGATTTGATGTTGGATGCACAGCTTTCTCCCCAGATCATCAAGTATTTCTCTTTGGTCATCTTTAGTGATACCATTTCTACTTTAGAAGTTTCAAAGTATTATTCTGCATTTAAGAAAAACGGCTTAGCTCTATTAAGAAAGGGCAGGAAAAATGACCTGAAGAATTCCGAATGCTCCTACTTGATTGATGAGATCGATGATTGGATCGATCCAGAAACCACGGATATCGAGGTCATTGAAAAAATTGCTAAATGGACGAGCAGTCAAACTAAATCAAGCCCTCTTGATAGCGAGGGAGTAGTCCCCCATGCCGAAAAAAATTCCGAGCTATTCTTCTTCAGCCTTTCAGCCAATGAGAAGAAATTCTTGCATTATCTCTATCAGTATCAAAAAACTGGAGAAACCTTGTCTCGTGAGAAATTGTGCTATTTAATTTGGGAAAAGGATGCGACCAAATCAAACCTTTGCCAGCTATCTAATTTAACCAATCGAATCAAAAAGAAATTAGCCGCCTATCATTTTCCCGAGGGCGAACTGATTACCTCATGGAACAAAGGCTACTTTTTAGGGGACCTATTATTCAATGAGGTGCAGGAATATATGAATTAACAAATTTTTGGGGAAGTTCGCCAACAAGGCCCTTCTTGCAAAAACAATAGAGGGATACTTATTTTATATTAAGATTTTTCTTAGGTTTAACAATATAAGGAGACATTCAATTGATAGACAACTTTATAGAAAAAGATATCCTACGCAGAGTCAAAATTACTTACGTGCTATACGAATGCAGGCAAATCAAAATTGGGGAGCTTGCGGCCAATATGAATACGAGCTTCAACACGATCAAAAAGGACTGTCAAAAAATCGCTGCACGGCTAGAGGAGGACATAGCCTCCTATTCTATCACTCGCTCACAGCTATCCTTTCATTTTAAGCAGGGCGTCACCTGCTACGATTTAGTTCGTAAAATGTACTCGGACTCCCTTTTTTTGAGGGTATGCTACCGTTGTCTATTAGGCAATAACAACTATACCTCCATAGCCGAAGAAGAATTTATCTCGGTTACAAAGGTGTTCAATCTAAAGAAAAAGGCTGAAATTTTTTTTAGACAAGGATTAGGCAGCACGCCCGAAGGAAAAATAGCTTTTGAAAATGAGCTTAAGGTACGGTATATCTATTTAACTCTGTGGATGCGAGGGATCGGGGTGGAGGATCTGAAGAAAAATCCGCTATTTGCTAAGTCTGAACAAATCGCCCATGATTTAGGCGATTTACTGAAAAATCATTTCAGCAGCAAGAGCCTTCATTACTTACGCTATGCGATCTTTTTAAGCATCACGAAAAAAAGCCGTCTTCCGATCGATAGTGAAACGATCAAATTTTTGAAAACGGGGATTCTTTTTAACAGCATCAAAACTTGCTTTTCGCAGCACGAAATAACGCTCGATGATGAGAACATCGCGTTCATCTCTTTTATCTATAAAAACTTGCCTTACAATCCAGAAAGCTACCGCTTGATTGAAGTAGACTATCAATATTACCGAAATCGGTTAATTAATAGCCACCCCTCCGTTGTTCAGCTGATTCGACAGTTTGAAGCCGCCTTTGAAATGAATCTGCTGGGAGAAATTGAATTCGAAAAGCCCTTAATGGATCTTGTGTACACGACCTCATTAGGCATTAACGAATTTCTGCTCAATCAATATTATTTTATAAACTGTGAGGATCGCGGGATAAAAGAAAAAATAAGTCAGATCGTATTTACCTGGATAAAAGAGAATTTTTCAGAGCAACTCATGATGTCCGAATCGATCATCCTGCAATTCTGCCACCTCGTCATGCCTATCCTGAAAAAAGGCGCGAAAAAGAAACTTCCCATCATCATCGTTGCGAAAGACGAATACTCGCACATGCTGTTTCGGAATAATATCAGCAAGATCATTTCTGAGAACTATTTTTTTATCAATGATGAAATCTATTATTCCATCGAGGATATTCCGGAATTATTTTTCAATATTCCCTGCTTTATCGTCTGCGAACGCTGTTTATTGAATCAAGAGCAGGACTTCATTCTACCAATCTCCATTAACCATTTAACCAGCGATTTAAAAGATATTTCAAATTATATCTTCACCTGTGTTTTGACAAAACAATAATGAAAGCATCGATGATTCATCCTTGAGGGAACATAGAACGAAATATTTTTTTCAAGAGATTTTGCATTTTTTTATGCGGAATCTCTTTTTTTAGCAAAAAAATTATAATTATTCATCTTACTTAATAAGAAAGAGAGATTTGAAAAAATCCAATAAACAACAAAATAAATTCTTCCGTCCCTTTAGAAAAAAATACAATAATCATCCCAAAAATGATGAACAAATCCGAAAAAGCCAAAAATATGAACTTACATTATTTACTCAATTTTTAAATAAAAATAATAGAAAAAAAGTATCACTTCACCCTATTTACAACCTTATTTCAAACAGTTAACATAATGAATATAACAAAAATGAAAGCGATTTCTAAAAATAATTTCGCAAAGTGTGGAGGGAAACGACAATGGACGTAGCAAAGCTTGGTCAAAGACAATTATTTGGAATGAAGAAGGAGAACCTCTTTAAACGTGTGCTTCGATCCTTCGAGCAAAATCAACAGGTCGCGGAGGTAGTCGAGTATCTAGTAGCGATCCTTGTTCGCCACTCGCTTTGTGTCAGCGACTTCTCACTTCAGCCACTAAAGGAACTGATCCATGAACTCTTCTTATCTGCAACTCCAAATGACACGCTGCGCCAGCATTGCGTCTATTTTCAGCACTTTTTTTCTGACGAAGAATGGCAAACCATCACCCAACGCTTATTCTCCAGCAAAGAAGAATACCAAGCATCTACCAAAGAAGCTTGTTCCTATAAAAAACTATTGGAGAAAAAAAGTCGCGAACACTCACAAGAATCCGACTTTCAATTCGATCTTATCTCCGTTTTTAAAGATGCCGCTGGCAAAAAACATACCTGGACATTGCGGGATACAAAACCCATTACCTCTCCAGAGGAGACTGCCGAAGTATTGAACATTTTAACCACCTTAACGATTTTCCAAACCTCCGGTGTCCGCCGCTTTGCCGAATACGTAAAATTCAAAAGCAAAAAAAGCTGTCTCGACGCAGAGCACGAAGCCGTACCAGCAAATGCTGAGGAGTCTGTTCAAGAAACAACCAATAAACAAGAAACGCCTCGTAAGAAAAACGCCCAGCAAGAATTATCGACAGCAAAAAACACCACAGCTACTGGCAAGGTTGCTCAACAAAAAAATCAGCCTGCTGCAACGAAATCGAAGACAGAACCACCCACTAAGTCGCCAACAGCCAAATCAAAGAACGCTGCTGGCAAATCCAATCTGCCCAAAACAGAAAGACCACCAGCAAAAAACGCCGCCACAAACCTAGAGAACTCAGATGCTTCCGACAAGAACGAAGATCAAATCCAACAACGGCGAAACGAACGAAGGGCAAAAAATAGAATTGAAAAGTTTCTTAGAAGGAAGAAGAAAAAGTGATGGGGCTGTAGAGAAGAAGGCTAATTGAATAAGCTTCTTTGGCGTGGAAAGTATCGGATTTGACTCAATGGCACTATTTACAAAAAAGCACTTATTTGGATTTCCAAATAAGCGCAACTTGATTTACTAATAAATTAATTATTCACAGTGACTTCTGAGGTATCCATAAATTTAGAAGAGACAACCTTGTAAGTGACCGGAAAGCCATTGGAGCGGTCTTCCTCTTCTAACTGGCCCTCACTATTTATGCGAAACATTGTAATAGTGTCCACTTGTAGCTCACTATGCTTCACTCGGATATACGCATAGCCATCATGATTTTCGACAGATAATTTGTATGGAAAAGAATGTCTTCCCATAGTGAACTGCTTATCCAAAACAGCACTGACCCATTCTTTGAATTGCTCAGAGGTTAAATTCTTTGTATTGATGTTTGTGTCAGAAGAGTTTTCAGAAGAACTCGCGGAAGAATTTTCCTCTGGACTAAAAGACCAAGTAATCGTATGCCCATTTAGCTCCGTTTCCCAAGAATCAAATGAAATAAGTCCATTAGTTATAGCATACGGAATATTTCGGTCCTCAATGATTATCTTATTATCAGTTAGTTTATACGTAGTATCATAGTCAGGTCTGTAGGTGCCCGCTAACTCAACATGGACTGTCGTATCATTTGTAAAACTAAAAACTACTCCACCATCATGCATCAAATTTTGCGGCGCTTTATTTTCTTCCATCGCCTGATTGGCATCTTCACCATCATATAATGCAGGAACCATGAAAAATCGTTTCCCCATTAACTGCTTTTGTGCTGTCTTTATGGTGTTTGATTCATCAGACGATGATTCTTTTATATCAGTATTCTGTTTATCCAAACTAGAAATATTGTCCGTTGCAGAACTACTACTAGATTTTTTTACGATACTATTCGTTTGTTTTGTAGACTTTGCTGTAGTATCCGTATTCGACTTTTGACAAGCACCTAGTAAAAGCACACTCATAAATAAACAACCCATCATCACTTTTTTCTTCATTTGACACCCCTATAGTTCATTTTTCGTTATATCTAATTGTATAACATATTCCCCCTTTTAATCATTACCAATCATCCCCTTCAGTTTTATTGACTTTGAATAAAAGAGTCTTTAGGAAAACCCACAAAAAAGACACCTTCCAAAATGGAAAGTGTCTGAAATGTCGATATATAAAATATATTAACGTTTTGAGAACTGTGAAGCTTTACGAGCTTTCTTAAGACCTGGTTTTTTCTTCGTATCATTGAATAAGTTTGAAAAGCCTTGATTTATAAAGGTTTTTCCGTAAATATATTTTGTTATATTTGATTAAATTTGAAATGTTTGTGTTCTAAAATGTGTTCTAATTTAAAGGCAGTATATTTCGTATTTTATATTAAATTTTTAGGCTCATTCATTCTCAAATCCATTCTATTTAGTCAATAAATATTTTAAAAAGACTTTATAAACAAAGATGTTCAAGCGAGCATCTTATTTTTTTGTGCCTAATTTGAAAGGAGAACATTTCATGTATAAAAAACAAAAAAAGAAATTATGTGTATTAACTATTTTGAGTTTGGCTGTTCAATCAATTGTAGGAGCAATTGCTCCTACGATTGCTTTTGCTGATGAAATTACCCATCCACAAACGGTAACCGTAGAACTAGATTTAGCACATCAATATGCTGTTGAAGGAACTTTTAGTGATGGTCGTCCAATGTCAGAAGTCACTGTTCCGCATTATGCAGTGTACAACGGCGTTAAACAAGATATTTTCTGTGTTGAACCAGGAGTCCCGATTTACAATGAGTTCACTCCTGGATATGAGAAGAACCCGTTACCAGATATGTCCGATAAAGCCAAATTAGTTTCCGTTTTATGGAAAAAAGTAGGTACAGATGCAGATACTCATATTGTGGCACAGAAGATGATCTGGCAAGAAGTTAATGGGTATACCCTTCACTCAATAAAACGATCAGATGGTAGTGCCGTAAATATCGCAGCCATTGAGGCAAAAATCAATCAAGCCATTGCCGATTATCAGAAGAAACCAAGCTTCCATAATAGTACGGCTAAAACAGTATTAGGGCAATCGACTACTGTGACGGATACGAATAATCTGAATTTGTCAGAGTTCGATGAGGTTGTGGAAAATACCGCAAACATTGATTATCG